>NZ_NEVI01000019.1:0-335994 GCF_002261415.1 Bordetella genomosp. 7 | reverse complement strand
TGGGGCCGTCCGGCCCGTGATTGGAAACAGGCCATGATCCAGTTTGCTATCCTCTATGAAGATCGCTTCGTCCGTCCTTCCGTTTGATTTTTAACCCGCCTTAAACACGGAATTTCTGACAACCCCGAGTGATGGGGATACGTGGGTCACCGCAGACCGCTACAACACTCCGTTAGCCCCTGCTGCTTCGCCTTCCTCGGACCTCTTCCAGCCGGACCCTTACAGCCTCATCGGCCTCCAGATGCGAGGCTACCAAGTGTTGCCTGGAGATATGGCGAAGGATGACCGCGTATGGGTCGGAGGTGCATTCATCCGTATCACTGAGGCCCGCAAGAGCGGCCTCATCTAATCAACAAGACAACAAGGAAAGTTTCATCATGGGCAATTTTCAATCGTATTCGGTCGGTCAGGATGACGGCCAGCCGCTGGACGCTATCGACGCGGGTGGTTCACAGACTCTCGCAAATCAGAGCGGAGTCCATACCATCACGATCAACGGTAGCGAGGTCGTCACGTCTACCTCTGGCGTGACCAGCTTTGACACTGGTAAGGACTTCTCTCCGTATGCTCAGGAAGACTGGCGCAGCACCGCGCGGACTCCCCACGGCTCACCTACAAATGACATTAGCGATGACACCGTGGTGTCCATCGGTGGCGTGCCTGCTGCGGTGAGCACCTTCGTACAGACAGGCATCCTCATCAAACAGGGTGACGGCTATGTCCTGGCTGGTGGTGAGGACCAGCGGAGCGAACAGCCGCGAGGTGCCCAGCAGCCACAGCAGCAGCAGGGTGGCGATGATGCTGATTTGGCCGTAATGCCGGAGGAGGTTGTGAACGGCATTGACCAAGCCGCAGCAGGCATCCCACATGGAGCGATTCAGAACGGCATGGCGTCCGCTATCGCTGGCGCGATGGGCGATATTTCGATGGAAGACATCGCGGTAGGTGTGGCCCGCAGCACTGGTATGGAGTTGGCCGAGGCTCAGGGGCGGACTCAGTTCATCATTGATGCCTATCAGGCGCAGGCAGACTCGTTCCTGGCTTCTCAGATGGGACTGTCTCCCGCCGACCTTCAGGACTTCTACCAGTTCGCCCGAGAGCCCGATAACAAGGATGCCCTCAGGGTTGCCCTTGAGGGGCAGCTTTACGGGAATAGCATGTCCGGATGGCGTCCGCTGATCGCCCGATACATGGACCAAGTTGCACCCAGCGGGGACGCACTTCAGGCCCGAGGGTTTGAGACCAAGGTGACCGCTGAGGGTGAGCAGATGGTACGCATTCAGGGGACCTGGATGAGCACCCGAGCAGCAGCCCGAGCGGGCCTCATCTAAGCCGGAGCCTGACGGTAAAGCGTAGAGGTGCGGGTAAGGGGTGTGGTAATCTGCGTGGTAATTTCACCACTGCCACACTCCACCCTCTAGCATTCATGCGGCTTTGCGGGCCGTTATGAGGTCGGTGGTGCCCGGGGCCGGAATCGAACCGGCACGCCTTGCGGCGGGGGATTTTGAGTCCCCTGCGTCTACCAATTTCACCACCCGGGCACGGGGGGCGCGCAACCTGGGAAGGTTGGCTGGCGGAAAGCTGGCAATTATAAGCTGACTTTCAACTTTGCGCAGGTGGCGGGCTGCCCTGGACCTGGACGGTGCCGTCTGCCAGTACGAACCAGGCTGTCAGCCCCAGTTGCTGCACTAACGGCGCGGTGTCGGCCAGGGGCATGTTGGAGAACGCGGTGGACAGGGCGTCGGCCATGGTGGCGGTGCCGCCCAGTACCGATACGCTGCGATGGCGTGGTTGGGCGTGGCCGGTGTGGGGGTTGAACAGGTGGGTGTGGCGGCCGGCCGGGTCCAGCGGGGTGCCGTAGCCGCCCGATGTTGCCAGGGCCTGGTTACGGATGGCGACGGTGGTGTGGGTTTGATTGGGTTGGTCGGGCCGTGCCAGGCCTACGCGCCATGGGGCCGAGCCGGGCTGGTCGTCCAGGCCCCGGATTTCGCCCAGGTCGACCAAGGCGCGGGGCAGGCCGCCTGCGCGTAGCAGGTCGGTGATGCGGTCGGTGATGTAGCCCTGGGCGATGCCGTTCAGTGTCAGGGCCATGCCGGGTTGCTGCAGGCGGATGTGGCTGCGGCTGATGTGGATGTGTTGGTAGCCGACCCGTTTAAGGGCATCTTGCAGGGCGCGGGGCGCGGGGCCTGCGGGGTTGGCGCCAGCCTGCTGGAAGTGTTGCGCGTACAGGTTCCACAGGGGCTGCACGCTGGGGTCGAAGGCGCCGCCGGTCAGCCGGCTGTAGTGGGCGCTTTCGCTAAGCAGCCGCACCAGGTCGGCGGGCGGATGCGCCAGGTGGCCTTGCCGGTTGAGCTGGGCAAGGGCGCTGTCGTGGCGGTACAGGCTGAACAGGTTTTCCAGGCGGTGGATTTCGGCCAGGGCCTGGTGCAGCAGCCGCTGGGCAAATGCGGGGCTGGGGTGGTACAGGCGCAGTTCGGCGTCGGCGCCCAGGGCGACGCCGCGCCAGGTGATGGGGTTGATGCCTTGGGCGGGTTGGGGCCGGGAAGCAGCGTGCGCCAGGCACAGCGCGCCGGGCGCCAGGGACAGGGCCGCGGCGGCGGCGGTGATGCCGATAAAGCGGCGGCGGGCGGGCAGCGGGGTGCTCATGTTGGTCTCGACGATCAGGGGGCCGCGACGGGCGGCTGTTGCGAGAAGATGTAGCTTTCGGGTATGTCGGCAAAGCCCAGCACGCGGCCGCCGTGGATCTGGGCGAACGCTTCGGCCTGGCTGCGCTGGCTGAATGGCATGGCGTCTTCGGCGCCCATGCCGCCGATGTAGCGGCTTTCGATGACGTAGTGGGCCTGGCGGGCGTCTATCCAGGCGGCGGGATCGGGTTCGCGGCCGAGTTCGGCGCCGGCCATGTCGTTGACGTAGATGGCGCGGATGGTTTTGGGTTCTTCGGGCAGTACGGTGTAGGCGAAGACTTGCTTGATGGCCGAGAACCATACGGGCGTGTCGCGCCCCTGCAGGAAGATCTGGCCTTTGGGGCCGGTGTGTTCGTCAAGCGCCATGCTGCAGTAGTGGCCGACGGCGTCGGCCAGGTTGGTGTGGGGGGCTGGCATGTCGGCCGCCTGTTGGGTGTCGTTGCCGCAGGCGGCCAGGGTGGCCACCAGCAGCGCGCCGGCCAGCAGCCGGGCGGGGCGGCGAAGGTGGTGCAATGGGTTCATAGGGATTTGCGTTGAAAGCACAGGGCCGCCAGCAGGAAGGGAACGGCGATCCACAGCAGTTGGGCCAGTGCCAGGGTGGACACGGCCAGGCTGGCCTGGCTGCCGACGCCTGCCATGCCGGCGTACATGGCGATGTTTTCGAAGCCGGTAAGGTTCATCAGCCGGTAGACATCGGATGGGTTGAGCAGCAGCAGGATGTCGAGTACTGCGGGGGTGACGCTGCGGCCCTGGTCGGCGGCTAGCAGGCCCAGCAGGGCCATGTCGTAGATGACGACGAAGAACAGCCAGACGGCGATGGCGATGCCCGCCGCGGTGGCGCGTTCGCGCACCAGGGTGCTGATGAGATAACCCATGGCCAGGAAGCTGGCGCCCAGCAGCACGCTGGCGGCGATCAGCATGGCGAAGGGGCGCCATGCGGCGGCGTCGGCACCGCCGTGCAGCCACTGCAAGGCCAGGCCGGCAAAGCCGTAGCCGGCCGTGGTGGCCAGGGCCAGGATGGCCAGGTGCCCGATGAATTTGCCTACGATGACTTGCCAGCGCGATACGGGGTAGCTGAGCAGCAGGGCCAGCGTGCCGCGGTCGATTTCGCCGACGATGGCGTCGTAGGCCAGCAGCATGGCGATGAGCGGCACCAGGAAGATCGACAGGCTGGACAGGCTGACGACGGTGACGGTAAGCGGATCGACCTTGACGTCGCCGGTGGGCGCGCTGCCCAGCAGGCCCAGGGACAGCGCCAGCGCGGCCAGCAGCAGCGCTGTGGCCAGCACCCATCGGTTGCGCAGGCCGTCGCGGATTTCTTTGCCGATGATGGCGAGTACGGCGTTCATGATGGGGTCCGTTCGAGCAGGTGCGCGTAGATTTCGTCCAGGCCGGGCGCGTGGACGTCGATATCGGCAATGGGCAGGCTGATGGCCCCCAGGCCGCGCAGGGTGTCGACCTTGCTGGCTTCGGTGCACAGGCATTCAAAGCGCGCGGGCGCGGTTTGCTGCCAGGGGTGGGGCAGGGCATGGGCGGGCGCCGGTTGCGACAGGGTGACGGCGATACGCAGGGGGATGCCGATGGATTGGCGCAATTGTGCAAGCGTGCCGTCGGCGATTTTGCGGCCGCGCTTCATGATGATGACGCGGTCGACCTGGGACGCGATTTCGGCCAGGGCATGGGTGCTGATCAGGACGGTGGCGCCGGCGTTGCGCAGTTCGCGCACGATGTCGTAGAACATCAGGCGCGAGGCCGGGTCCAGGCCGGTGGTGGGTTCGTCCAGCAGCAGGATGCGGGGCTGGCCCAGCAAGGCCTGGGCCAATGCCAGGCGCTGGCGCATGCCTTTGGAATAGCCGCCCACGCGCCGCCGGGCGGCGTCGGCGATGCCCACGCGCTCGAGCAGGGCGGCGTTGCGGCGCACGGGCTGGCGCTTGAGGCGGGCGTAGAAGTCCAGGGTTTCGGCGCCGGTCATGGCGGGGTGCAGCGCCACGGTTTCGGGCAGGTAGCCGATGTGATGGCGCAGGCGCGCGGCCTGGCGGCTGGCGGCGTCGTGCCCCATGAGCAGTACGCGGCCCTGGGTGGGGCGGATAAGCCCCAGTATGAGCTTGATCAGCGTGCTTTTGCCGGCGCCGTTGTGGCCGGCCAGGGCGACGCATTCGCCGGCCTGCAATTGCAGATGCACGCCGTCCAGCGCGCGATGGGCGCCGTAATGCCGGGCGGCGGCGGCAAGTTCGACTTGCGTGGTAGTCATGGCGATGCTTCTGGTGAAACGGCGGCCGGCAGCGGCGGCGGGCGCATCAGGGGCGCGCTGTCGATGACGCCGCCGGGCAGCAGTGCGGGAAACTGTGCCTGCGCCCAGCGCACGATGGATACGGCCGGGCTGTTGAGCAGGATGCGCGCGGCCGGGGCGCGCCAGAGGATCTGGTCGATGATGCCGTTGGGGCGATATGCCGTGTCGGCAATGCCGTCGCCATCGAGGTCGAAGGCGGTGTTGTCGCTCCAGTAGTTGCCCCGGCCGTCGCGAGACCAGTCGATGACGCGGGTGCCCACGTACTTGACCTGGTTCTGGTTGTTGATGAACGCGTTGCCGGATATGGTGTTGCCGTCGGATCCGGCGGTGAAGTGAATGCCGATGTCGCAATCCTGAAAGTGGTTGAGTTCGAAGCGGTTGTTGTTGGCGTTGTACAGAAACGCGCATTTGCCGCCGCCGCGCACGCTGTTGCCGGTAATGGTGGCGTCGTTGGCGTAGTTGAACATCAGGCCCTGGTCGCGGCTGCGCAGCGCGACGTTGTTGCGCACCACCAGCCGGTGCGAATACATGATGGCGTAGCCGATGTCGTTGTCTTCGGAAATGTTGTCGCTGACTTCGCTGTCGTTGGTGTACATGTAGTGCACCGCATAGCGCAGCTGGCGGAAGCGGTTGCCGCTGAACAGGTTGTTTTTGCTGGTGTTGGAAAAGATGCCGTCGCGCCCGGCGGATATGTCGTTGTTCAACACCCGGCTGCCGGGGCTGTTCCATACGGATACGCCGTTGCCCCGTTCGGACATGCGCAGTTCGGTGTTGCCGACGATGCGGTTGGCGCGTACCAGGGCGGCGGTGGGACCCCATACGTACACGCCCATGAGGTTGTCGATGATGTCGTTGTGCTCGACGACGGCGTGGTGGGCCGTGCGGTCGAGGAAGACGCCGGCGTCCATGTCGGGCAGGCTCAGCCCCGACTGGCGGATGCCCAGGTGGCGCAGGGTGACGTGCGGCGCCTGCACCCATACGGTGCGGCCGCGGCGCTCGCCTACGATGACGGCGGACCGGTCGGGCGGGCCTTCGAGCGTAAGCGGTTTGGTGATGACCAGGTTGCCCGGGTAAGTGCCGGGCGCCAGCTGCAAGACATCGCCTTCGCCGGCATTCGATACGGCCTGCTGCAGATCGGCGCCGGGCGGTACCTGAATGGCGGCCGATGCCGCCGTGCCGGGCAGGGCAAGCCCGGCCAGGACGGCGGCGATGGCGGCTGCGCCGCGCAAGGCGGCGCGAGGCACATCAGGCATGCGCGCTAGGCCTTTTTGGGCCGCACGATCATGCGCCCGGACATTTCCATGTGCAGCGCATGGCAGAACCACTGGCAGTAGTACCAGTAGACCCCTGGCCGGTCGGCAGTGAAGGTGACCGACGCCGTGGCCTGTGGCCCGATTTCCATGGCGATGCCGTGGCCTTCGAGCGTGAAGCCGTGGGTAAGGTCTTCGATGACTTCCATGTTGGTGACGACGACGGTGACTTCATCGCCCTGGTTGACTTCGAAGTGCTGGATGCTGAACATGGGCGCGACGGCGATCATGTACACGCGCACCTTGTTGCCGTCGCGTACGACCTTGGCGGCTTCTTCGAGCACCACGCCGTCTTTCTTGGCCATCTGGCGGGCGTCTTCCCACATGGGGTCGTCGCGCTTCCAGGCGCTGACCGGATGAACCTTGGACCGGTGCACCAGCAGCATGTCGTGGGGTTCGGCGAAGCTGGGGCCATCGTGCACCAGCTTCATTTCGTCGCCCGAGATGTCGATGAGCTGGTCGTTTTCGGGTTTGAGCGGCCCTACGTTCAGGAAGCGGTCTTTCGAGAACTTGTTCAGCGACACCAGCCACTTGCCGTCGGCTTCGCGGGTTTCGCCCATGGTGCTGTGGTTGTGCCCGGGCTGGTAGTGCACGTCCAGCTTCTGCAGGATGGGGTCGACGTTTTCGCCCTGGTAGGCGCGGCGCGCCTTGTCGATGTTCCACTTGACCATCTGGCTGTCGATGAACAGCGTGGTGTAGGCGTTGCCCCGGCCGTCGAAGGCGGTGTGCAGGGGACCCAGGCCCAGCTGCGGTTCGGCCACCACGCAGTCGCGCGGCTGGATTTTGTCGTCGAACAGGTCGTCGAGCTTGCGCACGTCGAGCACGGTGACGGTGGGCGAGAGCTTGCCGTTGAGCACGACGTGGATGCCGTCGGGCGCGGCGTTGCAGCCGTGCGGCGAGTTGGGCACCGGAATGTAGCGCGTGTACTTGGAGCCGTGCCGGCCGTCGACGACGGGCACGCCGCCCATGGTTTTGAAGTCGCCGGCCTTGACGGCGGCTTCGATGCGCTTGATGTTGAAGACCACGACCCAGTCTTGCTCGTTGGCCGAGGCTTCTTCGACGGTTACCCCTTTTTCGGAGTTGTAGCAGGTGGCGAAGGCGTATTTGCCCTGGTAGTCGGCGTCGCCGTTGTCGAGGTTGCCGTCTACCAGCACCTGCCAGGCGACTTTCATGGTGTCGCAGTCGATGGCGGTGTAGATGGCAAAGTAGTTTTCTTTGGGGTTGTCGGTTTTGATGCCGTCGTTGGGCAGCGGGACGATGTGTTCGCCGTTGGCAAACACGTAGCCCGTGCGCGGATAGCGTTGCGGACGCAGGCCGTGAATGCCCGACGCGTTGGGGATTTCGATGATTTTGTCGGTTTTCATCACGTCGCAGCGGATGCGGGCGACGCGATTGTTGGCCTTGTCGTTGATGAAGATGTAGCGCCCGTCGTACGTGCTGTCGGTGAACGACATGTGCGGGTGATGGGCATCGCCATTGAGGAACACGCCGCCCTTGTCTTTGAGGAACTCGCGGGTTTCAGGCGTGAGGCCCTCGGTAAGTACGCGGCGGCTTTCGTTGGTGACGCCCCAGCCGGTGGCGCTGCAATGGTTGAACACCGGGATGCGCATCAGTTCGCGCATGGACGGCAGACCCAGGATGCGGACTTCGCCCGATTGGCCTCCGGAGTTGAACGCGTAGTATTCGTCGAGTTCTCCGGGGGCGATGTGGCCAGACTGCCCGGCCGATTTGTTGTCTTTGGCGTGCGCGCCGGTTAGGTGCGCGCCGCCCATGAGCCCTGCGGCGCCGGACAATGCGGCGGTGCCCAGGAAGCCCCGGCGGCTGAGTCCGGTTCGGTCTGGTTTCTGATCGGACATGGTTACTCCTAGTGAGTGTTGGCGTGGTGCCGGTGGGTCAGAAATCGGCGGGCGGCTCGGCGTGGACCTTGGGGCTGGGCATGCGCTGCAGCACGGCCTCGTGGGGTGGCGCCTTGCGGCGTTCGCGCCTGGCCTTTTTCTGGATCAGGTGAGGGCACTTGCCCTCGTGGTGGTACAGCATCTGGCAGTGCAGGCATTGGATGCATTCGTTGGGGTTGATGGCCCCCGTTGGTTCGATGGCCTGCACGGGGCATTCGACGTTGCAGCGCTGGCAGGGGTTGCCGCACTCGTGGTAGCGGCGCAGCCAGTTGAAGACACGCAGGCGCGCCGGAATGGCCAGGGCGGCGCCAAGCGGACACAGGTATCGGCAGAAGAAGCGCTCGATGAACAGGCTTGCCACCAGCAGCAGCACGGCGAACACCACGTAAGGCCAGTCGCGCAGGAAGCGCAGGATGATGGCCGTTTTGAAGGGTTCGACTTCGGCCAGGCGCTCGGCAAAGGCCAGGTCGTACAGCGAGAAGCCGAACAGCAGCAGGAAGATGACGTACTTGAGCGTGGCCAGGCGCTGGTTGACCCCGTGCGGCACGGCAAGCTGCCGGATGCCCAGCCGCCTGGCTGCGCGGTTGGCGAGTTCCTGCAGGGCGCCGAAGGGGCACAGCCAGCCGCAGAATGCGCCACGGTTCCAGAACACCATGGAGATGGCGGTGGCGCACCACAACAGGAACACGAGCGGATCCATCAGGAAGGCGTCCCAGCGGAATTCGGTGCGCAGCGCGGTGGTGAACGTAAGGACATTGACCACCGACAGCTGGGCCTGCGCGTACCAGCCGATCCAGAAAAGGGTGAAGGCCAGGAACGCCAGGCGCGTGCGGTCGTACAGGATGGGGCGGCGGGCAAGCTGGTCTTGGAAGAAGAAGATGCCCACCAGTACCGCCAGGCCGATGGCCAGGATGGCTACTTGCCCTTGTTTGGCGGCCCAGATCTGCTTCCAGAGGGCGGGGGCGGCGTCGAGGGCGGACGCGTCATGGGGGGCGGCCTGCGGCGCGTGCTGGGCCGCGGCGGCGGGCGCGGGCTCGGACTGCGAGACCGCCGCGGTCGGGCGCGTATAGGCCTGGGGCAGTTCGTAGGGCAGGTCGAAGGTGACGAACGCCTTGTCTTGTACGCTGAGTACGCGCTGCACCAGGAGTTGCAGGCGCCACGGCTGCACTGGGTGGAAGCTGGCGTCGTCGGGCACGACAAAGAGGGCGACTTCGGCGAACGCGGGCGCCCCGGCCGCGGCGACATCGGCCAGGCGTTGATGGTTGCGGTCGCGGAAACGGAAGCTGGCTTCTTGCTGGATGATTTCGATTCGGTCGAAGATGCCGCCCCGCACGTAGCCCGAGCCTTTGAACGAGTAAGCGCCGTTGCCCGCGACGAGCACGGCGTGCTGGCCGGGCTGTAGACGCTGCGACAGGTGCTGCCAGGCGGCGTCGCCCAGCAGGCTGCGGCCGATGGTGGGCACGCTGACCATCGCCACGTACAGGTCGATGAAGGGGTCGGCGGGGTTGGCGGTTTCGGGGCGCGCGGCGGCATCGGCGCGGCCGGTTTGGGCGAACGCCTGGTTGACGTCGCCGACCGATAGCTGCAGGCGCCGGACAGCGCCGTTGTCGAGCAGGGTTTGCCAGGATTGGGCGGGCGCCAGCGTGGTGTCGGGTTCGCGCGCCGGCGCGGACGGGGCCTGGGCGGGGCCGGGGCCGGACGGCTGGGCCGCGCCGCCTATGCCGTGCGCGCGGGCGACGGCGATGGCCGAGCGGGTGATGCTGTCGCCGATGACCATCAGGGTGACCGTGGCGCCGCTGATGATGTCGACGGGGGGCGGGGCGCCATGGCGCGGCGGGGATTCGATGAAATTCAACCCCACGTAGCCATGGATGAAGGCTTCGACCTTGGACTGCGGGATGCCGATGAGGACAATGGGCTCGTGATGTTCGACCAGGCGTGCGCCGGCGATCTGGCCGTTGTCGGCCAGGGCGACGATGATGTCGATGGGCTTGCTGGAATAGCCGCGGGTGTTGACGATGTCGGTCGTCAGGTAGACGTACCCCAGCGGCTGGTTGCCGGCATAGGCCCGGGCCGCAAGCGGCTTGCCTTCGGGAGGGCCGATGCGGTCGGCGCCGGGGTAGAGTTCGGCGGGCGGGTACGCGGCGAGAAAGTGCGCCAGGCGCTGCGCGTGGGCCGGCGCGGCCAGCAGGGCGGCCAAAGCCAGGAAAAGAACAAACAGCGCCCGAAACGTGGGGATGAAGCCTGGTGAAACGGTGCGCCTTGGCATGCGACAACTCTGTGAACTTGTTTGCGCACCATCCTAAGCAGCGCGTGCCGGCGCTGCCTTGTCTGAAGTCAAGAATGGAGAAAGGGCATAAAAAAAGCGCCCGCTGGGGGCGCCCGATGGCATGCCGGGGGATCAGCTGCCCAGCTTGAGCGTGCCTTTCATGATGGCCCAGTGGCCGGGGAAGGAGCAGAAGAACGCGTAGTTTTCGCCGGCGGCCAGTTTGGCGGTGTCGAACGTGACGGAATCGGATTCGCCGCCGCCGATGACCTTGGTGTGTGCGATGACGCGGGCGTCGCCCTGCTTGACGTAGTCGTTGGCCAGGCCGGCGCTCATGCCGTCGGTGGCCACGGGCTGCATGTCGGCCTGCTTGGTAAGTACCCAGTTGTGGCCCATGGCGGCCTTGGCCATTTTGCCCACGTGCTTCAGGTGCACGGTGAACTGCTTGCAGCTGGAGTCGACGACGATTTCTTTGGTGAGGAACTGCATGGCGTCGTTGCTTTCGACGGTGGTTTCGCACTGCGCGGCCAGCGCGGGCAGGGCGGCGGCCGAGAGCAGAATGGCGAGTGAGGCTTTGACCAACATGGGGAATCTCCGGTAATAAGGCGATGGCGAGCCGGGCGGTACGCCGGTGACGCGTCGCACAAGAGCACAGTTTATCGATGGGGGCGAGTGTCGACCTTGACGAAAAACAATGTCTTGGGTGCTCAGGGGTGATAGGCCAACGATACTCCCGGGTCTTGAAATTCTGCGGATTGCCCCTATAACTGGCGAGCCCTTTATGACCACGAGGTTGCGGGCCCGCGGCAGCGCCGCAGGGTTCCGTCCCGTTTTTTAAACCATAAATGCCACTATGACTGAGACCACGACGCCCTCTACGCCCGAGACCATGGGCTTTCAGGCCGAGGTGAAGCAGCTGCTGCACCTGATGATCCACTCGCTGTACAGCAATAAAGAGATCTTCCTGCGCGAGCTGGTGTCCAATGCGTCGGACGCCTGCGACAAGCTGCGGTTTGAAGCGATTGATCAGCCCGACCTGCTGCAAGGCGATGGCGAGCTGGCCATCCGGGTGGACTACGACAAGAGCGCCCGTACCATCACCATTTCGGATAATGGAATCGGCTTGTCGCGCGACGAGGCCATCGCCAATCTGGGCACCATTGCCCGTTCCGGCACGCGCGAGTTCTTTTCGCAGCTGACGGGCGACAAGCAGAAAGACGCCCAGCTTATCGGCCAGTTCGGCGTGGGTTTTTATTCTGCGTTTATCGTGGCCGACAAGGTAACGGTGCTGAGCCGGCGGGCGGGCTCGTCGGAAGCCATTCGCTGGGAGTCCGACGGCCAGGGCGAGTTCAGCATTGCGGCCGCCGAGAAAGAAACGCGGGGCACGGACGTTACGCTGCATCTGCGCGCCGACGAGGACGAACTGCTCAATGGCTGGAAACTGCGCGAGATTCTGCGGCGCTATTCCGACCACATTTCGCTGCCCATCCAGATGGCCAAGGAAGAGTGGGATGCCGACAAGGGCGAGCAGGTCAGGCGCGACGAGCTGGAAACGGTGAACAAGGCCAATGCGTTGTGGTCGCGCAGCAAGGGCGATATCACCGAGGAGCAGTATCGCGAGTTCTACAAGACGATTTCGCACGACTATGATGACCCGCTGGCCTGGACGCACAACCGCGTGGAAGGCCGCACGGAATATACGCAGTTGCTGTATGTGCCCAAGCACGCGCCGTTTGACCTGTGGGACCGCGACGCCCGCCGCGGCGTGAAGCTGTACGTCAAGCGCGTGTTCATCATGGACGATGCCGAGCAGCTGCTGCCGTCGTACCTGCGGTTTGTGCGCGGGGTGATTGATTCGGCCGACCTGCCGCTTAATGTGTCGCGCGAGATTCTGCAGGAAAGCCGCGATGTGCGCGCGATACGCGAAGGGTCTGCCAAGCGGGTGCTGTCGCTGCTGGAAGACCTGGCCGAGAACAAGCCTGAAGATTACGCCGCTTTCTGGACGGAGTTTGGCCAGGTGCTGAAGGAAGGCACGGGCGAGGACCCGTCCAACCAGGAACGCATCGCGAAGCTGCTGCGCTTTGCGTCGACGCACACGGGCGATGCCGCGCAGACGGTTTCGCTGGCTGATTATGTGTCGCGCATGAAGGAAGGGCAGGACAAGATTTACTACGTGTCGGCCGACAGCTTTACCGCGGCCAGCAACAGCCCGCATCTGGAGATCTTCCGCAAGAAGGGGATCGAGGTTCTGCTGTTGTCGGATCGCGTGGACGAATGGATGCTTTCGTACCTGCGCGAGTTCGATGGCAAGTCGCTGGTGTCGGTGGCCAAGGGCGGGCTGGACCTGGAGGCGCTGGCGGACGAGGACGAGAAGAAGCGCCAGACCGAGGTGGCCGAGACGTTCAAGCCGCTGGTGGAGCGGCTGCAGAAGTCGCTGCAAGACCAGGTGAAGGAAGTGCGCGTGACGCTGCGCCTGGTGGATTCGCCGGCTTGCGTGGTGGTGGGCCAGAATGAACTGAGCCCGCATCTGCTGCGTATGTTGAAAGCCGCCGGCCAGCAGGCGCCGGACGTGAAGCCGGTGCTGGAGATCAACCCGGAACACGCGTTGGTGACGAAGATCCGCGATGCGGATGATGCCGATTTCGAACAGTGGGCGCGGCTGCTGCTGGATCAGGCGCTGCTGGCCGAAGGCGCGCAGATTGCCGATCCGGCGGCATTTGTGAAGCGCATGAATGCGTTGCTGTTGAAGGCTTGATTGCTTGCGGAGGGTGTCTGACACCTTTTGGTGTCAGACACCTTCTGTGGGGAGATTGGTTGGCTGTGTGGGGTTGTGGGGTGTCTGACACCTTCGGAGTCAGACACCTTTTTGTGGAGGGATTGGTTGTCTGTGTGGGGTTGTTTGGTGTCTGACACCCTTTGGTGTCAGACACCTTTTTTGCGTCTTCTGAATGTTGCTCGCGCGAGGGGGCGGAGTTGGGTCAGTCGGCTTTGAAGCCGGTGGCTTTGACGATGTCGGACCAGCGTTTTGCTTCGCTGTCGAGCAGGCGTTGCAAGTCCTGGCGCGAGGAGCCGACGATGGTGAAGCCGGCGCCTTGCAGGGTGCGGGCGGCTTCGGGGGCGCGCAGGCCGGCGGCGCTTTCGGTTTGCAGAAGGTTCAGCACGGCGTCTGGCGTGCCGGCCGGGGCGAACAGCGCGAACCAGGCGCCGAAATCCACTTTGCCGTAACCCGCTTGCTTGAAGGTGGGCACGTCGGGCATGGTTGCCGAAGGTTCGCTTCCGGTGACGGCCAGTGCGCGCATTTTGCCGCCCTTGACCTGCGGGGCCGCGAGCGCGGTGGTGACGAACGCGGCCTGTACGCCGCCGGATACCAGGGCCGACACCGCATCGCCCGTGTTGCGGTAGTGCACCGGTTCGATCTTTACGCCCGCTTCGCGCGCGAACAGTTCGGCTCCGAAGTGGCCGGGCGTGCCTGCGCCGAAGGTGCCGAAGTTGATGCGGTCATTCGCTTGCTTGCCGGCGGCGATGAAGGCCTGCAGGTCTTTGTAGGGCGAATTGGCGGGCACCACCAGCACGAAGTCCACGCGCACCACTTCCGAGATCGGCGCGAAGTCTTTGGTGGGGTTGTAGTTCAGATTGCTGTAGGTGGCGGGCGAAATACTGATTGAGCCGACTTCGCCCAGCAACAGGGTATAGCCATCGGCCGGGCTGCGCGCGACGGCCTGCGCCGCGATCTGCCCGCCCGCGCCGGCGCGGTTCTCGACCACGACGCTTTGCTTGAGGCGCTCGCCCAGTTGCTGAGACAGGGTGCGCGCCACGATGTCAGGGCCTGTTCCGGGAGGAAAGCCCACGTTCAGGCGGATGGGGGCATCGGGATACTGTGCAAGGCCGGCCGCGGGCAGGCAGAACAGGGCGGCGGCGAACAGGCGGCGCAATCGCAGTTGCATGGTGTGTCTCCTGGAAGAATGCCGCGGGTACATGGCCTGCGGCTGGGCGTTTCAGCTAGGTGGGGAAAGGGTCAGCAGACGCGATAGAACGCCAGCTCGACACGGTCGGGGTAACGGGCGCCGGTGCCCACGAACAGATGTTCGTTGAGCCAGGCCAGGCCCGGCGCAGCGGTTTCAAAGCGCGGGTAGGTGCGGAAGTACAGGCGCGCCGGATCGACGGCTTCGCCCCGGGCGAGCCGGGCGATGTCATCGGCGTTGCCGGTGCGGATGCCGGTGTTTTCTACGTAGACGCGGTGGCCTTCGGCGGTTTCGATGATGTAGCGCGCGTGGATGTCGGTGTATGTGGCCGAGCGTATGGCCTGGAAGTCTGCGCCGCCCGGCAGGATGCGCCCGGCCAGCTTGCCGTACGCCTGCCCGCCCAGGATGGGAATGATGCGCCGGCGCCCCTGGGGCGTGTCGCCGACTTCTTGCGGCGGGCCGACCTGTACGTGCAGCGTTGCAATGTGCTCGAGCCCGGGCGGGGCGGGATGCGTGATCTCGGTCATGGTTGGGCTCCGGTTTGGCGGCGCAGTGCCGCGGGGTCGAACCCGGCCAGCTGCTTGTAGCGCAGCGAGACGGCCTGCAGTTCGTCGTTGGAGATGATGTCGTTGATGTTCTGGAAGCCTTGCGGCGCGCGTTCTTCGGCCATTTGCATGACCTGCTCGGGGCCATTGAGGCGATTGCGCAGCACGATGCCGGCCGTGCGCGGCAGGCGTTCGGCCTCGTACTCGAGCAGGGCGGTTTCCAGTGCGCGCAGCTGGCCGCGCCGGACCTGCGCAAGCGAGTCGGCCAGGCACCGGGCATCCAGAATGGCTTGCGCGGATCCGTTCGACCCGATGGGATACATGGGATGGGCGGCATCGCCCAGCAAGGTCAGGCGGCCGCGCGTCCAGCGCGGCAGCGGGTCGCGGTCGACCAGCGGAAACTCGTAGATGGCCTGCGCGCCATCGATGATGGCCGGAATGTCGATCCAGTCCCAGCGCCAGTCGGCGAACCGGTCGGCGAACACCGACTTGTCGACGCTGCGGTTCCAGTCGGTGGCGGGCAGCGTGGCGTCGGGAATCGCCAGTTCGGCAATCCAATTGATCAGCGACCTGCCGTCGCGCCGCAGGGGTTCCGAAATCGGATAACAAACAAATTTCTGGTCCTGGTGGCCGGCCATGAACATGGTGCGGCCGTCCAGGTACGGGTCTGCTTCGGTAACCGCGCGCCACAGCATGCGCCCGGAAAAACGGGGCTCGTCGCCAGTGGGGTAGAACTGGCGACGCAAGGCGGAATGGATGCCATCGGCGCCGACCACCGCGTCTGCCTGGACGGTATGCACAGAGCCGTCGGCGCGGCTGCGGAACGTGGCGCAGGCGCGGTCGCCGTCCTGGCTGGCGCTTTCCAGGGCCATGCCGGTGACGATGGCATCCGGCCCGAGCCGCGCGCGTACGGTGTCGGCCAGCAGCATCTGGAATTCGCCGCGGTGAATCGAAAATTGCGGCAGTGGATAGCCGGCCTGCAGGCCACGGGGCTCGCGCCAGATGGGTTGGCCGAGTTTGTTGTAGTAGTGCAGCGACGACGTGGCAATCGCCCGTTCGGACAACGGGTCGAGCAACCCCAGTTGTTCAAGTTCGTTGACCGCATGAGGCAGCAGGTTGATGCCGACTCCCAGGGGGCGCAGCACCTGCGCGCTTTCGTAGACGCGGCAATCGACGCCGCGCTGGTGCAGCATCAGCGCGAGCGCCAGCCCGCCGATGCCCGCACCGGCGATGGTGATCTGCATGGTCTCTCTCCAGGCATTTTTTTATTGTTATGCACCATAACAAATGCGTCGGTGGACGCACACTGGGACTAACCCGAGCCGTAGCGCGCTCGGGAAGTCTGGGGTAGTGTGTAGTTCCCTTTTCAGCGATTGTTTTGCCATGCCACCAGCTTCATCGTTCAGGCCGCGCCGGCCCCTGGCCCGCGGCGAGCACTTCGACCCGCACGTGCCCGGCGTGGAATATGGCGTGCTGGATGAGCTGGTGGGCTACGCCATACGGCGGGCGCAGATTCTTATCTACGAAGATTTCTTGGCCGCGCTGGCGCCTTGGGACATTACGCCGCAGCGATTTTCTGCACTGACGCTGATTGCCGCGAACCCGCGCCTGAAACTGACCGAGCTGGCTCGCATCCTGGGCATCGCCCGGTCGGGCGCGGTGCAGCTGGTGGATCAGCTGCAGGCCCTGGGATATGTGAGTCGGGAAGATGCCGCCGGCGACCGCCGCGCGTATTCACTGGTGGCCACGCCGGCCGGCAAGCGCGCGCATGTGGAAATAACCCGGGCAGTGCGCGCCCACGATACGCGTATCAGCGCCCGGCTGGGCGCCGCCGAGCGCGCGCAGCTGATTGCCTTGCTGGGGCGGCTGGGCTAGGACGCCCGCGCGAATCACGACAACGGCAGTGTCAGCACGCCTTGCGGCGCCGGGCGCATCATCAGGCGGCGATACCAGGCCGACAGGGCCGGCGTGGCAGGGCGTTCGATGGGCATGCCCAGCCAGCGGTGGGCCACGCAGCCCAGGACGATGTCGCCCATGGTGAAATGGCTGCCGGCTATGTATTCGCAACCTTGCAGCGCGGCATCGAGCATCTGGCCCAGCTGGTTGGTTCTGTGGATTGATTCGGCAATGGCGGCCGCATCGCGTTGCGGTTCGGGAGTGCGGCACAGGCCGACAAAGGCCGGCACCATGGCGACCTGCCATTCGGTGGCCGTCCAGTCCATCCAGCGATCGGCCTGAGCGCGCACCGCCACATCGGCGGGCCATAGCCCGCCCTCGTTGTATCGGGCGGCCAGGTAGCGCACGATGGCATTGGATTCCCATAACACCAGGCCGCCATCGTCGATGACGGGCACTTTGCGGTTGGGATTCATGTTGCCGTATTCGGGTGTGTCGAGCCCGCCGAACTGCCCGCCCACGTGCTCGGTGGTATGAGGCAGCGCCAGTTCGCGGACAGTCCAGAGCACCTTCTGTACGTTGACCGAATTCGGGCGTCCCCAGATCTTGAGCATGTTGGTTCCTTGATTAGCGTGGCGGCAGCTGGCGGCGCGCGAAGCTGGCCAGCCGGCCAAAGCGTGGCCAGTTGAAAGCGGGGCCGGGATCGGTTTTTCGGCCGGGGGCGATATGCTCGTGGCCGCGAACCGCTCGCAAAGGATAGCGCGTGCGCAGCAGTCGCGCCAATTTCGCCAGCGTGGCGTATTGCGCGTCGGTGTAGGGCTGCGTGTCGGTGCCTTCGAGCTCGATGCCCAGCGAAAAATCATTGCAGCGCTCGCGCCCGTCCAGGCGCGACACGCCGGCGTGCCAGGCCCGCGCATCGGTAGAGACGAACTGCGTGATATTGCCCTGGCGATCAATGAAAAAGTGCGCCGATACGCGCAGGCCGCGCAGGCGTTCGAGCCAGGGGTGGGCGCCGTAGTCCAGGCGGTTCAGGAACAGGTTGGCAACGTGCGGGCCGCCGAACTGTCCGGGCGGCAGGCTGATGTTGTGAATGACCAGGAGCGAAACCGGCATGCCGGGGGGGCGGGCGTCGCAATTCGGCGATGGCATCAGGCGCACGCCCGGCGCGGGCGCCAGCCACCCGTGTCGATCGAGCTGAAAATACATGGGTACGGCTCATCTCGTGGGGTAAGCGTTGCCCCCATTATGCCTGCCTTGGCCGACCCGGCCGGGGCGCCTAGCGTTGGCCCAGACGGGCGTGGTCGCTGCTGCACCAGGTCTTGCCGTCGAGCAGCACGGCTTCGGAACGCGGCAGGTGAATGCCGCAATGGGCGCAGCGCACCATGGATTCGACAGGCTCTTCGCCGGGCCGTCGCGCTGGCGTGCCGGCGCCGCTGGATTCGCGCCGGCTGGCTGCGCGGGACGACACAATGCGGGCGATCATCATGACCGCCAGGATGATGATGACCCAAAGTAACAACTTACCCACGTCAGCTCCGATGCAGTATGACTTCGAGTACGAACCGGCTGCCGGTATAGGCCAGGATCAGGAAAGCGAAGCCCGTCAGCGTCCAGCGCAGCGCCACGCGCCCGCGCCACCCCCGGATATGGCGCCCGAGCAGCAATACGCCGAAGGTCAGCCATGACAGCAAGGTGAAAACGGTTTTGTGATCGAACGGCAGCACCTTGCCGGTAAGCTGCATGGACGCGATCGAGCCCGAGGCCACCGCGGCCGTCAGTACGGCGAAACCGATCCAGATCACCCGGAACAGCAGCTGTTCTTGCACCAGCAGGGGCGGCTGGGCATCCAGGATGCGGCCGACGATGCTGCGTTCGGCGGGTGCGTCCAGCGGCCGGTGCAGATGGCGGTCGAGCAGGGCCATGAGCAGGGCATGCAGGGCGGCAACAGTGATCAGGGCGTAGGCGGCCAGGGCGATCAGCAAGTGCAGGCGCAGCCAGCCGCTGTCGGCGTGCGGAACCAGTTGGCCCTGCGGGAACAACGCCGCCATGGCGCATACGACGGCCGCGGCCGGCAACAGCAGCAGTTGCAGGCCGTCGATGCGCACCAGCAGGCTTTCGAGCCAGAATACCACCAGCCCCAGCCAGACCGTGGCCGACAGGGCCAGCGCCCACCCGACAAACAACCCGGAACCGCTCAGCATGGCGTACTGCAGCCCCGCGCCATGGATTACCAGCGCGAGCAGCAGGAACGCGCGCGCGATGCGGCCGGTTTTCTCGATGCTGCCCGCCCCTTGCAGGCGGCGCCACAACCCCGCAACGAGTACGGCGTATGCCAGCGCGGCCACGGCGTGAAATACAATGCCTAATGACATAAATACCGTTGTCTGGATGGGGCCCCTGGGGCGCTCGTCGCCGGTGGGCGCAAAAGCCGTCCGCCCGGGCCTCTGTTCAATCAACTAGTGTAAGCGGAAACGCCTCTCATGCTCGATAACCTTACTCAACGCCTGTCGCGTGTCGTCAAGACACTGCGCGGCGAAGCCCGCCTTACCGAAGCCAACACGCAGGAAATGCTGCGCGAGGTCCGTATGGCGCTGCTCGAGGCCGATGTGGCCTTGCCGGTCGTGCGCGACTTTATCTCCCGGGTAAAAGAAAAGGCCCTGGGCGAAGAGGTGGTGGGCAGCCTGAGCCCCGGCCAGGCCCTGGTGGGTGTGGTCAGCCGGGAACTGACCTCGCTCATGGGCGGCGACCTGGGCGCGGCGGCGGGCGAATTGTCGCTGGCGGTGCAGCCGCCGGCCGTCATCCTGATGGCCGGCCTGCAGGGCGCCGGCAAAACCACGACCACGGGCAAGCTGGGCCGCTGGCTGGCGCAGGGCCTGCACGTGCAGAATGGGCGCAACACCGGCAAGAAGAAAGTGCTGACGGTCAGCGCCGACGTCTACCGTCCCGCTGCTATCGAACAGCTGAAAACGGTGGCGCAGCAGGCAGGCATTGATTTCCTGCCGTCGGACCCCAGCCAGAAGCCCGAAGACATCGCGCGCGATGCGGTAGAACACGCGCGGCGGCATCATTACGACGTGCTGATCCTGGATACGGCGGGCCGCCTGGGCATCGACGAAGCCATGATGCGCGAGATCCGCGCGCTGCACGACCTGGTGCGTCCGGTGGAAACCCTGTTCGTGGTGGACGCCATGCAGGGCCAGGACGCGGTAAACACCGCACGCGCCTTTGCCGAGGCGCTGCCGCTGACCGGCGTGGTGCTGACCAAGCTCGACGGCGATGCCCGCGGCGGCGCGGCGCTGTCGGTGCGGCATGTAACGGGCAAGCCCCTGAAGTTCGTGGGGGTGTCCGAAAAGCTCGATGGATTCGAACCCTTTCATCCCGACCGCATGGCCCAGCGCGTGCTGGGCATGGGCGACATTGTGTCGTTGGTCGAGCAGGCGCAGAAGAACATCGATATCGCCGAAGCGCAGAAGCTGGCGACCAAGCTGAAGTCGGGCGACAAGTTCAACCTGAACGATTTCCGCGAGCAATTGGGCCAGGTGAAGAAGCTGGGCGACATGGGGTCTTTGCTGGAAAAGCTGCCCGCGCAGTTCCAGCAGGCCGCCGGCCAGCTGCAGGGCGGCCAGGCCGAAAAGCAGCTGCGTCGCACCGAGGGCATCCTGAATTCCATGACACCCGGCGAACGCGCCAAGCCCGAGCTCATCAAGGCGTCGCGCAAGCGCCGCATTGCGGCCGGCGCGGGAGTGCCGGTGCAGGAAGTCAACCGCCTGCTTGCCCAGTTCGAACAGATGCAGGGCATGATGAAGCAGATGAAAAAGGGCGGGATGTCGAAGATGATGCGCGCCATGGGCGGCATGAAAGGCCTGGGGCGCTTCGGCGGATTCCGCTGACCGGGCGGGGTGCGTTGGCGGGTGTCTGACGCCTTTGGAGCGGATGTGCGGGACTGGGGGTGTCTGACACCTTCGGAGTCAGACACCGGCTGACCAGCTTTCCCTCAAGGGCAGGGCGGCCGGCTTCGGCGTCCCGCAAAAAAAAGGCCAGGCAAGCGCCTGGCCAAGATGATCGGAGCGAACGGGGAGGGCCCACTCCGATACAAACCGGCAAACGCTGCGGGGTTTGCCGGTTTGTGCGGTTCAGTTCAGCGGCGGGATGCGCAGCACCTGGCCCGGATAGATTTTGTCGGGATGGGTCAGCATCGGCTTGTTGGCTTCGAAGATGACCGTGTGCTTGGCGCCCTGGCCCTTGCCGTAGTGCGCTTCGGCGATCTTCCAGAGGTTGTCGCCTTTCTGTACCGTGTACATCTGTGCTTCGGGCGTTGCTTCCTTGGCCGTGAGCTGGTTGTCTACCTGGGCCACGCCCACGGTGTTGCCTAGCGCCAGCGCGATTTTTTCGGCTTGTTCGGTGGATGCGGCCTCGCCCGATACGGTGACCTTGTCGCCGTCGACCTTGATTTCCAGGCCATCTGCATTCAACCCATGCTTGGCGAGTTCTTTCTGCATTTCGTCAACGGAGGCCGCCTGGGCTTCGTTGGCGCCAAACAGTTTTTCGCCGACATCTTTGATAAAGCTGAGCAGACCCATAGTATGTCCTTGTGATTGTTAATAAACGTTAAGCACGCAAAGGCAGAAGTTGGCAGAACTTATTGCTTGCCCAGCGATTATGGTCCCAATGCGCGGTGCGTGCGAGCCGGAATATGGACAAGATGTAACCTGCGCGCGTATCAGCGGCGTACCGCATGTACTGGGCGACGCGTCAGTTTCCACACGTGCGCCGGGGGCACATTGGCCAACACTGTTCTGGTGCGGCGCGCGCGCAGGCCCAGCCGGTCGAGCACGCGGCGCGATACCGGGCAGCGCGGCCCGTAGGTGAACAGGTGCATGGCCGCGCCGGGCCGCATGTGCGTAAACGCGCCGCGCAGTATGCCGATTTGCTGTTTGACCGGCATGTTCAATAGCGGCAGCCCGCAAACCGCCGCGCCGGCCAGGCCGTCGACGAACAGTTGCTGGCCCTGCAGCCGGGCCGCATCGCCCTGGTGCACATAAGCCGAAGGAAACTCGCGCCGCAGTTGGCGGGCAAGCTGCTCGTTCATTTCGACCAGCGTCAGCTGTTCGGGATGCATGCCGCGCGCGAGCAGTGCGCGGGTAAAGGCGCCGGTTCCCGCGCCGAGTTCCAGGCATGGCCCCATGCCGGGGTGTATGCCGTGCGTGATGGCGGCGGCCAGCTGCGGGCCGGAAGGCCAGATGGCGCCGATGGCTTTGGGGTTGTTGCGCCAGGCGCGCAGGAAAAGGATGCGTTCTTCAACCCACGATTGCCGTGCAAGGACGCTGGCGGCGTATCCCGTGGCGCGGCCGGCTGCGCCGGCCATGCGAAATAGTAGCGATCCGAAAGGCCGGACGGAGAGGGCTCCGGTCAGGGCTTTGGGCGACATGCTGACTCCCTGTCTGGGGCGGGCATGTGCGCCACGCGCTGTGCATGCCGGCCAGAAATACAGGCGTCAGGGTACTACGCGAAACGGCGCGCGCAAGCCCGAAAGGGGCTGGGGTAGCGCACCGTTGATAAATCTCACAATGTGTTGTGCGGGCGGCGTCAGCCTCCGCCCACGGCTACGACGATCTCGACTTGATCGCCATCGCGCAGGCGCGTGGCGGCGTGCTGGCTTTTGGGCACGATTTCGCCGTTGCGTTCGACGGCGACGCGCTTGCCCGCGTAGCCAAGCGTCTGGAGCAGTTCGGCCACGGTGGTGTCCAGCGGAAATTCGTTCGCTTGTCCGTTGAGCGTGATGTGCATGGTGATTCTCTACTGTGCAGCGTAGGCGTCGGTGGCCTCTATCAGACGGGCCAGCGTGCCGGGTTCGTCGAAGGCGTGCCCGGCGTCGGGCACCAGGTGGAACTTGGCCTGCGGCCATGCGCGATGCAGGTCCCAGGCAGTGCGCGCGGGCGTGCAGACATCGTACCGGCCCTGCACGATGGTGCCGGGAATTCCGTGCAACTTGTGGGCGTCGCGTATCAGCTGCCCGTCTTCCATGAAGCCGCCGTTCATGAAATAGTGGTTCTCGATGCGCGCGAATGCCAGCGCCGCGCGGTCGGCGGCATGGCTCTGCTGATGACGCGGGCTGGGCAGCAGCGTGATGGTGCTGTCTTCCCATTTGCTCCAGGCCTTGGCCGCCCGCAGTTGTTCGGCCGGGTCATCGCCAGTCAGGCGCTTGTGGTAGGCGGCGATCATGTCGCCGCGCTCTTGCGGCGGAATGGGGGCGACATAGGCTTCCCAGTGGTCGGGAAACAGCCACGAGGCGCCTTCCTGGTAAAACCACTGCAGCTCTGCGCGCCGCAGCGCGAAAATGCCTCGCAGCACCAGTTCGGTGACATGCCCGGGATGGGTCTGCGCATAAGCCAATGCCAGCGTCGACCCCCACGAACCGCCAAAAACCAGCCAACGCTCGGCGCCCATGATTTCCGTGCGCAGGCGCTCGATGTCGGCCACCAGATGCCACGTGGTGTTGTTGTCCAGGCTGGCGTGCGGGGTAGAGCGGCCGCAGCCGCGCTGGTCGAACAGCAGCACGTTGTAGCGCTGCGGGTCGAACAATTGCCGATGCACGGGCGAGCATCCGCTGCCGGGGCCGCCATGCAGGAACACGGCGGGTTTGCCCTGCGGATTGCCGCAGAGTTCCCAATAGACCTGGTGTCCGTCGCCGGTGTCCAGCATGCCGTGGCGATAAGGCTCGATAGCGGGATACAGCATGATCGTCAGGCGGTCCTTTGGAAGATCAGGTCCCAGACCCCATGCCCCAGGCGCAGGCCGCGCGTTTCGAACTTGGTCTGGGGGCGGTATTCGGGGCGGGGCGCGTAATCGGCCACCGTATTGCGCAACAAAGGTTCGGCGCCCAGGACTTCGAGCATTTGCACGGCGTAGTCCTGCCAATCGGTGGCGCAATGCAGGTAGCCGCCCGGCTTGATGCGGCTGGCCAGCAGCGACACGAACGGCGGCTGGATCAGGCGACGCTTGTGATGGCGCTTTTTGGGCCAGGGGTCCGGAAAGTAAATATGCACGCCCGCCAGCGTATCGGGGGCGATCATGTCGCGCACGACTTCCACGGCGTCGTGCTGCACGATGCGCAGGTTCTGCAGGCCCGATTCTTCGATGCGGCGCAACAGCGAACCTACGCCGGCGTTGAAGACCTCGATTCCCAGGAAATTATCGTCGGGCCGGGCTTGGGCGATCTTCTGCGTGGTTTCGCCCATGCCGAAACCGATTTCCAGGATGGTGGGGGCCTCGCGGCCAAACGCGGCGGCCAGGTCCAGCCGGCGGTCGGCATAGGGGATGGACCATTTATCCAGCAGGGTTTCGAGCGCTTCGCGCTGGCTCTGTGTGATATGGCCGCGGCGGTGGACAAAACTGCGGATGTGGGTGGCGCCGGGGCTGTGGGGCGCCTGATCGGCAGGCCGCAGGGCCGCCTGGGTGGCGTCCGACAAGGCGGCAGGGGCGCCGGCGCCCTGGGATTCGGGGGTGCTCGTGTTCATAGCCTGGATTGTAGTGGGCCGGCAGCGGCTGCGGGGCGCGTTGTGGAGTAGCATCGGCGGCATGAATTTTTCTCGCTTCGACCTGACAACGCTGGCGCTCTTTGTGGCGGTGGCCCGGGCGGGCAGCATTTCGGCCGGCGCGCGGCAGTCGCACCTGGCCGTGGGGGCTGCCAGTAAACGTATTTCCGACCTGGAAGCCGTGCTGGGCACGCCGCTGCTGTACCGCAATACCGCCGGGGTGGCGCTTACCGACGCCGGCCAGGCCTGCCTGGCTCACGCCCAGCGTGTGCTGCAAGAGGTCGAACAGATGGCGGTGACCCTGTCCGACTTTGCCGAGGGCGTGCGCGGCCAGGTGCGCATCGCCGCCAATACGTCGGCACTGACGCAATTCTTGCCCGAAGATCTGGCGGCTTTCATGGACGAACACCCCGCGGTGCGCGTAGACCTGGAAGAACTGAACAGCACCGAAATTGTTACGGCCGTGCTCGAAAACCGGGCCGATATAGGCGTATTTGCCGACCGTACGCCGGCCCAGGGGCTGGTGACGGTGCCGTACCGCTCGGACGACCTGGTGCTGATCACCCCGCAGCGCCATCCCCTGGCCAACCTGCCGCAGGTGGCATTTGCCGAAACGCTGGACTATGCGTATGTCAGCCTGCCCCAGACGACGTCGCTGGCCACGCGCCTGACCGAAGAGTGTGCCCGCCTGGACAAGGCGATGCGGCTGCGCATCCAGGTTCGCAGCTTTGACGCCATGTGCCGCATGGTGGTGGCCACCGGGGGCGTTGGCGTGTTGCCGCGCCTGGCGGCCGCGCCGCACGCACGCTCGATGGCCATCCGGTTGATTCCGCTGACTGACTCCTGGGCGCGCCGCTGGCTGCTGCTGGGCGTGCGCGATATCGACGCGCTGACCGTCGCGGCCCGGCTGCTGTTGACGCACTTGCGGCCCGATCCGGCGCCCGCCTGCTAGGGGCCTTCTCGTTTCAGGAACCCCCGTTTCCCGCATTAAGCATTCGCGCGCACGCCCATTTCGCGCACACTACCGGATCAAGTGCTTAACAATCGCTGGAGCGGCAATGGCAGGGCAGATACTCGCCGGCATACGCGTACTGGAACTGGGCCAACTGATCGCCGGGCCTTTCGCGGCCAAGACGCTGGCCGATTTTGGCGCGCAGGTCGTCAAAATCGAACCGCCCGGGCAGGGCGACCCGCTGCGCAAGTGGCGCCTGCTGCACCAGGGCACTTCGGTATGGTGGGAAGCCCAGTCGCGCAACAAGCAGTCGGTGTGCGTAGACCTGCGCCAGCAAGAAGGGCAGGAGATCGTGCGCTTGCTGGCCAGCCAGGCCGACGTGCTTATCGAAAACTTCCGCCCGGGCACCATGGAGAAATGGGGGCTGTCCTGGGAAGTGCTGCACGAATTGAACCCGCGGCTGATCATGCTGCGCATTTCGGGCTATGGCCAGACCGGGCCCAAGGCGCGCGAGCCGGGCTTCGCCGCCATCGGCGAGGCCATGGCGGGGCTGCGCTACCTGAATGGCGAGCCGGGTCGCGCGCCCGTGCGCGCGGGCCTGTCGCTGGGGGACACCATAGCCGGGCTGCATGGCGCGCTGGGCGTGCTGCTGGCGCTGTACCAGCGCGATGCGCGCGGCGGCCAAGGGCAGGTGATCGACGCCGCCCTGTATGAAAGCCTGTTCAACCTGACCGAAAGCCTGCTGCCCGAATACACCGCATTCGGCGTGGTGCGCGAGCCGGCCGGCTCGTCGCTGCCGGGCATCGCGCCGTCCAACGCCTATCGCTGCAACGATGGCTACGTGCTTATCGCCGGCAATGGCGACACGATTTTCCAGCGGCTGATGTCGTGCATCGGCCGCGAAGACCTGGGCCGCGACCCCGCCTTGGCCCACAACGACGGACGGGCCGCCAGGGTAGAAGAAATCGACGCTGCGATCGCCGCATGGACGTCCGACCGCAGCATTGACGACGTGCTGGACGCGATGCGCGAGGCCGGCGTGCCGAGCGGCCGCATCTACAACGTGGCCGATATTGCGCGCGACCCGCACTACCGCGCGCGCAACGCCATTGCCGAGATCCGGGGGGCCACCGGGGTGCGAGTGGAAATGCCGGCCGTGTTTCCCGTGCTGTCGGGCAACCCCGGCAAGGTTCGCGACCGCGCCCCTACGTTGGGCGAACATACCGACGCCGTGCTGGCGTCGGCCGGGCTTACTGAAGAGCAGCGCGAACAATTGCGCCAGCGTGGAGTCATTGCATGAATACCGGGCCTTCTCGCATAGCAATCAACGAAGTCGGTCCGCGTGACGGCCTGCAGATAGAAAAGGCCTTTGTCGCCACCGACGACAAGGTTGCGCTGGTTGATGCGCTGTCGGCCTGCGGGTTTGCGCGTATCGAAGTCACCAGCTTTACGTCGCCCAAAGCCATTCCCGCACTGGCCGATGCGCAGGACGTCATGCGCCGGATCCAGCGCCAGCCGGGCGTCATCTACACCGCGCTGGTGCCGAATATTCGCGGCCTGGAGCGCGCGCTCGAGGTAGGCACCGATGAATTGAACCTGGTGATGTCGTCCAGCGAGACGCATAACCGTGCCAACCTGCGCATGACGCGCGACCAGTCGTTGGCCGAGCTGGTCAACATCCTGCACGCCGCGCAAGGCGCCGGGGTGCCATGCAACGTGTCGCTGTCTACCGCCTTTGGCTGCCCGTTCGATGGCGACGTGCCCACCGACGACGTGCTGCGCCTGGCCGGCCAGTTGGCCGAGGCGGGCGCGTCGGGCGTGACGCTGTGCGACACCACCGGCATGGCGTACCCGACGCAGGTAGCCGCGCTGTGCGAACAGACCGCGCGCGCATTGCCCGGCATGCCCATTACGGTGCACCTGCACAACACGCGCGGCATGGCGCTGGCCAACGCCGTGGCCGCCTGGCAGACGGGCGTGACGCGCTTTGACGCCGCGGCGGGCGGGCTGGGCGGCTGCCCCTACGCACCCGGCGCAAGCGGCAACGTCAATACCGAAGAGCTGGTCCATATGTTCGAGTGCATGGGCGTGCAAACCGGCGTTTCCCTGCAGCCGCTGCTGGATGTCGTCGGCAAGTTGCCGCGCCTGGTGCAGCGCGAATTCCATCCCCCGCTGCTGGCCGCCGGCCATCGGCTTGCAACCCATCGGCCGCCCGCATGGCTGGCCGAGCGGTTCGGGGCCGCCTGACCCGGGTGTTCCAGGCAATGTTCCGCAACCCATAACAAATCCCACCAGGAGACCTCGATGAGTATCCCCTTTCTGGCGCCGCTGCGCGCCTGCGCCGCCGCCGTTGCCGTGGCCGCGATCGCCACCCCCTTCACTGCCCTGGCCGACTACCCCGAGCGCCCCGTGACGCTGCTCGTTCCGGCGGCGCCGGGCGGCACCACCGACCTGTCCGCACGCCTGATCGCCCAGCCGCTGGGCGAAGCGCTGGGGCAGAGCGTGGTCGTCGAGAACAAGCCGGGCGCGTCGGGGGCGATCGCCTCGCAGGCCGTCGCCAAGGCCAAGCCCGACGGCTATACGCTGCTGCTGCAGTATTCGGGCTACAACGCCATCACGCCGCACGTGCAGCCGCCGCAAGGTTGGGATCCGATCAAGGATTTCGCGCCGGTGGCCAATATCCTGTCGGCGCCGCAGGTGATCGTGGTGCGCCCCAGCCTGCCGGTGAATTCGCTGAAAGAGCTGGTGGAGTACGCCAAGGCCAATCCCGACAAATTGAACTACGCCTCGTCGGGCAACGGCGCGCTGCAGCACGTCGCCACCGAACTGCTCAAGCAGATGGCCGGCATCCAGATCCAGCATATCCCGTACAAGGGCACCGGGCCCGCGCTGACCGACCTGCTGGGCGGCGCTGTCGACATGACGGTTACCACGCCGCCTCCGCTGATTCCCCACATCAAGGCGGGCAAGCTGCGCGCCCTGGCCGTCACCGGGCCCAACCGCCTGGATTCGCTGCCCGACGTGCCTACCGCAGCCGAAGCCGGCTACCCCGACCTGCTGGTGTCGTCGTGGTTCGCCATGTATGCGCCTGCCGGCACGCCGCAGGCGGTGGTGGACAAGCTGGCCGGCACGATCGAAGGCATCATGAAGACCGATGCGTTCAAGGCCAAGGCCGCGGAGCAGGGCGCCGAGGCCGAATTCATGGGGCCGGCAAAGCTGGGCCAGTACACCCAGCAAGAGTATGACCGCTGGGGCAAGGTGGTGAAGGCGGCCGACATCAAGGCCAACTGAGCATCGTGGGCGTGGGGCGTTGCGCCACGCCGGCGCGCGCCCATGGCCGCTGCAGCATCGACGCGGCCATGCCTGAAGCC
The DNA here is from genome assembly GCF_002261415.1 of Bordetella genomosp. 7. Classification (NCBI taxonomy): domain Bacteria; kingdom Pseudomonadati; phylum Pseudomonadota; class Betaproteobacteria; order Burkholderiales; family Alcaligenaceae; genus Bordetella; species Bordetella genomosp. 7. The sequence continues at coordinate 307,288 of NZ_NEVI01000019.1, read as the reverse complement.
GGCCCCCGGAAACCCGGATATAATCTTTCTTCTCTGCCGCGTACGCGCGCGGTACGACACCCGGGCGGGTGTAGTTCAATGGTAGAACGGCGGCTTCCCAAGCCTCAAGCGTGGGTTCGATTCCCATCACCCGCTCCACTGTATCAATCTGCGGACTTCCGCAGAAGTCCAAGAGAGTCTGCAAGTCGTTGCCGCACAAAGACTTTTCCTCTCTTTGACGGTCTGCCGTAGTCCACTGCGATCCGCCTACAGCCGGGACTTTTAAGTCCACAAACAAGTCCATTTTTGTGGGCGCGGCTGATTCCGGATTGTTGATGGAGGGGCGAGGTCGACGTGACCAGCATCTGGTTCCTGACTCATGTTCAGGAGCAAGAGCATGGCACTCTCAGACCTGGCCGTTCGACAGGCCAAGGCAACTGGCAAGGCATACACCCTCCCTGACTTGGATGGCCTCTCCCTGGCCGTCACGGCTGCAGGGGGCAGGACTTGGCACTTCCGCTACTACTGGGCGGGCAAGCAGAAGCGGATGTCGCTCGGCACCTACCCGGAGGTGACGCTTCGCGAGGCCCGCAGCCTGCGCGACGAAGCGCGCGCCCTGCTGGCCAAAGGCACCAATCCTCGCGTTCACCGCAAGCAGAAGCGCACCGCTGTCCGGCTCGCCGACGAAAACACCTTCGAGGCGGTGTATCGCAAGTGGCTCAAGCATCGCGGGCTCAGCCTCAAGGAAGGCCGGCAGACGACCCTCTCGATACTTCCGCGCATCTTCGACAAGGATGTGCTGCCCGCCTTGGGCAAGCGGTCGGTCTATGAGATCAAGCGTCCCGACCTCTTGGAGGTGATCGCCAAGATCGAGAAGCGCAAGGCGCTCTCCGTCGCCGAGAAAGTCAGGACGTGGTTCAACCAACTGTTCCGCTACGCGCTGGTGATCGTGCCGGGCCTGGAACAGAACCCCGCCTCCGATCTCGATGTGGTGGCGCTGCCGCTGCCACCCGTCAACCACAACCCGTTCCTGCGCATGGCCGAACTGCCGAAGCTGTTGCAGCGGCTACGCAGCTATCGCGGCAGGCGGCAGACCCAGCTCGGGCTGCGGCTATTGCTGCTGACCGGCGTGCGAACCGGAGAGCTGCGACAGGCGACGCCGGATCAATTCGATCTGGACCGTGGGCTGTGGATCATCCCGCCCGACGTCGTGAAGCAACTCCAATTGGATATGCGCAAGAAGCGGCAGCAGCCAAAGGACATCCCGCCCTACATCGTGCCGCTGTCGATTCAGGCCATGGAGATCGTCCGGCACCTGCTGGATGAGTTCAAGCCGGCCCAGCGCCACCTGTTCCGGCACGACAGCGACTTGAAGAAGCGCATCAGCGAGAACACGCTCAATGGTGCGCTCAAGCGCATGGGCTATCAGGAACGCCTGACCGGACACGGCATCCGCGGCACGATGTCCACTGCGCTCAACGAGATCGGCTACCCGAAGGTCTGGGTGGATGCACAGCTCTCGCATGTCGATCCCAACAAGGTCAGCGCGACCTACAACCATGCCGAGTACGTGGAGCAGCGTCGCCGCATGATGCAGGACTGGGCCGATCGGCTCGACCTCTTCGAGCAGAACCAGGTCGAGGCAGCCAGCATGCCGCTCACCGTGCATCTGGAAGGCGTGCCCGCGTTCCCGAGTGAGCAAACCGCAAGCGCGCCCTCCACGCCGGTTGCCGCTTCGCCAATCCTGCTGGTGACGAAGCCGGGTGACGCCATGCCGTTGGTTTCTGCCGCCGCACATCGGCTGCCGGCGGTTCCGCCCCCTCGATCGGCCGCGCCGCTGGTGCCTTCGGACATTCAGCGCGAGAGGATGGAACTGTTCGATGTCTTCGAGGCGCCGCACAACCTTCCCGTCGCTGCGTTTGCCAAGATGGCAGGCAAATCCCGCAGGTGGATCAGCTACGAGATCAAGGCGGGCAACTTGCTGGCGTTGAACGTAGGCAACCGCGGCCAGCGCGTGCCGGACTGGCACCTCGACCCACTCAAGCACGAGCTGATCCAGTCCGTCCTGAAGCTGACCAAGGGTGCGGACCCTTGGCAGATCTACCATGCACTGCTGCAGCCGCGCTCGATGCTGCGGGGGCGTTCGGCACTGGAGGGCGTGACGGCCAGCAATCTCGACAAGCTCGTCATGGCCGTGAGCACAGCCGTGAAGGAAAGCGAATGGACCCTGCCGCGAGTCGTGGTTGCCTAGCAGCAGGAATGCGGGATCGTGGCGAAACCGCGATCCCGGCGTATCTGTCAGGACACCAAGCGCGCGCGGCGGGCGAATCTTGCCTGGGTGTCCGACAAGGAAGCGTTGCGGCGCAGCAGGTAAGCCATCACGATCGTTGGTGCGCCGGCCAGCGGCCGCACGGCGATGCCTCGGCGTAGGTAGCTCGCCAGTCTCGCGGCAGGCGCAATGGCGATCCCGTACCCGGCGGCAACCAGCGTCATCGCCACATCGAATGTCTCCACCGTTTGCTCCCGCTCCTGCAGCGCGTTCTCGAACACGCGCTGCACGGTCATGCGCCATGGTTCATCGGCCGTGGACTGCGAGCAGATCAAGGGCTGCGTGAGCACTTCCTCGCACGGCACTTCACGGTAGGCCAGCAGGTGGGAGCGCTTGGCCACGGCGACCGCCAGCGTGTCATGCCACAGCGGCTCGCATACCCAGCCAGGCCACTGCCGGGCAACCGCAGACAAGGCGAAGTCGAAGCCGTCGCCCGGCAGCTCCGCGCCTCGAACGGGATCTGTCCATCCGGCCAGGACGGCATGAGTCTCCGGCTCTTCGGCACGCTGCAGGGCGAGCACGTCGGCGAGCTGGGGAGGCACCCATTCGCCGAGGACGGCCATGCGAATTTCGGCGGTGATGTCACTCGATTCCACGTCCAGCTCCCCCCAGGCGGTGAACTCGTGGCAACTGATCTCGAAGCCGTTGAATGAGTTAAGTTTAACGTGGTTTAAATCGTGACCGTGTTCGACGCTCTTGGCAATGCCAAAGCGTTCGATCCAAAGGGGCCGCCCCACCGGCACCACTACCTACGAAGCGGAACCAGCCATCGCGTTTGGGGCTGCCGTGCGGGAAGAGAGAACCAACCAGGGTATCGCTCAGGAAACGCTGGCTCACATGGCCGGCATCGAGCGGTCTCACATGGGCAAGATCGAGCGCGGCGAGCATGTCCCCACGCTCCCCCTCATCCTCAAGATCGCCCGTGCGCTGAAATGCAGTTCCGCCCACTTGATGACTCTGACCGAAGCCAAGCTGGCAGAGTCGGCCCCATCCGCGGATTGAAGCCGGCCTGCGCAGCGGCCGCACGCCTACCCCTGATCGTCGTTGTCCTTGCCCCCAAGGGCTGAATCTTCGCGCGTTGCGGCCTCGTTGAGGAGCCGCAGGTATGGGTTGTCTGGCGGCGTCTCCTGGAACAGCGCATCCGGGCTGACGAGCAGGTAGCCGTGCAGCCGGCGCGACTTGCGCGGCCCCGTGACTTCGCAGGTCCAGATGTTCAGCCCGCTCGGCTGCTTGCGGTGCTGTCCCAGCTTCTCGAAGCGCTTCTGTACCCACTGCCACCCCTCCAGCTTCTCCTGCTTGGCCAGCGCGGCGACTTGAAGGTACTCCTGCGCGTAGCGCTGGAACACGCCGGGGCTGACGAGGTAGGTCGTACCGGCGACGGTATGCACCAGGGCCTTGGCGTCGTTGATGATGAGCTTGCGCGTCTGGATGCTCTGACGCAGCCAGGCCATGAAGTGCGCCCCGGAGGGCTCCGCGCGATCCTGGGAAGGCGCGAGGCCCATCTGCGGCGGGGGCACGGTCGAAGGGGCCGGCTCGGGCTCGGCAACAGGGGAACTCGGGATCTCCGGTGCCGTGGGTGGAGCGGTGTCGCCCAGCAGGTCGAGCAGCGCGGCCACGCCGGTGTCCATGGCTGCGGATGCGACCGGCGCCGTGCTCGCGGATGCAGCTTCGATGCCTTCCGCGCGCGGCCCATCGGCCACCGCCGGCGCCTGCGGCGTCGGCTCCGCTTGTTCCTCTTCGACCTGCACACGGCCTGCGAACGGCGCCGGCCGGTCGGCGGCATCCCAGATCATCGCCGGCGAGAGTTTCAGGAAGGTGAAGGCGTGCGACCAGCCGGCCTCGCTGGTGACCGCAGCCTTCCAGATCGCCTTGCCATCCGGCGTCGGTTGCACGATGCCGTGATCCTGCAGCACGTTGAACACCGCCGTATTGCTCGCCGGGATGCCGTCGATGCCCTGCGACAGCAGATGTGCGCGCAGCTTGTCGGAGACGGTCTTGCTCACCAGCCACAGGGCGTCTTGGGTCAGCCAGCCGTCCGCCGGGCCGGCCTGGTTCAACTTGAATTCTTCCTTGAGCAGGTAGCGCAAGCCGTCGAGCAATTTGCGTTGCAGCGCATGCTTGGGCGCCGCCAGCGCCTTGCTGGGATCGCCGCCGAGCTCCTGGGCGACCGATGCCTGATCGGCCTGCACGACCAGCTCGCCGAGCGTGCCGGCGTGCTCGTACTGGCCGGCCAGCACGTACAGCAGCGCGGCCCAGAGGTCGGGATAGCCGCTGAGCCAGTCGAAGATGTCCCGATCGAGAAGGCGCGCGTAGAGCAGCCCGGTGGCGGCGCTGTGCAGGCGGTACTCGCGCTCCTTTCGGTAACGGAAGCGGTAGGGCTTTCGCAGCGGGCCGTGCCAGGGATGCCAGACGCTGCCGTCGGCATGCTCGACGTGCAGATCGACCGCGATCTTGCCGATGTCGTGCAGCAGGGATGCGTAGGCCGTGCCTGCGGTCCAGGCTTCGGCCTGGGCCGCCTGTGCCTCCGGCGTGACGCCCGCAGGCAGCAGGTATGACTGCCGCAATTTCAGCGCATAGGCGACGATCTCCAGGCCGTGGTCCAGCATGCCGCCCGGATAGGCGTGGTGGTGGTTCTCGGAAGCCGGGAACTGCTGGACCAGCTCGGCGTAGCGCTCCAGTGGGCCGAGGTAGAGCGTGGCGAACTGTCGGCGCGAGAGCGATGTGCGCTGCCAGATGTGTTCCAGCAGTTTCTGCCGACGCGGCGTGGCCAGCAGCGATGCGGCCGACTCCGGCCGCATCGACCCTTTCGGAGTTTCGATGGCGGAGGTGGGCGGCGTGCCGGCGGTGGGTGGCACCCGTTTGCGCTGGAACAGCGAGAGCATGGCGAACCCCAGATGACGGGCTGCTCGGGGGCGCCTTTTGGCCTTTTCAGGATAGGGCCTTTCCCCTTGGCGCCCTTCCTTTGCCCCTTCCCAGCCCTTTGGCCTTTGTCGGAAGCCTTTGGGTATAGGGCCGCTGCTGCGCGGGTGCCACGATGAATGCGGCATGGGGCAATCCCGGCAAGTGGGGCGCTGCGGGATGTTCGTCAGCTCTGGCCCAAGCCGGTGTCGAGGGCGGCGGATTGCGCTGTGAAGTCGTCGGGACGGCGCTTGCGGAAGGTTTCGAGATTGGCGAGCTTCCAGCGCAGTGCCGGCAGTTGCGCGGCGTGCTGGCACTGCACCAGCGACCAGTCCGGTTCTGCGCGCGCCAGCCCGCTCAGAAACTGCTTGTGCGCGGTGCTCAGTCGCTGTGGCAGTTCGCGCCGCAGCCTGGCGCGAGCGTCGAGCAGTGTCTCCAGGGAGCAGTCCACTTCGGTCATGCCGACAAAGGCCCGCTCGTACTCGCCGGCGATGTCCTTGTCGTTGCCGAACAGCACTTCGTGGGGCGGCCGGTTGTGGCCCGCCAGATAGATCACGAAGCACTCGACCATGCCGTCGCTGATGTCGCCCGATTCGTAGAGCTGCCACACGTCGAACAGGTCGCGGGGGTGCTGCCGATCCAGCGCGGCCACCAGCTTGCTGGCGTACAGCTCGTCCGGTGCCAGAACCGGCAGCTCGAACTCGACGCCGAACAGATCGCTGGTCTTGGCGCTCAGCGGCCGCCGCTCGACGGGCAGCACGCTGCCTCGGAACACGACGTTGACCTCGATCTTCACCTGGTTGGCGTCGTTCTCGACGATCAGCTTGGTGTCCCCCAGGTCCTTGGCGCGAACCAGGCGTGTCTGCACGCCCAGTGGTGCAACGCGCGCGGCGATGGCGGCCAGCTCCTGGTTGATGGCTTGCAGCGCTTCGTCGCGTGGCGTCTGCCACGGGAGGTACACCACGTCGATGTCCACCGACAGGCGCGGCATGTCCCGCACGAAGAGGTTGATGGCCGTGCCGCCCTTCATGGCGAAGATGTCGTTGGCGAACACGTCGGGCGCGACGGCCAGCAGCAGGCGAACGGTGTCCGCGTAGGTCTTATCCATGAGGTCTCAGGCTCAGCAAGGTGCCGTCATCGAGCCGGCTCATCCAGCGCGTGTTGCTGCCGGTGCGAACCGGGTACTGCTCCAGCAGGGCATCGACATCCACGAGGCTGGTCTCGCGCGCCCAGGTGAGGAACAGGCGCACGGCCTTCACGCTGGCGCAGCAGGACAGCAGTTGCCCGAGCACGTCCTTGCGGGGGGAACGCAGTCCATCGAAGAGGTTGCGGGCCTCTTCGAGGCTCTGCTTGACGCCGGCTTCGTACAGCAGCTCCAGAACGGCACGCTCGGGGGCTGCCACCCGCAGATCCTCGGGCAGGCCAGGCGGCGTGGCCAGGGTCTTGCTGGCCAGCGCCGTATCCGGCCAGTCGAACAGGCGGGCGTGGACATAGCGGGCCGGAAAGCGCGAAGTGAACCAAGCCGGCAACGCGAAGCGACCGTCGCCCCACAGCACCAGCGCCTCCCGGCTGCCCAGGTTGTGCCGCACACCCTGCAGGGCCAGGGCGCTCTTGCCGCCGACGTGCAGGCCGGGCACGCGCTGTTGCAGGAACTTCAGCGCACCGTAGACCCCGAACTCATCGTTCGGGAAGGCATAGACGCCATGGGCCAGGCGCACGAGCCACCCGCCGTCGGCATAGTGGGCGGCGAGCTGGGGCGACACCCCGAACTGGCTCAGGGTGGCAAGGTCGAACGGCGCCCCGCGGGGGAGTCCCGCCTGCAGCCGCTTGATTACCTGGTGCCGAGAATTTCCATCCATGTTATAAAAATAACACGGAATCCAATCAGCCCCTAGAGCCATTGCAAGAACGTGCAGAGAAAGTAGCATAAGGTTTGATTTATATTGCAGAATCTAATCGCCCTGCGACCCAGGCCGACCCGGCTCTGCCAGCCGCAACCCGCCCTCCTGATCGCGGTCTATGCTGGAGGGCAAGCCACGACCGGCCACTCCGCGAGGTGAGGCACCACTGAAGCCGAGGCACATGAGCATGACCACCAACACGCACAACGGGCGCTGGAGCCACCGGCTGGGCCGGGGGGCTGGCCGTGCCTGGCGTGGATACCTGCGCCGTGCGCCTCGGTCTTGCTGACCCGGTGGCGCACGGCCACGCAGGCGGCCACTGGGTCAGGCCCGTGAAGCACAGCATCTGGTGGCGCTCGACCACTTCGGCCACCGCGCTGCTGTCCACCTTGTCGAAAATGAGGGTGGGCGCCCGCGCGGCGCGGCTGGCGATGACCGACAGCGCCAAGGAGATACGCGCCAGTTCTCCGCCCGACGCGACCTTGGCCAGGGCGCGAGGCGTGGTGCCGGCGTGCCCGGCGATGGCGAACTCGACGGTCTCCAGCCCGCTGGCCGACGACGGCGATTCGTGCAGTTGCGTTTCGAACTTACCGCCTTGCATGGCCAATTGCTGCATGGCATCGGAGACGCGCTTGCCGAGGTCCTTGGCGGCCTTTTTTGCGGGCGCCGCCCAACTGCACGGCGCTTTGCCGGAAGGCCGCCTCGGCCTGCTGGCACTGGCGGCGCAGCGTTTCGAGGTAGGCGGCTTCTCCAATCTCGCGCAGGCGCTGGTGCAGGTCGTCGCGAAGGACTGTCAGGGCGCTAGGCTCCACGCGCAGCTGGTGTGCCAGGTCGAAGGCGGTACCCATCCGATCCTCCACTTGCGCCAGACGCAGAGGGTCGAGGTCCAGTCTGGCCAGGTAGCTTCGCAGGTCGGATATCGCCTCGGATACGGCGATGCGCTGGGTGGCGGCCGTCAGCCTGGGCTGTAGCGCGTCTTCGTCGTCGTCCAGCGCCGCGAGGGTCTGCTGGGCGCCCTCCAACAGCGATTGGGCGTGGGCCAGGCGGTCGTGTTCGGCATGCAGGCTTTCCCACTCCTAAGAGATCCAGGCGGTCGAGTTCGTCGGCCTGCCATTGCAGGCGGTCGCGTTCGGTGGCCAGAATGCTGGCGTCGCGTTCGGCGGCTTCCAGCCGGCTGGCGGTCTGCCGCCACGCCTTCCAGGCCTGCGCCACGGCTTGCCGCAGTTCGGCATGGTCGCCGTTGGCATTCTGCAGATCGCGCTGGGCATCGGCGCGCAGCAGGCTCTGGTGCGCGTGCTGTCCGTGGATGTCGACCAGTTGGTCGCCCAGTTCGTTGCTGGCGTCGATGTCGCGTTCGGCGAGCCAGGCCTGCTGCGCGTCGCTGGCATCGAACACCGCGCTGATGTTCGCCCGTCTGGTGCCTTCGCGCAGCATGCCGGCGTCGGCCCGCCCGGAACAAGATCCAGGGCATCGATCAGTATGGGCTTGCCCGCGTCGGTTTTGCCGGAAAACACCGTGAAGCCCGGGCTGAAGGCGATCTCCGCCTCTTCGACGATGACGATGTCACGGATGTGCAGGGCGCGCAGCATGGGGTCACTCGGCTCCTTCGCTGGTTTGCTTCGGCAGGCGGTTTCAGTAGAGCTTGCGCGGCAGGGTGGAAAAGAAGCTGTAGCCCAGCGGATGCAGGAACCGGATGGTGTGGGGCGCGCGGCGCACTTCGATGCGGTCTCCGGGCTGCAGGTCGGACCAGGGTTTGCATGTCGAAATGCACGCGGGCGCCGTGGTCGACCCGGCCCATCGCCGTGAGCGTGAGCTCGAGCACGGCGTCGTCAGGCAGCACGATGGGACGATGCGACAGCATCTGGGCAGCGACGGGCACAAGCAGCATGGCGTTGAGGCTGGGATGGAGGATGGGCCCGTCGGCCGACAGCGCGTAGGCCGCCGACCCGGTGGCCGTGGACACGATGAGCCCGTCGGCCCGCTGCGTGTACATAGAGGTGCCGTCGACGTCCAGGCGCACCTCGATCATCCCGTCGCGCCCCGCGCGGTTGAGCACCACGTCCTTCAGCGCCGAGGCGCGGAACATGATTTCGTCGCCGCGCACCACGCAGCCGGTCAGCAGCATGCGATCATCGGCCTCGTAGCTGCCGCGCCGCCCCAGCAAGGTGCCGTCGCCGCCGACCACGATGGCCAGGTCGACCCGCTGGCCGAGCGGCTCTTAGGTCGCGGCGTCGAAACCCGGGGCGCCGGTGTTGCAAGCCATGTCCGCCTCGATCAGCACCGTGCGGCCGGCCTCGCCGAGCATGGTCTCCAGGCCGGAAGCCTGGTATCGGCCGATCAAGGCGACGGTTGGAAAATGCATGGGCAAAGGCGCATCAGTAGTCACTGTCCGATTGTAGGGGGCACATCGGCCCGCCGTACCAGATAAAAAGATCGCCGTAACGCCGCGAGTTCCCCCATCGCATCGACCTCGACCATGGCGGGCCCGCTCGAAAGACATCCCGACCAAGCCGAGACATGTTTCGTCGCGTTCTGTCACGCCGCCGCCCTCCTAGTTTGCAGCTGCGGCGCGCCGGAAAAGAATTCATACAGACTGCGTCTTTGCTTTCAAATTTGGGCCGGCCGGCGGCGCAGATGAAACGGGGCTGTCATCGCGCATTTCTACAATCACCGCGTGGCAACAGATGGGAGGTGCGCAGTGCGATATGGCGAGCATGACATCCTGATCGCATTGGGTCCGCTCACCGCGATGCTGGCCTTGCTGGGCCTGGGCCTGGGCCTGGGGGCGTCGCCCGCCGCGCTGGCTGAGCAGGCGTGGCAATCGCAGCCCTACGCCTACCGAATCGTCGAGCAGGACCTGCGCGATGTGTTGCTGGAATTCGGACGCAACACCGGCATGCCCGTGACCGTCTCCAAAGCCGTCAAAGGCACGGTGCGCGGCGGACCGCGGGCGCGTGAGGCCGGCGAGTTCCTGGCGCAGTTGAGCCTGTCCCACGGCCTGAGCTGGTACGAGGATGGCGGCACCTTGCACGTGTACGCCTTGAGCGAACACCAGACGCGATGGCTGCCCGCCGCGCACCTGGATGCCGCGGCACGCCGGCGATTCGCCCAGGATTGGCGCGCGCGGGGCAACCGTGTGGCCGTCTCGGCCGATGCCGCCTCGGCGCAACTGATCGTGCACGGCCCTTCTCCCTTTCAAGAGCGTGTGGCGCAAGCCTTGCAAGCCTTGCAAGCCCTGCGTGCGCCTGCACGCGCTGCGGGCGGCGCCCACCAGGTCAAGGTTTTTCGAGGTTCCGCAGGCGGACAGGTCGTGTCCCTGCCCCGCTGATCGTTTCCGCGCCCTCGGGCGCATTACACCCCAGGAGAAATGCATGGCCGTCACGCCCATCGATCCCAACGCCGCCACCGGCAGCCAACAGCAAGCCCAGTTCGACAGCACCGTCGACAACGCAAAGGAAACGCTCAGCGAAGAAGCGCTCACCGAGCGACTCGTCGAGGGGGCGGTCATCGTGGCCGGACAGATGATCATCATGCCGCGCGCCAACGAGATCCTCAGCGAAGGCATGTCCGAGGATTGAGTCCGCAGCAAGCCGCACCGAGATAGGAAAGCCATGGAAACCGCATTCAGCCCCTTGCCGCCGCCGCTGCCGCCCGATGGTGCGCAGCAGGTCAACCCATCCGCGCAAAACCTCTTCGAAGCCATGGCGATGCAGGCCCGGGCGGAACAAGGCGCGGGCCTGGGCGACTTGGGGCAGGGGCTGATCGATCACCTGGATGGCTTCCTGGATCGCTCGCGGGCGTTCGCAGAACGCGCGCAGGCCGCTCGCGATCCCCAGTCTGCGCAGGCTCGCACCGAGCCGGCGCAGGGCGGGCCGCGCGACCTGCGGGTCGAGCGTGTGCTCGATTCGCTGAACGCCATGTTCGATCATTCGATCGAGACGCAGATGGTGGTGCGCGGCGCCACGCAGATGGCGGGCTCGGTCAATACCCTGCTCAGGGGGCAGTAGCATGGCCTTGCGGGTGGGGCGCGCATGGCGCGTGGCCTTGCTGATCGCGGCGACCTTGCTGTTGCAGGCGTGCAAGACCGAACTCTATACCGGCCTGGACGAACGCCAGGCCAACAGCATGGCTGCGGTGCTGATGCAGAACGGCATCCCCGCCGAGCGGCGTGCCGGCGAAGACGGCGGCCTGACGCTCTACGTGGAGGAGAGCCGCTTTGCCGAAGCCGTGCGCCTGCTCGACGCGGCGGGACTGCCGCAGCAGCGCTTTGCGACCCTTGGCGAAGTGTTCCAGAGCAACGGCCTGGTGTCCTCGCCGACGCAGGAGCGGGCGCAGTTCATCTATGCCATGAGCCAGGAGCTGTCTCACACGGTCTCGCAGATGGACGGCGTGCGCGCGGCGCGCGTGCACGTGGTGATTCCCGAGAACGACATGCTCAAGCGCGGCGCCCAGCCGTCGTCGGCATCGGTGTTCATCAGCTACGAGCCGGACATGGAGATCGATTCCCTGATTCCGAAGCTCAAGGCGCTGGTGGCCGGCAGTATTTCGGGACTGGACTATGAGCGGGTGTCGGTGATTTCCGTGCCGGCGGCCGCCGTGCCCGCGGCGCCCTTGCCCCAGATGGCCAGCTTCCTGGGGCTGGACATGCCGGCCCGCAGCGCGCGCAGGGCGGGCTGGCTGTTGGCCATGGGCATGCTGGCGGGCGGCGCGCTGGCCGCGGCGGCCACTTGGTATGCGTTGCGCAGACGGCGCGACGCCGCGCTCTACCGGCTTGAACCATGAACGGCGCCGGACAGCAAGCCGGGCCCGCCGCCTGGCAGGCCCATGTGAAGGCGCCTTTGCCGGCGGTGCACGCGAGCCATCTGCGGGCTTGCCTGGGGCCGCTGGCGCCGGCCGGCGACGCGGTGCTGGCGCGCATGCTGGCTACGCCCCGCGTCGCGGCCGCCTGGACCGACGCCTTGATCTCGCACTACGGCCTGGCTCCCATGTCTGGATGGCAGCCGGATCCGCGCGACGTCGGCGCCGTGGCGCTGCCCGCGGCGCAATGGCCCGCCTACGCGCGCGCCTGCGGCCTGCTGTGGTGGGCCGACGCACTCTCGCGCGAACTGCGCGCACCGGTGTTGCGCGCCGTGCAGGCGGCATGCGGCGAACGGTGCTGGGACTGGGTCCGCGCCGGCCGGCGCATCGAAAGCGGCGAACCGGCGGCACCGTCGCCGGCATGGGAGGCCGGCGAGCCCGCGGCGATACGAAGCGCCATCGATGACATGGGATGGCGGTGCCTGCTGGCATGGCGGCAAGCATTGGACGAACCGCTGCGCGGCTGGGTGGCCTTGAAGTGGCCGGTGGGCGCGGCGCCGGCGGCTCCGGACCTGCCGGGCGCGGAGAGGGCAGCCGGACTGGTGCGCCAGGCTGCGGCGATGCTGGCCGGCAAGGAAATGGAACTGCCATGACGGATACCCGTTCAAGCCGGAACGACCCCCCCGGCGCTCCCATCATACGGGCCGAGCGCGCGGCGGCTTGGCACGAGAGTCAGGAAGTGCTGCAACGCGCCCGCGAGCAAGCCGCACAGGCGCAGGCCCAGGCAAGCGCTGCCGCCGAGGCGGCCCGCCGGGAGGGCTGGCAGGCGGGCTTCGAGGCGGGCCGACAGGCCGGCGCGCAAGCGGCCGCACAACTGGCCTTGCAGACCGCCGCCGCGCGCGAGCGCTATCTGCAGACGCTGGTCCCGGGTTTGCAGGCCGCCTTGTTGCAGGCGCTGCGCCAGATACTGGATGACCTGGACGCCGCCGCGCTGGTGGCCGGCGCGGCGCGGCGGGCCGTGGCGGATCTGCGCGCGGGCAACACCGCCACCCTGCGCGTACCGATGGCGCTGCGCGATGCCGTGCAGGCGCGCCTGGCGCCATTCGACTCCGAGGCGCTGGTGCTGCGCGGCGACGCCGCGCTGGATGGCACGCAGTGTTTTCTGGACACGCCTTTGGGCACCATTGCGCTGTCGCCGCATACGCAATGGGAGCGCCTGCGCGAGGCGCTCCAGGATCCGGGAGCCGAGGCATGAGCCGGCACGGCGGTCCCGGGCGCGAAGCCTCCCTCGGAGAGGCGGTCGCGCAGCGACAGGTGGGCAGCGCGGTCGGCCGCGCAGGCGCGCATACGGCGCCCGAAGATCCCCTGCAAAGCCTGATGGCGCGCGTCGCGGGCGCGCGCACCCGGCCTTTGCTCGGGCGCGTGTTGGGCGTGCGCGGCCTGATGGTGCGTGCGTGGCTGCCTGGCGCCAGGCTGGGCGAAGCCTGCGAAATCTCCGGCGACGCCGGCCAGGCCGGCATTCCCGCCGAGGTGATCGGGTTCGATGAGGACACGGCACTGCTGGCCCCCATCGGCGATCTGCACGGCGTGCGCGCGGGCGATTGCGTCATGCGGGATGCGCAGGCGTTTTCGGTACGGGTGGGCGATGCGCTGCTCGGCCAGGTGATCGATGCGTTCGGCCAGCGCCTCGATGGCGGGGCGGCCGTGCCCGGCGGGCAGCGCCGCGCCGTGAATGCCGAGGCGCCCCCGGCCATGTCGCGCCAGCGCATACGCGCGGCGCTGCCGCTGGGGGTGCGGGCCATCGACGGCCTGCTCACGGTGGCGCGCGGCCAGCGGGTTGGCATCTTCGGCGAGCCCGGCGCGGGCAAGTCTTCGCTGTTGTCCAGCATCCTTGCCGGTACCCAGGCCGACGTCATCGTATTGGCCCTGATCGGCGAACGTGGCCGCGAGGTGCGCGAGTGGCTGGAGGATGGCGTGCCCGAGCGGGCGCGTGCGCGCACCGTGGCGGTGGTGGCCACTTCGGACCGCCCGGCCATGGAGCGGGTCAAGGCCGCGGAAACCGCCACCTGCGTGGCCGAGTACTTCCGCGACCAGGGGCGCGACGTGCTGCTGATGATGGACAGCGTTACCCGCTATGCCCGCGCGCGTCGCGAAATCGGGCTTGCGGCGGGCGAGCCGCCGACCCGCCGGGGTTATCCGCCTTCCTTGTTCGCCGCGCTGCCGAGGCTGTTCGAGCGCGCGGGACCCGCCGCCGCGGGCTCCATCACGGGCCTGTACGCCGTCCTTACCGAAAGCGATGGCGAAGTCGATCCCATTGCCGAGGAGGTTACTTCCATCGTCGACGGACACATCGTGCTGGACGCGAAGCTGGCGCGCAGCAACCGGTTTCCCGCCATCGACGTACTGCGCAGCCGCAGCCGCCTGATGGATCAGGTGGTCGATGGCGCGCAGGCCGAGGCGGCAGCGGCATTGCGCGATGCGATGTCGCGGTACGCCGAGGTGGAACTGCTGCGCCGCCTGGGCGAGTACACGGAAGGGGTGGACCCGCTGACCGATCGCGCCATCGCGCGTCACGACGCCATCGAGCGCTTCCTGCGTCAGGGCCGGCACGAGCGGGCCGAGTATGCCGACACGCAAGCGCGCCTGCGGGAGCTGGCGCAATGACCCTGGACTGGCAGACCGCCGTGGCGACTCACGCGCGCCGCGCCCGCCACGAAGACCTTGCCCGCGTGCAGCGGCAGCAATGCGCCAGCCGCTGCGAACGCCTGGCGCAGGCCTTGGCCCAGGCCGAGGCGGCGCATCGGCGCGACTGCCTGCAGCGCGAACAGCAGGCGCAGGCCCGTTGGCATGCCTTGATGCGCGCGCCTTTCGACAGCGCGACAGTGCAGGCCGAAGAAGAGGCCGCGCAGCGCGACCGCTGGACGGCCGAGGCCTCGCAGGCGGCCCTGGCCCGCCACCACGAGGCGCTGTCCCGGGCCCGCGCCGAACTGGCGCGCCTGGCGGGCGTCCACGCGCAGGCGCAGCGGCGCCTGCATGCCTGGCAGGAAACCCTCGACGCGCTCAGGCGCCAGCGGTCTCGGCGAGCGCAGCGCCGGCTGGAGGATGCGATGGACGAGGCAAGGGGAGCGCGCCATGCGGATTGAGACGGCATGCCACGCGCTGCTGTGGGATGAAATCGCCCCGGCGGTCGGCGCGCGAGCGCCGTCGCGCCTGGCGCCGGTCGCCTCCGTGCTGGGTGGCCAGCCGGTGCAACTGCACGTAGCGCGCGCCGACGGGGACCGCCAAGCCGGCGGGCTCGCCGCTGGCACCTGCACGCTCGCCTACCAGTTGGGGCAAGCGCCGCTGCGCCTGCATCTGTCGCCGGTCCTGCTCGACACCTTGCTGTCCGTGGCCGGCTTGCCGGGCGAGGCGGCATGGCAAGCGGCCAGCGCCGCCTCGCGTCACACCGCGATGGCGTTCCTGCTGGATCGCCTGGCCGCGCAGGTCGAGGCTGCCACCGGCGAGTCCTTGACGCCCTTGCCGATGGCGAAGGCCGCGCCGGCGGCGGACGTCCACGGCGGCCTGCCCGACGGCCAGGCGCGTTTTTCGGTGACGGTGACGGGGCTCGCGTCCGCCGCCGGGGCGTCCGGGCCGGCGCCGCGGAGTACGCCCGCGCAGCCGAACGGGCCTTTGCTGGCGTGGCTGGATCTGCCCGCCGCGCTGGGCGAACGTCTGTCGGCCTTGCCCGCGCTGCCTCCCGATCCGCAAGCGTTCGCCGATCTGCTTCTGTCCGCCAGCCTGCAGGCCGGCTGGCAGGTTCTGACCGTGGCCCAGCTCATGTCGCTCGCCGCCGGCGATGTCGTGCTGCTGCGCGCGCCCACGCACGATATGCGCCTGGTGGTACAGACGCGCCTGGCGGCAGCCGTGCGCTGGCAAGAGCAGGCATGCGTTCTGGCCACCCCCTTGCATCCGCTGGATGCGCACGAAGGAGACCTATCCATGGAAAACGCCGTGGCGGCCGCGCCGCACGACGATGTCGAGAGCCTGGCGCAGCTGCCGTTGACGCTGGTCTGCGAGGTGGGCCAGGTGTCGCTGACCTTGGCCGAGGTGCGCAGCCTGCAGACGGGCAGCGTGCTGCCCCTGGCGCGCGGTCCGCAGCAGGCGGTAGACCTGAAGGTCAACGGCCGCCGCGTGGGACAGGGCGAACTGGTGCGCATCGACGAGCAGTTGGGCGTGCGTATCGTGAGGCTGGCCGCGCATGACTGAGGTGGGAGAGGTGGCGCAGTACGAGCCGAGCCTGGCCGGCATCATCCTGGTCGTGGCGCTGGTGGGGCTGGTGCCTTTGGCGGTGGTGACCATGACCGGCTTCCTGAAGATCGCCGTCGTGCTGTTCCTGATCCGCAATGCGCTGGGCGTGCAGCAGACCCCGCCCAACCTGGTGCTCTACGGTATCGCGCTGATTCTGGCCGGCTACGTGACCGCGCCCCTGGTGGGCGAGATATCCCACCAGTTCCAGGGGGCGCCCCCGCGGCTGGAGTCGGTGCAGGACATGCGAGACATCGCCGACCGCGTGCGAGGCCCCGTGCAGGCGCACCTGTCGCGTTATGCCCAGCCCGAAGAGCGCGAATTCTTTCTCAACGCGACCGAGGGGCTGTGGTCCGAACAGGCCAGGGCAGACCTGCGCGACGACGATCTGGTCGTGCTGGTGCCGGCCTTCGTGGGTTCGGAACTGACCCGCGCGTTCGAGATCGGTTTCCTGCTCTACATCCCTTTTCTCGTCATCGACCTGATCGTCTCAAACGTGCTCATGGCCATGGGCATGATGATGGTCTCGCCCACGCTCATTTCGGTGCCGCTCAAGATCTTCCTGTTCGTGGTGGTCGATGGCTGGTCCAGGCTGATGCACGGCCTGATCACGAGCTATGCGGGCTAGGGGGCGGAAATGAGCGACTCGCTGATCATTTCGCTGATGAACGAGGCTTTGCTCACGGTGCTGCTGCTGTCGGCGCCTGCCTTGCTGGTGGCCATTGTGATCGGCTTTGGCGTGGGCCTGCTGCAGGCGCTCACGCAAATCCAGGACCAGACCCTGCCGCAGGCCGTCAAGCTGGTGGCGGTGCTGGTGCTCCTGATCGTCGCGGTGCCGCTGCTGGCCGGACAGGTGTCCGGCCTGGCCGACCGTGTGCTCGACGGATTCGCGGTATGGACACGGTAAGCCGCCATGGACACGGACTTTCTCACCCAATGGTTCGCACTGGGTTATCCGGCCGTGGCCTCGCTGGCCTTGGGCATGGCGCGAGCCATGGGAATGGTGCTCATCACGCCCGTGTTCAATCGCCTGGGCATGACCGGACTGCTGCGCTCGGCCGTGACGCTTGCCATCGCGGTGCCGGTGGCGCCCGCGCTCCTGCCCTGGATGGCGGGCGCGGACGCCCCGGGCGGCCTCATGCTGGCGGGCCTGCTGATCAAGGAAACGATGGTGGGCCTGGTGCTGGGCGTGATCTTCGGCGTGCCGTTCTGGGCTGCCGAAGCGGCGGGCGAACTCATCGACCTGCAGCGCGGCTCGACCATGTCGCAATTGCTCGATCCGCTGGCGCAAGCGGAGTCCGGCGTGAGCGCCACGCTCCTGATCATCCTGCTGGCGGCGCTGTTCTTCATGTCGGGCGGCTTTCTGCTGATGCTCGAAGGCTTCTACCAGAGCTATGGCCCGTGGCCGGCCGACAGCTACGCGCCGGTGCTGACACCGCCCATGGCCCTGGCGCTGGTGGCCTTGCTCGACCAGGTCATGGGCCTGGCCGTGATGATGGTGGCGCCATTGATGGTGGCGGTGCTGGTGGCCGACATCATGATGGCCTACCTGTCCCGCATGGCGCCCAATCTGCACGTCTTCGATCTTTCCCTGCCGGTGAAGAACCTGATCTTCGCCGTGCTCATGGTGCTGTACCTGGTTTTCCTGGTGCCGCACATGGTCGGCGCCCTGGGCAGCACGCCCGGGCTGACCGAATGGCTGGCCGGGCAGGCGCCGCCCTGACGGCCGCCTGCGCCGGCGATGCCGGCATTCCGTACCCCGAGCGTGCCGGCCCGAGGGCCGGCGCCGTTTTCACCGCAATCTTCGAGAGGACAGTATGAGCACCGTATCCAACGATCCCAAGCTCGATCTCGGCGAATCGCCGCTGGCGTTCATGTTCGAACAGCTCGTCACGCACATCCGCCGCCAGGACGACACGCCGCCCCGCAATGCGGAACCGGGCGAGAAGGCGCCGGCTTTCGAGGAGTACGACCAGATCATGGATCCGAACTCAACGGCCAATGACACGGTGGTGTACCGGGGCCGCGACGGCAAGCAGGTGATCGTGCTGCGCTCGACCAACCCGGCCTTGTACGAGCAGGTCGTGGCCGATTACCACACGATGAAGGCGTTGAAGGAAGCGGGCGACGGCGCCGTCCGCGTGAAGGAAGATGCCGAGCCGCCCGCCATCGCCGAGATCGAGCAGGTCGATACCAGCCGGGCCGGACAGGGAGTCATCGTCTATACCTTGGACGGCAAGCAGCACGTGGTCGCCCGCAGCACCAATCCCGAAGCCTTTGCCGCGGCCGAGCAGGCCGGCAAGGTCTACGAGGGGCACCGCATCGCCACCGACAACGAGAAGTGGCCGCCGGTGCTGGGCACCACGGTCGAGGCGCCGGGCGAGGCGGCGCCGGGCGTCATCCGCTACGAGCACGACGGCAACAAGGTCGCCGTCTCGCAGGAGACCAACCCCAAGCTGTACGAATACCTGGAAGACCTGCACGAGCTGGGCGGAGACGAGGCCGCGATGGAAGCCATCGAGGAAAGCGCCGGCAAGGATGGCAAGATCGCCGACGCCAACACGCCGCAGCCCGGCTTCGACGAGGTCAAGAGCGTGGAGCAGGTGGCCGACGGCGTGCTCAAGGTCGAGCTGGAGGACGGCGGGACGCTGACCGTCAGCAAGACGCTGAATCCGACGCTGTTCGAAGGCCTGACGCAGACCAAGGACGTGAAAGACGCCATCAAGGAGAGCGAGGACGCGGGCTACGAAGTGGCCAAGGACGACCTGAAGATCGAGAACGTCGCGCGTACCGGCCCGCCCGACGAACTGGCGCCCGGCACCGTGCGCATCGAGATCAAGGATGGCGACAAGGTGAAGAAGTACATCGTGGTCGAGGCCCTGACGCCCGAGCTTTACCAGCAGGCCAGCGGCCTGGCGGTGGAGCACCGCACCGACGAGCTGGATGATCTGCGTGGCGAGTACGACTTGCCCAAGCTGGACGAACTGGACGTGGCCAGCATGGAAACCACGGAGAAGGACAAGGACGGCAAGACGCTGAACGTGGGCGAGCTGACGTGGAAGACGCTGGTCGAACAGTGGAAGAGCGACATCGACAGCGGCAAGATCGGCAAGGACGATGATCGCTTCAAGCTGTACATGGCGCTGCGCCTGCAGGCGGCCGGGCAGAACGGCCTGGACATGACGTCGTTGGACATCGGTGTGGGACTGGACCTGCAGAAAGTGACTGCCGAGGACATCAAGCCCATCATCGACGGCGGCAACATCGAGGCCTACATCGAGAAGATGTTCGGCACCGAGGCCGTGCAGAAGGACTTCGCCGAGCACCAGAAGCGCGCCATCGAGTCGGTCGCCGACAAGGACGCGCTCAAGCGCATCGAGGATCGCGCATTCAGCGAAGACTATGTTCGCTACATCGCCGACCTGAAAGAGCAGCGCAAGGATGCGATGGCGCAGGCCGACATCGTGCGCACCTATCAGTCTCTGGCGGCGATCGACCAGGCCAAGGCCGACGAGTTCCTTCAGTCGATCCAGTTCCATTCCACCCTGGTCGATATCGACAAGCTGGTGGGCGATCCGACGCTGGTCAGCGAAGAGAACCAGGCGCTGGCCACCCAGGACGCCACCAAGCTGTTCCTGACTGCGCTCAAGAAGCTCGGCGTCGATCTGCCGCGCCGCACCGTCGAGTCGATCGACAAGTTCGTCAACGAGTTCCTGAAAGACAAGCAGAAGGCCAGCGACTTCAACAAGGCGCTGCAGGAACTGGGCGACAAGTGGAACACCAACGGCTACATCACGCAGAAGGATATCGACGACCTGCTCAAGAACGGCAAGTACAAGGCGCTCGACGAGCTGTCCGACGGCTCCATGAGGGCTACCCTGGCGGAGATGAACAAGATGGGCATGCTCGGGTCGATGGGCGGGCTGATCTCGCTGGCGTCGGGCATCTACCAGGCGGTGGGCAAGGGCGGCACTTTGGCCGACACGCCCGAAGAGCGCCTGGCCATCGCCAAGGACCTGGTGGGATTCTTCGGCGCGTTCCAGCATTTCACGACGCTGGGGGCGAATATCCGGGATATGTTGGTGGCGGGATCGGACAAGGGCAAGGCCCCCGAGGGCACGCCCAAGGCGCCGACGCTGGTCGAGGTGCTGGCGCTGGACAAGAGCTTTCCCGAGATTTTCGGCAAAGGCAAGCCGGCCGGCCCGCGTACCATCGGCACGCATCCGAGCGAGGTGCCCGAGACCTTCGCCCGGATCATCGACGAGGCGCCCGAGGCTGACAAGGACCGCTTGCGCGAGACCTTGAATCTGAGCGAGGACGAGTACAAGAAGATCGAGAAGGGCATCACCGACGGCTATCAGAAGAACTCTGGCATCAAGGGCGCAACGCCGGGCACCCGCGCCGTTTCCAGCGTGCTCAAGGTGATCAACATCGGTGCGGACACGTTCAGCGGCGTGGCCGACATGGTGATCGGCGCCCTGAAGCTGCAGAAGGCCAACGGCGACCCGGTGGCCAAGGCCGAAGGCGCCATCACCATCGCGGCGGGCGGATTCACCACGCTGGGCGGGATCTCGTCCGGGGCCACCTCCGCGGGCCTGACCGCCGCGCGTGCGTTCACGGCGCCGTTGTTCTGGGTCGGGGCCGCGCTGTCGGTGGTGACCATCTTCTTCTCCATCTACTACGACGAGAAGAACCGCAAGGCCATGAACGCCAACAAGGAGGATCTGAACCAGCTGTTCACCTGGGCCGACGGCGAAGGACTGCTGTCGGAGAACGGACTGAAGAAGTACGAGTTCCTGGAGTCCTACATCTACAACTACGGCCAGCGGGATGCGCCCGAGGACCAGAGCATCTTCAGCTACCGCGAGGACGAGGTGAACTACTACCTGGAAGAAGGCTTCCTGGTCGATGAGAGCGACCATCATGATTACGACGGCGATGGCGCCAATCTCGATACCCAGATGGAGTAGCCTGCGGGCATGCGCGCCATGTGCTAGAGCATGAGCGAGAGCAGCAGCGAAGAGAAGTCGCAACCGGGTTCGGCCAAGAAGCTGCGCGATGCGCGGCGCAAGGGCCAGGTCGCCAAAAGCCAGGACTTCGTCACCGCCTTGGTGGTGCTGGCCTGCACGGTGTTCCTGGGTTTTGCGTCCGCGCATGCGGTGGCGCGCGTGCGCGGCCTGCTCGACGCGGCGGCCGGCGCCTATGGCCCGGGCGCGCCGCCCTTCGCGCTGGCATGGCCGCCCCTGGCGGCGCAAGCCATTGAGACGCTGGCCGCCGTGGGCCTGCCCCTGGTCCTGGCGACGGTGGCCGTGGTGTTCGTGGGCAACCTGGCCATTTTGCGCGGCCTGGTGTTCTCGGCCGACCCCGTCAAGCCCGACGTGGACCGCATCAATCCGGCCAGCGGTTTCAAGCGGGTCTTCAGCCTGCGCAACGTCGTCGAATTCCTGAAGTCGTTGTTCAAGCTGCTGGTGCTGGGAGCGGCCTTCGTGCTGGTGTACCGGCACAGCCTGCCCCTGCTGCTGGCCGCCCCGCAGTGCGGCGCCGGCTGTATCTATGCGGCCTTCAAGGTGCTGCTGCATCCTTTGGCGATCACGGCGGTGCTGGCTTTCCTGGCCACGGGCCTGGTCGATCTGCTGATCCAGCACTGGCTGTTCGCGCGCGACATGCGCATGACCCACAGCGAGCAGAAGCGCGAGCGCAAGGATACTGAGGGTTCGCCGCAGATACGCAAGGAGCGGCAGCGCCAGCGCAGCCAGTCGCAGGCGTCGGCGAGCGTGCGCGGCCTTGAGCACGCGTCCCTGATCATCGGCAGCGAGCAGGGATGGGTCGTGGGTGTGCGCTATGCAAGAGGACAGACGAAGGTGCCGGTGATCGTCTTCATCGCGCCGCCGGAGCGGTCCGCGCAGGCCTGGCATGGCGATGCCGCGCAAGGTATCGCGCGCGTGCGTTCCCCCGATCTCGCATCCGCCATCGCACGCAGCACGGTGCCTGGAGAGCCTTTGCCAGAGCGCTTCTTCAGGCAGGTGGCGGATCTTCTCGTGGCAACGCGAGTCATTTAGTAACTCTTCACAACTGTCACTTCCAGGTCATCGCGCGCGACAAGAATGCATGGCGTGCAAGGCAGCGGGAAGTTGTACTGGCAACGCTTGCTGGCTCGCACGGATGGGTCGTGCCGACCTGTGTTTCTTTATCTTTTTCTGGAGAGTTTCATGAGCAACGTTCCTCCCGTCTCCGGCGGTGCCGACGCCGCCATTGCAAAGATGGAAGCGGCCTTTGACAAGGCCATCGAAACCTCGGCCCGCGTGACCGAGATCACCACCGAGAAGAAGGCCGAGCTCGACGCCGCCAAGCAGCGTCCGCAGAACTAAGCCATGAGGGGCCTGCGTCTCGCGCGCGGCCCCTTTTTCTCTTTGTTGTTCCCTCTCTTCCGTCATCCAATGCTTTCGCAAGGTCACTATCGTGCGCAAGGCTGATTCCGCCGCTCCTCTTCCCATTCTCGATGTCCTGAACGGCTCGCAGGCCGGCGCCAGCGCGCCTCTGGGCCCGGGCCGCTGGCAACTGGGCAGTAGCCTGGACTGCGACCTCGTGCTGCGCGACGAGCACGTTGCGCCGTGCCACGCAGTGATCCGCATCGACGGCAAGCATGCCAACGTCGAGGCGCTGGGCCAGCCTGTCGTGGTGCGCGAGGCCGCCCGCCAGGCCGTTCAGTTGCCCAGGGGGACCGGATGCCGCTGCCTGCTGCCCGTGTCGCTGGCATTGGGCGAGACGCAGGTACGCGTCGCCTATCCCCAGGACCGCGCCGAACGGCGCGTGTGGTCGCCGCCTGCTGCGCTGATTATGCTGGCCGCCCCGGCGGCGATGGCGGCGCTGGCTTACGCCGGGTTCTCGGGCGGCGGCACAGACGCCTACGCCTCGCGTCTGCCCAACAAGCTGGACGCCGCGCAATGGCCGCGCACGGCCGCTGAACGCGATCAGGCCGTTTCGCCGAGCGTCGCGGCGGTCGCCGACGCCCCGCAGGCTTCGCCGCTGGCCGCGCTGCAGGCCCGCATCCGGCAAGAGAACCTGCATGGCTTGCAAGTGCATTCGCAGGCGGGCTATGTGCGCGTCTCCGGTGAATTGCCCGAGACCGACATGCCGCGCTGGCGCGCGGTGCAGGCGTGGTTCGACGAGCATTACGGCGCCCGCCGCATCCTGCACAGCACCGTGCAGGCGCAGGCCACGCGGGCGCTCCCCCAGGTGCGCGTGCGCGCGGTGTGGCTGGGCGAGTCGCCCTACCTCATCGATGGCCGCGGCCAGCGCCTGTACCCCGGCGCCGCCTTGTCCGATGGCTGGGTGCTCAAGCGCATCGACGCGAAGGGCATCGTGCTCGCCAGGGGCGGGCGCGAACATACCCTGCAGCTCTGATACGGGTCCCGGCCTGTTCCGATGCGCGTAGATCGTGCCAGTTCAGACCCATGGCGTATCGAAGGCGAGCACGGTACGCAGCGCGCGCGTGAACCCTTCGAGGCCGCACAGGCCGCGCAACCGCGCACGCCGCCACGGCGGCCTGCCCGGGCGGGCCGCGCGCCGCGCGCCGCGGGCGCGCAAGGGGCCGCCGCCAGCGCAGCGGCCGAGACCGCGCTGGCTCAGACGGCCGGCAACGTCGAGATCCTGCAGCATCTGATCGACACCGTGCTGCCCCGGCTGGCCTTGCCCGCGGACGTGCGTGCGCTGGCGGCCGCCTTGCTGTCCGAGGACATGGATCATCACCGCCGCGTCCTGTCGGCCGAGTCCGATCCCGAAGAGGAGGCAAGCCCGGCATGACCGTACCGGCTCCGCAACCGACGCCCGCAAGCGCCGGCGGCCCGGCGGCCGGCGAGATGCCGGCCATGGCGGCGCCGGCGGCGGCCGGGCAGGTCGCGCGCGACGCCCAAAGCCTGCAATGGCTGTGCCGGCGCGCCGCGCTGCTGGCGCGCAGCGGGCAGGCGCGGCGCGGCCTGGTCTACCAGTTGGTGGCTTTCCAGATGCAGCCCGACGACGCCGCGGTGCTGCATGGCCTGGCCGACATCTTCGCGCGTGCCGGCGACGGCGCGCGGGCGCTGGAAGCCGCGCAGCGCCTGGCGCGTCTGCACGGCGAGACCCCCGGCATCGAGCGGCTGCGCGCCCGCGCCTGGCTGGCGCTGGGCGATCGCGAGGCTGCCCGCGACGCGCTGGCGCGCGCCTTGCCAGACGAGGACGATACATGCTGACCTTGATGAACAGTTTGGCGCGCCAGGCCGGGCGCCGCAGCGACGTGATCGTCGCCTCCTTCCTGCTGCTGGCCGTGGCCATGATGATCGTGCCCTTGCCCACGCAGGCGGTCGACGTGCTGGTGAGCCTGAACATCGCCTTCGCCGTGCTGATCCTCGTCGTGGCCTTCTACAGTGCGCGAGCGGTCGATTTTTCGGTGCTGCCGCCGGTCATCCTGCTGAGCACCCTGTTTCGCCTGTCCCTGTCCATCACGACGACGCGGCTGATCCTGAAGGACGCGGACGCGGGACGGATCGTGGCGGCCTTCGGCGAGTTCGTCATCGCCGGCGACGTGGTGGTCGGGCTGGTGGTCTTTCTCATCATCACCGTGGCGCAGTTCGTGGTCATCACCAAGGGCGCTGAACGGGTGGCCGAGGTAGGCGCCCGTTTCTCGCTCGATGCCATGCCCGGCAAGCAGATGAGCATCGACACCGACCTGCGCAACGGCGACATCGACCAGGCCGAGGCGCGGGCGCGCCGTTCGCGGCTCGAGCGCGAAAGCCAGCTCTTCGGCGCCATGGATGGCGCGATGAAGTTCGTCAAGGGCGATGCCATTGCCTGCCTGGTCATCCTGTGCGTGAACCTGCTGGGCGGCATCGTCATCGGCACGCTGCGCCACGGCATGTCCTTCGGCGATGCGGTGGGCACTTATTCCCTGTTGACGGTGGGCGATGGCCTCATCGCGCAACTGCCCGCGCTGCTGACGGCGGTGGCCGCGGGCATCGCGGTGACCCGCGTGGCATCCGACAGGCATCGCGACCTGGGCGCCGAGATCGTCGAGCAGATGGGCAACAATGCCCGGGCCCTGGGATTGACCGCGGCCATGCTGGCGGTGCTGGCCCTGGTGCCGGGTTTTCCGCCGCACGTCTTTCTGGGCATTGCCCTGGTGCCGGGCCTGGCGGCCTATGCCTTGTGGCGGCGGGGCCAACGCCTGCAGGAGCCATCGCAGCAGGCCGAGCCCGCCGAACCGGCCCCGGCGCCTGGCCCGGATGAGGAGGTCGCGGCCGATTCGCTGCCGGCGCGTCCCGCTTCGCAATGGGAAGACGCGCCGCAAGGGCGCCTGATGCTCTGCCTGCATCCCCAGGCGGCGCAGAGGCTGTCCGCCGAGCGCTTGCGCGAGAGCCTGGCCTATGCCAGCGCCAGTGCCCGCGATGCCCTGGGCGTGCCCTTGCCCGATGCCGGCTTCGCCCTGGATACGCGCCTGGACACGCAGGCTTTCGGCATTTCGCTCGATGGCGTGCCGGTGGCCGGCGGCATCCTGCCGGACAGGCACCTCATGTTGCGCGGCGATGCCGCGCCCGCGCAGGCGCTGGCCGTGCCCGGCCGCCGCGGCACGCCGCTGGTGCACCAGGCTCAGCCCCTGTGGGTTCCCGAGGAGCATCGCGACGCGCTGACGCAAGCCGGCGCGCAGTGCGCCACCCCCGAACAGGCCCTGGGCGAATACGTGCACGTCGCCTTGCTGCGCCATGCGCCGGATTTCGTCGGCATCCAGGAAACGCGCGACATGCTCGCCGTGATGGAACACAGCCATGCCGAACTGGTCAAGGAAGCGCTGCGGGTGATGCCGGTGCAGCGCATCGCCGACGTACTGCGCCGCCTGCTGGACGAGCGCGTTTCGGTGCGCAATCTGCGGGCAGTGCTGGAAGCCCTGGTGCAGGCCGGCACCGGCGGCACATCCGACGCCGCGGTGCATGTGCTGAGCGAGCGGGTGAGGGCGGCCCTGGCGCGCCAGCTTTGCCACCAGCATGCCGATGCGCAGCACACCATCGCCGCCTATGTGCTGTCGCGCCCCCTGGAGCTTGCCATCCGCGATGCCTTGAAGCTCGGGGAAGGCAAAGGCCGCGGCCTGCCCGTGGATCTCTCTGCGCAAGTCGTGCGCAGCTTGCAGCCGGCCGTGGCGGCATTGCCCGAGACGGCGCATCCGGTGCTGATGGTGGCCGCCGACATCCGGCGCTACCTGCGCCAGCATCTGTTGCGGCACGACATCGACCTGCCGGTGATGGCGTACTCCGAACTGGTGCGCGGCTACACCTCGCATCCCTTGCTGGTCATCGGCCAGGACGACGAGGGCCAGGTCCCCGAGTCCCTGCCCGGCGGCTCCGCCGCGTTGCAGGCCGCATGAACGCCGGCGCCATGCGTAAGGGCTGCCCATCGTATCGATCCCCTAAGAGTCGGAGGTTCCGCTTGCCGTCTTCTCATCGTCATGCGCTCAGGCTGGCAGCGGCCAGCTCGACGCGCCGTACCGTCATCCTGGCCGGGGCCGGGCTGCTGCTGATGGCCTTACTGTCATTCATCCCCGCGCCTGCCCAGGCAGCGCAGACGGGCCAGGCGGCGCGCCGCGCCGCGCCGCCTGCCATCGACCTGCCGCGCGGCGAAGGCCGCGTGGTGCGTTTCGATACGCCCGTCGCCTCGGTCTTCGTCGCCGACGTGGCGGTGGCCGACATTCAACTGGTCTCGCCGCGCGCGGCATACGTCTATGGCAAGCAGGTCGGCGCAACGCAGCTCATCGCGCTGGACGGCAATGACCGGGAGGTGGCGCACTTGCCCGTTCGCATCGGCACGGGCGCCTCGCGCGGCGGGGCCGCCGTGCGCGAGCAGCCCAACGGCAAGCGAGTGACCGCGCGCGGCCGGGTAGACAGCCTGGATGCGGCGCTGGACGTGCAAAGCGCCCTGTCCGGCCACGCGGATCAGGGCGTGCTGCCGGTGAACGCCACCACGCTGGCCGACTTGCCGCAGATCAATCTGCGCGTGCGTTTCGCCGAGGTGTCGCGCGAAGAGCTGCTGCGCTATGGCGTGAACTGGAGCGCCTTGCTCAGCCGCAGCTCGTTCTCCTTCGGTCTGTCCACGGGCGGTCCCTTGTCCAATGTGGCAGCCGGGGCCGGCAACTTCGTGGTGGGCGGCTTCCAATCGGGCAGCGCAAGCATCGACGTGCTGCTCCAGGCCCTGCAGACCAACGGCGTGCTCGAAGTCCTGGCCGAGCCGAACATCACGACGGTGACGGGGCGCACGGCCAGCTTCCTGGCGGGCGGGGAGATTCCGGTGCCGGTGCCGGTCAACCGTGATCTGGTGGGCATCGACTACAAGCCGTACGGTGTGTCGCTGGTCTTCACCCCAACCCTATTGCCCAACGACCGGATTTCCCTGCAGGTACGACCCGAGGTCAGCACGCTGTCGGCGACCGGCGTGGTCGAGTTCGGCGACATGCAGATTCCGGCGTTCCAGGTGAGGCGGGCCGATACGCAGGTGGAAGTGGGCAGCGGGCAGACCTTCGCCATCGCCGGACTGTTCCAGCGCAGCAGCGCATCGGACGTGCAGAAGCTGCCGATGCTGGGCGACATCCCCATCCTCGGCCAGTTGTTCCGCTCGCAGCGCTTCCTGCGCAACGAGACCGAACTGGTCATCCTCATTACGCCTTATCTGGTGCGTCCGCCCGCCGGCGGCACCGCCGCCACCCCGCTCGATGGCGCATTGGAGAACCCCGCGCGCCTGCTGGCCGACGGCCCCATGGGCCTGCGGCATGCTTCGGACTTCGGATTCTATGTACGCTGATCGTTACGCGAAGCACGGCGCTCGCCGTGCGCTCCTGGCCCTTCTTGCGCTGGCGCTGCTCTCCAGCGCCTGCACGCAGATGGCCACGTCCGGCTACAGTGCGCGGCATGCACCGGTGTCGGCCTGGGATGCTGGCGCGGCCGAGCATGCCGGCCTGGTGCCTCGCGCCTGCCTGGCCGACGATGTGCAAGGCGACGTTGCCCGGCTGCCGCCGGGCTGCGCCAATGCCTTGAACCTGATGCAGATGGTCGAGCGGCCCGCCGACCTGCGGCAAGGCCGGCAAATGGGGCCGGCTTATGGTGCGCCCGCAGCGCAGGCCATCGAGCGATATCTGGGGGTGGAACGCGAAGAAGAGCTGGAAGCCCGTCGACGCGAGCGGCTGGAACGCGAGGCGGCGACGCGCGAGCCGTAAATCATCGCCGGTTGGGGCGCGGCGTCAGCGCGTCGTATCGCCCGGACCGCCCGGCATGATGCCGATGGCGCGCGCGCGCGCCGCGGTATCTTTCAACGCGGCGATGTAGCGTGCGCGGCTGAGCAGGGCTTTGCGCCGGCCTGGCGGCAGATCACCCAGCACCGCCTTGGCCCGCTTGGGCTGGCCGGCCAGCATCAGGATCAGCGCCTGGCGGCGCACATGGTGCGGCTGCGCCAGCGCGGAGGCGGTTACCGCTTCGATCCGGGTCATGGCCGCGGCGTGGTTTCCGTCGAGCGCCTGCGACAAGGCCAGATTGGTCTGCAGGTCCAGGTCTTGCGGCGCCTTGGCCAGGGCTAGTCCGAAGGCTGCCTCGGCTTGCGCCGCATCGCCGTGCATCAAGGCTGCCACCCCCCACAAGTTGTAGCCCTGGGCGCTGTCCACGCGCGGCGCGGCGTCGGCCAGCAGGCCGACGGCACGCTGTGCGCGGCCTTCGCGCAGGGCCGCCGCGCCCAGGCCCAGCAGAGCCTGGGCATCGTCCGGGCGCTGCTCGATGACCTCGCGGAAGGCTTGCGAAGCGCCGGCGGCATCGCCGTTGCGCAAGCGCGCCTGACCCAGGGCTAGCATGAGGTCGGGCGTATGGCCCGACGCTTGCGCGGCGCGTTCATAGAGTACGACGGCAGAGGCGGGATCGCCGCGCTCGCTCAACTCCTTGGCGAGCCTGAGCAGGCGCGAGTCTTCGCTTGCGGGGGTGGGCGGGGTGGAACAGCCGGCAATCAGCGCGGACAGCAAGGCCAGTGACCCGCCGCGCAGGCAGAGAGCGTACAACGCAGGACCTCCAGGACGGCAAACCCTCATTCAAACCGTTCGCCATGACACGCATGTGAACGGCGCGCCGCGGCGTGGTACTGAACGGTGTTGGAATGCAGAGTACAGTTTAGCCCTGTGGCCGCCATGCCGGGTGCATACGATGAGAGGGGCAGTTGCCCTTAGCAGGCCGTTGAAAAATCCCCTGCCGAATGGTCTTCGGCGGCTGATGTCGACGATACGAGTCTTTGCGAAGCGTCCGTGCAGCGATCTCGGCGCTCATGAAGGCCTGTTTCCAGGCCGTTTCGCCCGTTTCGGGCGCACGTATCCCACGGCATCACGCATGATGCGCGTCCCACCAGCCACCGATGCTGCCCGTGCACACCAGATTGTAGGCGGCAATGCACAGTAGCGCCTGGCCCGCGAGCCTTGGCATGGCGCCATAGGTCATCGGCTGAAGCCTTGCGTGTCTTCCAGGCAGCCTACAGCGCCTCAATGGCCATGTCCAGGCCAATCTGGTTGCGGTGCTTGAAGCAGTCCGCCACGGTTTTGGCGGCACTGTAGATCCGCAGTCTGGCGCCATCGCGTTCGTGCTCATCAATGCCCAAGGCATAGGCATCACCCGCCATCTGCACCATCTTGATCGGCGGGTGCCCGATACGTGGGGTGTGGCTGCCACGAGGCATGGCGATCCAAACCTGGCGAGGCAGTTGCGTGGTCAGTTCGTGGAACTGGAGTGCCTCCAGCAAGCAGAACACTGCTTTGGGGACCTTGACTGCAATCGTGGCGAGGTCCTCCTGCTCGGACATGGGGTTGCCTGGCAACCGGTAGAGGCCGCGCCCGATACGCTCCAACTGCCCGGAAGTGGACAGACGTGGCAGCACCACCCGCAGCGCGCCGATGGCGTCCAAGTCGCGGGTGCGCAGGAAGCCCTGCTTGTGGAGTAGGGCAAGAGCGCGCTGGGCATGTGAGGATCTTTCCATCGCCCCAAAGATGTTTCTTGATTTCGTTGATCTTATACATCAAACGATAGAATGAAGCACGTCTGCCTGGAGCGCGCGTTGATGAATGGCCGTGAATGTCAGCAGACAAATGCGGACAGGATCTGGTTGCCGACGCGGTACGCCCGGTACATAATCTGGCCTAATTCCGTGGTGCTCACGGAAGAAATCTTTTATCAGTCAACGATTTGAGTGCGGCGTGATGTTCCCATCACCCGCTCCACTTCAACAATCCAGGGCGTTCCAAGGGCGTTCATAGGGTTGCAAGCCACCGGCACGGCTCGGTCCTCTGCCGAAACCCCATCTGTTCCCACCTGTTCGCCAAGTCCAAGGCTGGCGATTTCAAGCGCATTGACTGCGACTCGCTCGCGATCCCCTGCTGCACTCGTTGGGCGTTGGGCACGATGCCGCCGTGCAACGGCCTGGCCCAGGTTGACTGCCTGTTATTTATGCGCTCAAATATGAGTTCTTATCGACTTATTAAGCTCATATTTGAGCTAAATTATGATGCCAACTTCCGAGCAGAAGCGGTCCGGCGCGCAGGTGGCCATGCCGCAGCCCGTCGCGCGCGCACTGCGCCGCCTGGGGCAAGACATCTCGGCGGCGCGGCGCATGCGCCGCCTGAGCCAGGAAGACCTGGCGCAGCGCATCGGCACGTCCCTGAGCACCGTCAGGCGCATGGAAGATGGCTATCCCGGCACCGCGCTACACACCTTCCTGCGCGCGCTGCACGTGCTGGGCCGGCTCGATGAACTGGCTCGGGCGATGACTCTGGAAAATGATGTGGTCGGCCTGGAACTGGTGCGGGAGCAGTTGCCGCAACGGGTGCGCACCTCGTCCGGCAAGAAGCGCCCGGCGGTTCGCTCGAAGGCAGCGGCCGGCGAAGACGACGCGAACGGGCGCTCCGATGAACTGGAGGGATTCTGATGGCAACGCCTCGGCCCACACGACGTCCGGACCTCGAAGTCCACCTGGGGGCGAGCGGCCAGATCGTGGGGCGCCTGCACCTGGGCAGCGGCAGGCGCAGCGCGTTCAGCTACGACGAAGGCTGGCTGCGGGATGCGCGGTTCTTCACGCTGTCGCCCGATCTCCAGCCGGTGGCCGGCGTGCAGCATCCCCGCCAGGTGTTCTTCCTCGCGCTGGAGGACACCGCGCCGGACGCCTGGGGCGAGCGTGTGATCCGCCGCGCCCATGCGAAGCTGCGGCAGGAAGACCGCGACACGCCTGCCCTGGACCCGGTGGACTTCGTGATGTGGGTGAACGACGAGGCGCGCGTCGGCGCGCTGCGGCTGTTCGATCCGCAGTCTGGCGCCTACCTGCGCACCGGAGGAGCCAACCGGCATGTACCGCCCCTGGTTGAACTGGAGAAGGTGCTCCACGCGGCTCGCGCCCTGGAAGACGGAACGGAAAGCGCACAGGATCTACGCTACCTGCTGGGACAAGGAACTTCGCTGGGTGGCGCCAGGCCGAAGTCCACGGTGCGGGACACCGACGGACGCCTGGCGGTCGGCAAGTTTCCCAGTCAGGCGGACCGGCGGGACGTGATCAGAGGTGAAGTGCTGGCCATGCAACTGGCGGCCAAGGCCGGCATCCGCGTGGCGCCGGCCCGCGTGGAAGTGATCGGCGGCACGGCGGTCGCCGTCATCCGGCGTTTCGACCGCACCGACGATGGCAGCCGCATTCCTTACGTGTCGGCCGCGACGATGCTCCAGACCGATGGTCGCGACGCGACGCATGCCTACACGGAACTGGTCGATGTGCTGCTTCAGTTGGGCGCCCATCCGATCGCCGACATCCATGAGCTGTGGCGGCGGCTGGTCTTCAATTTCCTGATCTGCAATACGGACGACCACCTGCGCAACACCGGCTTCCTGTACGACGCGCGCCAGCGCGGCTGGCGCCTGTCGCCAGCCTTCGACCTGAACCCGATGCCGGGCGACCGGCGCGAGAGCAAGACCTGGCTGACCGAGGGAACGGGTGTCATCGACAGCCGGGACATGCTGATGAGCGCCGCGCCGTATTTCAGGCTGAATGCTGCGCAAGCGCGGGCGATCTGGAACGAAGTGGCCCAGGCCGTGGCGGGCTGGCGGGTGGCGGCCCGAGGCTTGGGCATGCGCGGCACGGACATGTTGGACTTCGAGCCGGCCTTTGCCCAGGAAGGTGGGGCTGGTACATAATCGGCCAAATTCAGTGGCGCACGGAAGAAGTCCTTTATCGATAAGTCTTGCGTGCGGTGTGATGTTCCCATCACGCGCTCCACTTCAGCCTTTCGGCCTATCCCAAGAACGTTGTGTAGTGTTTCTCGCGGCTTCTCGTCACTAGGCTGGCAACCCCGACACCGTCAATAAAGGCTCCACTATGCAAGCCAGCGAAATCATTACCACCCTGGGCATGCAGCAGCACCCGGAAGGCGGCTGGTTTGTCGAGACTTTCCGCGATGCCCGTGGCGACGGGCGTGCGGCTTCGACGGCGATTTATTATCTGCTTGAAGCCGGCGACAGCTCGCATTGGCACCGTGTGCGCGACGCCGCGGAAGTGTGGCATTTCTATGCGGGCGACGCGTTGCTGTTGCGGCTATGGGACGGCAAACACAGCCGTGACATCACGCTCGGCCCAGACCTGGCCCGTGGCGAACGGCCGCAGGCCGTGGTGCCGGCAGGCTGCTGGCAGTCTGCGCGGCCCCTGGGCCGCTATACGCTGGTGGGCTGCACTGTGGCGCCGGGGTTTGAGTTCGCCAGTTTCGAGATGGCGGCTCCCGGCTGGAATCCGCCGGCGGCCTGACTTCCCACGCATTTACGGTATGCGCTTACAAGGGTGCCAACTGCGTGGCCCGGCTTTCCATCAGCCTTGCAAGCACGCCGCAGGTATAGCGCCCCGCCCGGTGTTCCAGGAAATCGGCGAAGTGTTCTTTGGCGCCTGGGTCGGCGTGATCAGAAATGACGCGCATCACGGCGTACGGAACGCCGGATTCGTAGCACACCTGCGCCATGGCGGCGCCTTCCATTTCCACGCAAAGCACCTCCGGCAGCCGGCCATGGATATCGGCGCCGGCGCCGGCGTCGCTGACGAATATATCGCCGGTGGCGATTGCGCCCCGGTGCGCCCGGGGCGTGCGTCCGCCTGCCGCCAGCGGGGCGTCTTCGGCGCAAAGCTCCGCCAGGAAGCCTACTGAATGCGCATGCAGTAACTGGCTTAGTGCCGGATCGGGCGCGAAGTGTGACCGGCCCAGCAGGGGCACTTCGTATCGGGGAAACAATGGCCTGGCGTCCAGGTCGTGCTGCACGAGGCTGCTGGCTACGACGATGTCGCCGATGCCGACCGACGGATGGATGCCGCCCGCCAGGCCCGCGAAGATAACCCCAGTGACGCCGACTCGTTCTATCAGAATGGTGGTCGTCGTGGCTGCGGCCACCTTTCCGATGCGGCTCAGTACCACTACGCACGGCTGCCCCGCGATCTCTCCCAGGTAGAAGTCGCGCATCGCGATGGTTTGTATGGTTACCGTCGGCCCCATGGCTTGCGTCAGGCCTTCCAGTTCTTTGGGCAGGGCCGCCATGATGGCCAGTTTTCCGGCAGGCGCCGTTTGCGGCATATTGTTTTGCATAAGCGTCGTTTCAAGTGGGCGCAGCGCGATTTCACCACGGAAGTATCCGGCCGTCTTGCTTTACCCGGCAGTTGGGCTATTCTTGCCCGCATTATGTACGAGCATGTTTCCGAACGGCTGCTGACGGTTGAGCGCTTTGCATGGCGCCTGTGCAAGCACGCGATGTACGTGCTGGGGTTGCTGGCCTTGTCTGCGGCGCTGGGCGCGGCCGGTTTCATGGCGTTTGAGGGGCATGCCTTCGGTGACGCCATACTGCACGCGCTGCACATACTCAGCGGCTTTGGGTTGATGGAAGTGCCCGGCAGCCTGGCCGGCCGTGTCTTCGCGACCCTGTTCGGGCTATATGCCAGCCTGGTGTTCCTGGCGGCCTTCAGCGTTATTTTTGCGCCGGTGGTTCACCGTATCCTGCATAAACTGCACCTGGAAGCGCAGGATATTGCGCGCGACTGAGCGGTTGGCACGGCAGCGGCGCGCTGCGGGCGGCGGCAAAAATGCGGCATAATACGCAAATATGTGCAAAGTTAGGGC
This sequence comes from Bordetella genomosp. 7, assembly GCF_002261415.1. NCBI lineage: Bacteria > Pseudomonadati > Pseudomonadota > Betaproteobacteria > Burkholderiales > Alcaligenaceae > Bordetella > Bordetella genomosp. 7. Next base: position 272,934 of record NZ_NEVI01000019.1, on the reverse strand, counting down.
GATTTCACGGAAATTCGCCCGGCTGGACGGTGCGCGATAATTGCATCGATTGACACTTTGAGATAGGCTTCGTGCTTCCCGCGCCGCGAGGCCTTTTGTCTACTGGTTGGGGAGGACGCCATGTCTGCCGACGCCCTCTTCCAATTGGGGATCGTCTCAGTTGCCCTGAACACCTCCCAAACGGAAGAATTTTCCTGTCGCTATCCGCGGCATTCCGTGGTGCACGCCCGCGCTGCGCTATTCAGTAACGCCCATCGCCACACAACTGATTTGCTCCGGCCGCGCATGGCCGGATCGTCGCCAGTATGGCGCCGCCTGGCCCGGCCGATTGAGCCGCATCGCCACAGCTTTCGCGAACGAATGCCGATCTAGCCTGTTGCGCCCGGACGCGTAAACGCACCGGGGCGGCGCCATGGGCCCCGCACCACGCACAGGCGGCAGCTTTTCCCAAGCAATACCCCGGGGCGCCCTATGGCGCCCGCCAGCTTGTTTCCCGAATTGCTTGCGCGCGCCGCAGGCCGCTGAATTTTGCCCGCATAACCGTTGATGATACGTACGCCTTATTACCTTATTGATAAAGCCGCCTTGCAACGCAACCTGCGCACCGCCGCGCAGCTGCGCGAGTGGTCGGGCGCCCAGATATTGCTGGCGCTGAAGTGCTTTGCCACCTGGCCGGTCTTTGACCTGATGCGGGAATACCTGGACGGCACCACCTCGTCATCGCTGAACGAACTTCGGCTGGGCCGCGAGAAGTTCGGCGGCGAGACGCACGCCTACAGCGTGGCATGGCCCGACGCCGACATTCCGCAAGCGGTGACCTACGCGGACAAGATCATCTTCAATTCGATTTCGCAGCTGGAACGCCATCATGCGCAGGCAAAGGGCATTCCGTGCGGCCTGCGGCTCAACCCGTCGATCAGCGCCGCGGCCTACGATCTGGCCGACCCCGCACGATCGTACAGCCGGCTGGGCGAACCCGACCCTGCCCGCGTGGCTTCGGTGATCGACCGCGTCAGCGGATTCATGATTCACAACAACTGCGAAAACCGCGACTTTGCGCGGTTTGACCAGTTGCTGACCCAGACAGAAGAGCGCTTCGGGCATTTGTTCGAACGCGTGGAATGGATAAGCCTGGGCGGCGGCATTCACTTCACGGCGCCGGACTATCCGGTGCAAGAACTGGGCCAGCGGCTGCGGGCGTTTTCCAAGCGTTATGGCGTGCAGGTGTACCTGGAGCCGGGCGAGGCCGTGGTGCAGGATAGCGCGACGCTGGAAGTCACCGTGGTGGATACGCAAGTCAATGGCAAGCAGATCGCCGTAGTCGATGCCGCCACCGAGGCGCACATGCTGGATCTGCTGATCTACCGCCTGGACGCGCGGGTCGAGCCCAATGCAGGCCCGCATCGCTACCTGGTGTGCGGCAACACGTGCCTGGCCGGCGACGTGTTTGGCGAGTTTGATTTCCCCGAGCCGCTGCAGCCGGGCTCGCGCGTGTCGATCCGCGACGCCGCCGGCTACACCATGGTGAAGAAAAACTGGTTCAACGGCGTGCACATGCCTTCCATTGCCATCAAGGAACTGGATGGAACGGTGCGGGTCGTGCGCGAGTTCGGATATCAGGATTACGTCGACAGCCTGGGCGCCTGAGCCCAACGAGCAGCATCCTTTAAATCTTCTGTCGTGAATGGAGCACGAAAGATGAAAAGAAATGTACTCATCATCGGAGCCGGCGGTGTGGCCAGCGTGGTGGCGCACAAGTGTGCGCAGAACAACGCCGCGCTTGGCGATATACACATCGCATCGCGTACCCTGGGCAAGTGCCAGGCCATTGTTGAATCTGTGCATGCCAAGGGCAACCTGCAGCGGCCGGGTACCCTGAAGGCGCATGCCCTGGACGCGCGGGATGTCCAGGCAACGGCCGACCTGATACGCTCGACCAACAGCGAGATCGTGGTCAATGCGGGGTCGGCGTTCATCAATATGTCGGTCATGTCGGCATGCATTGCCACGGGCGCCGCCTATATCGATACCGCCATCCACGAAGAGCCCGACCGGATATGCGAACAGCCTCCGTGGTACGCCAACTACGAGTGGCGCCGCCGCGACGAATGTGCCAAGGCGGGCGTGACCGCCGTGCTGGGCATCGGCTTTGACCCCGGCGTCGTGAACGCATACGCGCGCCTGGCGAAAGACGAGTACTTCGACTCGATCGACTCTATCGACATCATCGATACCAACGCCGGCTCGCACGACCGCTACTTTGCGACGAACTTCGACCCCGAGATCAACTTCCGCGAATTTACGGGCACGGTGTGGTCCTGGCAGGATCGCCAGTGGACGCCCAACAAGATGTTCGAAGTGAAGAAGAACTGGGATCTGCCGGTGGTCGGCAACCAGACTACCTATCTGACGGGGCACGACGAACTGCATTCGTTGTCAGCCCTGATGGACGTGCCCAATATCCGGTTCTGGATGGGGTTCTCCGACCACTACATTAATGTATTCACCGTACTGAACAAGCTCGGCCTGCTGTCCGAGAAGCCCGTGAGCCTGCCTGGCGGCGGCGAGGTCGTGCCGCTGCAGGTAGTCAAGGCAGTGCTGCCCGACCCGTCTTCATTGGCGCCGAGCTATCGCGGCTATACCTGCATCGGCGACCTGGTAAAGGGCACCAAGCACGGCAAGCCGCGCGAAGCTTTCGTATACAACATATGTGACCACGCCGCGTGCTACCGCGAAGTGGGCAGCCAGGCCATCTCGTACACGGCCGGCGTGCCCGCCGCCGCTGCCGCGATGCTCATCGCCAACGGCACCTGGGATGTGCGGCGCATGGTCAACGTGGAAGAACTGCCGCCGCTGCCGCTCCTGGGCCTGATGGAGCGCATGGGGCTGAGCACGCGGGTAACGGATGAGCACGGCGACCGTTCGGTGTTCGCCGATGTGGAAACGGCCGAGCCCGAAAGCCAGTTCGCCGATCTGGGCGGCCGAGCCGTACTCGCGTAAGGCCAACGGACGCCGCAGCGCCTACAGGCGGCGCTGCGGCGCATGCGCCGGTTTGCCCAGCCGCCTGATCAGTGCCGGCGCGTGGCGCCAACCGCTGACGACGATGACCGCACCGATGATAAGCGTCCACATCAGCGTTGCGGACATGGAAGCGTCGGACGCGGGCGGCCCGAATACAACCGCGTACATGATGCGTCCGGGCAGGAACGTGAAGAACCCGGCCAGCAGCAATGCGTTGAAAAAAGCGGTTTTCATCAGGTGGGCGTGGCGCGTCACGTTGCGCTTGCGGATGGCCTGATAGGCGCGAACCAGCAGAAACAGCGTCACGACCGAAAGAATGTGGATGGGGCTCCAGTCGCCCCAGGTGCGCAGTTCGTGTATGAAAAAAGACGACAGCACCGTCACCAGCATCACGGCCAGCCAGCAGCGGCCCGTCCAGCGATGCCATGCATCGCCCTTTTTGCGCAGCAATACGATGGCGCCCAGCGCAACCGCGGCGATGGCTGCCCAGGCGTGCACCTGGATGACCGGCGCCGCCGAAGTCAGGGGTTCCAGGCTCATTTTTTTCTCGCTATCGGAACGTGGGGCGGCGGTTGGGCAGGCGGAAGCGCTTCAGGCGCAGGGCCAGATAGGGTGAAAGAGGCGGCGGACACGTCCGGCGCCCGCGCGCGCCAGGAATTTATACACCGGCGCGGCGCGCGGGTATAGACTCGATTATTGCGCCAGCATCAGTTCCAGGTTCTGCACGGCAGCGCCCGAGGCGCCTTTGCCCAGGTTGTCGAATACCGCGGAAAGCAGCACCTGGCCGTGACGTTCATTGACGAATACGCCCAGCTGTATGTCGTTGGTGCCGTTCAGGGCCTGGGGATCCAGGTGCGTCATGGCGCGGGTTTGCGCCAATGGCAGCACCTGCACGTGCTGCATGCGGGCGTAGTGTTGTTCAAGGCAGGCGTGCAGGCGCGCGCCGTCGGTGCCGGCTGGCAACAGCCGCAGCTCGATGGGTATGGTCAGCACAATGCCCTGGCGATACGCGCCATACGCGGGCACGAAGAGCGGGCGGTGCGCCAGCGCCGCGTGCAGCGCGATTTCGGGGGTGTGCTTGTGTTCCAGGGCGAGCCCATATACCTGCGACGGCGGCGTGCCTTGCGCCGCAGCCGACTCGTGCGCGTCGATGGCGGCCCGGCCGCCCCCCGAATAGCCGGATATGGCATGAATGGCCAAGGGGTAGTCGCGCGGCAGCAGGCCGGCGGCGACCAGGGGCCGCAGCAGCGCGATGGCGCCGGTGGGGTAGCAGCCCGGGTTGGTGACACGGGGCGCGACGGCGATACGCTGCGCCTGGCCGTGGGCCATTTCCGGAAAGCCGTACACCCAGTCGGCCTGCGTGCGATGCGCAGAGCTGGCGTCGATGACTCGCACCGACGGGTTCCGGATGAAGCCGACCGATTCGCGCGCGGCGGCATCGGGCAGGCACAGGATGGCAATGTCGCAGGCGTTGATGGCCTGGGCGCGGCGCTGCGCGTCCTTGCGTTCGGCCGCCGGCAGCGTAAGCAGCCGCAGGTCGGTGCGACCGCGCAGCCGGTCGTGTATCTGCAGGCCGGTGGTGCCCTGGTCGCCGTCGATGAAAACGATGGGAGTGGTCATGATGCGCTTGCCCCGATGCGGTGTAGTCTGCAGGGATCATCGGCCACCCGCTAGAATAAGAAAAGTTGAATTTCCTGACGACTCAAGTCAGGTTTTGCAAAGTAAAAGGACGGCATGCGAGAAATCAGCCTGGACCGCTTGCGTACTCTGGTGGCGATCGCCGACCTGGGCTCCTTTGCGGCGGCCGCGCAACACCTGCATCTTGCGCCGCCCACGGTCAGCCTGCACATTGCCGAACTGGAACGCCGGCTGGGCGCGCCGCTGCTGACTCGCCAGCGCGGCAACGTGCGGCCGTCGGCGGTGGGCGAAATGCTGGTAGAGCGCGCGCGCCGCCTGCTGGCCGAAGTTGAAGCCACGCTGGACGACGTCGGGCGACAGGTGCAGGGGCTGGCCGGGCGCGTGCGCCTGGGCGCATCCACCGGCGCCATCGCGCACTTGCTGCCCCATGCGCTGGAACGCCTGCGCGCGCAGCATCCTGATATTGACGTGCAGATCGCAGTACTGACGTCGCAGGAAACCCTGACGCGTCTGTCGCAGGGCAAGCTGGACATCGGCCTGGTGGCATTGCCGCAGGCGCCGGTGGCGGGCCTGGCGATACGGCCATGGCGCCGCGATCCCGTGCTGGCATTTCTGCCGGCCCACTGGCAGCCCCCGGCGCGGGTAACGCCGGCCTGGCTGGCGCAACGGCCGTTGATCCTGAATGACGCCAGTACGCGCCTGTCGCGCCTGACGGCGGAATGGTTCGCCCAGGGCGGCTGCCGCCCGACGCCGCGCATCGAGCTGAATTACAACGACGCCATCAAAAGCCTGGTGGCGGCCGGCTATGGCGCAACCCTGCTGCCGCACGAAGCGGGCGCGCCGCAGTGGGACGCACGTATTGCCATGCGGCCCCTGCGCCCCGCAGTGTGGCGCGAGCTGGGAATTGCGCACCATGTGCAGCCCGTCGAGCGCGCGACCCGCCATGTATTGAATGCGCTCTGGGAACTCAAGGCGCATGGCCGCGGGGGCAGGCCGGCGGCCGGCTGAACGCCGCGCCCGAGGTATGCGGGCAAGGCGCGCGGTAGCTTATGGCTGAGGCAGCCGGGCGATGACTTTGATCTCGAAGTCAAAGCCATACAGCCAGGTGACACCCACGGCGGTTACGGTGGGGTAGGGCGCGTTGCCCCAATAGTCTTGCACGGTGCGCCAGATGGCGTCGAATTTCGACTCGGGGTCGACCATGAAGACGGTGACGTCCACCACGTCGTCGAATGTTGCGCCTGCTTCGTGCAGGATGGCGTTCAGGTTATGGAATGCCCGCCGTACTTGCTGGTCCAGATCGGGTTCCGGCGAGCCGTCGTCGCGGCTGCCCACCTGGCCGGATACAAACAAGAAGCCGTTCGACTTGATCGCGGGCGAGTAGCGGTTGCGCTCGTAGAGCGCATGGCGGTTGGGGGGGAAGACGACATCGCGGGTTGCCATGGTAGACCTCAGTATCGGCGGTAGGCCGGGTTGGGAAGATGGCAGTCACTGTATCGATCGCCGACGCTCCGATAAACAGGCAAGCTTGCGCTTGACTGTTTGTAGAATGCAAACAATTGTCCGATTTCGGAGGCGTGATGGACCGTATCGACGCGATGCAGGCATTTGTCCGTGTAGTGGAAACGGGCAGCTTCACCAAGGCCGCGCAAACGCTGCACATGAGCAAGACAACCGTAACCCAGCTGATACAGCAGCTGGAAGCGCGCTTGCGGGTGCGGCTGTTGAACCGCACCACCCGCAAAGTCAATGTTACGGCCGACGGCGCCGCGTACTACGAAAGGGTGGTGCGTTTACTGGCGGATATGGACGACGCGGAAACCAGCCTTTCCGGCGCATCCGCCCAGCCGCGCGGACTGCTGCGCATCGACGTACCCAGCCCGTTGGCGCGCATGCTGCTGATACCGGCGTTGCCGCAGTTCTATGCGCGCTATCCCGATATTCAGCTGCACATGGGCGTCAGCGACCGCGTGGTCGACTTGATCGACGAAAATGTGGATTGCGTGCTGCGCGGCGGAGAAATCACCGACCAGTCGCTGGTGGCCCGGCACGTGGGCGACCTGGAGCTGGGCGTGTACGCCGCCCCCGCTTATCTGAAATTGGCTGGGCGGCCCGCGCATCCCCGAGACCTGCAGGACGGCCATCACCGCATCGTGGGCTTTCTGTGGCTGCGTACCCGCAAGGCGCTGCCCTATGCCATGCACCGCGATGGCGAAAGCCTCAGCGTGCATGGGCGCTACGCGCTGGCCGTAGATGACGGCAATGCGTATCTGGCCGCAGGCCTGGCCGGCATGGGGATACTCTGGCTGCCGCACTATATGGCTGCGGACCACGCCGCGCGCGGCGAACTCGTGCGGATTTTCGAAGATTGGCAGCTCGACCCCATGCCCATGTACCTGGCCTATGCGCCCAACCGCCACGTCAGCGCCAAGCTGCGGGTTTTCATGGACTGGGTCATCGATCTGATGACGCGCGCGGCGCCGTTGCGGCGCCGCCCCTTGTAAAGGCGCAGCCGTATCGGGGCCGGACATGGCCTGCAAAGTCAGGCAGCCTGGAACGCCGTTTCTCGTTGCTCGACCAGCGCCGTCAGTATCATGTTTACCGCGGCGGTGAGGCCGCATTTTATGTAGTCGATTTCGCTAACCTGTTAACGTATGGTCTGGGCCTACACCGGGGTTTACACATGGCGCAATCGGCATTGATCCGGGCTTTTTTCGATGAAGCCACCAACACGGTCTCTTACCTGGTTATCGATCCCGATACCATGCAGGCGGCGGCGATCGATCCCGTGCTCGACTACGACCATCGATCGGGCGAGTTCTCCACGCAATCGGCGGATGCCATGGTGGCGGCGGCGCGCGTCGAGGGGGCCACTATCGTCAAGGTGCTGGAAACGCATGTGCACGCCGATCACCTGAGCGCCGCGCCGCACATCAAGGCATTGACGGGCGCCACCGTCGGCATAGGCGAGCATGTGAGCGCGGTGCAGAAGATTTTCCAGCCCGTGTTCAACCTGGAGAGCCTGTCGTGCCGCGGTGCCGAGTTCGACGAGCTTTACCATGACGGCCAGGAGTTCTTGCTGGGGGCGCTGCCGGTGCGGGTGCTGCACACGCCCGGCCACACGCCGGCGTGTGTGTCCTACCTGATCGGGGACGCGGTGTTTGTGGGCGACACGCTGTTCATGCCCGACTACGGCACCGCGCGGGCCGATTTTCCCGGAGGCGATGCACGCGTGCTGTATCAGTCGATACGCCGTCTGCTGGCTTTGCCTCCCGCCACACGCGTGTTTACCTGCCACGACTACAAGGCGCCCGGGCGCGATTTCTACGCATGGGAAAGCACAGTACAGGCGCAGCGTAGCGGCAATGTGCATGTGCGCGACGGCGTAGGCCAGGACGAGTTCGTGGCCATGCGCACGCAGCGCGATGCGGGCCTGCAGGCCCCGGCGTTGCTGCTGCCGTCGCTGCAGGTTAATTTGCGCGCGGGCGGCCTGCCGCAGGCGGAAGACAATGGCATTCGCTACCTGAAGATCCCCATGCGCGCCGCGTCCGCGAGTTAAGTGCCGGCGCGCGCGGCGGCGGCAGGCGGGTTGCGAAAACCCACGCCCAGTCGGTTGAGTGCGTTCATCAAGCCTATCGCATAGGTAAGATCGGCCAGTTCTTTTTCGTCGAATGCCGCGGCCGCGGCGGCGTACTGTTCGTCCGGCGCGCCGGTGGCCGCGACGTTGGTCAACGTTTCCGCCCAGGCCAGTGCGGCGCGCTCGCGGGCCGAGAACATTTTGCCGGCTTCCCGCCATACCGGCACCAGCACCAGTTTGTCGATGGCAAGGCCTTGCTCGAGCAGGTCGCGTGAATGCATGTCTATGCAGTAGGCGCATCCGTTGATCTGCGACACGCGCAGGTAGACGATGTTGACGAGTTCGCGCGGCAGGCCGCAGGTGTGTAGATAGGCGTATACGCCGCGCAAGGCCTTGAAGCCGTCCGGCGACGCCTTGGCGTAATCCAGGCGTTGGGTCATGTTGTGGTTTCCGTGAACTTGATTGCAATGCAAGAAGCACGATGATGGCCGGCCATGGACCAGCTTGAAAGAGCCAAGATCTGCCTTACGCTCTGAGCCATGCGTGTGCATGGGCAGCCCTGCGTGCGAGCACGGCAGGCGCCGTTCAGAGCACTTCCAGGATGCGGCGGCCCAGCGCTTGCGCTTCTTGTCGGGTAGGAATGTTGGTAAAGCCCAGCAGCAGCCCGCGGTGGTTGCTGCGCGACTGGCTCCATGTGCTCAGCGCGTGGGCGTACATGCCGCCGGCGAGCATGCGGGCGGCGAGTTGCTGATCGGATGCGCGGCCGGCGGGCCGCACGATCAGGTGCATGCCGCCAGGCTGGGCATCGATACGGACGTGGCGGCCCAGCACATCCAGCAATCCGGCCGTCGCGGCCTGCCGCCGCTCGCCGTACAGCCTGCGCATGCGCTGGATATGCCGCGAAAAATGGCCCTCGCCCATGAACGCCGCGACAGTGGCCTGGGTAAGCGGGGGGCTGCCGGCGGCGAGTATGTCGTTGATGCGCTCGAAGCGCCCGATCAGGGATTCGGGTACCACCAGGTAGGCGAGCCTGATGCCGGGATACAGCACCTTGCTGAATGTGCCGGCATAAATAACGCGCTCGTCGCGATCCAGGCTTTTCAGGGCTGGCAGCGGGCGGCCGACATACCGGTATTCGCCGTCGTAGTCGTCTTCGATGACCCATGCCCGGGCGCGTGCGGCCCAATCCAGCAGTTCCATGCGTCGCGGCAGGGCCAGCGACATCGACAGCGGGCTCTGGTGGGCGGGAGTCACCACCACGGCGCGGGCGCGGGGCGCAGCGCCCATGCCGGCAGAAATCGACAGGCCTTGTTCGTCGACGGCCACGGGTACGGCACGCATATGCAACAGGGCCAGCAGTTCGCGGGTGGGAGGGTACCCCGGGTCTTCGACCCATACAGAATCGCCCGGCTTCAAGAGCGTATGGGCGGCCAGCGCCATGCTGTGACGGTACCCCGAGGTGACGATTACCTGCGCCGGCGTGCATGCGATGCCGCGAGCAACATTCAGGTAGGCTGCGATTGCCGCGCGCAATGCGGGCAGCCCGCTGACTGCGGGGTGGTTCATGTCGGCGGGCTGCATGGCGCGCACAGTGCGTGCGGCCAGCCGCGCCCAGATCTTGCGCGGAAACGCATCGAGCGCGGGCAGGCCCATCTGAAAGGGCAAGACGGGTTGAGGCCGCGGCTCGAGCGTGGCGGGATGGGGGTGGTCGTGCGGGGCAGCGCTGGCGCGGGCCGCGCCGCGCGCGTTCAGGTGGGGCGACACCACCGTGCCGGCCTGGCCGCGGGCTTGTGTGTAGCCTTCGGCGGCCAGTAATGCGTAGGCCGATTCTACGGTGCCGCGCGCCAGCCCCAGCTCTTTGGCCAGGGCGCGAGCCGACGGCAGGCGCTCGCCCGGCGCCAGCAAGCCGGCGACAATGGCGCCGCGAAAGCGCTGATAGATTTGCCGGTAATACGACTGAGGCGCCGCCCGGTCCAGCGGCGAAATGCTGCCGGGTTTTGCTGCTGCCATGGCCCGCCCATCTGGAGACATACGGTGCCGGGAAATTATAGGGCTGGTATCTCGGCGCCGCGCTGCACAGTACTTGCGTGGAAATGGGCGTCTATGGATGCGATGGCGCAGCTTCGTGCCGCCCCGACTTTATCGGGGTCTGCGGCGGTGCCCTGTACAGAGAAGAAAGTAATGTCGCGGATGCCGATGGTGTTCAGCACCGCTGTCAGGTAGGGCGTCAGGAAGTCGGGCTGGCGCGGCGGCTCGTCCGCGTAGGTGCCGCCCGATGCAACCGCCACGAAAGTGGGCCGGTCGCGCAGCGTGCCGATCTTTCCTTGCCGCGTGGGCTGGAAGCTGCGATACACCCGGACGACATGGTCGATCCAGGCCTTCAGGTTGGAAGGCACGGTGTAGTTGTGCATGGGGGTGCCGATGACCAGGCAGTCGGTTTCTTCCAGTTCGCGGATCATCTGTTCCGATGCCGCCAGCGTACCCAAGTGGTCTTTGCCAGCAGGCGCTGCGAAGCCGCCCAGCACGTCGGCATAATCTTCATCCACGTGCCCGGCGCCGGCTCCCGCGAGCGGACGTTCGATCAGCCTGGCTGCGGGGTATTGCGCGATAAGGCGTTCAACGACGGCCTGGGAAAGGCGGTAACTTTCGGACTGATGCCCACGCGGGCTGCTGGTGATGCGTAGAATGGATTTCAAATGGGTTCCTTGTTGATCGGACTTGAGAACCGCATGGCGCCGGACAGCAGGCCCTGGCGGAAATAGAAGCGTTGGGCCAGCGCGTTGGACAGGCCGGTATCAAGCACCAGCTTCGCGCAGTTTTCTTGTTCGGCGATGTGTGCCAGTTCATCGAGCAGCCGCGCGCCGTGGCCCTGGCCACGCTGTTCATCGCGAGTAACCAGGTCGTCTACGTACAGGAACCGGCCATAGATCAGGTTTTCTTGCAGGCGGTATCCGGCCGCGGCAATAACGGCATCGTGTTGCCACACGCACAGTATCTGGTAATGCTCGCCTGCCATGCGGCGTACGCGCGCCAGGAGATCCGCGGGGGTTTGCAGATGCGGACGCAATTGCTGCATTACCGGAAAGCAGGCTTCAACCTCTGCTGGCGTGCGGGCATGCCGCAGTACCGATACGTTCAACGATGGCTCCCTGGATGACTGCTCCGGCTGCGCCGTCGGCGATCCGGTTGGCAACCGTATGATAGGCGCGCCATGACGCATTACCAAGGGCCAAGATATGCAATATGGACTGGGCCATGCGGGGCGTCACGCCATGGCCGGGAAATACACCACCAGCTTCAGATGCCGATGTTCATCCACTACCAGCGTCTCGTGGTGGTACTGATAAGGCTCGCCTTGCGTATCGATGATTGACGCAATGCCGCGGCGGGCGGGATGCTGGGCTGCCGTGTCCCAGCATTGCCGGAAGCCCGGCGACATCTGTTTCAAGTCGTCGATCAGGGCCAGCATGGCCGGGTCGTCCGGCGCTACGGCGAGGTCATAGCGGAATTGAGCAAGCAGCCCTGGCGCATCCTCGTGCCAGGCTGGCAGGCGCGGCCGCATTGCGGGGTCGGCGAAGAACATGCGCAGCAGATTGCAGTCGCCGGCGGGCCGGCCGGCGAGCGCAAAGACCCTATCGGCGCAAGCGTTCCACGCCACCACGTCCCAACGCAGGTTCTGCACATAGGCAGGCCTGGGCAGGTCATCGAGCAGTTGCTGGATCGCGGGGCTGACTGTCAGGCGTTGATGCGCCTCTGGCGGCGGCGGGCGTCGGTGCGCCAGTAAAAACAGATGGCTGCATTCGGCATCGTTCAGCTTGAGCGCGTGGGACACCCTGAGCAGGAATTTTTCCGACACCCGGATGTCGCGCCCTTGCTCGAACCAGGTGTACCAGGTAAGGCCCACGCCTGCCAGCGCGGCGACTTCTTCGCGCCGCAGGCCGGGGGTGCGGCGGCGCTCGGTGGCGGGTAGCCCTACATCCGCCGGGGCCAGCCGCCTGCGATGGCGCACCAGGAACTCGGACAGGTCGGAACGGGTGCGATCAAGGCTGCGGTCGCGCATGTGTATTGCCTCCAGTAATAGGATAAACGCTTAAATTGTCATAGGACGATATTGCATTGAAGATGGCAACCCCGCAATCGAACTCGACCAGCAGGCCATTTTCATGAACCAAGATCGCCAACTCGCCGCGGCAGGCGCCGCTTCTGTGCGTAGACCGCCGACGGTTCCCCAAAGGGCGGATGCCCGCGCATGGGCCGGACTGGCATTGTTGTCGCTGCCCACCATCATGCTGGGGCTGGACCTGACCATGCTGCACCTGACTTTGCCTGCCCTGGCGGCGGACTTGCAGGCCAGCAGCACGCAGGCTTTGTGGATCATGGATGCCTATGGCTTTTTGATTGCCGGCTTTCTGATCACGATGGGCACGCTGGGAGATCGCATCGGCCGCCGAAAACTGTTGTTGATTGGCGCCGCGGCGTTTGCCCTGGCGTCGGTGGCCGCCGCATTCTCGACCAGCGCCAATATGCTGATCGCGGCGCGAGCGGCCCTGGGCGTGGCCGGCGCCACGCTGATGCCATCGACGCTGGCGCTGATCAGTAACCTGTTCACCGACCCGAAGCAGCGCGCCGTTGGTATCGGCATATGGGCCACGATGTGGGGAGTGGGGTCGGCTGCGGGGCCGATGGTGGGCGGCCTGATCCTGGAATGGTACTGGTGGGGCGCGGCGTTTCTGATTGCGGTGCCGATAGTCGGCGTGCTGCTGATCCTGGGGCCCTTTTTGTTGCCCGAATACCGCGCGCCGCACCGCGAGCGCCTGGACCTGCCCAGCGTGGCTTTGTCGCTGGGCGCCATGCTGCCCATTGTGTATGGCATCAAGTTGATCGCCAAGTCCGGCTATGCGCATCAGGCCGCTGTCGCCGTGTTGCTGGGTGTGCTGTGCGGCTGGGTGTTTGTCAGGCGCCAGCGGCGGCTGGCCGACCCGTTGCTGGATCTCGGCCTGTTTGCGAATCGCGGGTTCCGCGTTGCCTTGCTGGTGCTGTTGTTGGGGCTGGTGTCCGTAGGAGGCGCCATGTTGCTCACCGCCCAGTATCTGCAGCTGGTGGCCGGGTATACGCCCTCTGCCGCCGGCTTGTGGATGGGTGCGGCGGCCCTGGCCATGGTCGTGGGCGGTGTCGGCGCGCCGTTCGCGGCACGCGTGATACGCCCGGGCCTGGTGGTGGCCGGGGCGCTCGCGCTCTCGGCGGCCGGATACCTGATGCTCGCGCTGGTAGACAGCGGCGGCTCGGGGGTGATGCTGGCCGTCGCCGCGCTGGCGCTGGCCTACCTGGGCAATGGCACGATAGCCGCGCTGGGAACCGAACTGGTCGTGCATGCCGCCCCCGCCGACAAAGCGGGATCGGCCTCGGCCATGACTGAAATGGCGCAGGACCTGGGGATATCTCTGGGCATTGCGCTATTGGGCAGCGTTGCCGTTGCAGTTTACCGGGGCGGCATGGCCGACAGCGTACCGGCGCATCTGCCCATGGACGTTCGCGACGCGCTGGCCGATAGCCTCTGGGCGGCGGCATCTGTGGCGCCGCAGCTGCCGGCGGGCCTGCTCGAACAGGCGCGCGGCGCATTTGTCGACGGCCTGCAGGCGGCGGCTTATTTCAGCACGGTGAGTGTGGCGATACTGGCCGCCGTTGCCGCGATGACATTGCGTTCGATCGCGCCCAGCCCGCCTGTTCGGGCCGGTTCGGCGTTGTGAAGTAATTGATGCAAACGATGCATGAACAGGAAAAAATTCTCTGACTGTATCAGATGGATTCGCCCGGCTGCGGCGCTTGTCCTGGGATTCTGACGCATATTTCGGCGCTTTTGCACTAGGTCAAATTCATAACCGCGTACCGACCCTACCATGCCGTTGCTTTCTTCATGGAAGACAGTAACGGCAGTTTGCCGTTTCAGCGTGGACCTGTTTACTGATCGCCTGCATGAGCAAACTAGGAATATGGGTGGACTTCAACGAGAAGGTCGTCTGCAACGAGTTGCGCCGCCAGGGCCTGGTGTCTTTCGACACCTGGCTTATCGACGCACGCTATTGCAAGGCGCGCTTCTGTCGAATCACCTACCAGGGCTATCGCCTGTGGGCGCTGCCCTGTTTGCGGCTGATGCGACAGCATGCCGGGCTGGCCCGCATGCTGGCCACAGCCGTGCGATGGATGTCGGCCGATATGGCATTCCAGGGGGGCCTGCGGCGCAGGCGCCACTGGCGGGGATGGATGGTGCATCGCTGCATCTTCTGGCCCGCCAACTGGCTGCTGGGCCTGGCCGTGTCGGCTTGCAAGGTGGTGTCGGCGGCTACATCCGCGCCTCGGCGGGCAATCGGTGCAAGGTCCACACCCTGGCGTCCTTTTAATCAGTTCAATCGACAATCATGAAAAAAACTTTACTTACGGTGGTGGCCTCTGGCGTGCTGGCCGCTCTGGCGGGCACTGCGGCTGCCGACACGGGAAACATCTCGTTCATCGGCGAAATTACCAACGCGGCATGCGCCATCGGCGGCGGCCAGGATGGCGCGGCCATGACCGTTGCCATGGGCAGCGTACCGGCCACCATGTTCGCAGCCGTTGGCGACCGCGGGCCGCAAACCGAGTTCGTCATCAAGCTTATCGGCTGTGACACCAATGTTGCAGACACCGCATCGATTTCGTTCAGCCCTGCGGCGGGCAGCGTAATCTCCGGCCGCCTGCTCAGCCTGGAAAACGGCATGGGCGCCCAGGGCGTGGCGGTGGGGTTGGCCACGGCCGCCGGCACCGACATCGTGGTGGGCGGCGCCGCCAGCGACTACATCCTGATCGACGGCACCAACGAACTGCGGTTCAAGGCTTTCTACGAAGCCACGGCCTACCCGGTGACGGCCGGTAGCGCCAACGCCCGGGCGGTGTTCCAGGTGGACTACTCCTGATCCGCCGCATCGGCGGGCCGGTTCACAAGACTGGCTTTGCCGCGCACGAAGTTCGCACTGATGGCGGCCGCTACGCGGCCGCCGCCCCACGCCCGGGCCAAGCCGGCCGTCTGCCCCCGATGTCGGGCGGGCCGCCCACGAACCCCCGATCTGGCGGCGTGCATGCCGCAGCGTTGGCCAAGGTACCTGGGCCGGCGCAGATCTGGCCGTTAGAAGCTTTGTAAATGAATACCTCGATCCGACGCATGTGCCTGGCTGCCTTGCTCTTGTGCAGCACGGGCGCGGTGCAGGCCGGCATTCAGTTGTCGAGCACGCGCGTCATCATGAACCACGAACAGAAGCATGTTTCGGTGTTCGCCAAGAACATCGTGGCCGAGCCGTATGTGGTCCAGGCATGGATAGACGGCGCCGCCGAAGAAATGGAAACGCCATTCTTCATTACGCCGCCGCTGAGCCGGTTCGACGCGGGCGTGGAGCGGCGCCTGACCATCACCCGGGTGGGCGAGGGCATGCCGCAGGACCGCGAATCGTACTACTGGATCAATGTGCTGGAGATCCCGCAGAAGAAAAACGCAGCCGACAACACTTTGTCGCTGGCCATGCATACGCGCATCAAGCTGTTCTACCGCCCCGCGTCCGTGCTGAAGCAGCCACGCGGGCCCGAGCTGCTGCAATGGCGCCTGGGGCGCGACGGCGGCGCGTGCCGGCTGATGCTGCACAACCAGTCGGCCTATACCATCAACTTCGCCCGCATCGAGATTGCGGGTGAAGCCGCAGATTTCGGCCGCACCGTGGTTGCCTTGCCCCTGGCCACGACGGCGGTAGCGCTGAGCCGCTGTCCGGCCACGGACACCACGCAGGTCATCGCCCACGTCGTCAATGATTATGGCGTCGTCGAGGCCTGGCCTGCTGCCACGGTGACGCCGGCCACGCCGGCGCGCTGACCGACATGAATAGGCGGGTTGGCATGCCGGCATGGGCCGGCGGTGCAACGCTGGCATGTGCCGCGCTTGCCTGTGCCGCCGGCCAGCGCGACGAGGCGGCGGTGTTCGACAGCAGCTTCCTGTACCGCGCGCCCGGGCAGGCCGAGCATGTGGATCTGTCGGTGTTCGCGCACGCCAGCCGGGTGTTGCCGGGCCCGCGTTCGGTGACGCTGCGCCTGAATGAGCAGTTCGTGGATGTGCGCGTCATCGAGTTTGTTGCCGTGCCCGGCCAGGAAGATGCCGAGCCCTGCCTGTCGGTATCCGCACTGCGGGAACTGGGTGTGAAGGTCGATGCCTTTGCCGCGCTGGCGTCATTGAAAGATGACGCATGCGGGCGCACGCTGCAGGCCATACCGTCTGCGCAGGCGTCCTATGACGAAGGCGCCAACGTGCTGAACGTTTCGATCCCGCAGGCCGCACTGGACCGCAAGGCGCGCGGGGCGGTTGCGCCAGACCGCTGGGACGCGGGCACCAACGCCATGTGGTCGTCGTACCGAATTTCGTACAACCGTACGCGGTCAAGCGACGGGCCCTTCACGTACAAGAACCAGACGGTATATGTCAATTTGCGCAACGGGCTTAACCTGGGCGCGTGGCGCCTGCGCGGCAATGGCAATTACTACACCGATGACCGTACATCCAGGTGGGATTGGGCCGACCTGTATGCCGAGCGCGATATCGCGTCGTGGCGCGGGCGGTTGCGCATGGGCGACAGCGCGACCGACGGTAGGGTATTCGAATCGGCGCGCTTTCGCGGCCTGCAGATACGGTCAGACGACGGCATGCTGCCAGACAGCCAGCGCGGATACGCACCTGTGGTGCGGGGCGTGGCGGCCAGCAGCGCCAAGGTCACCATCCGGCAGAACGGGCAGGTGATCTATGCGACGTTCGTGCCCGCCGGCCCGTTTGTGATCGACGATCTGTACTCCACCCCGGGCGGAGGTGACCTGGAAGTGACGGTGGACGAACTGGGCGGGCGCAGCACGCAGTATCTGCAGCCGTTCTCGGCCCTGCCCACGATGATGCGCGAGGGCGTGTGGAACTACAACCTGATGCTGGGTGAGCATCGCCACAACAATGCGGCGACGCGCCCGTTGATGGCTCAGGCCGCGCTGGCTTATGGGTTGCCGCTGGGCCTGACTGCGTATGGCGGGTGGACGATGGCGCAAGGCGGCTACCAGTCCGGCGCGGCGGGCGTGGCGGCGAATCTCAGGCATCTGGGGGCGGTGTCGGCAGACCTGACCGGATCTCGATCGCGCAATGCGCAAGGCGCCAGCATAACGGGTTCGGCCGCGCGCATTCAGTATGCAAAGTCGTTTCCCGGCAGCGGCACGGATTTCACGCTGGCCAGCTATCGCTACAACTCCGAAGGCTATCGCAGCCTGAACGACGCGGCGCGCGATCGCGGGGAGCATCCCGACAGGGCCGATTTCCGCCGCCAGCACGAGTACCAGTTGTCGGTGTTGCAGCGGATGGGCGGCAGGGCATCGCTGTCGCTCAATTTTTACGGCATTGCGTATCGCAACGCGCCGCGCAACGCGCGCTACGCCCAATTGGGATATTCCAGCACGATCGGGCGGATAGGCTATTCGGTGACTTTTGCCCAGAGCGTCAGCGCGTGGCGCCAACGTGAGTCGACGCTGATGCTGAACTTCAGTATTCCGCTGGCGGGCAACCATACTGCCAGCTATGCGTTCAACCGCACTGATCGGCAGGGTTCGAGTCACAGCGTCAACCTCAGCGGTGCCATGCTGGACGATTATTCCCTGAGCTACGCCCTGCAGGCCGGGGCGGCGCGCGGCGCAGGTGCCTATAACGGCGCAACAGGCTATGGGTCGCTCAGTTATGCCATGCCTGTGGGCCTGGCCACGGCCAGTCATGCAACATCGGGCGGCGCAACCAATACGTACCTGGACGTCAGCGGGGCCGTGCTGGCCGATGGCAAAGGGCTGCTGTTCGGGCAATCGCTGGGCGAGACGGCCGTCATCGTCGAGGCGCCCGGCGCCGCCGGCGCCGTGGTAGACGCGATGCCCGGAGTACGCACCAATGCGGCGGGCAGGGCGCTGGTGCCGTACGCCAGCCCTTATCGCGAGAACCGCATATCGCTGGATGCCGGCGCCGGCCTTGACGGGGCGCTCTTGAAACAGAACGTGCAGACGGTGGTGCCGACCCGCGGGGCCATTGTGGTGGCCCAGTTCGACACGCAATTGGGGCGCACTTTGCTGGCGGTGCTGAAGAACGCAAGCGGCAAGGTGCTGCCTTTTGGCGCGGCAGTGTATGACGCCGAAGGAACGCAGCAGGGCATCGTCGGCCCCGTGGGCCGCGCGTGGCTGACGGGCCTGCAGGGTACGTCGCGTTTTACCGTGAAATGGGGCGAGCAGGCGGACCAGCAATGCAGTTTCGAGATCGATATCACCCAAGAACAGGATGCCGCTCCGCAGGCGATGGAGCTGACATGCCTGTCGTGATGTGCGCGCGACCCTTCTGCCGGCGCCCCGGCGCGAAAGCGGCACAAGCTCTGGCGCTGGCCCTGGCGTTGGCCGGCGGCGCGGCGACCGCGCAGGCCTGTTCGGTCAATCGCGGCGGAACCACGAGCAAAAACAACTATTACGCGGCCTACGACGCGTCGCTTTTTCAGATCCGGGTGCCGCCGGGCCGCGCCAGCTTTCCCCTGCCGGCGTACCCCGTGGCTGGCGAGACGCTGTTCGTGGCGGAAATGCCCTTGCCGGAGCTGGGATCGGGCTCGGCCCAGGGGCGGGCGGCGCCGCTGTACGCCTGCAACGCGGGCGCCGTCGAGACATTTCGCGGCGGCACGGCCCTGGTGGCCGGGCATCCCGACGTGTATGCATCGGGCGTGCAAGGCATTGGATACCGGGTTTACTACTATTACATCGACGCTTCGCAGAACGAGGTGGCGCCGTATTCCGCCAACAACACGTACAAGTCCGGCGCTTTGGTATTTCCGTTCAATGGCTCGGCCGGCATGGGCACGGGTCTGAAGGCGCGGATCGAATTCGTGGCGACGGGCGAGCCGATCTTGCCGGGGCAGCTGTCACCGTCCAACGTCTACGGGCAGGCCGCGGTAAGCAATGTGGGCAATGTGGCTGTGCCGCAACTGTACCGCGTGCAGCTGGCCACACCGGTTGCCGTTACGCCGCCTACTTGCGACGTGCAGAATCCGGCCGCGCTGACGGTCAGGCTGCCGGCCGTGCCGGTGCACTTGTTGTCCGCATCGCCGGGCCGGGACATTACCAGCACGTCGATCGAGGTCGCGTGCAGCTCGCCGAGCGAGGCGTCGCCCACGGTGACGATCATTCCCAATAGCACGGTGGCGGGCTATCCAGCCACGCTGGCCAACCAGGAAAGCGGCACGTCCGCCGCCGACGGCGTGGGTGTTCAAGTGTGGGTCTACGACCCGGCCGCCGACGCCTATCGCCTGCCGGCTTTCGGCGTGGCCGAGCCGGGGCTGGGGGCGCCGATGGAAGGCGTGCCGTCCCGCCGCTGGCGATACCTTGTGGGAGCCAGCTATGTGCAAGTAGCCGCGCCCGTGCGCGCCGGAAAAGTACGGGCCAGCGCCACGCTGAAGTTCACCTACCCTTGATTACCTCTTCTATGGACACCCTGCCTGATACCCCGGTGCTGCGCGAGAAGCTCGCTGCCATCATTGCGCGCACCTGCCGCTGTGAACCCGCCCCCTTGCTGGATAACCACGCCTTCGCCAGTGTGATCGAGCAGTTCGATTCACTGGCCATCCTGGAAATACTGCTGGAGATCGAGACGGAGTTCGGCCTGTCGACCGATGAAATGCTGCCCGCCGAACACCATGTCGGCGCACAGGAATTCACCAGCGTGTTTCCACGCAACCTGGACGACCTGGCGGCGTATATGCGCCAGGTGCACGCACGCCGGCCCGCCAATACGACGCAGGTGTCGCCATGACGCGCCGGCGAGTGGTCGTGACCGGGGCTGGCATGGTGTCGCCCGTGGGCAGTTCCGCCCAAGCGTCTTTTGATGCGCTGAATGCGGCGGCGTGCGGCATCCGCAGGCATCCGGACCCGCGTATCGCCAGGAGCGTGGGCTATGTGGAACAGGATCTGGATATCGGGCTGCATCCCGGCCAGGCGCGGATGCTGGACCGTGTCACTCTGATGGGCCGTTACGCCGCCATGCAGGCGCTGGCTGCCGCCGGGCTGGATGCGGGCCCGCAGTCCGAGTGCGGGGTATTCGCCGGCACCGGCATCGGTGGCGTCACGACGCTTTGCGAAGCCGTAGAGGCGTACCACCAGATCGTGCCGAAGCGGCCGGTGCTGGTGGTGCCGGCGGTGATGCCGCAGGCCCTGGCCGCGCAGATCGCGCAGCAGCTGCAGTCCACCGCCGAGGCGCAGACGTATGCCACGGCATGTTCGGCAGGCGCGGTCGCCATCGGCGAGGCCTACCGCCGCATACGCGACGGATATCTCGATGTTGCGATAGCTGGCGGAGCCGAATCGATGTTCTCGCCGATGCTGATGGCGGCGTGGGGGCAGTTGCATGTGTTGTGCGCCGAGCCCGGCAAGGGCCAGCAAGGCTATTGCCGGCCGTTCAGCCACAGGCGTACTGGTTTTGCGCTGGCCGAAGGCGCGGCGATGCTGGTGCTGGAATCCGAGGCCCACGCCCGTGCCCGGGGCGCGCCTGTGATCGCCGAACTATGCGGCTACGGTGTGAGCAACGACGGAACGCACCCTGTGCGCCCGGACCCCAGGGGCCAGGCGCTGGCGATGTTGCGCTGCCTGGTCGACGCCGGGCTGGATGCCGCCGAGGTGCAGTACATCAGTGCCCACGCCACCGGAACGTTGGCCGGCGACCGGATCGAAACGGCCGCCATCAAGCAGGTGTTCGGCGACCACGCCCGGCGCCTGGCGGTAAGCAGTATCAAGGGCGCCGTGGGTCACACCATAGGCGCGGCGGGCGCCATCGAGGCGACGGTCACGGCCATGGCCGTGCACAACGGCGTCGTGCCGCCTACGCTTTTCTACGCCAGCGGCGACCCGCAATGCGATCTGGATTATGTGGCCGAAGGCGCGCGGCGGCTGCCCGCGTTGCGCGTGGCACTGAGTAATTCTTTCGGCATGGGCGGCAATAACGCCGTGCTGGCGTTTCGCAAGGCCGAGTAGTCCGGCCTTGCATCGGAACGCTGCGCGACGCCTTGTGGCGCCGCGCGCGTGGCCCGTGCCCGGTTCAGGCTTCGGAGCCCGGGCCGGGAATGCGGCGCTCGGGCAGCAGCGCCTGCACTTCGATTTCGATGTCGACGTCGCGCGAAAGCCGTGCCTGCACAGTGGACCGTGCCGGCAGTGCGGGGCCGAAGCGCGCCGCATACACTTTGTTGAATTCGCCGAACAGGCCCAGGTCGGAAAGCCATACCGTGGCGCGCACCACGTCGCTCATCCGGCATCCTGCCTTGGCCAGGGTTTCGCTGATGCGGTCCAGCACCGCTTCGGTCTGGGCGGCGATGTCGCCGCGCACGACATTTCCGTTGGCGTCCAGGGGGATCTGGCCGGACAGAAAGCAGAAGCCTCCGGCCAGTACGGCGCGGGACAACGGCAAGTTGGCGGCGGCGGGCAGGCGCTTGATACGGGACATAATGCGGCCTCGTTGGCAGTGAAAGACCAACTACCGTATCACAGCGCGCTGCGGCGCCGGCGGCCCTACGAGTCGCGCTTGTGTTGCGGCTTGCCGTGGCGGGGCGTGGACGCCATTTTTTCCAGTTCCTTTTTGTCCATGGATTCATACATGGACTTGGAAGCGCCTTTCAGGTCGCTTTTTTTCTGTTCGCCTCGCTTGGCGGCAAGCGCGGCGCCGGCGGCTTTTTGCTGTGCTTGGGATTTGGCAGGCATGGCGGGTCTCCGACAGGGACATAGAGCAGTGAGGCGCCGCAAGCCGCATGCCTGCGCGGCGGCGGGCACGCCGCTTGCAGGTCGGCGTGTCTCTTTCTTATTGCGATGGAGGCCCGCGATGCGCTATCGCCTGAACGACCTGCCGGACGCCGAACCCAAGCGGCGCAATCATGACCGCAGTTCCAATTCCGGATATCCCGCCGGAGGCAACACCTATACTGACGAACGCGACCCATACAACCGCCGCTACGATGACCCTGTGGCCGGGGAACATGCGCGCGATGCGACGCGCGACGTCTATTCACAGCCCGACAGCTGGAAGGACGACCCGCAGTGGCAGGGCCAGGGCGTGGGCCAGGGCCATTTTCCCGGGCGCTCGGGGCTGACCTTTCCCTACCAGACGCAGCCGCGTCGCCCGGTTTACCCCAAGGGCTATGTGCGTTCCGACGAATACATACAGGATGATCTGTGCGAACGCCTGAGCCGCAGCGGGCTCGAGGTGGGCGATGTATCGGTGGCGGTGGAGGGCGGCAAGGTGTCGCTCAGCGGCACGGTGCCGTCACGTTGGATCAAGCATGCTGTAGAGGATGCCGCGAGCGAGACGCGCGGCGTGACCGAGGTGGACAACCGGATACGTATCGCGCCCCGCGATGCGCACACCGGACAGAGCGGCTAGTGGCGGCGGACGATGCGCATGAGCGCCAGCCCGATGCCGAAGGCGACGTATACGCCTGCCAGCGACGGCCCGGACAGCCGCCTTTCGAAGCCGGGCGTCAGCCTTTGTGGCGTGGCCTTTAAATCGACCAGGCAGGCCGCGCCGGCGACGCCGAGCCCAGCGGTGCAGACTTGCCATGCCGGCCGCGGCCGCTTGCCCAGCCAGGCCTCGTATGCGACCGCCCACAAGATAGACATGGCATGATGGATGACATAACCGGCCAGGGTGTAGCGCAGGGTGGCGCGTTTCTGGTACACAGCTGTGTCGCGCCACAGCCAGTGGCTGACCGCGTTGACAGGCGCATAGGCGCTGCGGCAATCGCGTGTGCCGCAGCCGGCCAGCACAGCCGTAGAGACGATGCTGGCGACGCTGCCCGAAGCCATGGCTTGTCGGATGCTGTACGAAAGGCGGCCCATGCGTGCTCCCGGTGGTGGATACAGCCTTCAGCTTGCATGTCGCGGCATAGCCGCGCTGTAACGGATGGTGCGCGATTGCTTCGGGAGCGCAGGCCATGAAGATACTGGTGCTGGGCGCCCGCGGGTTTCTCGGACGCCACGTGGCAGAGGCGCTGCGGCGCGCCGGGCATGTCGTGGTGGCAGGGGCGCGCCGCGCGCCCGGCGAAGACACAAGCGATATCGAACACCGGGCGCTGGATTTCAACCAGGTGCGTCATGCGCAGGAGGTCGTGCCGGTGTTGCGGGGCATCGATGTGGTTATCAACACCGTCGGTATTTTCCGCGAGTCGCGAGGGCAGCGGTTTACGCAGTTGCACGACATCGCGCCTCGCGCGGTGTTCGAAGCGTGTGTCCAATCGGGCGTGCGGCGCGTGATCCAGGTTTCGGCATTGGGGGCGGATGCGCAGGCCGGCAGCGCCTATCACTTGAGCAAACGGGCTGCCGACGATTACCTGCTGTCGCTGAAGCTGGATGCGGTCGTGGTGCAGCCTTCACTGGTTTACGGGCCGGGCGGCACAAGCGCGGCGTTATTCGGCACGCTGGCCAGCATGCCGTGGGTGCCGGCGCTCGATCTGGGCCAGGCGCGCCTGCAGCCTATACATATAGAAGACGTCACAGCAGCCATCGTTGCCCTTGTCGGCATCGCGCGGCTGCCGGCGCGCCGCATCGCGTTGGTCGGTCCCCGGGCCCTGTCTTGGCGGGAATTCATGTCAGGCTTGCGTCGGGGCATGGGCTTGCCGCGCGCCCGCTTTGTGCCGGTACCGGCGCAGGCCATTGCTCTGCTGGCCCGCATCGGTAACCTGCTGCCGGGCGCTTTGCTGGACACTGCCGCATGGCAGATGCTTCGCAGGGGGAACAGCGCCGACGTAGCGCCACTGCGTAGCCTACTGGGGCGCCTGCCACGCGACGTCAGCCGATTTATCCAGCCAGCCTGCGCGCCGGCGCTGCGCACGCAGGCGCAGCTGGGGTGGTGGCTGCCGGTCGCCCGCCTCAGCCTGGCCATGCTATGGATCGTGACGGGCATCCTGTCGCTGGGGGTGTATCCGGTGCAAGACAGCTATGCGCTACTGGAACGGGCCGGGGTTCCCCAAGCCATTCAACCGCTGGCGCTGCAGATGGCGTCCTGGCTGGATATCGCGTTGGGCGGGTTGGTATTGATGTCGCGGCGGCTGCGCTGGGTGTGGGCCGCACAGGCATCGCTGATACTTGTCTACACGGCGATCATCACGTTGCGGTTGCCGGAATTCTGGCTGCACCCGTACGGCCCGATTTTGAAGAATCTGCCACTGTTAGCTTTGCTGTGGCTTTTACATGAACTGGAGCGGCCATGGAATACGCGATAGCGAAGTGGCTACACGTATTGTCTTCGACCGTGCTGTTCGGCACGGGTATCGGCAGCGCGTTTTATTTCCTGGCGGCGGCGCTCGGACGGGATGCCCGCACTGTGGCGTCGGTGGCGGGTTACGTCGTGGTGGCCGACTGGCTCTTTACCGCCACGACCGCCGTCGCGCAGCCCCTGACCGGCTATTGGCTCATGCGGATTTCGGGCATGGGCTGGGACGTTGGCTGGGTGCGCATGTCCGTGCATTTGTACATCATGGCGATTGCGTGTTGGCTGCCGGTGGTATGGCTGCAGATACGCATGCGCAACCTGGCGCGCCATGCGGCTGCCACCAGGCAGGCGCTGCCCCCGGCCTACTGGCGCTGTTTCCGGGCCTGGTTCGCGCTGGGCGTGGTGGCTTTTGTGGCTTTCGTGGCGATCTTCTATTTAATGACCGTCAAGCCGATGTAGCGACGGTTCGTCACCCGTGCGCAGGGTGCAACGACCTTGTCGTAACGGTGGCCCCGGCAGACTCTTATATAGATAAAAAAGGGCGCATACGGGGGCGCCTAGGCGTATTGCGACGGGGCGAAGGCCGGCACGCAGGCCGGCCCTATTGTTTCAATACTTGTATTTCCCTGTACGCGAGTTGTGCAAATTCGTTGTCAATTGTTATTAAAAAGTAAGAAACAACAGTAGCTGTTAATGATTGCAGGAAATAACACATGCTCTGCCTAGAATTCGGATTTCCGCGGCAGTTAGCCGGAGATGGGCTGTTTTAACGTATCGGGGTTATCCCTATGCGACAGGGATCATGGAATTTGCCGACATTCTGACCGCTCTGGATCCTCGCCTGCCATGTGGTGAAGACCTGGAATATGACGCCGAGTTTCTGCAACTGCAGCAAGCTGCGGTGGAGCGCAGCGAACAGCAGTTCGGCTCGACCATCATTCCCGCCCAGCCTCCCGATTGGCGCGAGGTCGAGAAGCTGGCGCGCGGCCTGCTGGAACGCACGCGCGATGTGCGCATCATGGGTTACCTGACCCAGGCGTGGACCGAGACGCGCGGGCTGCCCGGCTACGCCGACGGCGTGACACTGGTGGCCGACACGCTCGACCGCTATTGGGAGTCGGTGCATCCCCGGCTGGACAGCGTGGGCGAAGACGATCCCATGCCGCGCATCAATGCGCTGGCTTCGCTGGGCGACGTGGCCGGATGCGCTCGCAGCGCGCGATCGAGCCGCCTGGTAAATGGTGTGCACGGACAGTTGTCGTTGCGCGATGCCGAGTCGGTGCTGGACGGCAGCCGGTCGGATCCCGATTTTTATCCCGGCGGGCGCGCCCGCCTGGTAGAACATCTGCGCCAGGCTTCGCTGCGGCAGGACGCCGATCTCGAGGCGGTTGTCACCGCCGCGCAGTCGTTGCGCCGCATACAGCAGCAGGTCGCCAGCCGCCTTGGCCAGGAATGGGTGCCGGATTACGCCGGGACGCTGCGCACGCTCGATATGGTGCAGCAGGTGCTGCATGATTCCGGCACCGCGCCGCAGCCGGAAGAAATAACCGGGGACGCAATCGCCGAAAGCGCGGAGACCCCTGCCGCACAGGCGGCCGCGCCCGCGATGCGCTGGCAGGACGCGCAGATTCAGACACGCGAAGAAGCGGCGGCCATGCTCGCCAAGGTGTGCGCTTATTTCGAGGTGCATGAGCCCAGCCACCCGGCTCCGTATTTGATACGGCGGGCGCAGCAGCTGATCTCGATGAGCTTTCACGACATTATGAAGAATCTGGCGCCGCAGGGCCTCGAGCAGTTCGAGGCCTGGCTGCCCAGGGATGCCGGCGGCGGACCTGGCGCGTGATGCGCCCGCGTATTCGCACTGATACCAGGACAGGAGAACGAACATGGCAACGACACTGAAGGGCAGCGGGCAGAAGTTCATTGCACGCAACCGCGCGCCGCGCGTGCAGATCGAATACGACGTCGAAATCTACGGCGCGGAGCGCAAGATTCAGCTGCCCTTCGTCATGGGCGTGATGGCGGACCTGGCGGGCAAGTCGGCGGAGCCGCAGCCGGATGTGTCCGAACGCAAGTTCATGGACATCGACATCGACAACTTCGACGAGCGCATGAAGTCGATCCAGCCGCGCGCGGCGTTCCAGGTGCCCAATACCCTGACGGGCGAGGGCAACCTGAACGTGGATGTCACCTTCGAGAGCATCGACGATTTTTCGCCGGCGACGGTGGCGCGCAAGGTCGGCGCGCTGAATGAGCTGCTGGAGGCCCGCACCCAGCTGGCCAACCTGTTGACCTATATGGACGGCAAGGCCGGCGCCGAAGAGCTGATCGGCAAAGTGTTGAAGAACCCTGCGCTGATGAACGCCCTGGCGGCGGCGCCCAACCCCGATGCTGCCTCGAAGGGCGATGGCGCCAGCCCCGGGGCGGACGAGTCCGAAGCCGATCCGGCCGCGAAATAAACCATAACGGAGATCGCCATGACTGCAGTGGCCAAGCGCGCGGATGCCCGCACTACCGAAACCCTGGAGGCGGACGGCCTGTCCGCGCTGCTGAAGAAAGAATTCAAGCCCAAGACCGAACAGGCCCGCGAAGCGGTCGAACACGCCGTACGCACGCTGGCGCACCAGGCGCTGGAGAACAGCGGCGTGGCGGTGTCGTCGGACGCCTACCGTACGATCCAGGCCATCATCGCCGAGATCGACCGCAAGTTGTCCGAGCAGATCAACCTGGTGCTGCACCATCCCGAGTTCCAGCAACTGGAAGGCGCCTGGCGCGGCCTGCACTACCTGGTGACCAACACCGAGACCGACGAGCTGCTCAAGATCCGCGTAATGTGCATCTCGAAAAAGGAACTGGGCCGTACGCTCAAGCGCCACAAAGGGGTGGGCTGGGACCAGAGCCCGATCTTCAAGCGCGTATACGAAGAAGAGTACGGCCAGTTCGGCGGCGAGCCCATCGGCTGCCTGGTGGGCGACTACCATTTCGACCATAGCCCGCCCGATGTCGAGCTGCTGACCGAGATCGCACGCATTGCCGCGGCGGCGCACTGCCCGTTTATTGCCGGCGCATCGCCCAACGTGATGCAGATGGATTCGTGGCAGGAACTGGCGAACCCGCGCGACCTGACGAAGATCTTCACCAACACCGAATATGCGGCCTGGCGCAGCCTGCGCGAGTCCGAGGATTCGCGCTACATCGGCCTGGCGATGCCGCGCTTTCTTGCGCGCCTGCCGTATGGCGCACGTACCAACCCGGTGGACGAGTTCGATTTCGAGGAAGACACCGACGGCGCCAACCACGACCGTTATGCCTGGGCCAACTCGGCATACGCCATGGCGGCCAATATCAACCGGTCGTTCAAGCTGTACGGCTGGTGCACGTCGATCCGCGGTGTCGAGTCGGGCGGCGCGGTGGAAAACCTGCCGTGCCACACGTTCCCCACGGACGACGGCGGCGTCGACATGAAATGCCCCACCGAGATCGCCATCAGCGACCGGCGCGAGGCCGAGCTGGCCAAGAACGGCTTCATGCCGCTGGTGCATCGCAAGAACTCGGACTTTGCCGCGTTCATCGGCGCGCAGTCGCTGCAGAAGCCGCACGAATACTACGATGCCGACGCGTCGGCAAACGCCAAGTTGTCGGCCCGGCTGCCGTATCTGTTTGCCTGCTGCCGCTTCGCCCACTACCTGAAGTGCATCGTGCGCGACAAGATCGGTTCGTTCCGCGAGCGCGACGACATGGAGCGTTGGCTCAACGACTGGATCATGAATTACGTCGACGGCGACCCCGTCAACTCGTCCCAGGAAACCAAGGCGCGCAAGCCGCTGGCGGCGGCCGAGGTCCAGGTTCAGGAAATCGAAGACAACCCCGGTTATTACTCCGCGAAGTTTTTCCTGCGGCCGCATTATCAGCTCGAAGGGCTGACCGTGTCGCTGCGCCTTGTGTCCAAGCTTCCGTCGTTGAAGAAGAACGACGGTTGATGGGCATTTTTTTCAAGGCACATCGTGCCGTGACTGCAACTTAGGAGAGAGAAGTGGCTGTTGACATGTTCATGAAAATCGACGGCGCCAACGGCGAGTCGAAGGACGCCAACCACAAGAACTGGACGGACATCATTTCGTTTTCGTGGGGCGCCACTCAACCCGGCAACATGGCCAGCGGCGGCGGCCTGGGCGCCGGCAAAGCCAGCTTCAACGACCTGCATGTCGTTGCGCGCATCGACAAGGCGGCCCCGGCCGTCATGAAGCACTGCGCCAGCGGCAAACACCTGAGCAGGATCGAACTGTCGGTTTGCAAGGCCGGCGGCCAGCAGGTCGAGTACACCAAGATCACCCTGGAAGATGTGCTGGTGTCGTCGGTGCAGCTGTCGGGCGAGCTGAACTCGGAATCCGTGGTGGTGAACTACGCGTTCCAGGCCGCCAAGGTCAAGCAGCAATACTGGGAGCAGACCGAGCAGGGCGGCAAGGGCGCGGAAAGCCTGGTTGCCTGGGACATCAAGCAGAACAAGGAAGTGGGCTAAGGCCTGGCCTGGCTTCTCTTTCTGCGGCGCGCGGCTCTAAGCCGTGCGCCGGCTTTTCGTTTCTTTCCGCGGTGCCTTCATGACCAAACCCACCGTCGCGCTGCGTGAAAGCAGCTTGTCCCAGCACCTGGAGGACATCCAGGGCCGGATCCGTCGCCAGCCGGCCGATGCCGACCTGCGCGCCCAGCTGTTCCAGCTGATGGCCGTGCAAGGGGACTGGAGCCGCGCGTCCGACCAACTGAAGCTGTGCGCCCAGTTCAATAAGCAGGCGCAGCCCATGGCCTTGATCTACGAACAGGCCATCGCGGCTGAACGCCAGCGCGAAAGTGTGCTGCAAGGCCAGGGCGAACCTGCGTTTTTCGGCGCCGCGCCGGATTGGTTTGCCGATATGCTGCAGGCATTGCGGCTCGACGCCGACAACCCGGAACAGGCGGCGCAGCTGCGCGCGCGCGCCTACGACGCTGCCCAGGCGCGGGCAGGGCAGTTGCAGAATGCCGCCGGCGAACCGGCGGCGTATGAATGGATCGCCGACGGCGACAGCAGGCTGGGGCCTGTTTTTGAGTTCATTTCCAATGGCCGTTATGGCTGGCTGCCGTTCAGCGCGCTGCGTTCGGTGCGGCTGCTGGCGCCGGAGGGCCTGAGCGACATCGTGTGGGCGCAGGCCGAGATCACGCTGGATGACGGACGCACGCAGCTCG
Source organism: Bordetella genomosp. 7 (assembly GCF_002261415.1). Lineage (NCBI taxonomy): Bacteria > Pseudomonadati > Pseudomonadota > Betaproteobacteria > Burkholderiales > Alcaligenaceae > Bordetella > Bordetella genomosp. 7. The sequence goes on along the minus strand of NZ_NEVI01000019.1, from coordinate 243,175 downwards.
GCCTGGTGCCCGCCCGCTATCCTGCGCCGCCGGGCCAGGCGCTGGCGGAATTGCCCGAGGCCGTTCGCCTGGGGCGCATGACCGATTGGCAGGCCCTGCACGACGACAGCTATCTGGGGCTGGGCCAGAAGATGTGGATCACCGACCAGGGCGAACATGCCCTGCTGGACGTGCGGGTACTGGAGACGCGTTGATATGGAGCAGACCGAGGCGAGAGGCCTGCGGCCATGGAATCAACTGCCACGCAGCGAACGGGTGGCACGCGATCGGCTGCAGCCGTCTTTGCTGGATCGCCTGACCGACAACGAGCCTTCGCGGCGGCAGGAAGTGCGTGATGCCGCCATGCTGACACATGCGGAATTGCGCATGGCGGTGCTGCGCGACCTGCGCTGGCTGCTCAATACGGTGAATCTGCAAACGACCGATGACCTGTCGCCGTATCCCCAGGTGCCCGATTCGGCGCTGAATTTCGGGGTGCACGCCATGGCGGGCAAGCGGATGTCGGAGATCGACTGGGTTGATGTCGAAGACTCGATACGCAATGCCATTGCGGCATTCGAGCCCCGCATCCTGGATTCTTCAGTAGAAGTCCGTTGCGTGACCGATACGGGCACGCTGGAACACCACAATGTACTGAGCCTGGAAATCAAGGGCATGCTGTGGTGCGTGCCGCACCCCATGGAGTTTCTGTTTCGCACGGATATCGACCTGGAAAGCGGCCACATGGACCTGCGCGACCTGGGAGGCGCGGCCTGATGGACGCGCGCCTGCTCGATTATTACAACCGCGAGCTGGTGTACATGCGCGAGCTCGGGGCCGAGTTTGCGCAGATGTACCCGAAGGTGGCCGGCCGCCTGGGCATGCACGGCACCGAGGTGGCCGATCCGTATGTCGAGCGCCTGCTCGAGGGTTTCAGCTTCCTGACCGCGCGCATTCATCTGAAGATGGATGCGGAGTTTCCGCGGTTCTCGCAGCGCCTGCTGGAGGTGGTCTACCCCAATTACCTGGCGCCGACGCCGGCCATGGCAATCGTGCGGTTCACGCCCAGCATGAACGAAGGCACGCTGGCGCGCGGCTTTGACTTGCCGCGCGGCACACTGCTGCGCGGCAAGGTGCCGCGAGGCGAGCAGACCCCGTGCGAATTCATGACCGGCCATGACGTGCGGCTTTGGCCGCTGCGGGTGGTAGAGGCCGAATTCACCGGCACGCCACCCGATCTGCCGCTGGCGCGGCTGGGCCTGGGCGGGCGCAATGGCCGCGTGCTGAGCGCCTTGCGCATCCGCATCGAAGTGTGCGGCGGCGTGCGGCTCGAAGACATGGACCTGGACCAGCTGGTGTTCCACCTGGCGGGGCAGGACCTGCCCATGCAGCGGCTCCTGGAAGTGATCATGGGCCATACGGTGGCGGTGCTGGGCCACGACAGTGCACGCCCGGTGAGCTGGATCAACAAGCTGACGCCGTCCTGCGTGCGGCACGAGGGGTTTTCGGACGACCAGGCGCTGCTGCCCGCCGATGCGCGGGTGTTCCAGGGTTATCGCCTGCTGCAGGAATATTTCGCGTTTCCGCGCCGCTACTTGTTTTTCAGCCTGAACGACCTGAAGCGCGGCCTGCGCACGCCGCCGCTGCCTGGCGGCGCGCGCCGCGAAACGCGGACGTTCGACCTGACCTTGCTGTTTTCGACGGCCGCGCCGGAGCTCGAAGGGGCGATCGCGGCCGAACACCTGGCGCTGCATTGCGCGCCGGTGATCAATCTGTTTCCGAAGCGGGCCGACCGCATTGCGGTGACGCCCCGCACCAACGAATACCATGTGGTGATAGACCGCACCCGGCCGCTGGATTACGAAGTGTTTGCGCTGACCCGCGTGCTGGGCCATGCGTCGGCGGAGCGGCCGGAACAGGAGTTCAGGTCTTTCTACGGCACCCTGGGCAGCGACCCCGACGACTACGGCGCTTATTACTCGATGCGCCGCGAGCCGCGGCTGCTGTCGGAGCAGGCCAAGCGCAACGGTACCCGTACGGGCTACACGGGCAGCGAGGTGTTCGTGTCGCTGGTCGACCGCCACGAGGCGCCGTTCTCGGGGCAGCTTCGCCACCTGACGCTCGAGACGCTGTGCACCAACCGCGACCTGGCGATGCTGCTGCCGCTGGGCACCGATACCGACCTGACGTTGCGCGTGTCGGCGCCCGTGGCGTCGATCAAGGTGCTGCACGGGCCCACGCGGCCCCATGCCGCGCTGGCCGAGAACGCGGCAACCTGGCACTTGATCAGCCATCTGGGCCTCAATTACCTGAGCCTGGTAGACCTGGACGCCGAGCAGGGCGCGCAGACGCTGCGCGAGATGCTGCAGGTATACGGAAACCTGGCCGACCCGGTCGTGCGCAAGCATATCGCCGGCGTGCGGCATGTGGTGGCCGAGCCGATGCATCACCGCCTGCCGGTGCCGGGCCCCATTGTCTATGGCCGGGGCGTGCGCATCGGGCTGCAGGTCGACGAGACGGCTTTTTCCGGCATCAGCCCGTATCTGTTCGGGGCGGTGCTCGAACAATTTTTCGCCCGGCATGTGTCGATCAACATGATGTCGGAATTGATTCTGTCCACATTGCAGCGCGGCGATATCGCCCGCTGGAAGCCCCGCATGGGCGCGCGGCCTGCCGTATAGGCCGCGCAAACGCAAGGAACCCGCCATGACAAGCGCTGCCGTCAAACGCCATTACCCCGTCTATGATCCCGTCCACCTGATCGGCGCCGTCAGGCGGCGCGAACCGGACGGCAGCTTCGCCGTGGATTGCGACGGCCGCACCTGGCACGCCAGGCAGGCCGCCAGCTGCCTGCTGATGCCCCAGCCGGGAGACCAGGTATTGATCAGCGGGCCCGATCCCACGCGTGTTTATCTCATTGCGGTGATCGAACAGGCCAGCCCGGAGTTGGCGCAGCTGGAAACCGCCGGCGACCTGGTGCTGCGCTCGCGTTCGGGCAGCGTGTCGCTGGAAAGCGCGCAGGGCGTGCGCCTGGCGGGCCGCAAGTCGGTGGACGTCGAGACCGAGGCGTTCAAGCTGCAGTCGCAGGATGCCCAGCTGGTGACGGAAAAGATGAAGTTCCTGGGCGCCGAGGTGAACGCCACGGTGGGCGCCACGCGGTTGATCGGCAAGACCTACGAGGCGGTCATGGACCGCCTGTCGTTCCTGTCGCGCGTGACGTTCCGCGCCGCCGAAGAGGTGGAGCACGTGCGCGCCGGGTCGCTGGACTACCGCGCCGACAAGAGCGCGCGGCTGCACGCGTCGTACACCATGGTGACCGGCGAAAGCCTGGTCAAGGTGGACGCCAAGCAGATTCACATGGGGTAGGCGTGGCCAGTGTAGCGACCGAGCCTGCAGCGCCGGTGGCCGTGTCCGCCGGCACGCCCGCGCCCGCGGGCGACGCCGCGCCGGGACCCGGCCTGAGCGGGCTGCCGCCCGGCTTCTGGCGCGCGCTTGAACAGGCGCCGTACGCATACGACTTGTTCAATGTGCTGCGCTGGATCGATGCGCGGGCGGGCGCGCGCGCGCCGCTGGGGCGCGATACGGTGCCGCGCAACGAACCGGTGCGCATGCGCCAGGAGCCGTCCATGGCGTTTGCGCCGTCGACGCTGGTGTCGGTGCGGCCGGCACGTGCGGGCCGCCCGCCGGAATTGTCTATCTACAGTTTCGGGCTGTTCGGCCCGAACGGGCCGTTGCCCCTGCACCTGACCGAATACGCGCGCGAGCGCATGCAGCATCACGGCGACCCCACGCTGTCGGCGTTCGCGGATGTTTTCCATCATCGCCTGATCTTGCTGTTTTACCGGGCCTGGGCCGACGCGCAGAGCACCGTCAGCCTGGACCGCAGGGAAGAGCGTTTTACGCGCTACGTGGCCAGCCTGCTGCACATGGGCATGCCGTCGCTGATGCGCCGCGACTCGGTGATGGACCACGCCAAGTTCTACATGGCGGGGCACCTGACCCGCCAGACGCGCAACCCCGAGGGCCTGAAGCACATCCTGCAGACTTTTTTTTCGGTGCCGGTGCGCATTGCAGAGTTCGTGCCGCAGTGGATACGCCTGGAGCCGTCGCAACGCCTGTCGTTGTCTGGCAGCCAGGGGCTGGGGCGGGAAACCATACTGGGTTCGGCGGTGCGCGACGCGCAGCACAAATTTCGTATCGAACTCGGCCCGCTCGGCGGCGCCGATTACGCGAGTTTCCTGCCTGGCGGCCGCCGCTCGCAGCAGTTGCTGCACTGGGTGCGCGACTATATCGGCGTGGAACTCGCATGGGACGTGCGCCCGGTGCTCAGGCGCGAAGAGGTGCGCGGCATGAAGCTGGGCGCGCCGCAGCCGCTGGGGCTGGCGTCCTGGCTGGGCCGGCGCCGGCCCGCGCAGGGCGACGCCCGCGATGTACTGCTGGACTACGAAGCGCGTGACCGCGCCGCGCGGCGGGCGGCCCGGCATCGGCACAAACAGGAGGTGACCGCGTGAACCATGACATGATCTATGACGGCCAGCGGCTGAACTGGCCCGGCCACGGAACGTTTCGCGCCGCCAGCGGGCTGCCGGGATCGCAACGATCCGCCCTGGCGTGCGCCGCGGATAACGGGGCCGTGCCGCCGGGCTACTACCGCCTGTATCTGGCGGAGCAGGGGGTGGCCAGGGACGATGGCCGCAATGCATGCAACCTGAAGCCGGCGTGGGGGATACAGTCTGTTCCGCGCGGCCCCGAGGCGGGCGAGTGCGAAGCGTTCTGGATCAATTGGGGGGCGCGCCGCGCCCGCCTGGAGCCCGCCGACACCGCCACCCGCAATCGGTGCTCGCCAGTGCGCGCGGGGTTCTACCTGCACGACGCCACCAGGGGCTATAGCCAAGGGTGCATCGAGGTGGAAGGGCGCATTTTTCCGCTGCTGCGCACATACGCGCGCGGTGGGCAGCGCGCCAGCCTGGTCATCAAGGTCGAGTATGCGGGCGATGGCCCGGCCGACGGAGGCACGCTTGGCAAATAGTGTGTTGCGGCGGGCCGCTGTGCTGGCGGCCGGGCTGTGCGCATCGGCCGGACACGCGGCCGGGGCCATCAAGGTGGACAACACGCTGGCGCAGTGTGTGACGCTTGATCCCGGCATGCGCGCCACTACTGATGGCCAGGTGCTTCTCCAGGCCCGATTCAACGTCAGGCAATCCATCGGACACTGCGGCTGCAAATCGGCCATTGCCACATACACGTCGCAGGTCGAGCTCGCCGGCGCGCAGCGCAGCTTTCTGCAAAGCGGCTCGCTGCGCTTGAAGGAGTCCGGGGTGCGCACGCTGACCCTGGCCAGCGACGAACAGCTGGTGGGCGAGGGCAGCGTGGTGGTGTCGCTGGGCTGCGCCCGGCCGGATTGAACCGTATTTTTCGCGGGAACTACAACGATATGTCCGACATTGGCCGCATTGATCTCTTCGGCAAACTCAACCCCCTGCTGTACCAGTCGCTGGAGGGCGCGACGTCGTTCTGCAAGCTGCGGGGCAACCCGTATGTGGAACTGGTGCACTGGATCCACCAGATCGTGCACACGCAGGACAGCGACCTGCACCGCATTGCGCGGCGCTTCGATGTCGACCTGGGGCGGCTGCAGGCCGATTTGACGCAGGCGCTGGACCAGCTGCCGCGCGGCGCAGGGTCGGTGTCCGACCTGTCGGAACACATCGACCACGCGGTGGAGCGCGCGTGGGTGCTGGGGTCGTTGCGCTATGGGGCCGGGCGCATCCGCGGCGGACACCTGATGGCCGGGCTGGTCAAGACCTATGCCCTGCGCAATGTCGTGCTGGGCATGTCGGACCAGTTTGCGCGCATTGTGCCGGACGTGCTGCTTGAGCAGCTGGATGATATTGTGCACGGCTCGCCCGAGGACGCGACCGCTCAGGCCGCAGAGGCCGCGCCCGCGGAGGGCGCCGCGCAAGGCGGTTCGGCGCTGTCGAAGTACGCGGTGGACCTTACCGCGCGGGCGCGCGCCGGCGAAATCGATCCGGTGTCCGGGCGCGACGAAGAGATCCGGCAGATTGTGGATATTCTGATGCGGCGCCGCCAGAACAATCCGCTGCTGGCCGGCGAGGCCGGCGTGGGCAAGACGGCCGTCGTGGAAGGGTTGGCGTTGCGGCTGGCCAGCGGCGATGTGCCGCCGCCGTTGCGCGACGTATCGCTGTATTTGCTGGATATTGGTCTGCTGCAGGCCGGCGCGGGAGTGAAGGGCGAGTTCGAGCAGCGCCTGCGCGGCGTGATCGACGAGGTGCAGGCAAGCCCCAGCCCCATCGTGCTGTTCATCGACGAGATCCACACCCTGGTGGGCGCAGGAGGCGCCGCGGGCACCGGCGACGCGGCAAACCTGCTCAAGCCCGCGCTGGCGCGCGGGCAGTTGCGCACCATCGGCGCGACAACGTGGTCCGAATACAAGAAGTACATCGAGAAAGACCCCGCCCTGACCCGCCGCTTCCAGGTGGTGCAGATACACGAGCCCAGCGAGCCGCGTGCCCTGGGCATGTTGCGCGGACTGGCGGGCACGCTCGAGGCGCATCACCAGGTGCTGCTGCTGGATGAGGCGATCGATGCGGCGGTGTCTTTGTCGCACCGGTATATCCCCGCGCGGCAGTTGCCGGACAAGGCGGTCGCGCTGCTGGACACGGCATGCGCGCGTGTGGCGGTAAGCCAGCATGCGGTGCCCGCCGCGCTGGAGGACGCGCGCCGGCGCATCGAGGCGCTGGAGATCGAGCTGCGCATCGCCACGCGAGAAGCGCGGCTGGGCGCGGGCGTCGAAGGGCGCGAGGCGCAGGTAGAAGCGGCGCTGGCGCAGGCCCGGGCGCAAGAGGAAGAGCTGGCCGGACGCTGGGAAGCCGAACGGGCGCTGGCCGCGCGCGTTTTCGAGTTGCGCCGCGAGCTGGACCAGGGTGCGCCGCTGGAGGATGCCCGGCAGGCGGAGCAAGCGCCTGCGGCCGGGGCGGACGAGCCGCAGGCCGGCCGCACGGACGGCACGCCTGCCGCTTCGTCGGCGCGAGACCCCGAGCAGGTGCGCGCAGAGCTGGCGCAGGCGCAGCAGGAGCTGGCGCAGCGCCAGGGCGAGTCGGCGCTGATCTATCCCGCCGTGGATGCGGCGGCGGTGGCGTCGGTGGTGGCCGATTGGACGGGCATACCGGTAGGGCGCATGGTGCGCGACGAGGCCGAATCGGTGCTGCGCCTGGCCGATACGCTGGAGCAGCGGGTAATCGGGCAACGTCACGGCCTGGAGGCGATTGCGCGCCGGATCCAGACTTCGCGCGCCAAGCTGACCGATCCGCACAAGCCGGTGGGCGTGTTCCTGCTTTGCGGCCCCAGCGGCGTGGGCAAGACGGAAACGGCCCTGGCGCTGGCCGAAGCGCTGTACGGCGGCGAGCAGAACCTTATCTCGATCAACATGAGCGAGTTCCAGGAGTCGCATACCGTATCTACGCTGAAGGGAGCGCCGCCGGGCTACGTGGGCTATGGCGAGGGCGGCGTGCTGACCGAAGCAGTACGGCGCCGCCCCTACAGCGTGGTGCTGCTGGACGAGGTGGAAAAAGCCCATGCCGATGTGCACGAGATCTTCTTCCAGGTGTTCGACAAGGGCTGGATGGAGGACGGCGAAGGCCGCTATATCGACTTCCGCAACACCATCATCATCCTTACCTCGAACGTCGGCACCGAACTCATTGCCAACTTGTGCCGCGACCCTGCGCTGATGCCCGACGCCGAAGGCCTGGCGGCGGCGCTGCGCGAGCCCTTGCTCCAGACGTTTCCCGCGGCCCTGCTGGGCCGGCTGGTGGCGGTGCCGTATCTGCCGCTGTCGGACGACATGCTGGCGCGCATCGTCGACCTGCAATTCGAGCGGGTGCGCCGGCGGCTGCACGACCATCACGGTATTGCGCTGGACGTCAGCCCTGACGCGACGAAACTGGTGGTGGCCCGCTGCACCGAAGTGGAGTCGGGCGGGCGCATGGTCGATGCGATCTTGACGAACACCGTGCTGCCGCAGATCAGCCGCGAGCTGCTGACGGCGTCGATGGACGGGCGCACGGTGCGCGCCGTCAAGCTGGAAGCCGCCGACGGCGACTTCCGTTACCGCTATGAGTAATGCAATGCCGCGCCGCTATTTGCGGGGCGGCTTGCCGGACGGATCGGCCGGATCTTCCTGCCGGACGCGGGCGGGCCGGAGGTAGGCGCCGTATTCGCGCAGGTGGTCGCGCGCGGCGCGCGCATCGTCGTCCTGCTGGCGCGGGGTGAGTGTTTCGGTGACCGGGTCGGAGCGGTGTCCGGCCAGCGGGTCGTGTGAAGGGAGCGTCGAAGGAGTGGAATCCGAGAAGACATTGTGTGCGCCTTCGGTGTTGTCGCCCAGCGCGTCGAGCGGATCGCGCAGGGGGCCCCGCACGTTGGCGTCGCCGCGCGGCAGCTGGCGCAGGGGATCTTCGGGGTTGCGCACCTGCGCCGACTCCAGGTCGAACGGGTGCGCGGACACGTCGGGCACACTGCCCACCGGCAAGGTGCCGGGGCCGAACAGATCGCTGAAAGGGTCGGACGCGGCGTCTGCCGGCGGCGCGGGTTCGGCGGCCAGCGGCAGGTCGAGGTCGTCCAGCGGCGCCTGGGGCAGCTGGCCGGCCGAAGCAAAGCCCGTGGGTGCGGCGTCCGGGAAAGCGGCGCTGGGCGCGGGTGCCGTAGGGGTGTCGGGCGCTTTTGGGGTGTCTGACACGCTGCGCGAGTCAGACTCCTGGACGGTGGTGATTGTGTCCCGAGGCGGGGCGGAAGTTTGTTCGGCCGGAGCCTGGGCCGCCGGCGCGGCTTCGGCTGCAACGGGGGCGGGCGTAGGCTCGGCGGCAGCAACCGGGCCCGAGGCGGGGGCCGCAACGCGCGCCGGGGGAATCGCAGGGGGGGCGTCTTGATGCGATGCGTATGCCGCCGCGGGCGCAAGTTCCGCGTCATCCAGCAGCGGGCTTTCGAGCAAGGGGTCGGGCTCGGCCAGGACGGCCGCCGGGGCGGCGGCCGCGGCGACGGCCGCCGGGTCTTCGGCCTGGATCCGGTAGGGCCCGATCACAAGTTCGTCGCCTGGGGCCAGGGGCACTTCCTGGTCGCGCCCGATGGCGCGGCCATTGATGCTTACCGCGCCCATGCTGCTGAGGTTGACGAGATAGCAGGCGCCGTGGCTGATGCGCACCGCCGCCTGCACCCGGCATACGCTGCGGTCGGCGTCCGGCAGGGGCAAGTCGGTGTCGGGGGAGCGACCCAGTGTGCCGCCGGGGGCCTGGAACACTGCGGATATTGCCGAGGCAGCCGGCTGGTCGGGGCGGGGCAGAACCGTGAGTCTCATCAGGAAGGTCTCCGATACATCGCGCGCGGGCAAGCGCGGGCGCAAGTGCCGATGATAGCCATCGGCTGCCCGCGAAATGATGACGGGCGGTTAGAAAAGGATATCGAAGCGCGCAACAGACTAGCGTTACCGTAACAGTAGTAACTATTTCTGTATTTGCACGACAGTTTCTTGTTTTTCCCTTGTGATACACCCTTTGTCCATGATCCTTGGAGGCTTTTCGCGAATTATGTGGTTTCGTAATTCAGGAATTCTTACGTTTAGAGGGTTATGCGCGAGCGTTGTTGCAATACTTATGCTCGCGGGATGTTCATCCACCGCGCGCCGCGTACCGGTGCCGTATGCGATCGAACTGACTGCCGACGCGCAGGTGAATCCTGACGCGAACGGGCGCCCGTCGCCTATACAGATCACGGTGTACGAACTGAGCTCATCGAGCGGATTCGAGTCGCGCGACTTTTTCTCGTTGCAGACGGATCCGCAGGCCGCTTTGGGCAAAGAACTGTTGAACACGGACCAGGCCATCCTTCGCCCCGGCGAAACCAAGATATTGCAGTACGCGGGTAGCGCAGAGGCGCGCATGGTCGGCATTGTGGCGGCCTATCGCGACCTGGAGAAAAGCCATTGGCGCCTGGTGGTGCCGTTGCCCGAAGCGCAGAACACCAACATTTATAAGGTTTGGCAGTTCTCGCCCAACGAAGAGACGATAAAGATATCGGTCAAGGACAACGGCCTGGCCGTCACCGACCGCGAACGTTCCTGGTGGCCGTTCTAGGCGCACACGGGCCGCGGGCCGGCCCCCACCTGCAAACTTAACTGCAAACTGACACATGGCGGAAAAGAACAAAGTCGTTTGGACAGAGGGGATGTTTCTGCGCCCCCAGCATTTTCAGCAGTTCGAGCGCTATATCGAAGGGCTGGTGCAGCGGCGCGCCGGGCCGTTGCACGGGTTTTTCTGGGGCTTCAGCGACCTGGCGCTGGACCAGGACGCCCTGGCGGTAGGCAAACTGGTGCTGACACAGGCGCGCGGGGTGCTGCCGGACGGCACCCCGTTCGAATTCGCGCACCCGGACGATGCGCCGCCGGCGCTGGACGTGCCCGAACATGCCCAGGATGTGCGGGTCATGTTGGCCCTGCCTCGCGTTCGGCCCGGGGCCACCGATGTGCAGTACGAAGACGAACCCGATTCACTGGCGCGCTATCTGGTGCAAGAGGCCGAAGTGGAAGACTCCGGCTCGATGGGCCTGGAGCCCGCCCTCTTGCAGCTGGGCAAGCTGCGTCTGCGGCTGATGCTGGAAACCGATCTTGGCGACGAATGGCTGGGCCTGGGCGTGGCCAGGGTGCAGGAGCGCCGCGCCGACAATCGTGTGGTGCTCGATGACCGCTATGTGCCGCCATGGCTTGCAGCGGGCACGCAGCCGTTGCTGCTTGGCTATGTGCAGGAACTCTATGGCTTGCTCAACGCGCGCAGCGAGGCGCTGGCGGCGCGCCTGTCCCAGCCCGGCCGCGGCGGTGTGTCCGAGGTATCGGACTTCATGCTGCTGGAAACCGTCAACCGCTATATCGGCGCGCTGTGGCATGCCCGCCAGTCCGAATGGCAGCATCCCGAGCGCCTGTTCCACGACTGGCTGATGCTGGCCTGCGATCTGGCCACCTATACCGCGGCCTCGCGCCGCCCCGAGGTGCTGCCCGAATACCAGCACGACGACCTGCAGTCCACCTTCGGCACACTGATGAATGAGCTGCGCCGTTCGCTGTCGGCGGTGCTGGAGCAGCATGCGCTGCAGATCCCGCTGCAAGACCGTGGCCAGGGCGTGCGCGTGGCGCAGATCCCCGACCTGGAGCTGTTGCGCACGGCCGGGTTCGTGCTGGCGGTACACGCCGACATGCCCTCGGACACCGTGCGCTCGCGTTTCCCCGCACAGGTCAAGATCGGGCCGGTCGAGCGCATCCGCGACCTTGTGCACTTGCAGCTGCCCGGCGTGGTCGTGCGAGCCTTGCCGGTGGCGCCGCGCCAGATTCCCTACAGCGCCGGCCATGTGTACTTCGAATTGGACAAGGGCGGCGATTTCTGGAAACAGCTCGAGCGCACGGGCGCGCTGGCCCTGCACCTGGCCGGCGAGTTTCCGGGGCTTTCCATGGAATTCTGGGCCTTGCGCGACTAGGCACCGTCCGGAGACATCATGCACGCTTCCGATACTGCTCTGCCCGGCCCGCTGGGCGGAGGAATCCCAGAAGGGTCCGCATCGGCGTCAGGCCGGATGCGGCCTCACGAATATGTCATCAGCGGCTCCAACCCGCTGGTGGCCGCCGCGAATCCGCTGCTGGACCTGATCCCGCAGATACGCGCCACCACTACGCATCCGTCGCCCGCGATGCTGCGCGAGCACCTGCTGGACGAAATCCGCCAGTTCGAGCTGCGGGCGCAGCAGGCCGGCATTCCCAATGAAACCATATTGGGGGCGCGCTATTGCCTGTGCACGGCGCTGGACGAAGCGGCCGCGCTTACCCCCTGGGGCGGCAACGGCGTGTGGTCGGCGCACAGCCTGCTCGTCACCTTCCACAATGAAACGTGGGGCGGCGAGAAGTTCTTCCAGTTGCTGGCCAAGCTGTCGCAGAACCCCAGCCAGCATCTGGACCTGCTGGAACTGCTGTACTACTGCCTGGTGCTGGGCTTTGAAGGCCGTTACCGCGTGGCCGACAATGGCCGTTCCCAGCTCGAAACCCTGCGCCAGCGCCTGCTGCGCATTCTGCGGACGGCGCGCGGCGATTATCCGCGCGCCCTGTCGCCGCACTGGCAGGACGTGCCGGCGCAGACCCAACTGCGGCGCCTGCCGGTGCCGCTATGGGTGTTCGGCGCGCTGGCGGGCGTGCTGGCGCTGGCGATCTACTGGGCGCTGGCCTTCAGCCTGAGCCGTCAGTCCGATGATGTATTCGCTGCCGTCAGCGCCTTGCGGCCGCCCACGGTGCAGATCGCGCCGGTGCGCCGTCCGGCCCCGTCGCCGCGCCTGGCGGTGTTCCTGGCGCCCGAGATCCGCGACGATCTGGTAACCGTGCGCGACGAGGTGGACCGCAGCGTCGTGGTGTTGCGCGGCGACGGGCTGTTCGAGTCGGGCTCGGCCTCGGTGCGCGAACAGTATCTGCCCGTGTTGTCGCGCGTGGCCGACGCCCTGCGCGAAACCGAGGGCAATATCCTGGTGCGCGGCTACACCGACAATATCCCCATGCGCGGGGCGCGCTATCCGTCGAACTGGCATTTGTCGCAGGCGCGCGCCGACGCAGTGAAAGAACTGCTGGAATCGCGCCTGGACAACCCGCAGCGCGTGCGCGCCGAAGGCCGCGGCGATGCCGACCCGGTGGCGCCCAATGATACGGCGGCCGGGCGCGCCCGCAATCGCCGTGTCGAAATCACGCTGATGGTGCCGCCGGTGCCTCGTTCGGAGACAGTCGAAGGTGCGCCGCAATGATTCATAACGTCTTTGGATTCCTGTTCAGCCGGGGGCTGTGGAACTTCTTCGGGCTGGTGGCGCTGGCCCTGCTGGTGTGGATCGCCGGGCCCCTGCTCGCCATAGGGTCGACGCGCCCGCTGGAAAGCGAGACCACTCGCATCATCGTCATTGCCGTGATGTTCGGCCTGTGGCTGTTGCGCGTGCTGTGGCGCAAGTGGCGCGAAGGCCGGCTCAACGCGCAGCTGCTGGGCCAGTTGCGCAAACCCTCTGCCAAGAAGAAGGTGGCGCCCGAGCCGGGCAACCCCGAGATCCGCCAGCTTGAAGAGCGTTTCAACGAGGCCGTGGAGTTGCTGCGCAAGACGCGCTTCGAAGGCGACAAGCGCAGGCTGTCGCTCGACCGGTTCTCCAAGCAGTATCTGTATCAGCTGCCCTGGTACGTAATTATCGGCGCGCCGGGCGCGGGCAAGACGACCGCGCTGGTGAACTCGGGCCTGAATTTTCCGCTGGCCGACCGCTTCGGCAAGGTGGCGCTGCGCGGCGTGGGCGGCACGCGCAACTGCGACTGGTGGTTTACCGACGACGCGGTGCTGCTCGACACGGCGGGGCGCTATACCACCCACGAAAGCGACCCGACGGGCGACGAGGAAGAGTGGAAAGGCTTTCTGCGGCTGTTGGGCAAATACCGGGGACGCCAGCCGATCAATGGCGCGATGCTGACGGTCAGTGTCGAAGACTTGCTGGCGTCGTCGGATGCCGAGCGCGTGCAGCATGCCGCGGTGCTGCGCCGCCGGCTGCAGGAATTGCGCGAGCAGCTGGGCATCCAGTTTCCGGTGTATGTGCTGGTGACCAAGGCGGACCTGCTGTCGGGTTTCGAAGAATACTTCGCCTCGTTCAGCCGCGAAGACTTGTCGCAGGTGTGGGGCTTTACGCTGCCGTATACGCGCACGCAGGAGCCCGGCTTCGATCTGTACGAGGCCTTTCATGCCGAGTACCGGCTGTTGCAGCAGCGGCTGGACGCGGCGCTGCCGGAAGTGCTGGCTGCCGAAACCGACGGCGCCCGGCGCGCACGCGCCTATATGCTGCCGCAGCAGTTCGCCGGCCTGCAGGCCGTGCTGGGCCATTTCCTGAGCGATGTGTTTGCCACGTCCAAGTACGAGGCGCGCCTGGTGCCGCGCGGCGTGTACTTCACCAGCGGCACCCAGGGCGGCGAAACCTTCGACCAGGTCACCGGCCACCTCAAGCGCTACCTGCGCATTGACGGCGGTCTCGCGCCTGCGGCCACGGCTCCCGGCGAAGGGGAAGGGCGCAGCTACTTCCTGAAGGGCCTGCTGCAGGACGTCATCTTCCGCGAGGCGGGCCTGGCCGGTCGCAACCTGCGCTGGGAGCGGCGCTACCGCCGCCTGCACTGGGCGGGATACGGCCTGATTGCGGCGTTGCTGGTGGCATTGCTCGTGGGCTGGGCGGTCAGCTATCGCAACAACAAGGGCTACGTGGCCGAAGTCGATCGGCGCGTGCCCACGGTGGAAAAGCTGGGGCGCGACATCAAGATCACGCGCGCGGGCGATGTGCTGGGGCTGATGCCTTTCCTGGACAGCCTGTGGTACCTGCCCCGGCATGCCAACTTCGAGCTGGATTCGCCGCCCCTGAGCTACCAGTTCGGCTTGTACCAGGGGCAGAAGCTGCAGGCGGCCGCGCAAGGGGTTTATCGCGATACGCTGGAGCAGGTGCTGTTGCCGCAGATTGCGCGGCGCATCGAGACGGCGTTGCGCAATGCCGCGCCCAACGATCTGGAGTTTTCGTACGAAGCGCTGCGCGCCTACCTGATGCTGTACGAGGCGGACCACTATGACGCCGAGTTCATGCACGCGTGGCTGCTGTCGGACATGCAGAAAACCTTGCCCGAGGGCTATACCCGGCGCCAGTATGACCTGATGTCGCTGCACCTGCGCAATCTGGTGCAGGGGCGCGTGCTGTCGTCGCCGTTCCCGCGCGACGATGACCTGGTGCAAAAGGCGCGCGACAACCTGGCGCGCTACACGCTGGCGCAACGCGCCTACAGCAGGTTGCGCCGCATGCTGGCCAATGACGAGCCGGGGCGCGAGCACACCGCGATCACCCTGGGCGGGCCGCAGGCCAGCGCCGTGTTCGTGCGCAAGAGCGGCAAGCCGCTGACCCAGGGCATCCCGTCGCTGTACAGCTACGACGGCTACTGGAAGGTGTTCAACCAGCGCGTGTCGCGCGTGGCCGACCTGCTGCGCCAGGACGACGCCTGGGTGCTGAATATCGAGGCTCCCGGGATTCTGGACCAGCGCGCCCAGCAGCAGCTGATCGTGGATATCAAGCGGCTGTACATGAATGACTATGTGCAGCAGTGGGACGCATACTTGAACGACCTGCAGTTGGCGCCCACTACCTCGCTGCTTGAAAACATCCAGATGGCGCGCACGCTGTCGGCGCCGGAGTCGCCGCTGGTCAAGCTGGTGCAGGGCGTGGCGCGCGAGACGTCGCTGCTGCGCGACACCGGCGATGGCCAGTCGTTGATGGACCAGGCTCGCAACCGGGTCAGCAGCACGCGCGAGGCCCTGGAGCAGATGTTCGGCCCCACCGGGCCCAGCGCGGCCGTGCGCGCCGACGCGACGGACGATAAGCTGGAACGCATTGTCGATCTGCATTTCGAGCCGTACCGGCGCCTGGCGCGAAGCGAAGGCCAGGGCGTGCCGCCCGCCATCGCCGCCACCACCGGGCTGATCAATGAGCTGTACACCTACCTGACCGCTGCCGACGCCGCGTTGCGCAGCGCCAGCCCGGCCCCCGGCTCGGACGTTGTGACCAAGCTGCGCGCCGAGGCCGGCAGGCTGCCCGAGCCCCTGCGCGATCTGCTCAATACCCTGTCTGTGAAGGCGTCCGGCGAAATATCCGAAGCCACGCGCGAGCGGCTGGGCGACACCGTTACGGCGACGATCGGGCTGTTCTGCCGCCAGTCCATCGCGGGGCGCTATCCGTTTTCCAGCAGTTCCACGCGCGATGTCGCGCCCAATGATATGGCGCGCCTGTTCGGGCCCAATGGCATGATGGATGACTTCTTCCAGAAGCATCTGGCCACGCAGATCGATGTGTCGGGGTCGCGCTGGCGCTTCAAGCCGGGCATCGACGGCCAGCAAGGGGACAAGGCAGCCTACCTGGATTCGTTCCAGCGCGCCGGCGTCATCCGCGATGTGTATTTCACGGCAGGCAGCCCACTGCCGTCGTACCGGGTGGCCATCCGGCCCCTGGAAATGGATGCCGAGATCACGCAATTCCTGATGGACGTCGACGGACAGACGGTGCGTTATGCCCACGGCCCGCAAGTAGCCACCAATGTGCAGTGGCCGGGCCCGCGCGGCACCAACCAGGCGCGTATCGAGCTCACGCCGCAGACCGGCTCGGCGGGCGTGTCGGCGTCGGGTCCGTGGGCGCTGAATCGGCTGCTGGACAAGGCGCAGTTGCGCCGCGGAGCCTCGCCCGAGATCACCATCGCGACATTCGACTTCAACGGCCGCAAGGTCGTGCTTGAAATCACGGCCAGCAGCGTGAAAAGTCCTTTCCATCTTGCCGAAATGCAGGGATTTTCCTGCCCCGGGCGCTAAAGACCAGAAGGGATCCGACATGGACCATGCAACGGAGAAACTGGGGTGGTACGGCAAGATTCCGGCCGCGGGGGATTTTGTGCACCGACGCCTGCCGCGCGAACTGATCGCCTGGTGGGACAGGTGGCTGCAATACGGGCTGGCAGCCCTGAAGCAGGCGCCCGACGAAGGCGCTGTGCGCAGCTTTGCCCATGCGCCGATCTGGAACTTTGCGATTCCGTCCGGCCCCAGCGGCAACGGAGCGCAACTGGGCTGCATCGGGCCCAGCCGCGACCGGGTCGGGCGCGTGTATCCGCTATGCGTCGTCATGACCGTATCGCCCGATGACTATCACAGCGGCATGCTGGAAGGCGCCACCGATTACTACCGGCAGATTGGCGCATGCATGCTGTCGGCCGTCCGCCACGGCTGCGCCGCAGAACAGTTCGACCGCGAGCTTAAGGAAATCCGCACGCCCGGCGCCTTGCCGCCCGTGGAACGGTCCAGCGGCAGCGACATCATGGACATACTCAATGCCGGGCTGGAAAGCGGCGCGGCGCCCGTGGCCGCGCGCAGCCTGGCTGCCTGGGCCGACCTGCCTTTCTGCTTCAACCCAAGTTCGCACACCAGCTACTGGTGGACCAACCAGACCGATGGCGCCGCGCTGCAGACCTACGTGCATGGCGGCGCGCTGAACGCCGCCTTGTTTACCCGGCTGTTCGCCTCGATGCCGGCCTGGCGCTAGGGCCGTCGGCTTGCAGGCAACCCAATACGTGCCCCGGAGTTCTTAGTATGAGCGCAACTTCCGCAACTTTGCCCCGCAGGGATACTGCCGGCGCCGGCCATCGGCCGCTGAGCGCGATCGCGGCAGCCGCCAGCGGCGGGGTGCCGCAGGCCAGGATCCTTCGCGTGCTGGCCGATGTGGCAGGCCCGCTGGCGGATTGGCACGCGCAAGGCCACGTGCATGGCGCGGTGGCCATGAGCACCATCGGCCTGGACAGTTCGGGACGCGCGCACTTGCTGGCGCCCCCGCTGGCGCCAGCGGCCGACGCCGAAGGCGCTGTGCGCATCAGGGGCTATGCCGCCTTCGAGCAATATACGGATGACCCGGAGCGGCCATGCGGCCCCTGGACGGATGTTTATGCGCTGAGCGCCGTGGCCCATGCCCTGGTGGTGGGGGCGCCGCCTCCGGACGCGCTGGCCCGCTGCGTGAAAGACGCTTATGTGCCGTTGCAGGGCCGGGATGTGGGCGCCTACGACGCCGGTTTCCTGCAGGCAATCGACCGCGGGCTCTCGATGACGCATGGCGCGCGTCCGGCCGACATGCAGGCCTGCGCCCAGGCATTCGGGTTCGCTCTTGCGCAGCCTGTGCCGCCCGAGCCGCAGGCCGCACCGGTGGAGCCCGAGCCCGACCTGCCCCCCGTGGCGGCGCCGCCGCGCGCCGTCGCCGGCCCGCGCGTACCCCTGCTGGTGATGCTGGGCGTGTTGGCCGCCGTGGCGCTTGCCGTGTATCTGTGGCTGCGTCCGGGCGCGCCGGGTTCGCAATCCGCCGGCCGCGCCGCTTCGCCTGTTGAACCCGCGCCTGAACCCGCGCCAGTGCCCGCGCCGCCGGCGTTGGCGGACCTTAACGCGCCGCGGTCGTCAGCGCCGCAGGGCCAGGGTGCGGGGGGCTCGCCGGCGCCTGAGGGGTCGGTGGACGCCGAAGGGGCGCCGTCCGGATCGGCTTCCTCGGACGGTCTCGTCCGGGGCGCGGATGGCGTACTGGCCCCGCCATCCCCCGATGGGTCGGCGACCCCGGCCGGCCCCGGCCCGGCGAACCCGGATCCCGCATTGCCGGGCGACGGCGATGCGCCGGGCGTGGCCGGCACGACGCAGCCGCCAAGCGCCGACGAGGCTGCCGCCGCGCCCGGCGGAGTTTCGGATCCGGCCGGCGGGGCTTCGGATGCGACCGGCGCCACCACGGCCCCGGACGCCCCGGGTGCAGACGGCACGGTAGACCCGGCGCAGACG
Source organism: Bordetella genomosp. 7 (assembly GCF_002261415.1). NCBI lineage: Bacteria > Pseudomonadati > Pseudomonadota > Betaproteobacteria > Burkholderiales > Alcaligenaceae > Bordetella > Bordetella genomosp. 7. Next base: position 224,762 of record NZ_NEVI01000019.1, on the reverse strand, counting down.
GAAGGCGAAGAGCCGGGCGATACCGCGGCCGGTGAGCCGACGGCCGACGACGCGGAGCCGGTCGAGCCGGTGCAGGCGGCTGTGCCCGTCCGCGTCCATGTGCGGCCGTGGGGCGAAGTGATGGTAGATGGCCGCTCGCGAGGGATCAGCCCGCCGCTGACGCAGCTCACCCTGCCGCCCGGACGCCATCGCATCACCATCCGCAACCCCGCCGCGCCGGAATACAACACCACCATCGAGGTCAAGCCCGGCGGCGCAGCGTCGATTTCGCACGTATTCGAATAAGGCGCGCAGGCACCGCGCCGGCGTGCTGCGGTACAGCTCGGTGTCTGACACCCAGAGGGAGTCAGACACCTTCCGCGCGGCTCGGCGGCGATGCGGTGTCTGACACCGGAAAGGTGTCAGACACCTTGCGAAAGAGAAGAGGCGGCGGCCATTACATGCACTCCGGCTGAGCGGTACAGCTCGGTGTCTGACACCCGGAGGGAGTCAGACACCTTCCGCGCGGCTCGGCGGTAGTGCCCGGTGTCTGACACCGGAAAGGTGTCAGACACCTTGCGAAAGAGAAGAGGTGGCGGCCATTACATGCACTCTGGCTGGACGGTGCAGCTCGGTGTCTGACACCCGGAGGGAGTCAGACACCTTCCGCGCGGCTCGGCGGTAGTGCCTGGTGTCTGACACCGAAAGGTGTCAGACACCTTGCGAAAGAGAAGAGGCGGCGGCCATTACATGCACTCCGGCTGGACGGTGCAGCTCGGTGTCTGACACCCGGAGGGAGTCAGACACCTTCCGCGCGGCTCGGCGGCAGTGCCCGGTGTCTGACACCGGAAAGGTGTCAGACACCTTGCGAAAGAGAAGAGGCGGCGGCCATTACATGCGCACAGGGTGGACGGTGCAGCTCGGTGTCTGACACCCGGAGGGAGTCAGACACCTTCCGCGCGGCTCGGCGGCAGTGCCCGGTGTCTGACACCGAAAGGTGTCAGACACCTTGCGAAAGAGAAGAGGCGGCGGCCATTACATGCACACAGGGTGGACGGTGCAGCTCGGTGTCTGACACCCGGAGGGAGCAGACACCTTCCGCGCGGCTCGGCGGCAGTGCCCGGTGTCTGACACCGGAAAGGTGTCAGACACCTTGCGAAAGAGAAGAGGCGGCGGCCATTACATGCACACAGGGTGGACGGTACAGCTCGGTGTCTGACACCCGGAGGGAGTCAGACACCTTCCGCGCGGCTCGGCGGCAGTGCGGTGTCTGACACCGGAAAGGTGTCAGACACCTGCCTCGCGGCTGTTTTCAGCCAGCCAGGGCGACGCGGCCGGTCGTGGGGGTGGCTTCTTCTGGAGTGCCGGTATCGATGGAGACTTCGGCGGTGAACATGTAGCCCCAACCGTGCACGGCTTTGATGGGCAGGCGCATATGGACGGCAGCGGCCTTGCGCCGCATGCGGCTGATCATGACGTCGACGAACCTGCCGCGGCGTTCGCCGTCGGCGGCTTCGCCAGATTGCAGGCCGTCGGCAATCAGCGTGTCGCGGCTGACTTTTTTGTCCGGCGCCTGTATCAGGCGCAGCAGGAAGCCTCGTTCGGCCGTAGTCAGGGCAAGTTGCTGGCCGGTGGGCGCGATCAGGGTCCAGCCCTTGCTGGCCAGCCGCCAACCCGGCGGGAAGGCTGGCTCGGAATCGGCCGATGCGGTCGGGTGTTCGGCGTTTCCGGTGCGGCTGGCGACGGGGTCGTACGGCGGCGGGGCGGCTTCGGGCACGCGTCGCAACAGCGACTGGAACACCGCCGCCAGCTCCAGGCCGCCGGTGGTTACGTCCAGGCAGGCGTCGGCGCCGCACAAGAGCGTGCGCACCCGCGCCTCGCTATCGGCGGCAAAGGGCGCCAGCACGATGATGCCCAAGGTATGCCGCATGGCGCGCAACTGCGCCGTGGCCAGGTGTATCTTGGGCAGTGCGCCGGTCAGCACGATCAGCGAGACGGCCTGCTGCGATACGTGCGCGTACAGGTCGGCCAGTTCTGCGTACCGGCGAACGTTGAAACCCAGCTGTGCAAGATCGGCGATAGACGATGCATAAGCGGCGTCGTCATCGGTAAGAAACAGGACATCCAGCAGTTTATTCATGATTTCCGTCCCGCCGAAGGGACGAACACGGCCTTCCCGATGCCGGAGCGGGACCCGACTCTTTGAATAGGCGCGGGAGAGGAAAGCGCAGTTGTCCGCTGCAAGGCACGGCCAGCGCTGTGTTCATGGGGTGCAAGGGGAAATCGGTAAGCAGGAAAGGCGGTTCTTTGCCCGGAGCCGCGATAGAACGAAGGTCACTATTTAACCGCACTTGCCCGCGAGTGTGAACATCGCGCCTTGAATTTTGCATCGTCATGACTGTCTACGGTTGCTCTTGCAGCGCCTTGGCCCGCGACCGGCGCGGTACAGTAGCGGTTATTCATGTACGGAGCCACCATGCCGACCTCCTCGATTTTCCGAAGCCTGCAGCTTGTCGCCCTGGTTGGCGTGCTGAGCGGCTGCGCATCGTCGACCGGCCAGGCGGTCGCCAGGGGATCGGCCGCGGCGCATGCGGCCACCAGTGCCGATTCGCTCGCGCAAACCCGCTGGGAACTGACCCGCTGGACAGCCGCCGATGGCGCGGTGCGACCGCTTCCGCACGGCGATGGCGCCAGACCTGTCGAGTTGACCTTTCTCGCTCATGACGATCAGTACCGCGTCCAGGGGTATGCGGGCTGCAATCGCTACGCCGGCAATTACCGGTTGCAGGACGGCAAGTTGACGATATCCGCGCCTGCCGCCACACGCATGGCCTGCCCTACACCCGAGCTCGCGCAACTCGAGCGTGACTACCTGAATGCGCTGGCCGGTATCCAGACGTTCACCCTGGACAGCGGGGGCGCGCCGCGGCACCTCAGTTTCAACGTGCGCGATGGCGAAGTGCTCGAATTCACCCGCCGCCAGGACCCACCCACCCCCAGGTAGACGCCAGCAATTGTAATTACTTGTTTTAAAAATTGCGACTTACTTCAAAAACGCTTCATGTCCGTTACAAATATCGCCGCCTATAAATTCGTGTCGCTGGACGATTTGCCCGGGCTGCGCGCCGAGATGCTGGAACGCGCAACGAGCCTTGCCCTGAAGGGGACAGTGCTGCTAGCGCCAGAAGGCATCAACCTGTTCCTGGCCGGCGGCCGTTCTGACATCGACGCCTTCTTGCTCTGGCTGCGGTCAGACGAACGTTTTGCCGAGCTTGACGTGAAATTCAGCCAGTCCGCCCAGGCGCCGTTTCGTCGGCTGCGCGTGAAGATCAAGCGCGAGATCATTCGCATGGACCACCCCGCCATCCGGCCGGAAGCGGGCCGGGCGCCGGCGGTGGCCCCGGCCACCCTGGCGCGCTGGCTGGAAAGCGGCGCCGACGACCAGGGCCGGCCCGTGGTCATGCTGGATACCCGCAATGCCTTCGAAGTCGATGCCGGCACCTTCGAGGGCGCCATCGACTGGCGCATCGAGCGTTTTACGCAGTTTCCTGCGGCGGTGCAGGCGCATCGCGACGCGTTGCGGGGCAAGACCGTCGTCAGTTTCTGTACGGGCGGCATCCGCTGCGAGAAGGCGGCGCTGTATATGGCCGAAACGGGTATCGAGCACGTCTACCAACTGGAAGGGGGCATCCTGAAGTACTTCGAAGAAACCGGCGGCAAAGGGTTCAAGGGCCATTGCTTCGTGTTCGATGAGCGCGTGGCCCTGGATGCGGCGTTGGCTCCGGTTGCCGACGTGCCGGCCGCTGCCTAGGCGCCCCATGCCACCGATTGTGCCGTGGCCCCGCGCCCGCGCAACGCGCCGGAAACCACCATGTGGCTGAAGCAGTGCATGGCCGCGCTGGGGCTGGCGATGTTGGTGGGATGCTCGCTACCGCCTCAGCAGGGCCGCACCGAATCCAGCGCCTTGCCTGCCGAGCAGGCGCGCCAGACGGCGCTGGGGCGCGCCATCGCACCCCTGGCCGATGCACACCCCGGCTTGTCCGGCATTTATGCCCTGGCCGACGCCCGGGCCGCGTTCGCCGCCCGGGCCCTGTTGCTGCGCGCCGCCGAAAAGACACTGGATGTCCAGTACTACATCTGGCGGGGCGACATGACTGGCACGCTGCTGCTCGAAGCGCTGTATGACGCCGCCGAACGGGGCGTACGGGTCAGGCTGCTGCTCGACGATAACGGCGTCGCGGGCCTCGACGACGTGCTGGCCGCGCTGGACAGCCATCCGAATATCGAAGTGCGGCTGTTCAATCCGTTTGTGATTCGTCGACCCAAGATGCTGGGGTACCTGACCGACTTCTCGCGGCTCAATCGCCGCATGCACAACAAGTCGTTCACGGCCGACAGCCAGGCCACCATCATCGGCGGACGCAACATCGGCGATGAATACTTCGGCGCGGCCGACGACGTGCTGTTTGCCGATCTGGACCTGCTTGCCGTGGGGCAGGTGGTGGGCGACGTGTCGAACGATTTCGACCGCTATTGGGCAAGCGAGTCGGCCTACCCGATTGCGGCGCTGCTGGGGCCCGCCGACACGAGCCCGCTCCAGGCGCTGCACGAATCGGCGGAACAGGTCGAGCAGAATCCCGCGGCGTCCGCCTACATGCAGGCAATGCGCGACCTGCCCTTCATCGGCCAGATGCTGGAAGGAAAGCTCGCCTTCGAATGGGCGCCCACCCGCATGGTGAGCGACGACCCGTCCAAGGTGTCGGACCCGTCGCCCGGCACGGTGACCCTGGTCGATCAGTTGAAACAGGTCGTCGGCGAGCCGGCCACCGAGCTGGAGCTGGTATCGCCTTACTTCGTGCCCACGGAGGCGGGCACGGCCGCCCTGACACAGATGGTGCGCCGCGGCGTGCGGGTGCAGGTGCTTACCAACGCGTACGAGGCCACGGATGTGGCCGTGGTGCATTCAGGCTATGTCCGGCAGCGCAAGGCCCTGTTGCGAGGTGGCGTGCAGCTGTACGAAATGCGCGGACAGCCCGACGGCACGGCGCCCGCCGCGGGGCCTCTCGGCAGTTCGGGGTCCAGTCTGCACGCCAAGACGTTCTCGGTAGACCGCCAAAGCGTGTTCGTCGGGTCGTTCAATTTCGACCCGCGTTCGATCAACTTGAATACCGAGCTCGGCTTTGTCGTGGATAGCCCCGTCCTGGCTGCGCAGATGGCCGATCTGTTCGATCAGGATGTGGCGCGGCACGCCTACCGGGTAGAGCTGGAGCCTGATGGCAGCCTGTACTGGATCGAAGAAAAAGATGGCGTGCAGCATCGCCATGACACCGAGCCCGGCACGGTCTGGTGGCAGCGCTGGCTGATCTGGTTCCTGTCGTTGCTGCCCATCGAGCCCTTGCTGTAGCGGGGGGCGGGGGCGGGCGTCGCCCCCGCCGGCCGCTAGCGAACCCGCATGCCCGGCTGTGCGCCGGGCCAGGGTTCCAGCACATAGATGCCGGCGTCGACGCCTTCGTCGGCGTGGCTGGCGGCCAGCACCATGCCTTCGGATACGCCGAACTTCATCTTGCGCGGCGCCAGGTTGGCCACCATGACAGTCAGCTTGCCCACCAGGTCTTCGGGGCGATAGGCCGACTTGATGCCAGAGAATACGTTGCGGTGCCGCCCTTCGCCGACGTCGAGCGTCAGCTGCAGCAGCTTCGTGGACCCTTCTACATGCTGGCAGTCGACGATGCGGGCAATGCGCAGGTCGATCTTGGCGAAGTCGTCGATGGTGATCGTGTCGGCGATGGCTTCGCCGCCGGGAACCGGCGCGGGCGGCGCGGCCTCGGCGGGCGGTTCGAACAACTGGTCGAGCTGGGCCGGATCCACGCGTTGCATCAGGTGCTTGAAGGGCGCCACGCGCTGCGGCAGCTCCGCGGCGTCGGACCACACAAACGCCTGTGTCGCGCCGAACAGTTCGCGCGCCACCCGGTCGGCCAGCGCGGGCAGCACGGGCGCCAGCATCACCGACAGGGCCTTGAACCCCGCCAGCGAGCGCGAGCAGATGTCTTGCAGGCGCGCCTTCTGGGCGGCGTCGGCATTGCCGATGCCCTTGGCCAGCACCCACGGCTGGGCCGCATCGAACGCCTGGTTGATGCCGTCGGCGTAGGCCATGATTTCGCGGATGGCGCGGTTGTATTCGCGCGCCTCGAAGGCTGCGCGGATCGATTCGGCCTGCGCGGCGAACTCTGCCGACAGTGCCGCCGTATCGCCGTCGTAGGCGAGCTCGCCATCGAAATGGCGTGTAATGAACGTGGCGGCACGGCTGGCGATATTGACGTACTTGCCCACCAGGTCGCTGTTGACGCGCGCCACGAAGTCGTCCGGGTTGAAGTCGATATCTTCGACGCGGGCGTTGAGTTTGGCGGCGATGTAGTAGCGCAGCCATTCGGCGTTCATGCCCAGGTCCAGGTAGCGTAGCGGCGAGATGCCCGTGCCGCGGCTCTTGGACATCTTTTCGCCGCTGACTGTGATGAAGCCGTGCACGTTCAGCGCGTCCGGCGTCTTGCGCCCGGCGAACTTCAGCATGGCGGGCCAGAACAGCGCGTGGAAGTAGATGATGTCTTTGCCGATGAAGTGCACCTGCTCGGTGCTGCCTTGCGGGTCGAGCAGCGCGTCGAAATCGAGCCCCTGCTTATCGCAATAGGACTTGAGCGATGCCAGGTACCCCACGGGCGCGTCGAGCCACACGTAAAAGTACTTGCCGGGGGCATCGGGAATCTCGATGCCGAAGTAGGGCGCGTCGCGCGAAATGTCCCAGTCGCCGAGCTTGGCCTGCCCGTCGTCGCCGCCCAGCCATTCGCGCGTCTTGGCCAGCACTTCGGGCTGCAGGTGCTTGTTGCCGGCGGAGTTGCTGCCCGCCGTCCATTGTTGCAGGAACTCGACGCAGCGCGGGTCCGACAGCTTGAAGAAGAAGTGCTCGGACGATTTCAGTACCGGCGCGGCGCCGGTAAGCGCGGAATAGGGGTTCACCAGCTCGGTGGGCGCGTACACCGCCCCGCACACTTCACACGAATCGCCGTACTGGTCCTTGGCGTGGCACTTGGGGCATTCGCCCTTGATATAGCGGTCGGCCAGGAACATGCCCTTGACGGGGTCGTAGAACTGTTCAATGGCGCGGGTTTCGATCAGGCCCTGCGCCTTGAGGGCGCGGTAGATGTCTTGCGACAGCGCCACGTTTTCGGCCGAGTGCGTGGAATGCCAGTGGTCGAAGCGGATGTGAAAGCCATCCAGGTAGCGCGGCCGCTCTTCGGCATAGCGCGCCACCAGGGCCTCGGGCGTAATGCCTTCTTTTTCGGCCTTGAGCATGATGGGGGCGCCGTGCGCGTCGTCGGCCCCCACGAAATGCACCGTATGCCCCGCCATGCGCATCGAGCGCACCCAGATGTCGGCCTGGATGTATTCCATGATGTGGCCAATATGGAAGGAACCGTTGGCGTAGGGCAGCGCGGTCGTGACGAACAGGGTGCGGGGCATGTCGGAAAGAGTGGTTCGCAAATGGGTAGCCGGCTATTTTAGCGGCCCGGCGGGGTGGCGCCAGCGCAGCGCCAAAGCACGCGCCCCCGCGCCGGCCGGAGCCGGGGCGGGGGCGCTGAAAAAGAGCGGTTCGCGCGCCGTCTAGCGGACTTCGCGGACTTCGACGTCGATGACGTCGCGGGGCGCGGCGGGAAACGGGCCCTGGGCGCCCGGGCGGAAGCTGCCGGGACGCGCCGTCTGGCGTTGGCTCCAGTAGGCGCGCACGCCGAATGGCTTGCCGCGGACCTTGGCCACCACGTACAGAATGCCGATGGCGATGGCCGTGGAAACCATGAACACCAGGGCCATGGCCATGCCGAACAGGGCCAGCACGGCAAACGCAACGGCACGGAAGAATCGGGAGATAGTGTCGGTCATTGTGGTCGGACGCAAAACAGGACAAAAGGTTCCCGCGTATCCGCTATCCTTGAGGGTAGCGGGCGGCGCAAAGCCGTCCTGCCCAGGGAATCAGAGTAATGAGTATACCGACAGCGGAAGTCCGTGCGGCATTGCGGGCGGTGCAAGATCCCATTTCCCGCCGAGCGTTGGCTGATTTTGTAAAAGATCGTGACATCGCATGGCGCGGCGATGCGTTGTCGTTGACCGTCACGCTGGGATATCCGGCCGACCACGTGGCGGCCGAAATCGAGCGGGCCGCCTGCCGCGCACTGGCCGCCGCCGGGGCGCCCGACGCAAAGGTGGCGGTGAAATGGTCGGTTGGCGCCCATGCGGTGCAACGCGGGCTCAGGCCGCTGCCCACGGTGCGCAACATCATTGCGGTGGCCTCGGGCAAGGGTGGCGTGGGCAAGAGCACCACCGCCGTCAATCTGGCGCTTGCGCTCGCGGCCGAGGGCGCGCGCGCCGGCATTCTGGATGCCGACATCTATGGCCCCAGCGTTCCCACCATGCTGGGCATTACCGGCCGGCCGGCCAGCCACGACAATAAAACCATGGAGCCGCTCGAAGGCCATGGGCTGCAGGCAAACTCCATCGGTTTCCTCATCGATGCCGATGCGCCGGCCATCTGGCGGGGCCCGATGGTGACGCGGGCGTTCGAGCAGATGCTGAACCAGACCAACTGGCGCGACCTCGACTACCTGATCATCGACATGCCGCCCGGCACGGGCGACCTGGCGCTGACCCTGGCGCAGAAAGTGCCCGTGGTGGGCGCCGTGATTGTCACGACGCCGCAAGACCTGGCGCTGCAGGATGCCCGCAAGGGCTTGCGCATGTTCCAGAAAGTAGACGTGCCTATCCTGGGCATCGTCGAAAACATGGCAGTGCACGTCTGCAGCAATTGCGGCCACGCCGAGGCGATTTTCGGCGAAGGCGGCGGTCGGCGCATGGCCGAGCAGTACCAGGCCGCCTGGCTGGGCAGCCTGCCCCTGGCCGCGGACATCCGGGCCCATGTCGATTCCGGCCGGCCCAGCGTGGTGGCCGATCCGCAAGGCGAGGCCGCCAGCCGCTACCGCGACATCGCCCGCAAGGTTGCCGCCGCGGTGGCGGGGTTGCCGCGCGACATGGCAGGCCGCTTGCCGCCCGTTGTCGTGCAGCCTTCCGCCTGAGCCATGCGGGCCATGCGGTCAGCGGCCGCTTTGCTTCTGTTCTTGTTGATGGGCGCAGCGCCCGTGGCGCATGCCCAGGTGCCCGAAGTGGTCATCGACCCCGGCGGCGTGGCGCCGGCCGCCCTGCAATCGATCACGTCGGCGGTAGACGCCATCACGCGCCTGGCCGAAGACCAGGATGGCGGCGAAATCACCCGCCTGCGGCGGCGCGCCCGCGACGCAACCTTGGCCGCGCTTGCCACCCAAGGGTACTTTTCGCCTACTGTCACGCTCGAAACGGGCACCGATGTCGCTGGCGAAACCTGGGATATTTCCATCCAGCCGGGCAAGCGCGCGCACGTGGCATCCGTCGAGCTCAAATTCACGGGCCGCATCACGCGTGCCGAATATGCCGAGCGCGTGGCGCAGCTGCGCAAAGACTGGCTGCTGGGCGTCGGCCAGCCTTTCATCAACGCCGACTGGAACCGCGCCAAATCGACGCTGCTGGACGCCGTGGCGGCGCGCGATTTCATGCTGGCGCATATGGCGGCGTCCGACGCAGTGGTACATGCCGATACGGCCGAAGTGCATCTGTCGGTCACCATCGACAGCGGGCCGCTGGTGCGCATGGGGCCGCTGAACACCCAAGGCCTGCGGCGCGTGCCCGAATCGCTGGTGCGGCGCTATGTGCGCTACGACCAGGGCGATCCGTTCAACCAGGACGAGCTCGACGCCTGGCAGCAGGACCTGCAGACCACGTCGTTCTTCCGAGGCGCTTTCGTTACCCTGGACCCGACGCCCGCCGACGCGTCGCCGCAGGCGCAACGCCCATCCGACCGTCCGGCCGCCACGCAAACCGAACGCGCCCGCGCGCCGGGCTCCAGCGGGTTGGCGGCCGACACGCCGATGGGCGATCCGCAGGTGGCGGGCGGGCCCGAGGCCGGGCCGGCGCCGGCCTACGATTCCGACGGCGAAATCACCTTGCCGGTGGACGTGCGTGTAGTCGAGGCGCCGGCCCGGCGCGTGGCGGTGTCGCTGGGCGTGGATAGCGACGCGGGTGTGCGCGCCGAAACCACTTACCGGCAGAACGTCGTGTTCGGCGTGCCGGTCACGCTTGAAAGCGGCATAGGCGTCGACCGCCTGCGCCAGCGTGCCTACCTGGATTTTCATCTGCCGCCCGATGAAAAAGGCCAGCGCGACTCGATCGGGCTGCTGGCGGATCATTCCGATATCCAGGGCCTGGATGTACGCCGCGTGGCGTTGGGCGCGACCCGGCTGCGAGTGCGGCAGGGCGCGGGCGACAGCCGCGTCCAGTACGAAAACCGCTGGGGTGTGCTCCTGGCGCACGACCACGTCAAGATCGACGGAGGCGACGAATACGATCTGCCCAGCGGCACCCTGACATCCGAATGGCTGCGGCGCGATGTCGACAACAAGTATGACCCGCGCGAAGGCAACCTGATCGCCGTGGGCGGCGGCATAGGCGTGGTGCTCGACAGCGGCGACCCCTTCTTCCGGGTGCGCCTGCGGGGGCAGAAGTGGTGGCCGGTGGGCGAACGCGACGTGCTTACCGTGCGCGGCGAAGTGGGGCGCGTATGGTCCGATTCGGATACCCGGGTGCCCGATGACTTCGGTTTTCGCACCGGCGGGGCGCGCTCCATTCGCGGCTACCGTTATCAAAGTATCGGCGTCGACCGTGATGACGCGGTCGTTGGCGCGGCCAGCCTGGCGGTGGCCAGCATCGAGTACGACCATTATTTCAACGAGCGCTGGGGCATGGGTGTATTCGTCGACGCGGGCGACGCGGCCGAGACCTTCGGCAGCATGGAATGGCACCTGGGCTATGGCGTGGGCGCGCGGGTGCGTACGCCGGCCGGCCCCTTGTTCCTGGACCTGGCATACGGGCAGCGCGAGCGCGACTTGCGCCTGCATTTTTCATTGGGGATCGCGTTTTGAAGCGTTTGCGTGCCGTGTTTCGCCACCTGCTGGTGTGGTGGCTGCCCGTGCCCATTACGCTGGTGGTGTTGTTGTGCGCCTTCGGCGCGTGGCTGACGGGCACGCAGGCCGGCACGCGCATGTTGCTCACGACGGTCGCGCAGCAGTTCGACGGGCGTGCCGAACGGATCACAGGCAGCGTGCTGGGCGGCCTGGACGTGGGGCGCCTGCAGCTTGCGCTGCCCGGCGTCGCCATCGACATTGCCGACCTGCGGCTCGACGTGCGCTGGCGCGCGCTGGGCGAGCGCTTGCTGCACGTGCGCGAACTGTCCGCCGCGCATGCCTACATCGCCTTGCAGCCCGGCGTCGAGCCCGACCCGGAACCCGCTGCCGACCCCTTCGCCCTGCCGGCGCTGCCGGTCGATATCCGGCTCGACCGCCTGGCGCTGGGCTCGCTGGACTTGCGTACGAACGGCGAGCCGGTACCCGTGGCCATCGCCGACCTGGCGGCCGCGCTGCAAGTCGATGCGCAAGGCGCGCAACTGCGCCTGCACAGTCTGCACGTGGCCCATGGGTCGGAGCAGGCCGACCTGAGCGGCCAGGCGCACCTGCTGCAGCTGGCGGCGCCCTGGCCCATGCGGGCGCAGCTGGGCATCGCGGCGCAAGGCGTGGGCGCCGGCTCGCCCCTGTGCGCAAGCCGCAAGCTGGCGGCCGCCAAGCCGCCAGCCGACCACACGCGCGGCGCGGACGAGCCCGGCGCGGAAGGCGAAGCGCATCCCGGCGAGCCCGCGTCCGCGTGCGCCGCGTCCTTGCGCGTTGCTGCCCAGGGCACGCTGGACCGGCTCGACGTGCAGCTCGATGGCTCCACCGCAGATGGCGCGCTGTCGCTGGAAGGGCATGCGGGCCTCGCTCCCGCACAGGCTTTTCCTTTGATCACCGCCAAACTCGATTTGCGGCTGGCAGATAAATCGGGGCTGGCGGCCACGTTCGACCGGCAGCCCCTGGCCGGCCAGCCGGGCCTGGACCAGGTGAAAGCCACACTCGATGCGCAGCGCCTGGATCTGGCGACATTGGCGGGCGATGCGCTGCCTGCCGCGCGGCTCAGCGCAAGCGTGGCGGTCGATGCCCAGGTGGCGGGCGCCTACGAACTGCGGCATGCGCAGGTGCAAGCTTCCGTCGCTCCGGGCAGCCGCTGGAATCAGCACCCGCTTGCCGGCACCCTGGCGGGCCGGGTCGATGCGTTGCCGGCGCCGCCTGCCGCCAAGCCTGGCGCGCCCGGGGAGGTCCGGGCCGATCCGCTGGCAGGCTACCAGTTGCGCGACCTGAACCTGGACCTGACCCTGGGGCCCAACCGGCTGCGCGCGCAGGGCCAGCTCACCCAGGGGCAGGGGGCGCTCGCGCTGGACGCGAACTTGCCCAGGCTGGATGCTTTCTGGCCGGGCGTGCCGGGGGGCGTCACATTACAGGGCAAGCTCGATGGGCGGCTCGAACAGCATCGCGGGCAATTCAACGCGCGCTATACGCCGGCCGATACCCGTGCCGATACCTTGGGGCGGGCCCCGATCCGCGCCGAGCTGGGCTTTGCGGGCGGCTGGGGGCCGGCGCGGGGTGCGGCCGGGGGCGCGCCGGGCTGGCGCGGCCGCATCGAGCGGCTGGCCGCCAGTTCGATGGATTTTTCGCTGGAGCTGCAGCCCGTCGAGCTCGAGCTCGTGCCATCGGCCGTCGAGCCTGACTGGCAGTGGCAGCTGGGCGCCACCCAGCTTACGCTGCGCCTGCCGGACAAGCAGCGCGTGGTCATCGCCCACCAAGGTTCGCGCGGCGGCGGCGCACACTGGGAAACCGCGGGCCGGGCCGACAATCTCGTGCTCACGACCCCGATGGTGCGGCAGATTCTGCGCGCCCTCGACCCCCAGGCCGCGCGCACGGCCAGCGGCGGCAGGGTCAACCCGCGCGTGCCCGATGCGCAACGGCGCATCGCGCTGGACGCGTCCTGGAACCTGCGCTTCGATGGCGCTCTGGCCGGCAGCGCAAGGCTGGCGCGCCGCGACGGCGACTTGCGCATTCCCGGCGATCCCCCCATTGCGCTGGGGCTGACCGATCTTGTGCTGGACGTGGCGGCCAGGCGTACGGGGCCCGGCGTCAGCCAGCTCGACGCCACGCTGGACGTGCGCACCCGGCAAATGGGCACGCTGTCGGCGACGGCGACCGCCATGTTGCTTGCCAGCCCTTCGGGGGGCTTTGCCCTGGACGAGCGCCGCCCCATGCGCGCCAACCTCAAGGCCGACATTTCCGATCTGACGTGGATCGATCTGTTCCTGGGCGACACCATGGAAGTGCGCGGCAAGCTGCGAGCCGACCTTGCCGTGCAAGGCACGCTCAACGGCAAATGGACCAGCTCCGGCACGCTGCACGGGCAGTCGTTGCGTGTGGTTCGCATCGACGACGGCGTACGCCTGATCGACGGTACGCTGGCCGCGCATCTGGAAGGCACCCGCCTGGTACTGGATACGCTGCGGTTCCCGGCGTCGCTGCGCGTCATGCCCGACGAATGGCGCACCCGCGAATGGATCACCACCAATCCCGATGCCAAGGACGGCTACGTGGAAGCCACCGGGCACTGGGACCTGCTGCAGAACCGGGGCGCGGTGCGCGTCAAGCTGCACCGTTTTCCGGCGCTGCAACGCTCGGACCGTTACGCGATGGTATCGGGCAACGTCGATATCGACGCGCAGCTGCCCCGTCTGTCCATCACTGGTGACCTCGTCGCCGACGCGGGCTGGTTCAGCCTGGAAATCCTGCAAGGCGTGCCCAGCCTGGATGACGACGTGCGAGTGATCCGCGCGGGGCAGGACGAGCAGGCGCGATCCTCGCCGCTGCAGATGTCCATGAACCTGAAGTTCGACATGGGTCCGCGCTTCTACATCACCGGCATGGGGCTGGATGCGGGGCTGGTGGGCGCCATCGAGATCCGCATGGCCGACGGCCGCCTGACCGGGCTGGGCGCGCTGCGCACGCGCGGCGGCGGCATCGAAGCCTACGGGCAGAAGCTGCGCCTGCGGCGCGGCACGCTTACCTTCCAGGGCAGGCTGGATAACCCCTTGCTCGACATCGAGGCGCTGCGCACGGGCGAGCAGGTCGAGGCAGGCGTGCGGGTCAGTGGCACGGCGCAGCGTCCCCGTATCGACCTGGTGTCCTACCCCGAAGTCAGCGATGTCGAGAAACTGTCGTGGCTGATCCTGGGCCGCGGCCCGGACGAAGGCGGCAGCGACGCCGCGCTGCTGCTGTCGGTGGGCACGGCGCTGCTGGGGGGCGGGCAGCCTTTCTACCGGCAGCTGGGGCTGGACGAGCTCAGCATCCGCTCGGGTACCGTCGGCAGTTCGGGCAGCCTGCTGCCCGACCGCACCGTGGCCAGCCAGATCAACATGGACAGCAACAGCGCGCTGGCCACCCAATTCGTGGTCGCCAGCAAGCGCTTCGCCAATGGCATCACGCTCAGCGTCGAGCAGGCCATGTCCGGCTCCGAAACCGTGGGGCGGCTGAGCTATCGCCTGGCGCGCGGCCTGTCGCTGGACTTGAAAGGTGGTACCGTGAGCGGCATTGCGCTGGTCTATCGCACCTTCTTTGACGATTGAGCCGCCCGCCCTTGACCGCCGCAGGGGCCGCCGGCTTGCGCAAGCAGATAAAATAGCCGGCAACCAACCGGGGCAAATTTCATGAGCATCAAAAGCGACCGCTGGATCCGCCGCGCGGCCGAGGCCGGCATGATCGAACCGTTCGAGGCCGGCCAGGTCCGTACCGCCAATGGCGGCCGTATCGTCAGCTATGGCACCAGCAGCTACGGCTACGACGTGCGCTGCGCCGACGAATTCAAGATCTTCACCAACATCAATTCCACCATCGTCGACCCCAAGCAGTTCGACGAAAAGTCATTCGTGGACTTCAAGGGCGATGTCTGCATCATCCCGCCCAACTCGTTCGCACTGGCGCGCACGGTCGAGTATTTCCGCATCCCCCGCAGCGTACTCACCATCTGCCTGGGCAAGAGCACCTACGCGCGTTGCGGCATCATCGTCAACGTCACGCCGCTTGAACCCGAATGGGAAGGCCACGTCACGCTCGAGTTTTCCAACACCACGCCCTTGCCCGCCAAGATCTACGCCGGCGAAGGCTGCGCGCAGATGCTGTTCCTGGAAAGCGACGAAGTCTGCGAAACCTCGTATCGTGATCGCGGCGGCAAGTATCAGGGCCAGCGCGGCGTCACGCTGCCGCGCACCTGATCATCCGGCGGCCCGGCGATCCGGCGGCCCGGCGATCCGGCGGCCCGGCGGTCCGGCGATCCGGCGGGCGGGGCAGGCCCATCGGCCCGCCCCGCGGTCGCAGCATCGTTCAGCGCGCGAAAGCGGGCGCGGCCACATGCGCCGCCAGTCGGGCGAAGCTGACGTGCGCATCCTCGATGCGGGGTTCGCGCATCAGAAAGTTCACGGTGCCCAGGCACACGTCATCGGCCACTACCGGCACGTTGATCACCGACTGCAATCCCAGCCCCAGTATCGCCGCATGGTCATCGAACGACGCCCGGATCGCGTCGGCGCCTTCGCCCACATACACGCGGCGCCGCAGCAGCACATGCTCTGCCCACGGCATGCCGCGTTTCTGCTTCGAGCCGCCCGGCGGATAAGACACCGGGTCTGAGCTGTACAACCGTACGACCGCCATGTTCTCGGCGTCGTAGCGATTGACCGTACACAGCGCCTGGCGCAGCACGCCGTGAGCCCAGCGGTCCAGCTCGCCAAAAATGGCTGCAGGGTCCCGGCCGCCCAGTGCGTCGATCAGCGCGCCGCTGCGGGCGACGGCGGCCGCAATGCGTTCATGCAGATCCGTCATTGCGCCTTGATCCCCAGGTCGCGCACGATCTTGGTGTACTTCTGTGCGTCGCTTTCCACCGTCCTGGCGAAATCTTCGGGCGTAGACTGCGTAACCAGCACACCCATGTCGCCCATTTTTTTCTGCACTTCGGGCAGCGCCAGGATGCGGTTGATCTCTTTGTTCAGGTCGGCCACCAGCGCCGGGTCCATGCCGGCCGGACCGAAAGCGCCGTACCAGACTTCCATTGAATAGCCGGGCACGGTTTCGGCCACGATGGGCACATCCTTGAGCAGGGGCGAGCGTTGGGTCTCGGTAACCGCCAGCAGTTTCAGCTTGCCGGCCTGCACATGCGGCAGCGTCTGCGTGCCGGCGCTGAACAGCAGCTGCGTGCGGTCCGCCACGGTATCCAGCACGGCGGGCGCGCCGCCCCGGTAGGGCACATGCATCATCTCGATGCCCGTCGCCTTTTCAAACATGGCCGCGCTGAGATGGTTGGTCGAACCCGGGCCGGCCGATGCATAGGCGATGTCTTGCGGGTTGGCGCGCGCGTATTCGATGAATTCCTGCACGGTGTTGGCGGGCACCGACGGGTTCACCACCATCGTGTTGGTCACCAGCGCCAGCTGGGCGATGGGCGTGAAGCTCTTGACGCCGTCAAAAGGCATGTTGTCGTAAAGCGCTTCGTTCATGGTGTGCGTGCTCATCGAGCCGATCAGCAGCGTGTAGCCGTCCGGCGCGGCGCGCGCCACCATCGCCGAACCGATATTGCCCGATGCGCCCGATCGGTTCTCGACGATGACAGGCTGGCCGTAGCTCTTGGTCATGTGTTCGGACAGCATGCGCGCCAGGATGTCGGTCGAGCCGCCGGCCGCCCACGGCACGATAAGCGTGACGGGTTTTTCCGGCCACGCGGCCATCGCGGCGGCAGGCAATATGCCCGCCGCCAGCACAAGTCCGCGCAATGCGTTGCGTAATGAATAGGTCATGGTTGGTTCCCCTTGTTTTTGCGGCAAGCGCCGCCGTGCAAAATGAAATCGCGAGATGGGCGATCGTTGGTAATCAGGTTTTGTGCCGGGTACGGGGCCTATCGGCCGACCGCGTAACTTTGCATGCCGCGCGGGTTGGCGCCCGCGCGCAGCAGGTTCGCGCCGCCGCCGGCCGGTTCGCGCGTGCAGACGCTGATGCGCCCTTCCGACCACGGCGCGCCTACCGCCAGGTCGTGGCCTGCCGTGCGCAGCGCGTCCAGGGTGGCTTGCGGCATGCGCGATTCGACCGTGATGCGGTTCAGCGTGGTGGTGCGCGGCCAGAACGAACCAGGAAAGTGGTCGATATGCCACGACGGGCTGTCGATGGCCTCCTGCAAGTTCATGCCGCACAACGCATGGCGCAGGAAAAAAGCCACGGTCCATTGGTCCTGCTGGTCGCCGCCCGGTGTGCCGAACGCCATATAAGGTTGCCCGTCGCGCAATGCCATGCCTGGAGACAGCGTGGTGCAGGGGCGCGCGCCGGGCCGCAGCTGGCCCGCCACGCCATCGTCCAGCCAGGTCATCTGCAGGCGTGTCGTCAGTGAAAAACCCAGGCCGGGCACCGCCGGGCTGGACGACAGCCAGCCCCCCGATGGCGTGGCGGCCACCATGTTGCCGTCTTTGTCGATGACATCGATGTGGCACGTATCGCCGACAAACAGTTCGCGCTCCAGCCATTCGCCCACCGGCGGCAATTGGGCGAACGTGGGCTCGCCCACGCCGAAGCGCGTGTCGGCCTGCGCCAGCGCGCGGCGCGCTGCGTCCAGGTCCGGCATCGCGGGCGCGCGGCCTGCGGGCGAGCCGGGCCGCAGCTCGCGCGAGGCCTGCTCTGTAATCAGCGCCGCGCGCGACAACGCATAATCATCCGACAGCAGCGCCGCCAGGGGCACATCGTTGTATAGCGGGTCGCCGTACCATGCCAGCCTGTCTGCAAAAGCAAGTTTTGCGGCCTCGGCGATCCTGTGCACGAAAACCGGCGAATCCGCGGCGAGCCCGGCCAGCTGCAGGTGGCGAGCCATCGCCAGCTGTTGCAGGAAAACCGGCCCTTGCGACCACGGCCCGCATTTGGCCACGGTAAAACGCCCGAAGTCCAGTGTGGCGGGCTCTTCATAAGTGGCGCGCCAGTCGGCCATGTCTTCGCGCCGCAGCAGGCCTGCATTGCACTCGCCGGTGCAATCGCGCACAGGCTGGCGGTAGGCCTTGTCGATGGCTTTCGCAACGAAGCCGCGATACCAGATATCCAGCGCGGCATTGATGCGCGCACGGCGGTCGCTGCCCCGATTGTTGGCTTCGGCGGCGATGCGCGCATAGGTGTCGGCAATGGCCGGCGTGCGCATCAGGCGGTCGGGGTGGGGCACCTTGCCGGCGGGCAGCCAGACCTCGGCCGAGCTTTTCCATTCTTGGCGGAACAGGTCCTGCACTGCATAGATCGCCTGCACGATGCGAGGCACCAGCGGGAACCCGTGGCGGGCATAGTCGATCGCCGGACGCAGCACGTCGGCCAGTTCCCAGGTGCCGTGGTCGCGCAGCATCGTCATCCAGGCGCCGAAGGCGCCGGGCACGGTGGCCGGCAACAGCCCCACGCCCGGCACCATGTCCAGGCCCAGCCGGCGAAAGTATGCGGGCGTGGCCAGCTGCGGCGCCGTTCCCTGCCCGCACAGCGACTGTATGCGGGGATCTTTTTCGTTCCAGAGCAGGATGGGTACTTCGCCGCCCGGGCCGTTCAGGTGCGGTTCGACAATCTGCAGCATGAAGCCGCCGGCGACGGCGGCATCGAAGGCATTGCCGCCGCGTTCCAGTACGCCCATGGCCACCTGCGAAGCCAGCCAATGCGTGGACGAGACCACGCCAAACGTGCCGCGGATTTCCGGGCGGGTGGTAAAGCGGGGAGCGGACATGCCAATACCTGGAAGATCGTCATCGAGACCGGCCCAGTATAGTCAGCACGAATAACAGTACTATGCTGTTTTCACATAGATAGATAAGCATTTGGTTATGTCAGTCGCCAGCCCATCCAGCGGACTTTCAAGCCACTCCCAGCGCCTGCTGTCGCGCCTGAAGCTGCGCCACCTGACCTTGCTCACCCGGCTCGGGCGCCTGCGCTCGCTGACACGGGCCGCCGACGCCATGGGCATCAGCCAGCCCGCAGCCACGAAATCGCTTGCCGAGATCGAAGACATCTTCGAGGGCCCGTTGTTCGTACGTTCGCGCCAGGGGCTGCTGCCCACGCCGCTCGGGCAGCTGGCACTGGCACGGGCCGAGCGCATGATGCTCGACCTGGACCACTGGGGGCAGGAAATGGAAACCGTGCGTTCCGGCCGCGCCGCCCAGCTGCGGGTCGGCGTGATCCCGTTCGTTTCAGGGCGAATACTGACCCCCGTGCTTGAACGATTGTGTGCCGAAGGCATCGACGTGGTCTTGCATCGCGCCACCACCGACCGCCTGCTGCAGGAAATGCGGGGCCACGAGATCGATTGCGTCATCGGCCGCGCCGCGGCGGCCGTGGGCCTGGACAACATGTGGCACCAGGTGCTCTATGCGCAACGGCCGGCGCTGGTCGCGCACCCCGCCCTGGCCCGGCGCATCGCGCGTACGCGGCCCGACTGGCGGATGTTGGCGCAAGTCGACTGGATCCTGCCGTCGTCGGCCACGCCTATCGGCAATATGGTTACGGAACTGTTCACGCGCCAGCAGGTGCGCCCGCCCGTGGCGCGCGTACAGACTTACTCGGTAGATGTCATCGCCGGCATGCTGCGCAATAACCAGAACCTGTTGTCCATCGTGCCCGAAGACATCGCCCATGACATGGAACAGGCCGGCGGCGTGGCCCGCGTTGCGTGGGAATGGAACTGGGACTTGCCGCCGATCAGCCTGATACGTCAGGTACGCGACGTTCCGTTGGAAGCGGAGGAGCGGTTTTCCTGCATCGTGCGCGAAGTGTGCGCGTCTTCAGCCATCGTTGCGCAGGCGTAATCCGGCGCTCACGGCGGGCTGTTTCCCGGTGTGGATACCGCGTCGTAACCCTGCCCCAGGAACTGCAGGATGCACACGCCATGGCCGAACGGATCGCTCAGGTGGGCGATGCGGCCCCACGCGTGCGACTGCGGCGGGCTTTCCAGTATGGCGCCGGCCGCCACGGCCTTGTCCGTGGCGGCATCCAGGTCGTCGACCACGAAATCCAGGTGTATGGGCGTCCAGTGGCGCGCGTAGTCGCGCCCGCCGGTCACCGTGCCGGCGGGTCGCGTGCCCTGCGCCTTGCGCAACAGGTAAATGGGCGCGCCCGCACCCAGCATCTCGACGCCGTCGCCGCCGAAGCGGCGGGTGGTTTCCAGCCCGAATGCATCGCGGTAGAACTGCACCGCGCGATCCAGGTCGTCGACATCGATGTTGATCAGGACGTGCATGGTTACGGGCTGCCTGCCGCGTTGCGCGCGTGCAACAAAATAGCGTTTCGCAAAGTGTCAGTATGCGCGGCCGCCAGCGGGCGCGCAAGGCGTCTGCCTCTAGACGAGCGTGGCCGCAACACCCGGCTGCCGCACCCGTGACATGGCGTACGGGTTCGTAACCAGCATCGCATATCGCCACTTGCCCGCGGTCGTCGCCAAGGTGCGGCCAATATAATGAAATCACCCTAACACGCGGTCTGCCGGTACAGGAGCCAGCCATGTTCGGTGTACGCAAATCTACGCAGCAAGAAGTCGCCCTGGAAGTGCAAGACGAATTCATCGAGCGCGTCCAGAATGCGGCCGAAGACTTCCGCAAGGCCGTCCCCAGCCCGGCGGCCCTGGATTACTCCATGCCAAGCGTCGCGGCCCTGGATGCCGTGCTGCAAGAGGCGCACAGCGGGCGCCTGGCCCTTACCCCCATGCAAACGGTCGGCGCGGCGGCTTATCTGTACGAAGTCGCCCGGCGCCATTACGGGGGCTTGTACGAAGTGTGCGACGACGATGATCCCGTCGTGCTGGTCACGGGCGAACCCGAATTCGAAGTGTGCCTGTGCGCCATCGCAAAAGTGGAACGCTGCGTGCGCAATGGGCCGGCAGAACGCCTTCCCGAGTTCTTCCAGCACTATGTGCGCGCCGTCACCGACCGGCGGTCGGACACCATACGATAGGCGCGGCGGCCGGCCGGTCGCGCATCCCGCCAGCCCGTCCCTGCACCCGCCTGCGCCTGCTCGCAAAGCGGCCTACAATTCGGCTTTTAATTGCCGCCCGTCGCCGGGCGGCAATTTGTTCACCTGCGGCCAGAAACCCGCAGTACACTCGCCTCCGTTTTGCCTCGCCCTGGAGCGCCCGCATGAAATTCCGCTTCCCCATTTTCATCATCGACGAAGACTATCGTTCCGAGAACGCCTCGGGCCTGGGGATTCGCGCGCTGGCAGCCGCCATCGAGGCCGAAGGTGTCGAGGTGATCGGTGTCACCAGCTACGGCGATCTCAGCTCGTTCGCCCAGCAGCAAAGCCGCGCCAGCGCGTTCATCCTGTCGATCGACGATGAAGAGTTCGACGAGGACTCCCCGGAGGACGTGGCCAGCGCCATCAAGAACCTGCGTTCTTTTATTGGCGAACTGCGCTTTCGCAACGCCGATATCCCCATCTATCTGTACGGCGAGACGCGCACGTCCGAGCACATTCCCAACGACATCCTGCGCGAGCTGCACGGCTTCATTCACATGTTCGAAGACACGCCCGAGTTCGTGGCGCGTCACATCATCCGCGAGGCGCGCAGCTACGTCGACGGCCTGGCGCCACCGTTCTTTCGCGAGCTGGTTCACTACGCGCAAGACGGTTCCTATTCCTGGCATTGCCCGGGGCACTCCGGCGGGGTGGCCTTCCTGAAAAGTCCGGTGGGGCAGATGTTCCACCAGTTCTTCGGCGAAAACATGCTGCGCGCCGACGTGTGCAACGCCGTGGACGAGCTGGGGCAGCTGCTGGACCACACCGGCCCGGTGGCCGAGTCCGAACTCAACGCCGCGCGCATTTTCCATGCCGACCACTGTTTCTTCGTGACCAACGGCACGTCCACGTCGAACAAGGTGGTGTGGCACGCCAACGTCGCCGCGGGCGACGTCGTGGTGGTAGACCGCAACTGCCACAAGTCCATCCTGCACGCCATTACCATGACGGGCGCGATCCCGGTGTTCCTGCGTCCCACGCGCAACCACCTGGGCATCATCGGGCCGATTCCGCTCGAGGAATTCCATCCCGAAAACATCCAGAAAAAGATCGAGGCCAACCCCTTCGCGCGGCAGGCTGCGAACAAGAAGCCGCGCATCCTGACGCTGACGCAAAGCACGTACGATGGCGTGATTTACAACGTCGAGATGATCAAGAAGCAGCTGGGCAGCTACGTCGATACGCTGCATTTCGACGAAGCCTGGCTGCCGCATGCGGCATTTCACGACTTCTATAAAGACATGCATGCCATCGGGCCGGGCCGTCCGCGCCCCCAGGAACCGATGGTGTTCGCCACGCATTCGACGCACAAGCTGCTGGCCGGCATTTCGCAGGCGTCGCAGATCATTGTGCAAGAGTCCGAGACCCGCAAGCTCGACCGCAATATCTTCAACGAGGCGTACCTGATGCACACCTCGACCTCGCCCCAGTACGCCATCATCGCCTCGTGCGATGTGGCCGCGGCCATGATGGAGCCTCCGGGCGGCACGGCCCTGGTCGAGGAAAGCATCCGCGAGGCCCTGGACTTCCGGCGCGCCATGCGCAAGGTGGAATCCGAGTTCGGCAAGAACGACTGGTGGTTCAAGGTATGGGGCCCGAACCGGCTGGTGTCCGAGGGCATCGGCAACCGCGGCGACTGGGTGCTGGAAGCCAACGACCACTGGCACGGCTTCGGCGACCTGGCGCCGGGCTTCAACATGCTCGATCCCATCAAGGCCACCATCATTACGCCGGGGCTGGATATGTCGGGCAGCTTCGGTGAAACCGGCATCCCGGCCGCCCTGGTGTCCAAGTACCTGACCGAGCATGGCGTCGTGGTGGAAAAAACCGGCCTGTACTCGTTCTTTATCCTGTTTACCATCGGCATCACCAAGGGCCGGTGGAACACGCTGCTGACGGCGCTGCAGCAGTTCAAGGACGACTACGACCGCAACCAGCCGCTGTGGCGCATCCTGCCCGACTTCTGCCGCGACCACCGCCGCTATGAACGCATGGGCCTGCGCGACCTGTGCCAGCAAATCCACGAAGCCTATCGCGACAAGGACGTGGCGCGCCTGACCACCGAGATGTACCTCAGCGACATGGTGCCCGCGCTCAAGCCGTCGGACGCCTTCGCCCGCATGGCGCACCGCGAGGTCGAGCGCGTCGAGATCGACCAGCTCGAGGGCCGCGTCACGGGCGTACTGCTTACCCCGTATCCGCCGGGCATTCCGTTGCTGATCCCGGGCGAACGCTTCAACCGCACCATCGTGCAGTATCTGCAGTTCGCCCGCGAATTCAACGAGCGCTATCCGGGCTTCGAGACGTACATCCACGGGCTGGCCGAAGAAACCGGCCCGGACGGCTCCAAGCGCTACTACGTCGACTGCCTGATCGAAGACTGACGGTGTACTGGCCTGCCGGCGCATGCCGATGATGTTCGACGTAGCCGTCATCGGCGCGGGCGCCGCCGGCATGATGTGCGCCAGCGTGGCGGGGCAGCGCGGCCTGCGGGTCGTGCTGCTCGACCATGCCGAGCGCCTGGCCGAGAAAATCCGCATCTCCGGCGGCGGACGTTGCAACTTCACCAATATCGGCGCCGGGCCGGCCAACTTCCTGTCCGAAAACCCGCATTTCTGCCGCTCGGCCCTGGCGGGGTATACGCCCCAGGACTTCCTGGACCTGCTGCGCCGCCATCGCATTTCCTGGCACGAAAAGCATCGCGGGCAGCTCTTCTGCGACGACAGCAGCGAATCCATCATCGACATGCTGCGCGCCGAGTGCCAGGCCGCCGGAGTGCAATGGCGCATGCCGTGCCGCGTGGCCGAAGTGGCGCGCAGCGATGCGGGCTACGTGCTGCGCACCAGTCAGGGCGAGATCCATGCCGCCAAACTGGTCGTTGCCACGGGCGGCATGGCCATCCCGCAATTGGGCGCCACCGATTTCGCCTTGAAGCTCGCGCGGCAGTTCGGCCTGAAAGTGATCGAGCCCAGGCCCGCCCTGGTTCCGCTGACTTTCGATGCGGTCCAGTGGCGGCCGTTTGCCGAGCTTTCGGGCGTGGCAATCGAGGTCTCGCTCGCCACCGGCAGCGGCCGCGCGCGCGGCGAGTTCCTCGAAGACTTGTTGTTTACCCATCGCGGCCTGTCGGGGCCGGCGATCCTGCAGATATCCAGTTATTGGCAGCCCGGCGAAGCCATCGTCATCGACCTGGCGGCGGGCCGCAACCTGGCCGAAGCGCTGATTGCCGACAAACCGGGCAACCGCCAGCAGTTGCATACCGTGCTCAGCGGCCTGTGGCCGCGCCGCCTGGCGGATCAGTGGCTGCATTTGGCCGAACAGAACGGCTATCCGGGGTTGGCCACCATGCGCCTGGCCGATACGCCAGACAAGACGCTGCGCGCACTGGGGCAGGGCATTCATCAGTGGCGGCTGGTGCCCAGCGGTACCGCGGGTTACAAAAAGGCCGAAGTCATGCGCGGCGGCGTGGACACGCGCGGACTCGACCAGAAATCCATGCAGGCCCGTTCGGTTGCCGGTTTGTACTTTATTGGCGAAGCAGTCGACGTAACAGGCTGGCTGGGAGGCTACAACTTCCAGTGGGCATGGGCTTCCGCCGTGGCCTGCGGCCGCGCGCTCTGAGGGCCCGCGCGCGGCGCGCGAACGCCAGGCCGCCGATTGTATTTCTGAATAGAAATAACTATCATTTAGATTAAATTTATCGGAGATGCCGGCGGCAAGGGTCGCGTCGACAGGCACACGGGTTGCTGCGCCTGACGGCTCGAGCACCCGCTGCAAGCATTGACACCTATCGGAGGTTCGCATGCCCTACACCTTGCCCGAGCTACCCTATGCCTACGATGCACTGGAGCCGCACATCGACTCGCAGACGATGGAAATCCATTACACGAAGCATCACCAGACTTACATCAACAACCTGAACGCCGCCCTGGAAGGCGCCGGGCTGCCGACGGACCAGCCCATCGACGACCTGATGCGCCGGCTGGATACGTTGCCCGAATCGGTGCGTGGCCCCGTGCGCAACAACGGCGGCGGCCACGCCAACCACAGTCTTTTCTGGACGGTGATGTCCCCGCAGGGCGGCGGGCAGCCCGGCGGCGCCCTGTCGGCCGCGCTGGATGCCGAGCTTGGCGGGATGGACGCGTTTCGCGATGCCTTTACCAAGGCGGCCCTGACGCGGTTCGGCAGCGGCTGGGCGTGGCTGAGCGTCACGCCCCAGGGTAAGCTGATGGTGGAAAGCACGGCCAACCAGGACAGCCCCCTGATGCATGGGAATACGCCGATCCTGGGGCTGGACGTCTGGGAACACGCCTACTACCTGAAGTACCAGAATCGCCGGCCGGATTACATCGCCGCATTCTTCAACGTTGTCCACTGGGATGAAGTCGCGCGCCGCTACGACGCCGCCAAATCCTAGGCGCGGGCCGGCTTGCCTGCCGGACATGGGTTCAACCTTCTTGCGGTACCCATTCAGATGAACACCTTCAGCCGCCATCGCGTACGACCGCCGCTTACCAGTATCAGCGTCTGGACCCTGGCGGTGCTGGTCGCCTGCCTGGGCTTGCATTCGCTCTGGGCCTACCTGACCCCGCGTGCGCCACATGTGGCCGATGCCCTGGCGGGCGGCCTGCTGGCGGCCGCAGCCACGGCCCTGGGCACGGTGCCGGTGATGTTCTCGCAGACGCTGTCCGAAAAGGTGCAGGACACCATGTTCGGCTTCGGCGCGGGCGTCATGCTGGCTGCGTGCGCGTTTTCGCTGGTGGTGCCCGGCATTGCCGCGGCCTCCGCCCTGGGGTACGGCGCGTGGGGCGCGGGCGGCATCGTGGGGGCGGCCCTGCTGATCGGCGCGGCGGCCCTGCTGCTGATGGACCGGCTGTTGCCGCACGAACATTTCATCAAAGGCAAAGAAGGCCTGGAAACGCGCCGCCTGCGCCGCACCTGGCTGTTCGTGATCGCCATTGCCCTGCACAACGTGCCCGAGGGCCTGGCCATCGGGGTGAGTTATGTAGGCGGTGATCCGGTGCGCGGCACCGCCCTGGCCACCGGTATCGCCATACAGGACGTTCCGGAAGGGCTGGTCGTTTCGCTCGCGCTGCTGGCGGCGGGGTACCGGCGCAGTTTTGCCGTCGCCCTGGGAATGCTGTCGGGGTTGGTCGAGCCGCTGGGCGCCCTGGTGGGCGCCGTGGTGGTGGGCTGGTCTGCGTCGTTGTTGCCGTGGGGCTTGGGTTTCGCCGCCGGCGCCATGTTGTTCGTGATCAGCCACGAGATCATTCCCGAATCACACCGCAAGGGGCATGAGGTATATGCCACTTGCGGGTTGATGCTGGGCTTCGTGCTGATGATGCTGCTGGATACTGCCCTGGCCTAGCTGGCCGCGGCCGGTCAGTCTGCGTGCAGCACGCCGTCCGGCACGGCCTGCGGCCGTGCTTGGCCGATGCGCTGGTCGACGGCGGGCAGGCTGTGCGCAATGCCCTTGTGGCAGTCGATGCAGGTCTGCCCGCTGTCCAGCCCCTGTTGATGCTGCCGGGCGGATCTGGCGGCCTGGCCGGTGTAGTCGAAAAAGCTGAAATCGTGGCAATTGCGGCATTCGCGCGAGTGGTTCGCCTTCATGCGCCGCCATTCGTTCTGCGCCAGCGTGGCGCGCTTGGCTTCGAACTTTTCCGGTGTGTCGATGGTGCCCAGGAAGTGGTGCAGCAGTTCGTTGGACGCGTACAGCTTGCGCAGCATCTTGGGCCCCCATTCTTTGGGAACGTGACAGTCCGAACACACGGCTCGCACCCCGGTGCGATTGGAATAGTGCACCGTGTTGCGGTATTCCTGGTACACGTTCTGGTTCATCTCGTGGCACGAAATGCAGAACGCTTCGGTGTTGGTCCATTCCATCACCGTATTGAAGCCGCCCCAAAACACAATGCCCAAAATAAATGCAATGCTCAGGCCGCTGGCCAACAAGGCCCACGCGCGGCGCGACAGGGCCCGGATCCATCTGGTTGGGTTCATGGCTTATGCTCGCTCAGTTCAGGCCCGGGACGCGCTGGAAAGTGTTGTCCACCAGCGGCTTGGCGTCGCTTTGAGGCACATGGCACTGCTGGCAGAAGTAGCGCGACGGGCTCACCGATGACAGCTCGCGACCCAGTGCGTCGCGGAAGTGAGTCACCGAAATTTTCGGCGACTGGGTGGCCTGGGCGCGCGCCCAGCCGTGGCAATCCAGGCATTTGTTGAAATTGAGTGTCACCGTGTAGTTGCTGGTGGCATGGGGAACCAATGGCGGTTGTTGCACGAAGTCGCGCGGCAGCGTGGTGCCGGCATCAAGTTCCTGGCGATAGTGCCCGGCAGTCTGTTCGTCGCCGGCCACCGGCGCGTCGCGCAAGCTCTTGACGGGGGCCGGTACGTCGGCCGCTGCCGGCGGCGTGATGGTCAGCAGGCCCACGAGCAGGCCTAGGGCGGTCTGGTACAAGACGCGTTTCATGTTCAACTCCTGTGGCGGAACCGGTGGCTCATGTGGAATACCTGTTGGGGGCAGACGTCGACGCAGCGCCCGCATGTGGTGCAGTCGCGGTCCAGGATGACGGGATGGTCCTGGCCCGCCGCCTTGAGCGCAGGCCTGATTACCTGGGGTTCGGGGCAGACGGCGTAGCAGTCCATGCAGTTGTCGCACCGCTCGCGTCCGGCGGCATTGACGCGCAGCAGGGCGCGCCGGCCCAGCAACCCATAGAACGCGCCTACCGGGCATACATGGCCGCACCATCCGCGCGGCGCAACCAGCAGGTCGTACACAAAGATGCCCAGCACCAGCGCCCACCCGGCGCCGGCTCCGAACACCAGGGCGCGATGCAGCACGGAAACGGGGTTGACCCATTCCCAGGCAAGCGTGCCGGTAACCGCCGATGCCGCCAGCGTGGCGGCCAGCAGCCACATGCGCAACGGCTTCGGGGGCGCGTGGCCTCCGGCGCGCAACCGCAGCTTGCGGCGCAGCCACGAGGCCGCGTCGGTCACGGGGTTCAGGGGGCACACCCATGAGCAATACACCCGCCCGCCGCACAGCAGATAGAACGCCAGCACGATAGCGGTGCCGATGAACGCGCTGCCCAGTGGCGTATGGCCGGCCGCCAGGCTTTGCAGCAGCTGATACGGATCGGTGAGCGGCAACTGGTCCAGCGTCAGGCTGGACGACAGGTTGCCTTTCACGGGCCACCAGGGACGCGACAGCCATCCCTGACGAGTCATCCACGTGGTCACCGGGCCGATCAGGAAAAGCGCAAGCACGCCGAACTGCACGGCGCGCCGCCACAGCAGCCAGCGGTGGGCGCGCCACCAGCCCTTGCCGGCAATGGCGGCGGCGGTCGGGTCGCGGCCCGCCACGCTCGGCCGCCTGGATTTCGGTGTCGTCGCGTTCATGGCTTGTGCGCTCCTGCCGCGTCGTCCAGGCCTCGCACCGGCAGGCGGATCTGCTCGCCGATGACCGACCCCCCGGCCTTCTCGGCTTCTTCCCAGCCTTTGCGGTAATGGCCCGCAGCGGACGCCTGCGCCAATGCATGCGGCAGCACCTTGATGGCGGCGGCGCCCGGCAGTACGCAGCTTTGCTCGCACTTGCCGCAGCCGGTGCAGTGCGCAGAATGAACGGTGGGCAGCAACATGGCGTGGCGGTCCGACCGCGGGTTGTGCTGCCGTTCGAGCGTGATGGCCGTATCGATCAGCGGGCATACGCGATAACACACGTCGCACCGCAGGCCCTGGAAGTTCAGGCAATTTTCCTGGTCGATAAGCACCGCCAGCCCCATGCGCGCGTCTTCGATGCGCGTCAGGGCGTGGTCCAGCGCGCCCGTCGGGCATGCCGGTACGCAGGGAATGTCTTCGCACATTTCGCAGGGCACGCCGCGTGCGTCGAAGTACGGCGTTCCGACAGGAATCGGCCTTCCCAGCGTCGCCAGGCGCAGCGTATCGTAGGGGCAGGCTCTTACGCAGAGCCCGCAGCGGATGCAGGCGGCCAGGAATTCCGGTTCGGCCAGCGCGCCGGGCGGACGCAGGGCCGCGGCCGGCAGCGAGCTTGCCTGTTTTGCGTACAGGCCCAGCCCCAGCGCGGCCGCGCAGGCTCCTCCTGCGGCGGCAGCCGATTGCTGCAGGAACTGGCGGCGACCGGACGCGGCCGTCTTTGCAGCCTGCGCCGCGCCCGGCGCCTGGGCATCGCCCGTAGGGCCGGCCGGCCCGCCGGGGTTGGAAACAGGTCCGTTCACGTCACGCCTTCAGCACCTTGACGGCGCATTTCTTGAAGTCGGTTTCCTTCGACAAGGGGCAAGTCGCGTCCAGGGTCAGTTTGTTGACCAGACGGCCCTCGTCGAAGAACGGCATGTACACCAGGCCGCGCGGCGGCTTGTTGCGGCCGCGCGTCTCGACGCTGGCGTATACCTCGCCGCGCCGTGATGCGATCTTGCACTGCATGCCGCGCTGCAGCCCCCGCTGCTTGGCGTCATCGGGATGCATGAAGAGCACGGCCTGGGGCACGGCACGATGCAGCTCGGGCACCCGCCGCGTCATCGAGCCCGTGTGCCAGTGCTCCAGCACGCGGCCGGTGCACAGCCACAGGTCGTAGTCGGCGTCCGGAACTTCGGCCGGCGGCTGGTAGGGCAGGGCGAAGATATTCGCGCGACCGTCCTTGTTGCCGTAGAAGCGGATGCCTTCCCCCTGCTTGACGTAGGGGTCGTAGCCTTCGCGGAAGCGCCACAGGGTTTCCTTGCCGTCGACCACAGGCCATCGCAGGCCGCGCGCGCGGTGGTACAGGTCGAAGTCGGCCAGGTCGTGCGCATGGCCGCGTCCGAACTGTGCATATTCTTCGAACAAGCCTTTCTGCACGTAAAAGCCGAAGTGCTCGGATTCGTCGTTCATGTAGCCGTCGATGGCATGCTGGTTGACCGAGCCCACGTCGCTCAGCGGATAGCGGTCGCACACGCCATTGGCGTACAGCACGTCGTACAGCGTCTTGCCCCGATATTCGGGTTTTTTGTCCAGCAGTTCGGGCGGCCAGACTTCCTCGACCTGGAACCGCCTGGAAAATTCAAGGTACTGCCACAGGTCGGACCGCGATTCGCCGGGCGCGCGTACCTGCTGTCGCCAGAACTGCGTGCGCCGCTCGGCATTGCCATATGCGCCTTCTTTTTCCACCCACATCGCGGTAGGCAGGATCAGGTCGGCCGACAATGCCGACACCGTGGGGTATGGGTCGGACACCACCACGAAGGCCTCCGGATTGCGCCAGCCCGGGTAGATTTCGTCGTTGATGTTGGGGCCGGCCTGCATGTTGTTGGTGGTGGACGTCCAGTAGCACTTGAGCTTGCCATCTTTGAGCGCCCGGCTTTGCGCCACGGCGTGCAGGCCGACCTTGGCCGCAATGGTGCCCTCGGGCAGCTGCCACAATTGCTCGGCAATCTTGCGGTGCGCGGGATTGCCCACCACCATGTCGGCCGGCAGGCGATGCGCGAAGGTTCCCACCTCGCGCGCCGTGCCGCAGGCCGAAGGCTGGCCTGTCAGGGAAAACGGGCCGCAGCCAGGCTGAGAAATCTTGCCTGTGAGCAAGTGCACGTTGTAGATCATGTTGTTGACCCATGTGCCCCGCGTATGCTGGTTAAAGCCCATGGTCCAGAACGACACGATCTTTTTGCCCGGGTCGGCGTACAACTCGGCCAGCCGCAGCAGTTTTTCGGCCGGCACGCCCGACAGCCGGGCGGTGTAGTCCAGGGTGTAGGTAGCGACGAACTCGGCAAACGCCTCGAACGTGCTGGGCGTTGCGCCGCCAGGGTCGCCCTTGGGCTTGCCGTCCGAGCCGGCATAGCCATTGGCGGTGGCGCCTTGCTCGCGTGGGTCGTTGGGGCGCAGACCGTAACCGATGTCGGTTACGCCGGCCTTGAAATTGACATGCTGCGCCACGAAATCGTGGTCCACCTTGCCGTGCTGGATCAGGTAATTGCACAGAAAGTTCAGGATCGCCAGGTCGGTTTGCGGCACGAATATCATGCCGTTGTCGGCCAGCTCGAAACTGCGGTGTTCGAAGGTCGACAGCACGTGGACTTCGCTGCCCGGGTGGGTCAGGCGGCGGTCGGTGATGCGGCTCCACAGGATGGGATGCATCTCGGCCATGTTCGAGCCCCACAGCACGAAGGCGTCGGCATGTTCGATGTCGTCGTAGCAGCCCATGGGTTCGTCGATGCCGAACGTGCGCATGAACCCGACGACCGCGCTGGCCATGCAATGCCGGGCGTTGGGGTCCAGGTTGTTGCTGCGAAAGCCGGCCTTGTACAGCTTGGCGGCCGCATAGCCTTCCCAGATGGTCCATTGGCCCGAGCCGAACATGGCGATGGCGTCGGGGCCGCCGCTGGCCAGCGCCTGCTTCCATTTCTGCGCCATGATGTCGAAGGCTTCGTCCCAGCTCACGGGCACGAATTCGCCGTTCTTGTCGTATGCGCCGTCTTTCTTGCGCAGCAGGGGCTGCGTCAGGCGATCGGCGCCATACATGATCTTCGAAAGGAAATAGCCCTTGATGCAGTTGAGCCCGCGGTTGACGGGCGCTTCGGGATCGCCCTGGGTGGCCACGACCCGGCCGTCCTGCACGCCGACCAGCACGGAACAGCCCGTGCCGCAGAAGCGGCACGGCGCCTTGTCCCAACGTACGTGCAAGGGTGCCGCGCCGGCCTGGGCAAGCGCCGCGTTGGGCAGGCTCAGCCCGGCGGTGGCGGCCGCTGCGGCTACTGCCTGGGTCTTGATGAATTCGCGTCGGTTCAATGACATGGTGGAGCTCTCTGTGCCGAATGACGGTGGGAGTGGGCGAGACCCGCGGAGGGCGACCCGCGGAGGGCGGCTCGCCTAGGGCGACCCGCGGAGGGGCGACCCAGGCGCGGGGCCCGCATCGGGAAGCCGCATTAAGGCGGCCCGCAGGCGGGTGGCCCGCAGCCGGGCGGCCCGTGCTCGTCGCCGCCGTATTCGTATACCAGCGTGGCCGACAGAACTTGCGGAACCTTATGGGCGGCCAGAATCGAGTCCGCCGTGCTGTGCGCCGGGCCATCTTCGATGGTGACGATGAGCTTGCCGGTGGGGGCATCCCATGCCTGCAGCTGCAGGCCCGGGATGGCGGACAGCGCCGCACGCGCGTCGGCCAGGCCGGCCGGGGTGATGCGAAGCACCAGACTGACGATTCTCATGCGGGCTCCGGCACCAGTGCGTTGACAGGGCAAGCCGGCAGGCATTCGCCGCAACCCGTGCAGCGCGATGCGTCCACGCCGGGGCGGGCGGGCCCGCGTGTCTGGGCGGCAAAGGCAATGGCGCCGGCATCGCAGCGTTCGGCGCATAGCCGGCATTCGATGCCACGCCACGCCAGGCAGGCCGGCCCCGCATGGGCTCGCCAGGGGCTGTCGGGCGGCGGGCGACGGGCACTTGCCCGTGTCGATGTGCCGGTCAGCATTTGGCGCCGCGTGAATCCCATATCCGAAATCCCCTGAAACCTGTAAGGGATTATGGGTAAACGGCAGGCGCCGCCCCCTTGACCGCAGTCAAGCGGGATAAGTGGGAATTGATGCGGCGCAATGGGCACGCGCGGGCGTCGCCGCCGCCGCTCGCGCCGGGCCCCGCAAAGCCGCTTTTCCGGGGCGGGCTTTCGATGTATGCTTCAGGCCGCTGTCATGCAAGTCGCGGGAGAGAGCGGCCGTGGTCTCCACTGCCGCCGCCGAAGGCGCAATTCGCCCGGAATCGCTCAGGTAACCCATACCGCGCTGCATCAGCCCATGGCCTGTCGGCCATCAGGCTGAAACAGCACTCTGGAGAGACCTGGCGCGCCGGCAAGATCGTGCGTGGCCCAGGCGCCGAAGGTGCAAACCCGCGGATCACGCGCGGGGCAACTCTCAGGCAAAAGGACAGAGGGGCGGAAATCCAGCCGGATCCGGGCCCCTCGGGCAGGCCGGCATATTCCGTAACCCTGGCGATGCCGCCGCACCGGAGTCTGTCCATGTCCGCCTCCCTGAAACGCACTCCGCTTGCCGAAACCCATGTCGCCGCCGGCGCCCGCATGGTGGATTTCGGTGGCTGGGACATGCCGCTGGCCTACGGGTCGCAACTCGAAGAGCATCACGCCGTGCGCCGCGACGCAGGCATGTTCGATGTATCGCACATGCTGAACGTCGATATATCGGGGCCGGATTCCGCGGCGTACCTGCGACGCCTGGTGGCCAATGATGTCGACCGCCTCACCGTGCCTGGCAAAGCCCTGTATACCTGCATGCTGAACCCGCAGGGCGGCATCATCGACGACTTGATCGTCTACTTTTTCTCCGTCGAACAGTGGCGGGCGGTGGTCAATGCCGGCACGGCCGACAAAGATATCGCCTGGATGCAGCGGGTGGCCGCCGCCGGCAAGTTCGACGTCACCATTGCCGCCCGCCGCGACCTGGCCATGGTTGCGGTGCAGGGGCCCAACGCCCGGGCAAAGGTGTGGGCCGCCCGGCCCGCATGGCTGGCCGCCACCGAAAGCCTTGCCCCCTTCGTGGCCGCGCCGGTCGACGATGACACGCTGGTCGCGCGCACCGGATATACCGGCGAAGACGGGTTTGAAATCGTGCTTCCGGCCACCCAGGTCACCGCTTTGTGGAACGACCTGGCCGCGCAGGGCGTGCGCCCGTGCGGCCTGGGCGCGCGCGATACCTTGCGCCTGGAAGCCGGCATGAACCTGTACGGACAGGACATGGACGAGCTCACCCAGCCTGACCAGGCCGGCCTGACCTGGACCGTGTCCTTGAAAGACCCGGCCCGGCGATTCGTGGGGCGCGAAGCGCTCGAACAGTTCGCCGCGCCCTGCGGCTTTGTCGGCCTGAAACTGCAAGACCGCGGCGTGATGCGCGCCCACATGCCGGTCTACACGCCGCTCGGCCAGGGCGAGATCACCAGCGGCACGATGTCGCCCACCCTGGGCGTGTCGATCGCCCTGGCGCGCGTCCCGCTGGGCGTGCAGGCCGGCCAGACGGTCGAAGTCGATATTCGCGGCAAGCGGGTTCCCGCCCTGGTATGCAAATTGCCGTTCGTGCGCCATGGCAAGGCGGTCGAACACCCGTAAACTGCCATCATGCGCCGGCAGGGGTGCCGGCGCATGCGCGCAATTCCTATCCAAGGAGCTTTCATGAGCCTGCCCACCGACCGCAAATACACCGAGTCCCACGAATGGGTCAAAGCCGAGGGCGACGTCTTCGTCGTCGGCATCACCGATAACGCCCAGGAACAACTGGGCGACCTGGTTTTCGTCGGTGATGTCGCCGTCGGCGCCAAGCTGAAGGCCGGCGACACCGCCGGCGTGGTCGAATCGGTCAAGGCCGCATCCGACATCTATGCCCCCGTTGCGGGCGAAATCGTGGCTTTCAACGAAGAACTCGAAAGCACGCCCAACCTGATCAACGAGTCGGCATTCGACACCTGGATCTTCAAGATCAAGCCGGACGACGCCGCCGATGTCGACAAGCTGCTCGACGCCGCTGGCTACGAAGCGATCGCCAACGGCTGACTTCGCCCCAGGCCGCGCGGGCGTGATCGCCTGCGCGGTTATTTTCCCGTACCCGAGATTTCCTTCATGTCGCGCGCCCTAGACCCCCATACCGATTTTATTGCCCGCCATATTGGCCCGTCCGACGCTGAGCAGCAGAAGATGCTTGCCGCAGTCGGCTGCGACAGCCTCGACGCGTTGCTCCAGGAAGTCGTGCCGCCGGCCATCCGCAGCCAGGCGCCGCTGGCCCTGCCGGCGTCGCGCAGCGAACCCGACGTGCTGGCCGAGCTCAAGGCCATCGCGGGCCGCAACCGCATCTATCGGAATTACATCGGACAGGGGTACTACGGCACGCACACACCCAACGTGGTGCTGCGCAATGTCCTTGAGAATCCCGCCTGGTACACGGCCTATACGCCCTACCAGCCCGAGATCTCCCAAGGCCGCCTCGAGGCGTTGCTCAATTACCAGACCATGGTCGCCGACCTGACCGGCCTGGATATTTCCAACGCGTCGTTGCTCGACGAGGGCACGGCTGCCGCCGAAGCCATGACGCTGGCCCGGCGCGGGTCCAGGTCAGCCAGCCCGGTGTTTTTCGTGTCCCGGCACTGCCATCCCCAGACGATCGAAGTGGTGCGCACCCGTGCAGAAGGGTTGGGCATCGAGATCGTCGTCGGCGACGAGGCCCAGGGGCTGCCCGAGTGTTTCGGTGTGCTGTTGCAGTACCCGCACAGCCTGGGCGGGCTGGCCGACTACCGTGCGCTGGCCGAGGCCGCGCATGCGCAGGGTGCCGTCGTGGCGTGCGCAACCGACCTGCTGGCGCTGGCGCTGCTCGAGCCGCCGGGTGCATGGGGCGCCGACATTGCGGTCGGATCGTCGCAGCGCTTTGGCGTACCGTTTGGCTATGGCGGTCCGCACGCCGGCTTCATGGCCTGCAAAGACGCCTACAAGCGCAACATGCCGGGCCGGCTCGTGGGCGTGTCCAAAGACGCGCAGGGCAATCCGGCGCTGCGCCTGGCGCTGCAGACGCGCGAACAGCATATCCGCCGCGAAAAGGCCACCTCCAATATCTGCACTGCGCAGGTGCTGCTGGCTGTCATGGCCGGGCTTTATGCGGTGTGGCACGGGCCCGAGGGCATCCGCCGCATCGCAACGCGCGTGCACCGTTATACGGCCGCATTGCGCGCCGCCTTGGGCCAACTGGGCATCAAGGTGGTAAACGACACATTCTTTGACACCCTGCTGCTGGAAACCGGGCCCGCCACGCCCGCCATCCTGCAGGCGGCCGAGTGCGAGCGCATCAATCTGCGCCGGGTCGATGGGGCGCGGTTGGCCGTGTCACTGGACGAAACGGTAACCGCCGCGGATCTGCAGGCGCTGGTCAACGTGTTCGCGGCCGGGCTGCAAAAAGATGAGCTGCCGGTCGATGCCGCAGCACAGGATTCCGCGGCGCCGGGCGGTATTCCGGCGTCGCTGCGCCGCCAAGGCGCCATCCTGGCGCACCCGGTGTTTTCCAGCGTGCAGTCCGAAACCGACATGCTGCGCTATCTGCGCAAGCTGTCCGACAAAGACCTGGCACTTGACCGCACCATGATCCCCCTGGGGTCGTGCACCATGAAACTCAACGCCACCGCGGAGATGATACCCATCACCTGGCCCGAGTTCGCCCTGGTCCACCCGTTTGCGCCGGCCGAACAAACCGCCGGCTACCGCGAACTGATCGAGCGCCTGTCCGGCGCGCTGTGCGAAATCACCGGCTACGACAGCATCAGCCTGCAGCCCAATTCCGGCGCGCAGGGCGAATATGCGGGCTTGCTGGCTATCCGCGGCTACCATCGCGCCAATGGCCAGTCGCAGCGCAACGTCTGCCTGATTCCGGCGTCGGCGCACGGCACCAACCCGGCTTCCGCCCAGCTGGCGGGCATGGACGTGGTGGTGGTCGCCTCCGATGCCAACGGCAACGTCGATATCACCGATCTGCGGGCCAAGCTGGAGCAGGTCGGCGACAGGCTTGCCGCCCTGATGATCACGTATCCGTCCACGCACGGCGTGTTCGAAGAATCCATTACCCAGATCTGCGAGCTGGTGCACGAGGCAGGCGGGCAGGTGTACCTGGACGGCGCGAACATGAACGCCATGGTGGGCGTGGCGCAGCCGGGGCAGTTCGGCTCCGATGTGTCGCACCTGAATCTGCACAAGACGTTCTGCATTCCGCACGGCGGGGGCGGGCCCGGCGTGGGCCCGGTGGCGGTGCGTTCGCATCTTGCTCCCTTCCTGCCCGGCGTGCTGAACGCGCAAGGCAAGCCCGATGCCGAAAGCCTGGTGGGTCCGGTGTCGGCGGCGCCCTTTGGCTCGGCCGGCATCCTGCCCATTTCGTATGCCTATATCGCGCTGATGGGCGCCGACGGTCTGCGCCGCGCCACCGAGGTGGCCATCCTGAACGCCAACTATGTTGCCGCGCGCCTTAGCGGCCACTACCCGGTACTGTACTCGGGCCGCAACGGCCGCGTTGCGCACGAATGCATTCTGGACGTGCGCCCCTTGAAGGAAACCAGCGGCATCAGCGCCGAAGACATCGCCAAGCGGCTGATGGACTATGGCTTTCACGCTCCCACCATGAGCTTCCCGGTTGCGGGCACGCTGATGGTAGAACCCACCGAGTCCGAGGGCCTGGCCGAGCTCGACCGCTTTATCGACGCAATGATCTCGATCCGCGAAGAAATCGCGCAGATAGAGCGCGGCGAACGTGATCGCGACGACAACGTGCTCAAGAACGCCCCTCATACGGCCCAGATGCTGCTGGCTGAAGAGTGGTTGCACGATTACCCGCGTCAGCAGGCGGCGTATCCGGTGGCGTCGCTGCGCGAGGCCAAGTATTGGCCGCCGGTTGCGCGCGTGGATAACGCGTACGGCGACCGCAACCTGGTTTGCGCCTGCCTGCCCGTCGAGGCCTATGCCTGATGCGGGCCGGGCATGGCCGTCGCCGCAGGCTTACGGCGCGGCTTGCCCGTTTGCTGCCGCAGCCAGCGCACGGGCGCGTGCTATGCCATCGCTGATGGTGGCATGGCCGGAATCGTCAGGCGGTAGTGCGGCAGCCAGGCGTTCCCAGTAAGCAGCCGCGTCCGCATAGCGGGCCTGTTCGAAGGCGTGCATGCCCGCGAGCGTCAGGCTGGTGGCTTCGGCGGGGTCGCGCGCCAGCGCTTCATCGATAAGCGCCTGCTGCGTATCCGACCATTGCTCATCCGCCGCGAAGTACAGCGCCTGCGCCCATTGCCCCAGCACTTCGGGCGGCCGCTGCGCCAGGGACGCAGTGCGTTCAAAGGCCTGTGCCGCGTCGGCATGGCGGCCGTGCGCCACATAGGTAAGTCCCAGCAAATACCAGGTGTCGGCGGAATCCGGACGGGCCTGCAGCCTGGCGTGCAGGCGCGCCGTGATGGTGTCCAGGCTTTCTGCATGACCGGCTGGCCGGCCCTGCCATGCGCGGGCCTGCACCACCTGGTCGAGCGACCCCCACTGTACATACGCCGCCGCGCCGCACAGGGGCACGAGCAATGCCGCAGCCCATGCGACAGCCAAGCCCGGTTTGCGGCGCATCGCGGGCACGGGGCGAGTGTCTGTGTCGTTCAGGAGCAGGCGCGCAGTGTCGGCGCGCGCCGCCTCGAACTGTTCGGTGTCCAGCCTGCCGGCTTGATGCTGCGCTTGCAGTTCGCGCAGGCGTTCCCGGTACAACGTCACGTTGTGGGCCGTGCGGTCGTGGTCCGGACACGCATCCGGGGAGCGCAACAGCGGCACGGCCAGGAATGCCATGGCCACGACCAACAGCAAGGCGGCGGGCAGCCAGAATTCGACCATGATCATTTCCGGCGGGTGTCGGTGGAACGCAATAGCTGGGCCAGCCGTTGGCATTCGGTTTCTGTCAGCGGCAAGGCGGCGCTTCGGGCGCGTCGCGCTCGCGCTACCCGGCTGCCCAGCATCACCGCACCCCCCATCAACAGGCCGGCAGGCCCCAGCCACAGCAAGATTGTCCGCACGTCGAACGGCGGCTGGTACAGCACAAAATCGCCATAGCGTTCGACCATGAACTGGACGATCTGTTGGTCGGTGTGGCCGGCGGCCAGCATGCGGCGAACTTCGGCGCGCAGATCGGCCGCGATCGGCGAGTTCGATTCGGCGATATTCTGGTTCTGGCACTTCGGGCAGCGCAGAATGTCGGCCAGGTGCCGGTACCGCGCAAGCTCGGCGTCGCTGGCGAACTCGTGCGCCTCGATCGCGGCCAGTGCCGTGCCCGACAGTGCCATGCTCGACAGCGCCAGGCCCATGATCATCGCGGCAAGCCAGGCCTTCATGGGCGCGCCTCTTCGAGCAGGGCCGTGTATAGCGGCTCAAGTCGCTCGCGCCACACGGCATCGTCGATGACGCCGACGTACTTGTCGCGCACTACGCCCTGGGCGTCGATAACAAACGTTTCCGGGGCGCCGTATACGCCCAGGTCCAACCCCAATGTGCCGGCGGCGTCTTCTATGTTCAGCCGATACGGGTCGTGCAGGGTGCGCAGCCAGCGCTGCGCCGTCGATCGGTCGTCTTTGTAGTTCACGCCATGGATGACAACCCCGGCCTGCGCCAGCCGGTTCAGCACCGGGTGTTCCTGGCGGCATGACGGGCACCACGTAGCCCACACGTTCACCAGCGCCGGGCGGCCCAGGATGTCGGCCCGGGTCAGCCGCCGCGCGGGTTCGTCCAGCGCAGGCAGTGCGAATTCGGGAAACGGCTTGCCCACCAGCGCCGACGGAAGGCGCGTGGGGTCGAGATACAAGCCGCGGTACAGCAGCACGGCAACTGCCAGGAACAGGATCAGCGGCAGTATGCGCAGCAGGTTTTTCATGGAACTTGCGCCAAAGTATGGGCGGCCGCCGGGTGTCGGGGCGGGCGGCGGTAACGGCGGTCGGCGGCGGCCACGAGGGCGCCCAGCGCCATCATGAGCGCGCCTATCCAGATCCAGCGCACGAATGGCTTGATATGCACGCGCACCGCCCAGGCCCCGCCGCCCAGCGGCTCGCCCAGGGCGACGAACAGGTCGCGAGTCAAGCCTGCCTGGATGCCGGCCTCGGTCATGGGCGCCTGTTGCACGTGATACACGCGCTTTTCCGGATGCAGCACGGCTACGGGTCGGTCGCCCCGCCATACGCTTACCTGGCCGCGCTCGGCCGTGTAGTTGGGGCCGATGTGCTGCGCCGTGCCTTCGAATGCAAAACGGTAGCCGCCCAGCTCGATGGCGTCGCCGGGCCCCATGCGCAGGTCGCGTTCGATGTTGCCCACGCTGTTGAGCACGACGCCCAGCGCACATACGGCCAGCCCTGCATGGGCCAACTGCATGCCCCAATAAGAGCGCCCCAGCGCAGGCAGGCCTCGCGACAGCCATAGGGCGGGCCTCAGGTGGCGGCATTTGTCGGCGATGTCGCGCAAGCCGCCAACCATAATGAAGGCGGCCAACAGGCACACCCCGCCCACCGCCCAGGGCGACGAGGGAGCAAGGGCGGCTGCTCCTGCTGCGAGTATCAGGCACACCATCAGCGACGGCCACAGCATCCTGATCATCCACTTGCCCTGCGTGTGCTTCCATCGCGCCACCACGCCCAAAGAGGTTGCGACCATCAGCACCGCCATCAAGGGCACGAACAAGGTATTGAAATAAGGCGGCCCCACCGACAGTTTGGCGCCGGAAAGCGCGTCCAGCAGCAGCGGGTACAGGGTGCCCAGCAGGATCATGGCCGCAGCCACGGACAGCAGAAGGTTGTTCACCAGCAGCAGCGTTTCGCGCGACAGCGCGGAAAACGGCACGCGGCCGGATATTGCGGGCGCACGCAATGCATACAGCGCCAGCGATCCGCCCACCACCAGCAGCAGGAAACAAAGAATGAACACGCCGCGGGTCGGGTCGGTAGCGAATGCATGCACCGAAGTCAGCACACCGGAGCGCACCAGGAACGTGCCCAGCAGGCTCAAAGAGAACGCCGCAATGGCCAGAAGCACTGTCCAGCTTTTGAATACGCCACGCTTTTCGGTGGCGGCCAACGAATGGATCAGCGCCGTGCCCACCAGCCAGGGCATGAATGATGCGTTTTCCACCGGATCCCAGAACCACCAGCTACCCCAGCCAAGTTCATAGTAGGCCCACCACGAGCCCAGCGCGATGCCCGATCCCAGGAATGCCCAGGCCACCAGCGTCCAGGGCCGGCACCAGCGCGCCCACGCGGCGTCGATGTGGCCGTCGAGCAGCGCACCGATGGCGAAAGCGAAAGCCACGGAGAACCCGACATATCCCATGTACAGCATGGGCGGATGGAAGATAAGGCCGAGGTCTTGCAGCAAGGGGTTCAGGTCGTTGCCGTCGGCGGGGGCTTCCGGCAGCAAGCGCTCGAACGGGTTGGACGTGGCAATGAGGAACAGCACGAAGCCCACGCTGATCATGCCCATTACCGCGATTACGCGCGCGCGCAGCGTGCGCGGCAATTTGCGGGAACCCATGCATACCGCGCAGGTCCATGCTGCCAGCATCCATGCCCAAAGCAGAAGCGAACCCTCGTGCGCGCCCCAGACCGCGCTCAGCTTGTAGTACCAGGGCAGCGCACTGTTGGAATTGCGGGCCACGTAGGCTACCGAGAAGTCGTCGCTCAGGAAGGCATGGGCCAGTATGGCGAAAGCGGCGGTCAGGAACACAAATTGCCCCCAGGCTGCCGGCCCTGCCAGCGCCATCCAGCGTGGCGCGTTCAGGCGCGCCCCAGCCAAGGGCAGGCTAGCCTGCACCGCTGCCAGGCCAAGGGCCAGGCCGAGCGACAGCACGCCAAGCTCGGGGATCATCGGCGCGGCTCCGCTTTCGGCGTGTCGTCGGGTGTGGCAGGCAACGGCGGGCGGGCGCCCGCCGCGGCGGACGTCGCCAACGCGTGCGCGGCCTCGGGCGGCATGTAGTTCTCGTCGTGCTTGGCGAGCACCTCGTCGGCATGCAGCGTGCCGGACTCGTCGAGCGAGCCCAGCGCCACGATGCCCTGGTTTTCGCGGAACAAGTCCGGAAGAATCCCCTGGAAGCGCACGGGCACCTGATGCGCGCCATCCGTAATGCCGAACTGCACGGCCAGGCTGTCTGGCGATCGCTGCACCGAGCCGGCCTGTACCAGCCCGCCCACGCGGATGCGGGCGCGTTGCGGAGCTTCCTGCGCCGCTATCTGGCTGGGCGAATAAAACAGATTGATGTTCTGCTGCAAGGCCGCCAGGGCCAGTGCAATGGCCGCCGCAGCACCGCAGACAAGTACGACCAGCATGGCCAGTCGCCTGGTGCGTGGTGACGTCATGGTGTGGCCTCGCCAAGTGCGCGGCGTTTTTGAAGGCGCAGGAAGCGGCGGCGTTGAAGCAGAGGGTGCACGGCATTCCAACCCAGCGATGCCACGGCGATTCCGTAAGAGGCCCACACGTAGGCGCCGTGGCCGCCCATGGCCAGAAAATCTTCGATGCTGGAAAAGGCGATCATCACCGTCTCTTTATCAGGCGACGTATTTCGCCGCTGGCCCAACGCGCGCTGGCGTCGCGCCGGATAACTTCCAGCCGCATGCGAAACAGCAGCACCGCGGCGGCAAAGCAATAAAAGCCCAGGACGGCGAGCGCCAGGGGCAGCCACATCTGTGGCGGCATCGCGGGTTTTTCGGTAAGCGCGAATGTGGCCGGCTGGTGCAGCGTGTTCCACCACACTACCGAATACTTGATGATGGGCAGGTTGACCACGCCTACCACGGCCAGTAACGCGCAAGCCCGTGCCGCGCTCTGGCGGTTGTGAACGGACTGCCCGAGTGCGATGATTCCCAGGTACAGGAACAGCAGGATCAACATCGATGTCAGGCGCGCGTCCCATACCCAGTAAGCGCCCCACGTCGGCTTGCCCCACAGCGATCCGGTGGCCAGCGCGGCCAGGGTCATCCAGGCGCCTACAGGCGCGGCCTGCTGCAGGGCTACATCGGCCAGCTTTACTTTCCATACGAGGCTTGCCGCGCCCGCGGCTGCCAGCATGATGTAGATGGACTGTGCCAGCAGCGCAGCCGGCACGTGCACATAGATAATGCGGAAGCTATGGCCCTGTTGGTAGTCCGGGGGCGCAAAGGCCAGCCCCCAGCCCAGTCCGGCTGCGATCAGTACGGCACTGGCCAGGGCGAGCCAGGGCTGCAAGCGCCCGCTCATGGTGTAGAACCACCTGGGCGAGATCCACCGATGTATATTGCGGCGAGTCATGGGCGCCGTCCGTGGTGCAAAGTCGCTTCGCGCCGGCGCATTGCCGTCATCCGCGTACGCTGATCGTCAGCGCGGCCGCGATGGCAAACGGCGCCAGCGTGATGGCCAGCGCCGCGAGGCTGCCCAGCCAGAGCAGATAGCCCGATGCGGGCAGCCCCAGCACTGCCGCCTGTACCGCGCCGCTGCCAAGAATCAGCACGGGGATGTACAGCGGCAGTATCAGCAAGGCCAGCAGCAAGCCTCCGCGCCGCAGCGCCATTGTCAGCGCGGCGCCCACCGCGCCCAGCAGGCACAGTACCGGCGTGCCCAGCAACAGGGACAGCATCAGTACGGGCAGGCTGGCCGCCGGAATGCCGAGCATCACCGCCAGGACCGGTGCCAGCACGACCAGGGCAAGGCCGGTGCATAGCCAGTGCGCCAGGACCTTGACCGCCGCGAGCAGCGGCAACGGGTGCGGTGACAACAGCCATTGCTCCAGCGAGCCGTCGTCGAAATCGCTGCGGAACAGGCCGTCCAAAGACAAGAGCACCGCCAATAGCGCCGCCACCCATAGCATGCCCGGCGCCATTTGCAG
Source organism: Bordetella genomosp. 7 (assembly GCF_002261415.1). NCBI lineage: Bacteria > Pseudomonadati > Pseudomonadota > Betaproteobacteria > Burkholderiales > Alcaligenaceae > Bordetella > Bordetella genomosp. 7. The sequence goes on along the minus strand of NZ_NEVI01000019.1, from coordinate 181,330 downwards.
AAGTAGCTGGCTCTGCGGCCCCACCGCCAACGGAACCAGGGCGATGACCAGGCAGTAGAAGACAAGAGGGTTGGCGATTTCCGCGGGTTGGCGGCATAGCAAATTCAGCTCACGAGTGAATAAGAGGATAAGTACCTTGGTCATGCGGCGTACTGTCCGAGATCAAGCGCGCGGAACGTGGCAGGACGGAGCGAAAGATGATGGTGGCTGGTCAGCACCACCACACCGCCAAGGCGGCAATGGTCGGCCAGATGGCGCTCGAGTTGCGCGATGCCGTCGTTATCGAGCGCGGTGAAGGGCTCGTCCAGTATCCATGCAGGGGAAGCGCCCGGCAGGTACAGGCGAGCCAGTGCGACGCGGCGTTGCTGGCCGGCAGACAGGGCATGGCACGGCACGTCTTCGAATCCGCATAAGCCGACGTTTGCGAGCGCCTGCATGCTCGCGCTGCGAGTGGCCGATGCATGCAGCGCCGCCAGCCAAGCCAGGTTCTCGCAGGCCGTGAGCAAGCCGTTGACCCCCGGCGCGTGCCCGATCCAGAGCGGCTGCGGGGCCCGCGTTGAGTGCGGATGCGGCGCTTGCCACTGGACGCGTCCGGCGTCGGGGCGAGACAGCCCGGCCAGGATGCGCAGCAGGCTGGTCTTGCCGCTGCCATTCGGCCCACATACCTGCAGCATGTCGCCGCAGCTCAGTTGCAGGCGCACGCCGCCGAACAGGCGGCGTTCGCCGCGCACACAGCCCAGGTGCTGCGCGGTGAGAATCGTCGCGGGCGGGGTCCGCGGCTCGATAGGCACATCGGATTGCCCGGACATGTCGCTGCTCAATGCGACGTGCCTTCGGCATACGCGATTTTGTTGCCTACGTTGTACTTGCCGGAAGGCTTGTTCATGCGAATGCGCTTGATTTCGTCCAGGGTGTGGCTGTCGTAGACGATCAGCGCGCCGTCGGGATCCCAGACGCTCAGCAACAGATGGCGGCCGTCACGCGTGAATTCGACGTGCGCCGCATTCTTGCCTGGCATCGGCCGCAGGGTATGGGCGACGGCCAGCGTTTGTTTGTCGATAAGATGCACCGCGTCGTTGTTGGGCCCGAAGAACACGTCTGTCCAGGCGTAGCGCGAGTTGCGATGACTGCGCATGAAGAAGCCGGGCCCTTCGGTGGGGATCTCCTTGATGAGTTGCCAGGTTCGCATGTCGAGCACGGAAATCAGCCCCTTGCTGATGTTGGGCGTGGCGAAAACCCAGTCGTCACCGCGCTGCCAGTAGATGCCCGAGCCCAGGTGCGGCATGCCCGGAAGCGCGATGTCGCGGATGGCCCGACCCGTATCCAGGTCGATGACCTGGCCGCCCTGCGCTTTGCGCGATGTGGCCAGCAAGTGGCGGTAGTCGGGTGTAAACGAAAAATCGTCGAGGAAGTCCTGGGCGGGAAGACGACGCGGAGTGAAGTCGGCGTTCGCGCCATAGGAAAGTTCCCAGACTTCCTGGACATCTTTCAGAGCCACTATGAAGCTCTGCCGCGGCGGTGCGGTATAGACGGCACTGACACGCGAGGGCGCGCCATTGGCGAGCGGGGTGTCGATGCGCTTCACGAAAGACAGGTCGCGGGCATCAAGCAATACAAGCCCGCCGGGCAGGTAGTTGCCCACCAGCACCCAGCGCCCGTCGCTGCTGACCGCCAGGTTGCGAGTGTTCAGGCCTGCGCGCGTTTCTGCAATCATCGTGAGGTTGTGCAGATCGTACACACTGACCCAGCCGTCTCGCGACGCAAAGTAGACGTAGCGGCCGTCCGGAGAGAACTTGGGGCCGCCATGCAGGGCGAAATGCGATGGGAAGCGCGCCAGCGGCTCGAAGCGGTCGCCGTCCAGGATGACCACGTGATGATTGCCCGCTTCCACGACGACGAACAGATTCAGCGGATCGGCTCCGTGTTGCGGCGTGGCGGGCAACTGTTCGGGGTGGGCCAGCAGCCGGTGACTGGCGCGTATGTCGGCATCCGTCCAGGCCGGGGGGCGCGCAGTCGGCCGATGCAGGTAGTTGGCCAGCGCCTCGATCTGGCTGGCGTCCAGTACCGACCCGAAGCCCGTCATCTGGCTGGCGGGCCGGCCATTTCGGATGGCGTCGATGACGTCCGCGGGCTTGATGCGGGCGAGGCTTTCCGGCAGCAGGGCGGGGCCGGTGCCGCCCAGACGGTCGGGGCCGTGGCAGCTTTGACAATGCAGCAGGTACAGCTGCGAAATATCGTCGGCCATGGCGGGGACGCACGCCAGGAACAGCCCCAGCACGGCGAAGAACCTGGCTAGCCGCATAAGGGTTCCGTGCTGGACGGCGTGGGCTGCAAGTTGGCGCGTATCCGGCTGGGATGTTCTACGTAACGGTCGGCCAGCATACCCACCACCTGGCCGATGACGGTAAGGGTGGGCGTGGCAAGCCGGTGGTGGCGAGCCATGTCGCCCAGCGTACGCAGCGACCCGCGCAGGGTGCGCTGGTCATGTCGGGTGCCGTTGAACACCATCATGGCCGGGGTATCGGCCGCCCGGCCAGCGGCGATGAGTTCGCGGGAAATTTCTTCTAGGCTGCCCAGGCCCATGTAGAAAACCAGCGTGCAGCCCGGATCTACCAGGGTCTGCCAGGGCAGGTCGAGCTTTCCGTTGTGTTGTACATGCCCGGTGATGAAGTGGCACGAGTGCGCCAGGCCGCGGTAGGTGAGCGGTATGCCCGCGTAGGCCGTGCAGCCGGACGCCGCGGTGATGCCGGGTACCAGTTGGCAATCGACGCCGTGCTTGAGCAGGAAGTCGAGTTCTTCGCCGCCACGGCCGAATATGAACGGGTCGCCGCCCTTCAGGCGCACCACTCGCATGCCATGGCGTGCCAGGCGAACGAGCAGCTGGTTGATTTCACCCTGGGGCAGACTATGGCGCCCGCTGGCCTTGCCTACGTAGTATCGCCGACAGGATGTGGGCAGCAAGTCCAGCAGGGCCTGGCTCACCAGGCGGTCATAGACCAGCGCATCGGCCTGCCATAGCAGGCTCCAGCCGGCCACTGTCAGTAAGCCAGGGTCTCCGGGGCCGGCGCCCACCAGTGCGACTTCGCCGGGCCGGAACGTGCGTTGCAGGGCGACCGGTACGGGAATGGGATGGGGCAGGACGCTATCGGGAACAGTCATGGGAGTGGGAACAGGCAGGGTCATCAGGCGGAGCACGGTGTCGGCAAAGAGGCACTTGCGTCGTCGGGCATGCCGATTTCGGCATCGCCGAGATAGCACCCAGGGTCGGCGCCCCAGAGATCGCCGGCCGCCCAGGCGCGGGTACGGGTGTTTCCGTTGCAGATGGACAGCCAACGGCAGCGTGCGCAACGTCCGCCTACGGGGCGTGGGCGTTGCCGCAGCTGCAATAGCAGCGGTGCGGGACGCTCGAACCAGATCTCGCGGAACGACAGCCGCCGCACGTTGCCCACGCTGTGCTGCCACCAGTAGGTATCGGGGTGGACATCGCCTCGGTTATCGATATTGGCTATGCCGGTACCCGAGGCGTTGCCCCCCCAGTCGCTCAGCATGGCCAGCAGGCGGCGGGCATGTTGCGGCATGCGGCTTTGCACCCACTGCAGCAGCAGCACGCCGTCGGCGTCGTTGTTGCCGGTGACAAAGTCGGTATCTGCGCCGGCCACCACGTCGGACCAGGCGCGCTCGAAAAGCATGTGCATGATCTTGCGCGTGTCCTGCTGGGTGGCGTCGAACTTGCTGCTGCGCTTGCCGCGCCCGCTGTAGTTGAGGTGCGACAGGTAGAACTTCTGTACGTCGTGTTGCCGCATCAGGTCGAGTATGGCGGGCAGCTGTGCCGAGTTCTGCTGGGTAAGCGTGGTGCGCAGGCCCACACGGATGCCATGCTGCCGGCACAATGCGATAGCTTGCATGGCGCACGCGTAGCTGCCCGGCATCTGGCGCCAGGCATCGTGCACGTCCTGCAGGCCGTCGATGCTGATGCCCAGGTAATCGAACTGCGCGGCGGCAATTCGGCCGATGTTGTGCTTGCCGATGAGCGTGCCGTTGGTGGACAGTGCAACAAAGAAACCGAGCTGCCGCGCATGGTTCGCCAGCTGGAAAAGATCTGGGCGCAGCAGCGGCTCGCCACCCGACAGAATGAGTACCCGCACGCCGGCCGCGTGCAGGTCGTCGATGACGCGCAAGGCCTCGTTGGTGTCGAGCTCGTCGCGAAACGGGCTGTCGGCCGATGTGGCATAGCAGTGCTTGCAGGTGAGGTTGCAGCGGCGCAGCAGATTCCAGATGACGACCGGGGGCCGCGCGCTGCGCGGTGCAGTAGAACCCGGCTGGGGCACGGCATCGGGCCGGGCAAGGGCGCGCAGGTAATGGCTGATTCTCAACATCGGGTTCTCGGGCTAGGCCAGGGCGTCTGGGCCGGGCATGCGTGCAGCATCGCCGAGGCGTGCGGTATGTGCCTTGACGGTAGACAATAAGATCAGAAGGGTCCGGCTTTCAGGGCTGGCGCGGCAGCCGCAGCCCGGTTTTCTTGAGTATGCGGCTGCTGACCAGCATGTCGTCGGCCAGGTTGGCGCGCCCCAGAATGTTGCGGATCTGTTCGCGATACTGCTGGATCTGCTCGCTGCTGCGGCCATGGACCATGGCGTACAGGTTGTATCGCCATGCACGTCGTCGGGGGCGCCGATAACAGTGGCTGACAAACGGCAGCGCGCCGACGGCAGCTCCAAGGATGTCGACTTTTTCGTCGTCGATATCCCAGACGGTCATGCCGTTGTGCCGGTAGCCCAGCGCATAGTGATTTGGCACGGCTGCAATGCGGCGTATGACGCCGGCGGCATGCAGCCGATGTAACAGACCGAGCACCGCGCAGAGATCCAGGCCGAGCTGTTCCGCGAGCCACGCCCAGGGGGCATCCGCAAGCGGAAGCCCTGCCTCGGTAAGCGCAATCAGGCGGCGCGCAAGAAGGGCGTCAGACGGGGAAATGCAGGCCGACATGGTAGGTTTTTTCTTTGGGCAGGTTCAGGACAGCCAGCCCGGTGCGCTGTTCGATTCTGTCGATGGCGCGCGCCACGTCAGGCTGCGACTCGCATGCGAGCACAAACCACATGTTCCAGACATGATCGCGCAGGTAGTTGTGGGCGACTTCGGGCATGTGGGCCAGCACCCCTGCAACTTCATCAATGCGCGACGACGGCACGCAGAGCGCGGCAAGCGTAAAGGCGCCGCCCAGCGGCTCGATATCGAACATGGGGCCGAAACGGGTCAGGGTGCCGTTGTCGAGCCACTGCCGGACACGGGCGCGCAGCACGGAGGCCGGCGCGCCGAGTTCCCGGGCCAGGGCTTCCCATGGCTGCGGCACCAGGGGCAGCCCGCGCTGCAGCACGTTCAGCAAACGTCGATCGAACTCATCCATGCGGGGATTCCAAGGTGTAGCGCCCGCCGCGTTGCTTGAACTGCCGGGTGCTGAACAACAGGCGGTGCGGCAGGTGATCCAGGCCGGCGTCCTGCAGTATCTGGTTGACCTGCTTGCGGACGTCGCTGCGGCGTTGTCCATGAACCATGCAGAACAGGTTGTATGGCCAGTCGGGCAGGCGGCGCGGCCGTTGGTAGCACAGGTTGACGCCGGCTGCGCTGCCCAGCTGCTGCCCCGCGCGCTCGACCAGTTCGTCAGGTACATCCAGCACCAGCATGGCATTGGCGCGATAACCCAGCGCGCGATGATGCAATACCATGCCTATCCGACGGAACAGGCCTGCAGCGTTCCAGTGACGCATCTGGGCAAGCACGGCGTCTTCTGCGGCGTCTATCTGGCGGGCAAGGTCCCGGTATGGCTGCGGCACCAGGGGCAGGCCTTCTTCGAGCAGGCGGCGCAATTGCCTTGCCTGGGCGGCCGTCAGGGGCGGGGCGGATGTCACGTCTGTGCCTGTAGCGAGAACCCCAGGTCCACGCGGAATGCCCGCACCATGGGAAGGTCGAGCGGCTCTAGCCCGGTGGACGCCGCAATGTCTGCAAGAATGCGGTCGATGTGCGCACGATCTGGCGCCGTTATGACAAACCACAGATTCCGGCGGTGCGATCGAAGATAGTTGTGATTGACCTCGGGGTAGCGGCTGATGTGGGCGGCTATGGTGTCCACGTCCCACGGCGGCACCGACAACGCGGCCAGGGTGCTCGTACCGGCCTGCTGGTGGTTGAATACCGGCCCTATGCGGCTCAGTACCCCGTTCTGCTTGAGTTCTTGCAGGCAGTCGAGCAGCGCCCGTTCTGTGCAACCCAGTTGTTGGGCCATGGCCAGATAGGGGCGGGCGCACAGCGGCATGTCGCGCTGATACATATTGGCCGCGGCCAGCGCAAGGCCGTCGAGTGGCTTGTCACAGGCCGGTGGCATGGGCTCTGCTGCTGAAGAATATGCCGCTGGGGCTTGCGGCGGGCAGGCGCCCCACGCGCTCCAGACGGTAGGGATCCCATATCTGGACTTCTTCACCATCACGCACGGATATCCATAACTGGTCGCCGCGAGAGGTGAATTCCATATGCAGGACTGCGGGGCCGGGTTCCAGGGTGGCCATGACGCGCTGGCTTTCCGTGTCGATCACTTGCACCTTGTGGTTGTCAGGGTAGGCAAAGTTCACCCATACCTGCCGGCCGTCAGGCCTGGCCATGACGAACACGGGCTGTCCGGCGACCTGGATGGCGCCGGTCTGTTGCCAGTTTCCGGTATCCACCACAAGCACCTGATGCCTGCCCACGGCGGGCACGAATGCCTGATTGCCAGCCACCGTCCAGCCCTCCAGGTGCGGCATCTTGTATACCGGCAACTTTTGTTCGCCGCGCCCATAATGCTGCAGAATGCGTCGTACGCCGCGCTCAGGGTGCCAGAGATCAAGTTGCGCCATGCCGTTCTCGCCGAACAGGCCCGCCACGTAATAGCGGCCATCCGGCGTCAAGAGCGCGTCATAGGGCTGGTTGCCGATGCCGGTATAGCGGGTGACCGCAGGCGTGTTCGGCTGGCTGAGATCGGCGACCCAGATTTCGCCGGTGTCGAACAGACTGTACAGAAACTGCTGGCCCGGAGCGTCAGCCACCCCCACCACGCGCGAGCGGCGGTCGGTGCCCGGCACGACCGACGCCGGAATATCGGCGACCGTCGCCAGCGTACGCGCATCGAATACCTTGATTCCGCCAGGCTCGTAGTTGCCGACTGCAATCAGGGTGCCGTCCTGGCTGATGGCGCCGCCGATGCTGTTGCCCCCCTGCACGATACGGCGGTCGATGCGTCGGCCCAGCAGGTCGACCTTTGTGAGTCCGCCGTCTCGGCCGAAAACATAGGCGTAGCGCTGGTCGCGCGAGAAAACGACAGACGCGTGCGACAGATCGCCCAGGCCTTCGACCCGGCCCAGGCTGCTGCGGCTCGTGCTCTCGACGATTTGCAGGCTGCCTGACGCGCGCTCGATGACGACGCCGAGATCGCCTGTGCCGCGCAACGGCGGCTGCGCGCAACCCGTAAGAATCAGGACGCATATCAACAGGGTGCGCATCATGGAAGCGGGTGTCCTTGCAGTAGTCGGTCGGCAAGCCACGCAATATCTTGCGCCGAAAGCACCGCGTCCCAGTTGGGCATGGGGGTGCCGGGCCGGCCGTGGGTAATGGTGGCAACCAGCAGTTCCCGGGGTTTGCCGGCCAAGGCCTGTGGTGTCAGGGCCGGGCCCAGGCCGCCCGTCAGGCGCAGGCCGTGGCAAGAGCCACAGTCTTGGCGCAGCAGGTGTTCGAGCTGTAGCTGGCGCTGCTCGCCGGGGCCTGCCTGGGCGCTGCACGACAGGGCGACGGCGGCCAGAACACCGCCTATCGCCGTCGCCAAGGGTTTGATCAGGGGCATGGGAACCGGATGGCGCAGGTTAGCTAATGGCGCGTCGCGGTGATGTCTGCGGCGGTGTCGATGCCAAGACGGTAGCCCAGCGACACGTGGTGATAGCGGCCGGCCGTGTGATCTGTATGGATGGCAACGCCGAAGTTGTATGTCTTGCCGGGCTCGAGCCTGACGTCGCCTGCCTCGCCGGCCATTTTGCGGATGAACTGCACAGTCCAGGTGTCACCTTCGCGCTGGCCTTGCGCCGCCACCAGGGCCTGTCCGCCTTCCATGACGCGTTTGTCGGCGACGTGGCCGTCGTAACCCTTGTTTTCGCCGCTGCGCCATTGGTTAAGGTCGTAGAACACCCCGTCGGCCAACGAGCCCGCCTTGACATATTTGGTCTTATCGTCGGCTGCACCGGGCATGGTGCGCGCGTCGGCGTGGCAGGCTCCCCAGCACCCGCCGGCCTGCGCGAGTTCGACCTGGTCTGTGGCTTCGAGCATGTATGCCAGCTTGACGGGGTTTTTTGGATCCATTTTTTCGCCACCCGCCTCTGCAGGATGTTTCCAGCTGAAGCGCAGGTAGAGCGAATCGCCGTCATGGGCGGCCTGCATGCTGACCTTGATGGCAGGCGCGACGCCGGGGCGGGGGTTGGGTTCAAGCTTTTTGCCGCTGGCAATCAGTTGCCCCATATTGGCGATTTCTTCCGAATGGCAGTCCATGCAGGTTTCGCCTTTTTTCAGGGCCCGGGCGCCGCCATGCTCGGTGCCCTTGGTGATCCATTCGACGGCGGCTGTTCCGGGGTAGAACAGCGTGATTTCCGTGGCCTGGACAGCGCTCCAGTCGGCGGGCGGGGCAGCCTGGGCCGCGGCTGCCGCCAGGGCAAGGGCTGCGCTCATTGTTGCGGACAGAATCGTCATTCTCATTACGGGTTCCTCTCGATAACGCAGGAAGGTGGGGCCGCTATTCTTCGTCGGCGTCGGTCATGCCCTGGGGCTTGTGGTGTGCGATGCCCTTGTGGCAGTCGATGCAGGTCATGTTGTCCTCAATGGCCATGGCGTGCTGCTTGCGGGCACGCTGTTTCTGCTGCTCGCCATTCATGCTTTCAAGGCTATGGCAGTTGCGGCATTCTCTGGAGTCGGACGCCTTCATGCGACGCCATTCGTTTCGCGCCAGCTCGAGCCGCTTGGCCTCGAACTTCTCGCGCGTGTCGATCGTCCCGATGAGCTTTCCCCACAATTCTTTGGATGCCTGCACCTTGCGGATCATTTTGTAGGTCCAGTCTTTGGGTACATGGCAGTCGGGGCAGGTGGCGCGCACGCCCGTGCGATTGCTGTAGTGGATGGTTTCCTTGTATTCGGGATACACGTTGTCGCGCATCTCGTGGCACGAGATGCAGAATGCTTCGGTGTTTGTGGCTTCCAGGGCGGTATTGAAGCCGCCCCAGAACAAGACGCCGAGAAGCAGGCCGGCAAACAGCAGGGTGCCGACGGAATATTTCATGCTGGGCCGCCCGAGCAGGGCCCGTATGCCTTTCTTGCCGCGTAGGTGTGTCATGGTGGCAGAGGTGGTTCCCCGTCACGGGGAACCACCGGCAAGTGAGCAGGGTTGATCAATAGACGTCGTGCATGGTGTTGTAGACGTTGAACTTGCCCGTGGGCGTGATCACGGCCGGATCGGTAATCACGCGCTTGAGCTTCAGGGTCTTGTCGTCGTAGATCACGATGGCTGACTGATCGGCCTTGCCGCCCCACAGCGAGATCCAGACCTCGTCGCCGGCCTCGTTGTACTCAGGTTGCACGGCGCGGCGGATGGCCTTGCTTTCCGGCAGCCCCGAATCCTTGGCGACGTTGAGCCGGGCAGGCGGTTGCGAGAGATCGTCGAGATTAAATACATATACCGATTCGGCGATCTCACGTTCGGGGTTCATCGGCGCATCGGCCCAGAAGTGCCTGGACTTGGGATGGGTCTTTACGAAGAGGTTGCCGGCGCCCGGCATCTTGAGCTCTTGCACAACTTTCCAGTTGTGCTGCTTGAACTTGGCATGCTCGGGTTTTTCTGACGCGGTAGAGATCAGTGACACGACATCGTCGCCCAGGTGCCCGGTTGCCCACACCGGGCCGTATTGCTTGTGCATGAAGTTCGCACCCCGGCCCGGGTGGGGAATCTTGGCGGTATCGACCAGTGCCGCCAGCTTGCCCGTCTTGGTGTCGGCGACCGCCACCTTGTTAGACGCGTTGGCCGCCACCATGAAGTATCGACCCGATGCATCCCAGCCGCCATCGTGCAGGAATTTTGCCGATTCGATGGTGGTGGTTTTGAGGTTTTTCAGGTCGGTATAGTCGACCAGCATGATCTGGCCGGTTTCTTTCACGTTGACGACCCATTCCGGCTTCTGCAGAGAAGCCACGATGGATGCGACGCGCGGCTCGGGGTGGTAGTCGCCGTCGACAGTCTGGCCGCGGGTGGAGACGATCTTGATGGGCTCGAGCGTTTCGCCGTCCATGATGGAGTACTGGGGCGGCCAATAGGTGCCGCCGATCAGGTACTTGTCTTCGTAGCCCTTGAACTTGGAGACATCGACGGATCGTGCGTCGGAACCCAGCCGGACGGTAGCCACGGTGGTGGGTTCTTCGAACCACATGTCGATGATGGTGGTGAGGCCGTCGCGGCCTACCGTGTACACGTAGCGGCCCGATGCCGACAGGCGGGAGATGTGCACCGCGTAGCCGGTATCGAGAATCTTCCAGATCTTGTGGTTGTCGCCGTCTACCAGTGCGAGCTTGCCGGCGTCGCGCAGGGTAATGGCAAAGACGTTCTTCAGGTTGACATTGTTGAGCTGTTTCTTGGGGCGCTCTGACACCGGAACGATGAGTTTCCAGCTGTCTTTCATGTCTTGAAGCGAGAACTCGGGCGGCACATCCGGCGTTTGCTGGATATAGCGGGCCATCAGGTTGATTTCCTGCTCGGACAGGATGTCGTCGTAGTTGACCATGCCGCCTTCTGTGCCGAAGGCGATGATGTTCTCGAGCCGCTTGGTGCCCAGCTGCAGGGTGCCGCCCTCGGATTTGGTGCCGTCGGCTTCGGTTTTGCTCCAGTGGGGTTCAAGGTTCTTGCCGGTGGCGCCCTTGCGCAGCACGCCATGACAGCCCGCACAGCGCTCGAAGTAGATCTGCTTGGCGACTTCCTTTTCTTCGGCGGTCATGGCGGGCGCTTCGGCCAGGGCGGCCGACGCACCCAGCAGGGACGCGCCGGCTATCAGGCCGGCCAGCAGCGTTCTTTTGGCCACAGGGCCTTTCGCGGACATGCGCCGCAAGTAAGCGGCATGCCCGAGAGCGGGCGTGGGGGCTTGAGAGAGGCGGATCATGGGTACTTCTCCTTAGGGAGGCGCGGGCAGCGGCCCGGACGGGGCGCTGCACGTTGGATAAGTCGATACAAGGCGAGGGCTCTCGGGGCGGATCGTACTTAAGCGCTCTGGCTGCATGCTTGACTGCAGTCAATTGAGTTTGAGCAGCGTTGACTGCGATCAAGACACTTCGCCACGCGAGTTGAGGACGCCGTGGCCCGGCGGGTAAGGTCATCCTCATTCCCGATGAACAGGACTATCCATGACCACAATCGCCGATGCGGCGCGCGCCACTTCTCCCGTCGATACGCCGTTCTACCAGCCGCAGGACAACGAGGTCGCGTTGTTCGAACAGTCATGGCGCCACGGAATGCCGGTACTGATCAAGGGCCCTACGGGCTGCGGCAAGACGCGTTTCGTGCAGTACATGGCGCAACGCCTGGGGCTGCCGCTGTATACGGTGGCGTGCCACGACGATCTCAGTGCAACCGACCTGGTGGGCCGGCACCTGATCGGCGCGGCCGGAACGTGGTGGCAGGACGGGCCCTTGACGCGCGCCGTTCGGGAAGGCGGGATCTGCTACCTGGATGAAATCGTCGAAGCCCGCCAGGACACGGCCGTCGTGCTGCATCCCCTGGCCGACGACCGGCGCCAGCTGTACATCGAACGCACCGGCGAAACGTTGCAGGCGCCGCCCACATTCATGCTGGTGGTTTCGTACAACCCTGGCTACCAGAACTTGCTCAAGGGCATGAAACCCAGTACCCGCCAGCGGTTCGTGGCGTTGCGGTTCGATTACCCGCCGCCCGACCAGGAAAGGCACATCGTGGCTGCAGAAGCGGACGTGGACGAGGCGCTGGCTGCCCGGATAGTGGAGCTAGGCCAGGCGCTGCGCCGGCTGGAACACCATGACCTTGAAGAGGTTGCGTCCACGCGCCTGCTGATTTTCGCCGCCCGCATGATGCGCAGCGGCATGGCGCCCCGCGAAGCGTGCCGGAGCTGCCTGGCCGAACCGCTGTCTGACGACCCGCAGACGGTGGCCGCGCTGATGGACGTCGTCGATGTCCATTTCGGGTGATACGCAAGCCGGGCAGGGGCGCGCCGCTCGCCTGCCCGGTGACCTGGCCATGTGGTTCTTCATCTTGGCCGAGCTTGCGGTATTCGGCATTCTCATCCTGGCATTCGTCTGGGCCCAGGCATTGCAGGCTCCGCTGTTTCGCGCAGGGCGACAGGCGCTGGATGCGTCCACTGGCCTGGGCCTGACCATCAGCCTGCTGACATCCGGCTGGTGCGCTGCCTGGGCCGTGGCCCAAGTCAGGCAGGGCAAGCGGGGCGGCGCATGGCTACTGTGCCTGGCGCTGGCGTCCGCATGCGGCTACGTAGTTCTGAAGCTACGCGAATACGCTCACCTGGCCGACCTGGGGCTGGGTCTGGAGCATGACACGTTCTTCACGCTTTACTGGCTCCTCACAGGGTTTCACTTCCTGCACGTGTTGCTGGGCATGCTGATCCTGGGCGCGCTGGCATATCGATGCCGCGCAGGCGCCTATGGGCCTGGCCGAAGCTCGGGCCTGGAATCGGGAGTGCTGTACTGGCACATGGTCGATCTGATCTGGGTGCTGCTGTTTCCCGTGGTGTATCTGCTGGGGTGAATATGAGCGAATCTGTACGGCTGCTGTGCTATTGGCTGGGGCTTGCGGCGCTTACCCTGGCTACCGTGAACCTGGCCGGCGCGGAGATCCGGTCCGGCATTGCCGTGGCCGTAGTCGCGCTGGCGGTGGCGAAGGCGTGGCTGATCATCGATGGCTTCATGGAACTGCGCCATGCGTCGCCCGGGTGGCGCGTGGCGCTGTTGGCGTGGCCGTTCGCCATGGCAACCGGAGTGCTGCTGGCCTATAGGTTCTGATCCGTTCGTGCCGGGCTGGCGCGACGACGGCGACTACTTTTGTTTCTTGATTGCAGTCAAGCGAGGCTTGAAGCCCCCATTTCTAGAATGGTGCCACCTATAGCAACAGGGGCCATCATGCCGGAAACCTTTACCAAGGGCATGGCCAGGAACATCTATTTCGGGGGAAGCATTTTCTTCATCCTGATATTCCTGGCCCTTACCTTCCATACCGAAAAACATTTCCCGGAACGCACCAACGAGGACCAGATGACCGAAGCCGTGGTGCGCGGCAAACTGGTCTGGGAACAGAACAACTGCATCGGCTGCCACACGATACTCGGTGAAGGCGCGTATTTCGCACCCGAGCTCGGCAATGTCTACGAACGCCGCGGCGGCGAACAAGACTTCCATTCCTTTCTGCGAGCCTGGATGAGCGCCCAGCCGCTGGGCGTGCCGGGCCGCCGCGCCATGCCGCAGTTCAACCTGTCGGACCAGCAGGTCGACGACCTGGCCGAGTTCCTGGAATGGACCTCGAAGATCAATAACTACAACTGGCCTCCCAATCGCGAGGGCTGATCATGAACGCCATCAATCCGCATTTGAAGTTTGCCTCGCAAGCCGTGGCGAAGCCGTATTTCGTGTTTGCCCTGATCCTGTTCGTGGGGCAGATACTCTTCGGCCTGGTCATGGGCCTGCAGTACGTGGTGGGCGATTTCCTGTTTCCGCTCATTCCTTTCAACGTTGCACGCATGGTGCACACCAACCTGCTGATTGTCTGGCTGCTGTTCGGCTTCATGGGGGCGGCCTATTACCTGATACCGGAAGAATCCGAGCGCGAACTGCACAGTCCGAAGCTGGCGCTGGTGCTGTTCTGGGTGTTTGCGGGGGCCGGCGTGCTGACCATCCTGGGGTATCTGCTGGTACCGTACGCCGGGCTGGCGGCCATGACGGGCAACGATGTACTGCCCACCATGGGGCGGGAATTCCTCGAACAGCCCACCATCACCAAGGCTGGCATTGTCGTGGTGGCGCTGGGCTTCCTGTACAACATCGGCATGACCATGCTCAAGGGCCGCAAGACCGCGATCAGCATGGTCATGATGACGGGCCTCATCGGCCTGGCGGTGCTGTTCCTGTTCTCGTTCTACAACCCCGAGAACCTCTCGCGCGACAAGTTCTACTGGTGGTGGGTGGTTCACCTGTGGGTCGAAGGGGTGTGGGAACTGATCATGGGGTCGATGCTGGCCTTCGTGCTGATCAAGATCACCGGCGTCGATCGTGAAGTGGTCGAAAAGTGGCTGTACGTCATTATCGGCATGGCGCTGATCACGGGCATTATCGGCACCGGCCACCACTACTTCTGGATCGGCGCGCCGGGGGTGTGGCTGTGGCTGGGTTCCATATTCTCCGCTCTGGAACCGCTGCCGTTCTTCGCCATGGTGCTGTTTGCCTGGAACATGATGAACCGCCGCCGCCGGCAGCACCCTAACCGCGCTGCATCGTACTGGGCTATCGGCACCACCGTTACCGCCTTCCTGGGCGCAGGGGTGTGGGGGTTCATCCATACTCTGGCTCCCGTCAACTACTACACGCACGGTACGCAATTGACGGCTGCCCACGGCCACCTGGCGTTCTATGGCGCGTACGTCATGATCGTGCTGACGATCATCTCGTATGCCATGCCGCGGTTGCGTGGCTTGGGCGAGGCGCCCTCTGCATCGGCGCAGCGCAAGGAGCTCTGGGGCTTCTGGCTGATGACGCTGTCGATGCTGGCAATCACTCTGCTGCTGACGGCCGCCGGCGTGGTGCAGGTTTGGTTGCAGCGCCTGCCGGCCGATGCTGCCGCGATGTCTTTCATGAACACCATGGAGCAGCTGGCCGTCTTTTTCTGGCTGAGGCTGGCAGCCGGGGTGGTGTTCCTGATCGGGCTGGTCTGCTATTTGTTCAGCTTCCGCCAGCGGGGCGATACGGCCCTGCAGCGAACTGCAGTAGCCGCCCAGGCATGAAAACCGTGCCGCCGCCCATTCGTGAGACAAAACCGGTATGAGCTTCGAACTGGAAGAATGGGTTGGCGGCATCTGGCACAGATTCATCACCCGGCAGGCTAACCGCGAGTTTGCCGCAGCGCGGGTAACGCTGGGCGATATGCACCGCCATCTTGCGGTGCTGTTTCGCGCCATGGGCGGGGCGGGCGGCGTTGCGCTGGAATCGGCCGATCGCCGCAACCTGGCGCTTCGGCGCAATGTGATGCAGCGTCTGGCCGGCGCCGGCCACCATGATGCCGTGGCATGGCGCGACGCCGATACGCTCCGCTTGCCGCGTCAATTGGCGGCTTTCCCTGACGTCGCACTCAACGCCGACCTGTACCGCTGGCTGGTGTTGCTGGCGGCGCAGTCAGGGCGCATGCAGCACTGGGGGCGCGACAACCAGGGCTGGACCCAGGCCTTGCTGCGCCGGTATCCGGCCTTGCAGCCGCGATACCGGCGTCTGGTCGATGCGCACCTGCGCCTGCGGCCCGACCCTGCCGGCTTGCGGCGCGACGAAGCCGAACTCGAACGGGCGGTGCGCAGCGCCTTGCAACAGCCTGGTAGCGTGGTCGAATTTCCTCGCAGCGAACGGGCGCCATGGCCGGTGCCGATGTGGCTGTATCCGCCACAAGGCGCCGGGCGGGCCGAATCCATCGACTGCGGCGTCGATGAGCAAGGCGGGCACAGCGCAACGGCGCGATCGTCCAACACCGCACGCAAGCGGGCCAGCCGGGTCGACGACCATTCCGGCAAAGATGGGCTGCTGCTGATCCGGCTCGAGAACCTGTTCAGTTGGTCCGAGCACGTGGATCTCGATCGACGCGGCGATGACAGTGAAGATATGGACGCGGCCCGCGTCGCCGAAGACCTGGACGAACTCGCGATGTCACGTCGGCGTACGCGCCGTAGTGGCGGCCTGAAGCTGGACCTGGACCTGCCCCCGGCGGATGCCGACGACAGGCCGTTGGGCGGGCCTATCGTGCTGCCCGAATGGGACTACCGGCGCCAGCGCATGCAAGAAAACTTCGTGCGGATGCAGATGATGACGCCACGCGAGTCCACGCCCGCGGGCTTGCCGGCTCGCCTGGGGCCGTTGGCGCGCCGCCTGCGCCGCCAGCTGGAACACCTGCGCAGCGAACGCCAATGGTCGCGCCAGCAGCCGGTGGGCAGCGAGCTGGACATGCAGGCCTGGATCGACTTCCAGGCAGAACGCCAGCATGGCCAGTGTGAAGAACGCGGATGGTTCCTGGAGCGTCGCCCCGCCCGCCGCGACCTGGCTTGCCTGTTGCTGGCCGATCTGTCGATGTCTACGGATGCTCACCTGGACGATGAGCACCGCGTCATTGATGTCATCTCGGACAGTATGCTGCTGTTCGGCGAAACCTTGGCAGCGCTTGGCGACCGGTTTGCGCTGTATGGGTTTTCGTCGCTGCGCCGCGAGCAGGTGCGCATGCTGGAACTGAAAACCTTCCGGCAACGCTACGACGATGCCACGCGAGGCCGTATCCAGGCATTGCGCCCCGGTTACTACACGCGCATGGGGGCTGCATTGCGGCAAGCGACGCGCATGCTGTCAGGCGCTGCCGGCAGGCGCAAGCTGCTGTTGCTGGTTACCGATGGCAAGCCGAACGACCTGGATCGCTACGAGGGCCGTTATGGAGTCGAGGATACGCGGCAGGCCGTAATAGAGGCGCGCCGGCAGGGGCTTTTGCCGTTTTGCATCACCATTGATCGCGAGGCAGGCGGCTACTTGCCGTACATGTTCGGCGCACATGGCTATACCCTGATCCGGCAGCCGCAGCAGCTTCCGTATCGGCTGCCGCATTTGTATCGGCAGTTGACGCTGGCCTGAAATGGCGCGTCAAGGCAAGGTGCGCGGCAGCCAGTAGATCATCACCGCACAGAACAGGCACAGGCCGACGCAAAACCACTGGAACCGCCGAAGCTTTTGTTGGCGGACACGGCGGGCCTGCGCGGGCAACGGCATTGCGCATTGCGGGCAGTGTTGCTCGGTGTCCGGCGCGACGTGCTGGCAGTACAGGCATTCTGGCATGGTGGTGCAATAACGCTTATTCGAAGAGCTCAAGCCGCTGACGGTTGACCACGCGAATATGGTTTCCCTGTTGCGTGATGATTCCTTCGTCGATCAGGCGCCGCATGATGCGCGAGAACGTCTCGGGCTGAATGGACAAATGGCCCGCAACCAGGCGCTTGGCCATGGGCAATTCGAAGCTGTCGGAGTCGGGCCGCCTTGCCAACTGGGTGATCAGGTAGCGCACCACGCGATGCGTGGCGTTCTTGAGCGATAGCGTTTCGATTTCGTTGATGCGCTGGTGCAGGCGAATGCACAGCTTTCCCAGCAGCGCGAACGTCAGCTGGCTGTTGCTGCGCAGCAGTTCCATGTAGGTGGCATTGGAAAAGCGGTAGAGCTGGGATGGCGCGATGGCCTGGGCCGAGGCAACGTAGTCGGGCGTGTCCATCAGCATCATCGCTTCTGCGAAGGTTTGCCGCCCGCCTATGACATCGAAGACTTTTTCCTGGCCATCGGGAGTGACGCGGTAGATTTTGACGGTGCCCGCAATGACGAAATAAAAGGCATGCGCGGGCTCGCCCTGATGAAACAGCTGTTCGCCTTTGTCGACATTGAGCAGCCTGGCGGTTTGCAACAGCGTGTCGAGCTGCGATTCGCCCAGGGGCTCGAACAAATGGTGGCTGCGCAGGATCTGGTGGTGGACGCGATGAAGCTGCATGGGTATGGGGTAGCGTTCGAGACGTTGCTTGCTTCAGGTATTGGGTGCAAGGGTTGGTGCGCCGACGCCGGGCACCCATTGGTAGCGAACGCCCTGTGCCGCGAGCGCGTGCAGCAGGGCGGCGCGGGCAGACAGGGGAACGTTGCCCGCTATCAGCAGCGCGACCCGCTTGCCCTGGCGGGCGAGGTCGGCGAGCTGCCCGGCGCAGCCGGGGGCTGCGCCGGCGCACAATGGGTAGGCGTCGAGCATGTCGGCATCGCGGCGGCAGAGGTCGGCGATGGTCGTCGGTACCGACGGCGTGGGCACTACGGCGTCGGCTTGCTGCATGAGGCGCAGGGCTCGGAAGGTGAGCAGATCGGGATCGCCCGGGCCGGATTCGATCAGGTAGATTTCGCCGGGTGCGTCGGCAGGCGCGCCTGCCAGGCGGTTTTCGAGCAGTTGCCTGGCCTGGGCGGGCTGCCCGGCGAAGATGGCTTCGGCCACCGCGCCCTGGAAGGTTTCTTCCCAGAAGATGCGACGTTGACGTACGCCGGGCAGCCGCGCCCGGACTTTGTTGCGGAATTCGCGCGCCAGGCCGGCCAGTTGGCCATAGTGAGCAGGCAGGCAGGTTTCGATGCGTGCCCGCGCCAGCCGGGCCAGCACGGGCGCATGACCGCCGCTGCCCACGGCCACCATGAGCGGCGAGCGGTCGACGATGGACGGGAAGGTGACGCTGCACAAGGCCGGTGAGTCGACCACGTTTACGGGTATGCCGCGCGCCTGGGCGTGCGCCGACACGGCGGCGTTCAATGCGGCATGGTTGGTGGCGGCGATGGCCAGCACTACGCCGTCGAGATCGGATTCGACGTAGGATCGTTGGTGCACGTCGGTGGCCAGCGGGGCAATTTGAGCATGCAGGCTGGGCGCCACAATGCGCAGGCGGGCGCCGGCGGCATGCAGGAGGCGGGCCTTGCGCAATGCCACGTCGCCGCCGCCCACGACCAGGACGGTGCGGCCTTGCAGCGAATGGAAGAGGGGAAGGAAATTCATGGCGGGGTTGGCGCTGCGCGTGTGGCCTATACGTCGGGCCGGCTAGGCACGACGCGCCCCCCCAGTTTACGGCTGCCCTGATAGCAAAACGCCCGCAGAATGTGCGGGCGTTTTGCGAAAAAGCAAAAAATGCGTTGGTGATCGATTACCGGGGAGGGTTGGCGATCAGGTCCGCGAACTCGGGAACCGACCTCAGGAATACCCCGACCAGATAATCGGCGCCTTGGTCGCCGATGCCGCCGTAGGCATTGACGTCCATTTCCAGCACAGCCTGGTTGTCGCTGTTGAGGAAGGCGCGGGTCCAGCGGCTGTTGACGTTCCAGTGGTTGAGCGTGCGCAGCGACACGGGCCGTTCTGGCGCAAAGGTGGCCCGCATCAGCAGGTCGGAGCAGCTGGTGTCAATATCGCATTCATTGAACTCGATGCGCAGGCTGGCTGCGCCCGAGCTGCCGGGCTCGACGTCGATAACGGGATTGCCGCTTGGCGCTACCGTGGTTTCGTAGGCGTAGCCGGCCTGTTCGAGGATTTGCCCCATGAGGTCGGGGTCGAGCGTGTCCAGCAGCTGGCTGTCGGCGGCTTCGGCGGCTTCGCCCATGTCGCCCACCAGGTCGCCAAGCAGTTCGTCAAAGGGCACGGGGTTGCCGTTGAGGGTAGCGACGCCTTCGGCGTACTCGAAGGTGCTGAGCAGATTGTCGCCGTCGTTGGTGCCCAGGCCCAGCATTTCTGCCATGCCCGACGCCGAGCGAATGTGCTCGTTGGCTTCGGAGGCGGCCTGTTGGGGTTCGAGCCCCTGGGCCTGCAGTACCTGCGCGATGATGTCCTGCGCCATGGGCTTGGACACTACGACCTTGACGTTGAGCGCCTTGATGCCTTGCCGCAGCAGCGTATGCGGATCGTCGGCCTGGGGTTGCTCGGCATCCAGGGCGGCCGGCTTGGTCAGGTCCAGCGTCAGTGCCAGGCTGCTTTCGCCCTTGGGCGTTTTCCAGGTAACCGGAGCGATCTGCAACGACGGATTGCCCGCCAATACTTGCCGGCCTGCGATCAACAGTGCCTGGCGACGCTCGGTAGTCAGGGCTTCGGACGGCGTATCGGCGTTCTTGATGTCGGTGAAGATTTCGTTGTAGAGCTCGGACAGCTCGGCCATGGCCTTGCCGTCCAGGCGGTCGAGCTTGATCACCGCCTGCCCCTGGCCGAAATTGTGGCCGTTGACGTCGATCTGACCGAGCTCGTAGCGCATTTCAAGATTGAGGTTGGCGCCGTTTTCGCCCAGGTGGGCGGTGTAGCCCAGGCCCTGCAATGCAACCTTGGTATCGGTGGCCAGATCTTCAATGTCCACACGCTGCACTTGCGCGGCGGACTTTCCGATGCCAAAGCCGAATTGCCCCTGGCGGCTGTCCATGCTCATTGTGATGCCGGCGGCGCTGGCCTTGGCCGGCCGGTCGCCCTGGCTGGCGTCCATGGCGATACGCTCGATATCGATCTGGGCGACAGAGCTGCGGGTGGCCTGGGTATATTCGCCTTGGGCACGCGCGCCACTGAACGATATCGTGGCGCCGTCTTTGGTGAGTTCAAGCGGGGCGATCTCTGCGGTACCGGAGGAGTCGCCGTTGTACGACACCACGGTGTCGCTCCAGAACGGCGTGGCGCCCTTGGTCAGCTCAAAGAGGGGTTTCACGTCGTCGTTGGCGGCCAGCTCGGCATGTACGAATGCCAGCTTGGGCAGCCAGTGGCCGCGCGCCAGCGCGCCCGTCGGAAAGGGGCCGTGCTGGATATGCGACACGAACTCGGCCGCGCCCTCGGGCAGGTCTTCGGGCGCATCGGCCGTCTTGGTCAGCGATACGGCGTAGCGTGCATGGCTGGAGAAGAAATGGCGCTGATATTCGATCTGCCGGATTTCCAGGCCGAACCCCACGCCGCCCAGGGCGTCGGCGAGCGCCTGGTTGACTTCGGCAAGGTGGGCAGGCGTCTCGGCCTCTATGCGTTTACCGGTGTACCAGGTGGCCCCGAGCCATGCCGCCGCCAACACCGTCAATATCCCTGTCGAGATCCCCACTGCCTTTTTCATCGTACCGTCCAACTGTCGTTATGAGTGCTGCCCGGACGCCAGGTGGCCGGCCGGGCGGGCGCGAGCCCCGGGGCGCGATAGCCCGGGGCGTTAGCCCGGCGCGAGTATACCGACGAGGCCCGGGGTGGGGGACGCACCAGGGTTACAAGACGTATCAGTACGGCCGTCAGAGGGGATCCAGGGGATAGATGGGCCGGCGCACATTCTTGAACTCGACCTGGCTGTAGTCGGATGTCGTGACACCCACGCCGGTGCATTCGATGATCTCGGTGGCCATGTCGGCGAAGCCGGCGCGCCAGTGCACGCGGCTTTTCAGTGCGACGTAGCGCTTTTGCATGGGATCGATGCCGGCGGACAGCAGGCAATTGATGTCGAAGGGTTCCTGGTGGCGGGAAACGATGACGATCTGCACCCGGCCGGTATCGAAAACAACGGTGAGCCCCGTGTCGTTGCGTACGCCACGGTACATCGGGCCGCGGTTCAGGTACACCCCGTCGAATACGAGCTTGACCCGCCCGGAGACCGACAGCGGGGGGCTTTGTTCCTTGAGTGCAGGCATGGGAACCTTGCCGCCGATTTCCAGCGTGATGTCGGCGCCCACCCCTGCCGCCGCCGCCTGGCGTGCCGCCTGCGGATCGCATATGGCATAGAAGGCCACGTTGTCGAGTTCCTGGCGCAGGATTTCGGCCAGGACGGCGGTGGTGTCCATGGTGCCGCCCGAACCGGTGTTGTCGAAGTGGTCGAGCAAGATCACGGGCCCTTGTTCGATGCGCTTGGCCCGCGCAATGGCCGGCTCGAGCGGTTCGCAGTGAAACACCCATTGTTCGCGCGCTTGCCAGGCGGCTTGCAGCAGTTCGTCGCGGTAGCGCTCGGCTGCGGCGGAGTCTGCGTCGGTGCAGATAACGGCGCTGAGGCCGGCTTCGCGGATATCGGCGTGTGGAAACCCTACGAACACGGACGCGGCCAATATGCCCTGGGATTCGAGTGCGCGGCAGCGGTCCTGCAGGGATTTGTTGGGATCGGCGTGTGTTCCCTGGCGCATGATGTGGGGCAGCATGGGTTTGTTGGCCCACGCCATGACCGGGCGGATTTCGCCCTTGATCGTGCGCGCGATGACGTCGGCGGCGCGCACGCCGCTTGCCCGGATGTCTACGTGCGGATAAGTATGAAAGCCGGTGATGACGGTGGCATGCCTGACGATGTCGTCGTATATGTTGGCATGCATGTCCAGTGTGACGCCCACGGGGGTATGGGGGTCTATTTCGCGCAGGCGGCGCAGCAGGTGGCCTTCGGCATCTTCGATACCTTCGGCGACCATGGCGCCGTGCAGGTCGAGCAGTATGGCGTCGTAGCCGCCGCGTCGCACTTCGTCCAGGATCAGTTCGGAGAGCCGTTCGTATGTGCCCGCGTCGGTGGGCGCGCTGGGCCACGATTCGGCGGCGACGGGTATGACGATTTCGGCGCCCTCACGGCGGGCGACTTCGATATAGCCCCCCAGGCCGCTGTCGGTGTTTTCGTACGCACGGAGGGCTCTTTCGCCGGCGAGGATTTCGGGGCTGCCGCGAAAGAAGCGTTCCAGCGGCGTGGGTACGGGCGAGAACGTGTTGGTTTCGTGCTTGATCATTGCCAGTAGCCAGCGCATGGTGGTGTGCTCCAGTTCGGATGTATGAAGGGTGGGGCCAGGCGCCTGCGCATACTGGCCCCTGCGTGACGGGGTGTCGCCCCTTGGCATGGCTATGCCGCAAGGGGCCGGAAATTGCGGAAGTCCCAGCCGCGGCCCGGGGCCGCGTCTATCAGGGCGCGCGTGTAGTCGTGCGAGGGCTGGGTGAGGACGATGTCGGCGGCGCCGGTTTCCACCACGATGCCGCGTTGCATGACCATGATGGTGTCGCAGATCTGCGCGGCCACGCGCAGGTCGTGGGTGATGAACAGCACCCCGACGCCGGTACGCTGCCGGATTTGCTCGAGCAGCTCGAGCACCTGCGCCTGCACGGATACGTCGAGGGCCGATACGGCTTCGTCGGCGACCAGGACTTCGGGTTCCATGACGAGGGCGCGCGCGATGCACAGGCGCTGCCGCTGACCGCCCGAGAACTGGTGCGGGTAGCGTTCGAGGGCGTCGGCGCCCATGCCCACGACCCTTAGCGTTTCGGTGGCCCGCGCCAGCGCCTGTTCGCGCGAGACGCCGAAGTTGAGCAGGCCTTCGATGATGGACTCGCCCACTTTGCGCCGGGGATTGAGCGAACGGTACGGGTCCTGGAAAACGATCTGGATGCGGCGGCGTACCGGCCGCAGGGCCGCGCCGGAAAGGCCCGAGATATCGTCGTTGCCAATGAGCATGGTGCCTGTGGTGGGCTCGATCAGGCGCAGTATGCAGCGCGCGACGGTGGATTTTCCGGAGCCCGATTCGCCGACGATGCCCAGGATTTCTCCTTTGCGCAGCACCAGGTTGACGTCGCTGGCCGCCTGCACCGAGCGAGACCCGCCGCCCCAGAAAGAGCGCTTGTCGGTGTAGGTGCGCCCCAGGCCGCGGACTTGCAATACGGGCGTGCCCGCAGGGGTGTCGCGACGCACGGGTATCAGGCTGGGTACCGAGGAAACCAGGCGTCGCGTGTAGCTTTGCTGGGGGCGCGCGAGGATTTCGTCGCGGGTGCCGCTTTCGATGAGGTCGCCGCGGTTCATGACGACGATGCGGTCGGCGATTTCGGCGACGACCCCGAAATCGTGGGTGATGAACAGCACGGCTGTGCGGTGCTTGTGCTGCAGTTCTTTTATCAGCGCGAGGATCTGTTTTTGCGTGGTGACATCAAGCGCGGTGGTGGGTTCGTCGGCGATGAGCAGGCGCGGCTCCAGGATGAGCGCCATGGCGATGACGATGCGCTGGCGCTGGCCGCCGGACAGCTGGTGGGGGTATGAGTCGTAGATGCGCTCGACATCCGGCAGGTGTACCGAGCGGAACATTTCGAGCACCTTGGCCCGCCGTTGCGCGCGCGTCATGCGACGGTGCAGGCGCAGGACTTCGTCGACCTGCCGCCCCACCGTGTGCACGGGGTTCAGTGCGGTCATGGGTTCCTGGAACACCATGGCCATGCGGGTGGCGCGCATTTCGCGCAGGCGGCGCGGCGACGCCGACAGGACGTCTTCGCCTTCGACGCGCACCGTGCCGCTGGGCTGCAACACGCCCGGGGGCAGCAGGCCCATGACGGCCAGTGAGCTGACCGACTTTCCGGAGCCGGATTCACCGACCACGCAGACGGTTTCCCCGGCGTGCACGTCCAGGCTGAGATTGCGTACGACCCGGTTGCCGGCGCCGATGACCTCGACCGAGAGATTGCGGATGGCCAGTACGGCGGTGGAAGTGTCGCCCGGGGGTGGGTGAGGAACGTAAGCCATGGCGTCAGATCCTTTTTGCCATCTTGGGATCGAGCGCATCGCGCAGCGCGTCGCCCAGGATGTTGACGCTGAGCACCGTCAGCGACAGGAACAGGCCGGGGAACAGGATCAGGCCGGGCAGCATGCGGAAGTACATGCGCCCTTCGGACATGATGTTGCCCCAGGAGGGGATTTCGGGCGGGATGCCCGCACCCAGGAAGCTGAGGATGGCTTCGGTGAGCATGGCCGATGCAAATACATAGGTGCCCTGTACCGTAAGCGGCGCCACCGTGCTGGGCACCATGTGGCGCCACAGCAGCAGGGGCAGCGGCGTGCCCAGGGCCAGCGCGGCTTCGACGTAGGGTTCGCCGCGCACACTGAGGATCTGGCCGCGCACCAGGCGGACCACGCGCGGAATCTCGGGAATGGTGATGGCCACCAGCACGGTAGTGAGGCTGGCGCCGGTAACCGACACCAGCGCGATGGCCAGCAGGATGCCCGGGATCGCCATGATGGCGTCCATGACCCGCATGATCAGGCCGTCGAGCGAACGGAACCAGCCGGCGATGAGGCCGATGACCAGCCCGGCGATGACGCTGATGACCGCCGCGCCGAGCCCCGCGATGAGCGAGATTCGCGAGCCATACACGACGCGCGACCAGATGTCGCGCCCGAAGGCGTCGGTGCCCAGAAGATAACCGCCGAAAGGAGGCTTCAGGCGGTTGGCCGGATCGATGGCGGTGGGGTTGACCGTGCCCAGCCATGGTGCCAGCAGCGCTGCGGCCACGATCAGCAGCAGCACGATCAGCGCCAGCAGCACCGGCCAGCTTTTCAGGGAATGGCGCACGCGGCGCCAGGCCGAGGTGCGCGGATCGCTTACGTGTGGGTCGGGAGCCTGGGTGATGGTGTCGGATTGCGTGACCATGGTCAGTACCTGATGCGCGGGTCGAACACCGTGTAGGCGCAATCGACAAGTAAATTGATGAAGACGTACACGAAGGCAAAGAACAGCGTAAGGCCCTGGATGACCGGGTAGTCGCGCGCGAGCACGGCTTCGACCACGAGCCGGCCCAGGCCGGGAATGTTGAATACCGACTCGGTGACGACCACCCCGCTGATGAGCAGGGCGATGCCCACGCCGACGACCGTGGCAATGGGCACGGCCGCATTGCGCAGGGCATGCCCGAGCAGCACGCCGGTTTCGCCCAGCCCCTTGGCCCGCGCGGTGCGGATGAAGTCTTCACCCATGACTTCGATGACGCTGGTGCGCGTGATGCGGGCGATCAGCGCCACGTAGATGGTGGACAGCGCCAGCGCGGGCAGGATCAGCCGGTGCAGGAACGGCCAGAACCCCTGAGACAGCGGCACATAGCCTTGCACCTTGAACCAGTCGAGCTCGATGGCGAAGGCCCAGATCAGAAGGTAGCCGGTGACGAAAACCGGCACCGAGAAACCCAATACCGAAAAGCCCATGACCATGCGGTCGAGCAGCCGGCCCTGGCGCCAGGCGGCCAGGATGCCCAGCGGGATGGCCACGACGAGCGTGAACACCAGGGTCAGCACCGCCAGACTGAGCGAAGGTTCGAGCCGCTGGCTGATAAGTTGCCGCACCGGCACGCCCGACATCAGCGATGTGCCGATGTCGCCCTGCACCAACCGGCCTGCCCAGAGGAAGAATTGCTTGAACAAGGGTTGGTCCAGGCCCATTACCTGGCGTATCTGGGCGATGCGTTCGGGCGTGGCGGCGTCGCCCGCCATGATGACCGCCGGGTCTCCGGGGCTCAGGCGCAGGATGGCGAACACCACGACGGCCACCAATACCAGGACGGGTATGGTGGCCAGCAGGCGGCGGATGATAAAAGCCAGCATGTCCGATTCCTAAGGCGCCTTCTTGACGTTCCAGAACGCCATGATCGGCGCGTGTACCAAGCCGCTGAGCTTGACCGAATACGCGGTGGGAACCGACATCTGGCCCAGCGGAACGTAAAGGCCTTCTTCGATGCCGATGCGCTGCACTTCGTCGGCGATCTTCTTTTGTTCGGCCGGGTCGGAGGTCAGGGCGAACTTGGTGCGCAGGGCTTCGATCTCGGGGAAGTCGGGCCAGCCGAACCAGGCGCTGTCGCCATTGGCCGAGGCGGGCGCGGAGCGGACCGGGTCCATGATGTCGGTGGCATACCAGTTGGTGTTGTGAACGTTCCAGCCGCCGGCGTCGGGCGCCGCCTTCGAGGCGCGGCGGGTGGCGACGGTTTGCCAGTCCATGGCGGCCAGGTTCACGTTGAAACCCGCCTTGCGCAGCGCCTGGGCCATGACCACCGGCTGCGGGCTGAGCGTGCCTACGTCGGTGGCGTGCATGACCAGGATGGGCGTGTTGTCGTAGCCGGCCTCTTTGAGCAGGGCCTGGGCTTTCTCGATATTCGACGGCACGACCATGTCCTTGCCGATATCGCTTTCGTACGGCGTGCCGCAACCCCACAGCGACGCGCAGGTCTGGTAGTACTTGGGATTGCCCACCAGCGCCTTCATCACGTCTTCCTGGCCCACGGCATACATTGCGGCCTGGCGGATCTTCTTGTTGTTGAAGGGCGGGTACTTGAAGTTGAAGCGGTACATCGTGAAGTAGCCGACGGGGCTGAGCGATTCGACCTTGAAGTCCGAATTGCCGTCGAGCATGGGCAGCAGGTCGTACGGAAACTGTTCGACGTAGTCGATCTCGCCGCCCATCAGGGCATTGGCGGTGGTCAGCGCATCGGGCATGACGTTCCAGACGACCTTGTCGATATTGACCACTTTGCCGCCGGCCAGTGCGCTGGCGGGTTCCTTGCGGGGGACGTAATCGGGGTTCTTGACGTACACCGTCGTGACGCCCGGCTTGAACTCGGCGATCTTGAACGGGCCGGAACCGGTCATGTCGGTAATGGGGGTGCCGACGGGAATTTCGGCAATGCGCTTGGGCATCATGAAGGCGGCCGTGCCCGTGGGCTTGGACAGCGCGCGCAATGCCAGGTCGGTGGGTTCGGTCATGACGATGCGGAAAGTCTTGTCGTCGACCACGTCGATGCTGGAGACGAACTTCAGCAGCGTGCGGCCCATGCCGTCGCCGGCGGCCCAGCGTTTGATCGAGGCGACGCAATCTTCGGCCTTGACCGGCTGGCCGTCATGCCACTTGAGGCCGTCGCGCAGTGTCATGGTGTAGGTCTTGCCGTCGTCGGAGACTTCCCATTTTTCGAGCATCTGCGGCTGGACTTTGTTATTGGCATCGGTAGCCAGCAGGGTGTCGTAGATCATGTACCCGTGCCAGGTCGTGATGTACGCCGTGGTGGCATGGGGGTCGGTAAGGCGCAACGGCGAATGCATGACCGCGCGGATGACGGTTTCGGCGTGGACGCCGCCTGCCGCCATGAGCGTGGCACCGGCCAGGGCGGCCGCACGAACTAGCTTCAGCATGGAGATTCCCCTTCAAGTCGTTGGGTCGGCGGAGGATTCCGCCGATTGAACTGGCGCGCCGCCGGGGCGGCGCGCCAGGGTCAGGCAATGGCCGTGCGGGCGGAAAAAGCGGGACCGCAAGGTGCCATTCTGATGCCGTGCCGCAGCCGTGTCCATGGTTGCTGCGCGGCGTCCATCAGCATGGAGCCCGGCGCCGCGCATACCAGGATGGCGTGGGCGATGTCCGTGAAGTCGGCGCGGAAGTGCGCCGAGCTCTTTACCACCAGGATGGCCTGGCGCGTGGGCTCGATGCCGGCAAAGCGGAACATTTCCTGGTCGGCCATCTGCACTTTGTTCGAGGCCACGACGATGCGCACGCCGTCCAGGCGCAGGCACGCGCTGGGGCCGAGATCCATGTGGAAACCGCGATAAAAGGCGCCGTGCGTGTCGAAGCGGCCGTCGGATGTTTTTTCGACGACGAACTCGGCGTCGAGCGGGGTGTCGTCGGGAATGCCGGAGTGCCCACCCAGGGCGATCCGGACGGTGTTGCCGACGCCTGCGCGATGCGCAGCCCGCGCGGCCTGCGGATCGACGATGAGGCCGATGGCGGCATTGGCCGCGCCGTTCCGCAGCAATGCGCGCAGGATGCCCGTGGTGTCGGAACTGCCCCCGGCGCCGGGGTTGTCCTGGACGTCGGCGATGATGACAGGCTTGGGCGCCTGGCGTGCCATGGCCATGGCCGCCTGCACGGCTTCGTCGGGATCGTGGATCTTGCCGCCGAAGTCGGCCTCGGCGTTGAGCACGGCACGGGCCATGGCATCTGCCGCTGCGTCGGCGTCGGCCTGGGTGTCGCTGTAGGCCCACACGGTTGGTGCGCATTCGGGAAAATCGGCCGCCGGGAATCCGGTGGCGAAAGACAGGCTGATGACGGTTTCGCGGGTTTCGATATCGTCGAGCAGCTTGTACAGGCTGCGAGCCGGTTCGATATCGGTGGACTGCCAGCAAAGCGAGATCAGGTAGGGAATGCTGCGCAGCGCGACGTAGGGGCGCGGCATGCCATGCAGGCGGCGGTCGAGCAGCTGCGCCGCGCGTTGGCCGGTTTCGGCCATGTCGATGTGCGGGTAGGTGCGATAGCAGACCAGGCTATCGGCATGCGCGATCATGGCTCGCGTGACGTTGGCGTGCAGGTCGAGGCTGGCCACGATGGGAACGGCGGGGCCCACCAGGGCGCGCACCCTGCGCAGCAGCTCGCCTTCGCCGTCGTCGAGGTGTTCGGCAACCATTGCGCCGTGCAGGTCGAGATAGACGGCGTCGAGCGGCATGGCCTGGCGCAGGCCGTCGAGGATCAGGGAGCCGATGCGCTCGTAGGCGTCGCGCGTGACAGGGCCGGAAGGGCTGGCGGCCGCCCAGGTAGTGGGCAGCAGCGTGTGTTCGCGCATGGCGTCGATAAAGCCCGCGACCGGGATGTTGGCGCCCGCCACGGCGTCGAACATGGCCGGCCCGGACACCAGCTTGGGCCAGCCTCCGCCTTTGTCGGCGAATTCTTCCCAAGTGGCGCGCGATGGCGCGAATGTATTGGTTTCGTGCTGGAACCCGCCTATCCCGATGCGCATCGTCGAATGATCCTTGATGGGGCTTGCGAACGCGTGGAAGAAATCCGGATAAAGCGATTCTGCTGAAGATTTTCGGGTTGGGCAATAAGGGATGACCGTAGCGCGGCAGCGATATGCAGGCCGCATGGATCGGGGGCGCGAGCGCGCGCCAGCGCACGCCCGGCCCTATTGCGGGCTGGCCGTGCGCCTGGCCTGGCGCGTCGCGCCAGCGCTGCGGCCGCGTTTACTTCGCGACGGGCATGGTGAATTCGGCGCCCTTGGCGATGCTGTCGGGCCAGCGTTGCATGACGCTCTTGTAGCGCGTATAGAAACGCACGCCTTCTTCGCCGTAGGCATGGTGGTCGCCGAACAGCGAACGCTTCCAGCCGCCGAACGAGTGCCATGCCATGGGCACCGGAATGGGCACGTTGATGCCGACCATGCCCACCTTGATCTGCCGGGCAAATGCCCGCGCAACGCCGCCGTCCGACGTGAAGCACGCCACGCCATTGCCGAATTCGTGCGCGTTGATCAGTTCGACCGCCGAGGCGAAGTCGGGTACGCGTACCACGCACAGAACCGGCCCGAAGATTTCTTCACGGTAGATGTTCATCTGCGGCGTCACGTGGTCAAAGAGCGTGCCGCCCAGAAAGTAACCCTTGCCGTCAAAGCGCGGTTCGCGGCCATCCACGACCAGCCTGGCGCCCGCGGCGACGCCGTCTTCGATGTAACCCAGCACCTTGGCGCGGTGCTGGGCGGTGACCAGCGGCCCCATCTCGGCGTCGGGCTCCATGCCGTTCTTGATCACCAGCGCCCGCACGCGCGGCTCCAGACGCTCGATGAGTTGGTCGGCGACATCGCCTACCGCCACGGCCACGGAAATGGCCATGCACCGCTCGCCCGCGGAACCATAGGCCGCGCCAATGAGGGCGTCCGTCGCCTGGTCGAGCTGCGCATCCGGCATGACGACCATGTGATTCTTGGCGCCGCCCAGCGCCTGCACGCGCTTGCCCCGGCGAGAGCCTTCGGCGTAGATGTATTCGGCGATGGGTGTCGAGCCCACGAAAGACAGCGCCTCGACATCGGGATGCGCGATCAGCGCATCCACTGTCTGCTTGTCGCCCTGCACCACATTGAACACCCCGTCGGGCAGGCCCGCTTCTTTCAGCAGTTCGGCCAGGCGCAGCGATACCGAGGGGTCGCGTTCGGAAGGCTTGAGCACGAAGGTGTTGCCGCAGGCCAGCGCTACCGGAAACATCCAGCAGGGCACCATCATGGGGAAGTTGAACGGCGTAATGCCGGCCACCACGCCCAGCGGCTGGCGCATGCTCCAGTTGTCGATGCCGCCGCCGATCTGGTCGGTGTACTGGCCCTTGAGCAATTGCGGCGCGGCGCAGGCGAATTCCACGACTTCTATCCCGCGCACGACTTCGCCCTTCGCGTCCGACAGGACTTTGCCGTGCTCGGCCGTGATCAGGGCGGCAAGTTCGTCCTGGTGCTGATCGAGCAGCGCCTTGAACTTGAACAGGATGCGCGCGCGCTTGAGCGCGGGCGTTTCGGACCAGGCCGGGAAAGCCGCTCGCGCGGCCGCCACGGCGGCGTCGACGTCTTCGGGCGAGGCCAGCGGGATCGAGCTGGCGACTTCGCCCGTGGCCGGATTGAAGCCTTCGGTGTAGCGGCCGCTGCGACCTTCGTAGGCGTGGCCGCCAATATAGTGAGAGAGCTTCTTCATGAGATCAGGCGATTTCCTTCAACACGTTGCCGATCGACTGGAATATCTGATCGATCTGCGCTTCTTCGATAATCAGGGGCGGCGACACGGCCAGCGTATCGCCCGTATAGCGAACCATCAGCCCGCTGTCGAAGCACTTGTGGAAGGCTTCGGCCGCGCGCGCGCCGGGGGCGTCCTTGCGGGGCGCCAGCTCGATGCCGGCCACCAACCCGATGTTGCGCACATCGATCACATTGGGCGCGCCCTGCAAAGAATGGGCGGCGGCCTCGAAGGCCGGCGCCAGCTTGCGGGCCCGCGCGAAAAGGTCTTCGCGGCGGTAGATGTCGAGCGTGGCCAGGATGGCGGCCGTGGCCAGCGGGTGCGCCGAATAGGTGTACCCGTGGAAGAACTCGATGCCGCCCGGCGCGCCGTTGACGATGGCGTCGTGCACGTCGCGCTTGACGGCCACCGCGCCGGCGGGCACCGCGGCGTTGCTGATGCCCTTGGCCATGGTGATGAGGTCGGGCGTCACGCCGAAGCATTCGCTGGCGGTGGCGGCGCCCAGGCGGCCATAACCCGTGATGACTTCATCGAAGATCAGCAGGATGCCGTACTTGGCCGTAATGTCGCGCAGGCGCTGCAGATAGCCCTGCGGCGGCACGAGCACGCCGGTCGAGCCCGCCATGGGTTCGACGATGACGGCGGCGATGGTCGACGGGTCGTGCAGCGCCACGATGCGCTCGAGTTCGTCGGCCAGGTGGGCGCCCCAGGCCGGCTGGCCTTTCGAGAACGCGTTGTGTTCCAGGCTGTGCGTGTGCGGCAGGTGGTCGACGGCGGGCAGCAGCGCCCCCGAGAAAGTCTTGCGGTTGGGCGATATGCCGCCTACCGAAATGCCGCCAAAGCCCACGCCGTGGTAGCCGCGCTCGCGCCCGATCAGCCGGGTGCGTTGCGCGTCGCCACGCGCGCGGTGGTAGGCCAGCGCGATTTTCAGCGCGGTATCCACGGATTCCGATCCGGAGTTCGTGAAGAATATCCGGTCCAGGCCGGCCGGCATGATTCCGGCGACCGCCGAAGCGGCCTCGAATGCCTGTGGGTGGCCCAGCTGGAAGCCGGGGGCGTAGTCGAGCGAGGCAGCCTGTTTGGCGATGGCCTGGGCGATTTCGTCGCGGCAGTGGCCCGCATTGACGCACCATAGCCCGGAAGTGCCGTCGAGGATCTGGCGACCGTCGACAGACGTGTAGTACATGCCTTTGGCGCTGGCCAGCAGGCGGGGCTGGGACTTGAAATGCCGGTTGGCGGTAAACGGCATCCACAGATGAGAAAGATCGGGCAGACCGTTGGGGGCGTTCATGGTGCGGGCTCCAGTAATGGCCTGCGCGCGCGCCTCGGGTATGAGATGGGCGCGCCGCGGGCAGGTTCCAGGCCATTCTCACCGGCTCGCGCGAGTAAGAAAATATACGATCTGCGTAAAATGGGCTAACTGTACAGTACATAATCAATAAACTGTGCTGGTTTCATTGCCTGGTCCCTTTGCCCAGTATCCGCGAGCCGTGCCCATGTTCGACTTCCAGCCCAACCGATCGCGCAAGCAGGCTCCGCCCCTGGTTGACCAGATTGTCCAGGCCTATACGCAGGCCATCCAGGGGCAATGGCTCAGATCCGGCATGCCCGTGCCGTCGGTGCGCGAATTCGCCCGCAAATACGAGGTCAGTACGTTTACCGTGGCCAGCGCGTATGGCCGGCTGGTGGCGCAGGGGTGGCTGAGCGCCCGACCCGGCGCCGGCTACCGTGTGGCGGCCCAGGCGCGGGCGGCGCCTACCGACCCTGCACCCTGGCAGCCGCCGAAGCTGGGCGCGGGCTGGCTGCTGTCTGACATCTACGCCGATCATTCCATACCCATCAAGTCTGGTTGCGGGTGGTTGCCTGGAGAATGGCTGAACGAAGAAGGGCTGCACCAGGCCTTGCGGCATCTGAGCCGCGTGCCGGCCTTACGTATCGCCGGCTACGGGCAGCCCTACGGCTATGTGCCGCTGCGTGAAAGTGTGGCCTCCGGCCTGGCCGCGCACGGGCTGCAAGTCGCGGTGGACCAGGTGGCCCTGACCCAGGGCGTCACGCATGGGCTGGACCTGGTGATCCGCACGCTGTTGCGTCCTGGCGATACGGTGGCGGTGGAGCAACCCTGTTACGCGAATCTGTTGCCGCTATTGCGGCTGGCGGGGTTGCGCATCGTCAGCGTGCCGCGCACCTCCGACGGGCTGGACTGCGAGGCCTTGCAGAGCCTGGCCGCTGCGCACCGGCCCCGTGCGCTGTTTGTCAACACTGTGCTGCAGAACCCGTCCGGCGCGACGATGAGCATGTCGAATGCCTTCCGGGTGCTGCAGGCTGCGCAGCAGCACGATTTCTGGATCATTGAAGATGACATCTCGCGCGAACTGATGCCCGGTATCGCGCCCATGCTGGCCGCGCTCGACGGCGCGCAGCGGGTGGTTTACCTGGGGGGGTATTCCAAAGTGATCAGCCCGTCGGTAAGGGTGGGCTACGTGGTCGCGCACCGGGATGTCATGCGGGATATTGCGCGCACCAAGATGGCCGCGGGGCTGACGTCGCCCGAGATCATGGAGCGCGTCGTGCACCAGGTTATCCGCGAGGGCCGCTACCGCGCCCACATCACGCGCACCCGCGAGCGCCTGGCACAGGCGCACGCCACGGTGTGCCAGCAGATGGACGCCCTCGACATGACAGTGTGGGCAAGGCCGCAGGCGGGCCTGTTTCTGTGGGCACGGCTGCCCGATGCGTCCAGGGGAGCCAATGTGCTGGCCGAACGGGCGTTGCAGCATGGCGTATGGCTGGCGCCCGGTTCGTATTTCGACCCGGCCGCAGAAGATGTGCCCTGGATACGCTTTAACGTGGCGTACTCGCAGGGTCCGGAGCTGTGGCGCTTTCTGCAGGGCGCGGGGGCGTCCGGGTAGGCGCCGCCGCCGTCAGCGCTGGCTTTCGTACACCACGAAGTCGTACGCGTAGCCGTTTTCGGCGGGCTGCGCTTCGCGTGAGATCTCTTTCCATGCAAACGAGGGCAGGTACGGAAAGAACGCGTCGCCCTCTACCTGCGCATGGACTTCGGTAGCCACGATGCGCGCTGCCCGCGCCAGGGCCTGGGCGTAGATTTGCGCGCCGCCTATGACGTACGCGTCGTCGACGTTTCCGCAGGCCCGGACGGCTGCGTCCAGGTCGGGCACCACCTGCGCGCCGGGCGCGCTGTAGGCGGGATTGCGGCTGATGACAATATTGGCGCGGCCCGGCAGCGGCCGCCCCAGCGATTCCCAGGTCTTGCGGCCCATGATGATGGGGCTGCCCAGCGTGGTGCGCTTGAAGTGCGCCAGGTCGCCCGGCAGCTTCCAGGGCAAGGCGTTATCGCGTCCGATAACGCGGTTGTCGGAATAGGCTACGACCAGGGTCAGGCGCGGAGAGACGGACATATCAACAAAGACGCTTGCGGCTCAGACGGCCATGGGAGCCGTCAGGGGAGGGTGGTGCCGGTAGCCTTCGAGCGCGAAGTCGCCGGGCTCGACCCGCTCCAGCCATTCGGGCTCGTAGCGGCCCGTGACGGCGTGATCGGGAATGCGGTCGGACAGCACCAGCCTGGGCGCCTCGAGCGGCTCGCGCGTGAGTTGTTCGCGCAGCATCGGCAGGTGGTTCTCATAAATATGCGCATCGCCGATAAAGTAAGAGAACCAGCGCGGCGTGTACCCCGTGAGCCTGCCCACCAGGTGCAGCAGGGCCGCGCCTTCGGTCAGGTTGAACGGCGTGCCCAGCCCCACGTCGTTGGACCGGATATACAGGCACAGAGAGATCTCGCGCGTGGATGCGTTGGGCAGGAACTGGTACAGCAGGTGGCAGGGCGGCAGGGCCATTTCTTCGATCTGGGCCCAATTCCATCCGTGAAACAGAATGCGCCGGTCTTGCGGCGTGCGGTGGATGGCGTCCAGGCATTGCCGCAATTGGTCCACCGCCTTGTACAGCAGCACGTGCGGCGCGCCGTTTTCATTGATGTCGGCAACCTTGGCATAGCCCCGGTCGAGCGCGTCCTGGATTTGCGCGCCGCGGGCCAGCGGCAGCAGCTTGTAGGCCGGCCAGCGCCGCCACTGCACACCGTACACCGGACCGAGGTCGTCGGGCCCTTCGCGGTACGGGTTGGCAAGCCAGGCGGCGTTTTCGTTGGCGTTCTGGTCCCATACCTTGCAGCCCAGGTCGCGAAAGTCTGCCGCGCTGCGCGCGCCGCGCAGAAAGCCCACCAGTTCTCCTACCGCGGATTTGAACGCCAGCTTCTTGGTGGTGACGGCGGGAAAGCCCTGTTGAAGATCAAAGCGCAGCGCGGCGCCCGGCAACGACAGGGTGCGGATGCCAGTGCGATTTTCCTGCCACGAGCCGTGGTCGAGAATGGACTGGACGAGCGAGAGATATTGTTTCATGGCAATGCGTCCGCCGAAGGCGGACCGGCTCAGGCAGCCTGCGGTTCCTGGGTATCGACGATATCGACCGAAAAGCCGAGCTCGGCGGTTTTCTCGAGCATGGCAGAGGCCGAGCAATATTTTTCGTGCGACAGCTGCACTGCGCGTTCTACGGCCGCGCGTGGCAGGTTGCGGCCGGTGACCGTGAAAGCGAAATGGATGCGGGTGAATACTTTGGGGTCGGTCTCGGCGCGTTCGGCAGACAGCTTGACCGTGCAGCCCGTGACGGCGTGGCGGCCACGCTTGAGGATGAGCACGACGTCATAGGCGGTGCACCCGCCGGTGCCCGCCAGCAGCAGTTCCATGGGCCGGGGAGCCAGGTTGTGGCCGCCGCCCTCGACCGCGCCGTCCATGGTGGCTATGTGGCCGCTGCCGGTGCTGGCCACGAACAGCATGCCGTCGGGGCCGCCCCAGTTGATGGTGCATTCCATGCGTAGTCCTTGAACTTGAAGGCAAACAAGTACGGATAATACCCGTTAGCTACAATCCCTGATGGAGAGCCCCGCCCTGCAGCAGGGTGGTCGTAACCCCAGGAGTCTATTCATGCCCGCAGCCAATCCGTCTTCCGGTTTCACGCCTTTTTCGCGCCGGCGCGGCCCGCTGGACCCCCTTATCGCCGAGGTCGACCGTGCGCTGCGCGTGTTGTCCGGAACCGCCTCGTCGGCACGGCCCTATCCGGCCACCGCACCCGAACCCCAGCCTCCGCTTACCGACGCGCAAAAGCGGCACGCCGCCGGCCTGATGCGGGTCAACCATGTGGGCGAAGTGTGCGCCCAGGCGCTGTATCGGGGCCAGGCGGCCGCCTGCCGCGAAGCGTCGGTCAGCAAGCTGCTGCAGCAAGCGGCTTCCGAAGAGGTCGATCATCTGGCGTGGTGCGCTCGCCGCCTCGATGAGCTCGGCAGCCGCCCCAGCCTGCTCAACCCGCTGTGGTATGCGGGGTCGTTTACCCTGGGGGCCCTGGCCAGTGTCGCGGGCACCGCCCGCAACCTGGGTTTCATGGCCGAAACCGAACGGCAGGTGGAAGCGCATCTGGACGGGCACCTGCGCAGCCTGCCCGAAACGGACGAGCGGTCGCGCCAGATCGTCACCCAGATGAAGGCCGACGAAGTCCAGCACCGCAACAGCGCCGAGCAGGCCGGGGGCGTGCCGTTGCCGGCGCCCGTGCGGGCCGCCATGCGGGCGATGTCGCGCGTCATGACCTCTACCGCCTACTGGGTCTGACGAGCCCGCGCCGGCCAGAGTTGACTGCTGCAATGCAGCAGCAACCCCGCGCGGCACTCCATGCGTCGCCGGCCACTTGCGCTAAGTCTTTGAAAAATCTAGGGTAACCCCGCAAGGGTTTACCCTTTTTCATCGCCCGAATCGCAGCATATTTGCCTGCTGAGCCACCGTTGGGCCCCGTTTTGCGGCGACGGCACAACATTGCGGGATCAACGATAAAAGAATCTTGCATCGCACAAAATTATGCGCTACGATTCAGTCATGGATGTTGAAAACGCAGCGGCGCGGTGCCAAACCCCGATGCGTAGCGGTCGAACCTGATGCAGTGTTCACCCCAGCATGCCAAGGTTGTCTCCTCCACCCTCCTCCTTTGGTGGATTTAGCCCGAGATCGCAAGATCTCGGGCTTTTTTTTGCCTGGGATTGGTGTGTCCCTATTTATGGTCCATTGTGGCGGCAGGGTAGGCGACCCGCGTCGGATATTAAGTGTTTACCCTTAAAATCCCATGTAGTAATACCGGGGAAACAATTACAATGAATTTCTCTGCGGGGGGCGCATGCGTCCGCCGTTACGTTCTGTGTGGCGGACTTGCACTTGTTTAGGTCTCTCATATAGGGCGGTTACACGCGCTCCCGATAATGTCGAGCTACATGAAATTCGACCCGACTAAGGTGTTTCCGTGACCTGGCTGTACATCTGCGTGGCGGCGTTCACGGTGGGGGGGCTCATCGTGGCATCCGAGCGTTGGCATGGCGCCTTCACTGGCGACAGCGACCTCAGCAAGCCACAGGCATCCCATACGCGCGCCACACCGCGTGTAGGCGGCTTGGCCGTATTGGCGGGCTCGCTTGCCGGATTGCTGGTGCTGGGCCCCAGCAACATGACGCTCACTTGGCTGTGGCCGGCATTGTTTGTCGCCGTGATGCCGGTTTTCGTGGCGGGGCTGCTCGAAGACATTACCAAGGACATCGGCGCCAGCAAGCGCCTGCTGGCCGCTTTTCTGTCGGCCGCCATTGCGTGGTGGCTGCTGGGCGGCGTCAGCCGCGTGGGCATCGCGCCCGTCGACTGGGTGCTGGCGTTCTGGCCGGTGTCGCTGCTGTTCACCATGTTCGCGGTCGGCGGCTGTACCCACGCGCTCAACATCGTCGACGGCATGAATGGCCTGGCGGGCATGGTGGCGACGCTGATGGCGGTGTCCATCGCGCTCGTGGCGCTGCAGGTGGGCGACCTGCCCATTTCGATGATCGCCGCCGCCCTGGCGTCGGCCACGGTGGGGTTCCTGGTCTGGAATTTCCCTTTCGGACGCGTGTTCCTCGGCGATGGCGGGGCGTATTTCCTGGGCTTCATGCTGGCCGAACTGGCCGTGCTGCTGGTGGTGCGCAACCCGTCGGTGTCGCCGTTCTACGCGCTGGCGGTGCTGTTCTATCCTGTATTCGAAACGGGGTTCTCCATCTGGCGACGCCGCTTCAAGCGTGGCGTGCCGGTAGACCAGCCGGACGCCCTGCACTTGCACCAGCTGGTGTTCCGGCGCCTGGTGCGGGTCACGTTCAGCCGCCGGCGTCGCCATGCGGTGCCGGCATTGTGCAATGCGCTGGCCTCGCCCTATATGTGGGTGCTGGCGCTGATCGGCCTGGTGCCGGCCACCATATGGTGGGACAACGCCTGGATCCTCTGCCTGAGCCTGGGCGTGTTCGCTGCCGCCTACATCTGGCTGTATGTGCGTCTGGTTTCCTGGCGCCGGCCGGGCTGGCTGCTGTTGCCGCGCGCGCACTGAGCCGTGCCTGGACACCCTGCAGCGGGCCTGCGAGCCGTGTTTACAATTCCCCATTCCTATCTTGAACGCCGTGCACCGATCGCGGCAAAGGGAGAGCTATCTTGCATATCGATGAAGTGAAACTTGCCGTGGTGGGCCTGGGCTATGTCGGGCTGCCGCTGGCCGTAGAGTTCGGCAAGAAGCGTCCGGTCATCGGCTTCGACATCAACACCAAGCGCATCGACCAACTGAAGGCGGGCCACGACCACACGCTCGAGGTCGACGACGCCGAGTTGGCAGAGGCCAGGCATCTTGCCTACACGGCCGACCGCGCCGAACTGGGCAAGGCCAACGTGTTCATCGTGACGGTGCCCACGCCCATCGATCAATACAAGCAGCCCGACCTTACCCCGCTGGTCAAGGCCAGCGAAACCATCGGCTCGGTGCTCAAGCGCGGCGATATCGTCATCTACGAATCCACCGTGTACCCCGGCGCCACCGAAGAAGACTGCGTGCCGGTGCTCGAACGCGTGTCGGGCCTGAAATTCAACGAGGACTTCTACGCCGGCTACAGCCCCGAGCGCATCAATCCGGGCGACAAGGAACACCGCGTCAGCACCATCAAGAAGGTCACGTCGGGCTCGACGCCCGAAGTCGCGGACCTGGTCGATGCGCTGTACAACGAGATCATCTCGGCCGGCACGCACAAGGCATCGAGCATTCGCGTGGCCGAGGCGGCCAAGGTAATCGAAAACACGCAGCGCGACGTGAACATCGCGCTGATCAACGAACTGGCCCTGATCTTCAACAAGATGGGCATCGATACCGAGGCCGTGCTGAAGGCGGCGGGCACCAAGTGGAATTTCCTGCCGTTCCGTCCGGGCCTGGTGGGCGGGCATTGCATCGGCGTCGATCCGTATTACCTGACGCACAAGGCGCAGGCCATCGGCTACCACCCCGAGATCATCCTGGCCGGGCGCCGGCTGAACGACGCCATGGGCAGTTATGTGGTGTCGCAGCTGGTCAAGTGCATGACCAAGCAGCGCATCCACGTGCAGGGCGCGCGCGTGCTGGTCATGGGCCTGACCTTCAAGGAAAACTGCCCCGACCTGCGTAATACGCGTGTCGTGGATATCGTGAAAGAATTGGGCGACTACAACGTCGACGTCGATGTCTACGACCCCTGGGTCGATCCCCAGGAAGCCGTACACGAATACGGCATCACGCCGGTGGCCCGGCCCGAAGACGGCCAGTACGATGCCATCATCCTGGCGGTGTCGCACAACCAGTTCGTCAAGATGGGCGCCGCGGCCATCCGCAAGCTGGGCAAGGCCAAACATGTGCTGTACGACCTGAAGTACGTGCTGTCGCCCGAAGAATCCGACCTGCGCCTGTAAGGAGCCCGCATGAGCGATCGCTACGCAAGCATCCGCCAGGACCTGCGCCAGTCGCCGCGCAAGTGGCTCGTTACCGGGTGCGCCGGCTTCATCGGCTCGAACCTGCTGGAAACGCTGCTCGGGCTGGACCAGACGGTAGTGGGGCTGGACAATTTCGCGACCGGCCACCGACGCAACCTGGACGAGGTGCGCAGCGCGGTAGAGCCGGCGCAATGGGCCCGCTTTACCTTTCTGGAAGGCGACATCCGCGACCTGGACGCCTGCCGGCGGGCCGCCGATGGGGTCGACTATGTGCTGCACCAGGCGGCGCTGGGCTCGGTGCCGCGCTCACTGAACGATCCGATCACCACCAACGAAGTCAACATCAGCGGTTTTCTGAACATGCTGGTGGCCGCGCGCGACGCCAAGGTCAAGACCTTTGTCTACGCCGCCTCCAGCTCCACCTATGGCGACCATCCCGGCCTGCCCAAGGTCGAGGACACCATCGGCAATCCGCTGTCGCCGTACGCCGTGACCAAATACGTCAACGAGCTGTATGCCGACGTTTTCACGCGTTCGTATGGCACGGCCAGCGTGGGCCTGCGGTATTTCAACGTGTTCGGCAAGCGCCAGGATCCGGACGGCGCCTATGCGGCCGTGATCCCCAAATGGACGGCCGCCATGATCCGCGGCGATGACGTGGTGATCAACGGCGACGGCGAGACCAGCCGGGATTTCTGCTTTGTCGAGAACGCGGTGCAGGCCAACCTGCTGGCCGCGCTGGCGCCGCAGGATGGCCTGAACCAGGTGTACAACGTGGCGTACAGCGGCCGCACCACGCTGAACGAGCTGTTCCGCTACCTGGCCAAGGCGTTGGCCGGCCAGGGTGTGAAGTACGACAAGCAGCCCGTGTATGCAGATTTCCGCGCGGGCGACGTGCGTCACTCGCAGGCCGATATCGGCAAGGCGGGACGGCTGCTGGGCTACCAGCCGGCCTACGATATCCTGCGCGGGCTGGAAACCGCCATGCCTTGGTATACGCAGTCTCTGCGTTAGCAATTTTTGAAAGCGCTCATCCGCCGCTTCAACGCCATCCACCCGGATCATCAACGCATTTTCCGCGGCGCTTTCCGGGTGGCGGTCTTTCTGGTGCTGGGCAAGGCCGCCGGCGCCCTGAAGGAAATGGCAGTTGCGTACCGCTATGGCATCAGCGATGCCGTGGACGCGTACCAGTTCACCATGACCATCGCGAACTGGCTGCCCGCCACCATCGTGGGGGTGCTGGGCGTGGTGCTGATTCCGGTGCTGGTGCGGCTCAAGCGCAGCGAGCGGGCCGATCGCGAACACTTCATACGCGAATTGCAGGGAGCGGTGCTGGCAGGAGGGCTGGCGCTGGCTGCGCTGACCGCGCTGGCCTGGCCCTGGGTGTTGCGCTGGCTGGGCAGCGGCCTGTCCGGGCCGGTTGCCGCCATGAGCACGCAGCTGCTCTACGCTTTCGTGCCGGTGACCGTGCTGTTGCTGATGGCCGGAATAAGCGGCGCCCGTCTGCGCGCGCACGAGCGGCACGTCAACACGCTGCTCGACAGCATGCCCGCGGTAGTGACGCTGGCGTGGGTGATGCTGGCCGCCGTGTCCGCCGACGACGTGGGCCCTCTGTTGTGGGGCACGCTGGTGGGCTATGCCATCCAGGCGGTGTGGCTGGCCTGGCTGGCTGCCCGCGCCGACAACGGTTTCTGGGGGGCGCCGGTGCTGACACTGCGCTCGCCGCACTGGCCCGAACTGATGGGCGCGGCAGGCGTGATGCTGGTGGGGCAGGTGGCCATGAGCTTCGTCGGGCCGCTCGATCAATACACGGCGGCCAATCTGGGCGATAACGCCAACGCCACGCTGGGATATGCCGCCCGTCTGCTGTCATTGCTGCTGGGCATCGGCGCGGTGTCGGTGGGGCGCGCCGCGCTGCCGGTGCTGGCCGACGTGCAAAGTCGCGGCGATGCGCAACGCGCTCGCGTGATGGCGCTGAAGTGGTCGGTGCTGATGGTGGGCGCCGGCGCCGCAGTCGTGGCGGTGGCATGGCTGCTGGCGCCCTGGGGCGTGGCGCTACTGTTCGAGCGAGGCGCTTTCACTGCCGAAAACACCCAGGCAGTGGCCCAGGTGCTGCGCTGGGGGTTGCTGCAGTTGCCGTTCTATTTTGGCGTGCTGATCCTGGTGCAGTTGCTGGCCAGCCAGAACCGCTACCGGGTCATGGCGCTGATCGCCGTGGCGAATTTCCTGCTCAAGGTCATCATGAATGCCATGCTGGCGCCCCGCATGGGCACCGCGGGCATCATGCTGGCCACCAGCCTGATGTACGCCCTGTCGTTCGCCTGCTATATGGTGGCGGCATGGCGGCCGCACGAGCCGTCTCCACGCAAAGAGAGCGCATGATGCACACGCCCCACGACGCCGCGCGCGTGCTGATCTTCATTCATTCGCTGCATGGCGGCGGGGCCGAGCGCGTGGCCGCCGACCTCAGCGCGCATTGGGCGCAGGCAGGCTGGCACGTAATGGTCGCCACGCAGGCCGATGCCACCAACGACGCCTATACGCTGCATCCGGCCGTGCGGCGCGAGGTGCTGCATACCGAAGGCGCTGGTGGCGGGTTGCGCGGCCTGCTGGGCAACCTGCGGCGTGTACGTGTGTTGCGTGGCGTCATGCGGCAGTTCCAGCCCGATATTGTGCTGGCCATGATGACCACCGCATCGGTGCTGGCGGTGATGGCTGCCCGGGGGCTGCCCTGCAAGGTGATCGCCACCGAACATACACACCCGCCGTCGCAGACGCTGTCGGGCCTGTGGCAGCGCCTGCGGCGCTGGACGTATCCGCGCGCGGCGCGGGTGGTGGCCCTGACCCAGGGCACCGCCGACTGGTTGGCACGCCATGTGCCGGGCTCGCGGCTTGCGGTGATTCCCAATCCGGTGCAATGGCCCCTGCAGCATGCCGAGCCCGTGCTGCTGCCGCCGCCCTCGCCGGGCCGGCGCCGCCTGCTTGCAGTGGGGCGCTTGCACCGGGACAAGGGATTCGACCTGCTCATCCAGGCGTATGCACGCATTGCGGGCAGGCATCCGGATTGGGATCTGGTCATCCTGGGTGAAGGCGGCGAGCGCCAGAGCCTGCAGGCAATGGTCGATGCCGCGGGGCTGCAGGCGCGTGTGTCGATGCCTGGCCGCGTCGGCAATGTGGGCGACTGGTACCGCAGCGCCGATCTGTATGTGCTCAGTTCCCGGTTCGAGGGGTTGTCGAACACCTTGCTGGAGTCTTTGGCCAGCGGGCTTGCGGCGGTATGTTTCGATTGCGATACCGGGCCGCGCGAAGTGGTGCGCGATGGTGTGGATGGCCTGCTGGTGCGGCCCAACGGCGATGTGCCGGCCCTGGCGGCGGCCCTGTCGGGGCTGATGGGCGATGACGCTGCCCGGCAGGCGCTGGCCGCGCGCGCCATCGAGGCCCGCGAACGGTTTTCGGCGCGGCACGTACTGGGCCTGTGGCATGAGCTTTTCGACGATGTGCGCAAGCCGGGGCGCTGACAGCCTTGCCCGGTACAACTCATATAAGCGCGAGATATCAATATGTGTGGAATAGCCGGAATCTGGGGGCCACTGCAAGACAAAGAGCAGGTGCTGGCCGATAGCTGCCGCCGCATACGCCATCGTGGTCCGGATAGCCACGGCCTGTGGGCGGACCATGGCGTCGGGCTGGCCCTGGCCCATGTACGGCTGGCCATCCTGGACCTGACCGAGGCCGGCCACCAGCCCATGGTTTCGGCCTGTGGCCGCTACGTGCTGGTGCTCAATGGCGAGATCTACAACCATCTGGAATTGCGGGCACAGCTCGCGCAGGCCGGGCAGGCGCCCGACTGGCGCGGCCATTCCGACACCGAGACCGTGCTGGCGGGGTTCGCCGCACTGGGTGTCGAGGCGACGCTGCAGGCCGCGGTGGGCATGTATGCCATCGCCTTGTGGGACCGCGAGCGGCGCACGCTGACGCTGGCGCGCGACCGCAT
Source organism: Bordetella genomosp. 7 (assembly GCF_002261415.1). Lineage (NCBI taxonomy): Bacteria > Pseudomonadati > Pseudomonadota > Betaproteobacteria > Burkholderiales > Alcaligenaceae > Bordetella > Bordetella genomosp. 7. The sequence goes on along the minus strand of NZ_NEVI01000019.1, from coordinate 137,393 downwards.
GGGCGAAAAGCCGCTGTACTACGGTTATACCGGCGCCAACTTCGTGTTCGCATCGGAATTGAAGGGGCTGATGCCCATTCCCGGCTTCGGGCGCGACCTGAACCGCGCCGCGATGGCTTCGCTGATGCGCCACAATTACATCCCGGCGCCGCAGTCCATTTACGAAGGTATCTACAAGTTGCCGCCGGGCACCTGGCTACAGCTGGGCGAAGCCGAGCTGCAGGGCCGCCGCCTTGCCGAACCGCGCGTGTATTGGTCTGCCTTGCAGGCGGCCGACCAGGGCCTGCAGGCGCCGGCCGCCTATGCGACCGATGCGCAGGCCACGGACGCTCTCGAAGCCATGCTGTCGCAGGCCGTGCGCGGGCAGATGCTGTCCGACGTGAGTCTGGGGGCGTTTCTGTCAGGCGGCATCGACTCGTCTACCATCGTGGCGCTGATGCAGGCGCAAAGCCGCCAGCCGGTGCGCACCTTCGCCATCGGTTTTCACGAGAAAAAGTACAACGAGGCCGAGCACGCCAAGGCAGTGGCGCGGCACCTGGGCACTGACCATACCGAACTGTACGTGACAGCCGACGACGCGCTGGCGGTGGTGCCCACGCTGGCCGACATGTACGACGAGCCGTTTGCCGATTCGTCGCAGATTCCGACTTCGCTGGTGACGCGCATGGCGCGCCAGCATGTCACGGTGGCGCTGTCGGGCGATGGCGGCGATGAGCTGTTCGGCGGCTATTCGCGTTATTTTCGCGTGCGGGACTGGTCGCGCAAGTGCGAGCGCGTGCCGGGGCCCTTGCGCCATGCGATGGGCGCGCTGCTGGGGGCGTCTGCGACACTGCCCGGCCGCGGCGCCTGGCGCGGCAAGGTCGCCAAGCTGGGCGAATTGATGCAGGCCGATACGCGGGGCGAGTTCTACCGCCAGTTCGTGTCCTATTGGAAAGACCCCGGCCGCGTGGTCATCGGCGGGGTCGAGCCCGAGTCGTTGTTTGAACAGCCGATGCAAGGTTCCGCCTTCGACGTGATGATGAAGCTGGACTCGGTGACCTACCTGCCCGATGACATCCTGGTCAAGGTCGATCGCGCCGCCATGGCGGTAAGCCTGGAAACGCGTGTGCCCATGCTGGATCATCGGGTGTACGAGTTCGCGTGGCGCCTGCCCTTCGAATACAAAGTGCGCGGCAACACCGGCAAGTGGCTGCTGCGCCAGGTGCTTTACCGGCACGTGCCCCAGGCCCTGGTAGATCGCCCCAAGCGGGGCTTTGCCGTTCCGCTGGCCAGCTGGCTGCGCGGGCCGCTGCGCGACTGGGCCGAGGCCTTGCTGGACCCGGCCCGCCTGCGGCAGGAAGGCTGGTTCGAACCCGAGCCGATCCTGCGCCGGTGGCGGGAACACGTTTCCGGACACCGCAACTGGGACAGCCGCCTGTGGGGAGTGCTGATGATGCAGGCCTGGCTGGACCGCTATCACGCCGGCGAGGCCGGCGAACAGGATACCGATCGATGAAAATACTGCTGCTGGTCAGTTCCATGCACGCGGGCGGCGCCGAGCGCGTTGCGGCCACTCTGGTCAATGCCTGGACCGATCGCGGTGATACCGTCACCCTGGTGCCTACTTACTCGTCCAAAGGCACCTGCTTTTATCCACTGTCTGACGCAGTGGACCTGATCTGGCTGGCCGACCGCGCGGGCACGCGTTCCAGCGGCCCCATGGGCGCCTGGGTACGGCTGCGGGCGCTGCGCAGCCTGATCCGCGAAAAAGCGCCCGACGTGGTGGTGTCGTTCCTGACGAATGTGAACGTGGCCGCCATACTGGCCACGCGGGGGCTGGGCGTGCCGCTGATCGTGTGCGAGCGCACCAACCCGGTGGTCGAGCGCAGCACGGGCAAAGTATGGCGGGCGCTGCGCCGGCTGTTCTATCCCAGCGCCGACATGGTGACCGTGCAGGCCGAAGACACGGTCGAGCCGTTTGCGTGCCAGGTGCCGGGCATCAAGCAGCTCAAGGTCATTCCCAATCCGCTGCCGCCCGAGCTGCTCGATGCGCCGCTGGTCGACACGCGCGCGCCTGCGCCGCGCAAGCGCCTGCTCGCCATGGGTCGGCTGGCGCCTGCCAAGCAGTTCGACCTGTTGGTGGATGTGTATGGCGAGCTGGCCGGCGAGTTTCCGGAATGGGATCTGTGGATCTGGGGCGAAGGGCCGCAGCGCGACAGTCTGCAGGCTCGCATCGCCTCGGCCGACCTGGCAGGGCGGGTGTGCCTGCCCGGCCGGACCGCCGAACCCTGGGACGAGCTTTCCAAGGGGCATGCTTTTGTGTTGAGTTCGGCGGTGGAAGGGTTCCCCAATGTGCTGCTCGAAGCCATGGCGCTAGGCCTGCCCTGCGTGGCATTCGACTGCCCGAGCGGGCCGCGCGAGATGACGCGCGACGGCCAGGATGCGCTGCTGGTGCCCGCGGGCGATCGCGCCCGCCTGGCCGATGCGCTGCGCCAGGTGATGCGCGATGCGAATCTGCGCCACGGCCTGGGCGCGCGCGCGGCGCAGTCGGTGCGGGCCCGCTATGCGCTGCCGGCCGTGCTGGCCGAATGGGATGGCCTGTTTGCGGCCGTACGAGGCCGGCCATGACGCGGCCAGCCATTCTGCGTGTTACGCATGTCATTACCGGGCTGGGCCAGGGCGGCGCCGAATCGGTGCTGTTCCGGCTGGCCACTTATCCCGACCAGCGCGTGCGCCATACCGTGGTGTCGCTCACCGACGATGGCGTGTATGGCACGCGGCTGCGCCACGCGGGCGTAACCGTGCACACCCTGGACATGCCGCGCGGGCGCCTGACCCTGGGCGGCTTTCTGGCGCTGCGGCGGTTACTGGCGCACGAACGCCCCGATGCGGTGCAGACGTGGATGTACCACGCCGACCTGATCGGCGGGCTGGCCGCGCGGATGGCGGGGGTGCGGGCGGTGGCGTGGGGCATACGCAACTCGGGCGCGTACCTTGATCGCAGCAGCCGATCGGCGCGCCTGGTGCTTAAGTTGTGCGCGCGTCTGTCGGGATGGCTGCCGCGCGCCGTGGTCTGCGCAGCGCGGGATTCCGCGGTGCGCCACCAGCAATACGGTTACCGCCCGGATCGGCTGGTGGTGATTTCCAATGGCTACGACTTGTCGCGCTTCCAGCCCGACGCCGAGGCCGGCCAGCGTATGCGCCGTCTGTGGCAGGTGCCCGATGGCACGCCGCTGGTGGGCTGCGTGGCCAGGTGGGATCCGCTTAAAGACCACGCCAATCTGCTGGGCGCGCTCGCTGCCCTGGTGCGCGACGGGCGCGACCGCGGCATGCATTGCGTGCTGGTGGGCCGCGGCATGTCGCCGGGCAACACCGAGCCGGCCGGGCTGATCGAGCGCCATGGATTGCGCGGCCGTGTGCTGCTGGCCGGGCCCAGCGACGATGTGCCCGCGGTCATGAACGCGCTGGACCTGCACGTTTTGTCCAGTTGCGCCGAAGGGTTTCCCAATGTGGTGGCCGAGGCCATGGCCTGCGGCACGCCTTGCGTGGTGACCAATGTCGGCGACGCCGCGCATATCCTGGGCGACACGGGCCCCGTGGTGGCGCCCGAGCAGCCCGAAGCCCTTGCGCAGGGCATCGCCGCCGCGCTGGACGACGTCGCCGCGCGCGGCCGTGCGGCAGTGGGCGCGCCCGGGCGCGCGCGCGTGCTGGCCGAATTCGATCTTGCCAAGATGGTGGCCGCCTACGAAGCCGTATGGCGGCGCATCGCCGGAGCTGACGCATGAGCCAGCCCGCTCGCTTGCTGTTCGTGGTGAACAACCCGGCTTTTTTCCTGTCGCACCGGCTGCCGCTTGCGCTGGCGGCCCAGCGGGCCGGCTACGACGTGCATGTAGCCACCATGGCGGGAGACAGCGTGCCGCGCATTGCCGCGCATGGCCTGACGCACCATGTCATTCCCATGACTCGCAGCGGCAAGCAGCCGCTGCAGGAGTTGCGCACGATATGGTCGCTGTGGCGCCTGTTTCGCCGGCTGCGGCCGGCCCTGGTGCACCTGGTGACGATCAAGCCGGTGCTGTACGGCGGCATCGCCGCGCGCATGGCCGGCGTGCCCGCCATGGTGTCGGCCATTTCGGGGCTGGGTTTTGTGTTCGTGGCCCAGGGAACCAAGGCGGCGCTGGTGCGGCGCGTGGTGGCCTGGCTGTACTGTCGGGCCCTGGGCCATCGCAACAGTCGGGTGGTGTTTCAGAACAGCAATGACCGCGACACGCTGCGCGGCCTGGGTGTGGTGCGCGACGAGCAAGTCGTAATGATCCGCGGGTCGGGCGTCGACCTGTCCGCTTATCCGGCGATGCCTGAGCCGGCGCCGCCGATTATCGCGCTGATGGTCGCGCGCCTGCTGCGCGACAAAGGGGTGCTGGAATTCGTGGCGGCCGCCCGGATATTGCAGCAGTCTGGCGCCGGCGTGCGCATGCGGCTGGCGGGCGGCATCGACCCGGGCAACCCGGCGTCGGTGACGCAGGCCGACGTCGATGCCTGGCATCGGGAAGGCTGCATCGAGGCGCTGGGCGAACGCAGCGATATTGCCGATCTGTATGCGGCCGCGCATATCGCGGTGCTGCCGTCGTATCGCGAGGGCCTGCCGCGCTCGCTGATCGAGGCGGCCGCATGCGGCAGGGCGGTGGTTACCACTGATGTGCCGGGCTGCCGCGACGCCATCGAGCCCGATGAAACCGGCCTGCTGGTGCCGCCGCGCGATGCGCAGGCCCTGGCCGACGCGATTGGCCGGCTGGCAAGCGACGCCGATCTGCGTCAGCGGCTGGGCCGGGCCGGGCGCCGGCTGGCCGAAAACGAGTTCGATATTGAAGATGTGTGCCGGCGGCACCTGGATATTTATCGTACGCTGCTCGCGTAGCCGCGGCAGGGCGGGCGCCGTGCCGGGCCGGCGCCGACGAGTTCAGCGGCGCGCCAGTGATTCGATCCAGTACCGCGTTGAAGGATCCTGGTCGGCGCCATCGGAAGGCGAGTCGAGCTCGTGGATGATGCGCTTGGCGAGGATCTTGCCGAATTCCACACCCCATTGATCGAATGGGTTGATGCCCCACAGCGCGCCTTGCGCGAACACCTTGTGCTCGTACAGCGCCAGCAGGGCGCCTAGCGAATGGGCGTCCAGCCGCGGCAGTACGATCAGGGTCGAAGGACGCCCGCCCGGATGCACGCGGTGGCGGGCCAGCATGTCGGCGCGGCGCGCATCGGACTCGACGGCGCGCGTTTCCTGCAACGCTTCTTCGTACGACTTGCCGCGCAGCAGTGCCGAGCGCTGCGCGAGGCAGTTGGCGATCAGCATGTTGTGATAACGCGCGTAGCCGTGGTCGGGCTGGGCGCAGATGATGAAGTCCACCGGCGCTCCGGTGGTGTCCTGGTGCAGCCACTGGAAGAAGGTGTGCTGGCAATCGGTGCCCGGCATGCCCCAGACGACGGGTCCGGTGGGCACGCCTACCGGGGTACCGTCGCGCGTGGCCACCTTGCCCAGCGATTCCATGTCGAGCTGCTGCGCCCAGGGAACCAGGTGCAGCAGGCGCGAATCGTACGGCGTGATGGCCAGCGTGGCATAGCCCAGCACGCTGCGATTGGCGATGCCTGCCAGCGCCATCTGCAGCGGCGCATTATCGCGAGGCGGCGCCTGCAGGAAGTGTTCGTCCATGGCGGCGGCGCCCGCCAGTAACTGGTCCAGCGTGTCGCATCCCAGCGCAAGCGCAATCGGCAGGCCGATGGCAGACCACAGCGAATAACGCCCGCCCACCCAGTCCCAGAAACGGAATACGCGGTCCGGCGAGATGCCGAAGTCGAGCGCCGCGTCGACGTTGGCGGTGACGGCGACAACGTGCCTGACCGGGTCCGCCACGCCCGCGTCGCGCAGCCAGTTCATGGCCACTTCGGCGTTGGCCAGCGGTTCGGTGGTGGTGAACGACTTGGACGCCACGATGACCAGCGTGCGGTGCGGGTCGAGCTGGCCCATGGCATCCGCCACCGCATGGGAATCGACGTTGGATGCGAACTGGATGTTGCGCCGCAGGCCGCAATGCCGCAGCGCGCGCGTCACCATGCGGGGGCCCCAGTCGCTGCCGCCGATGCCCAGGTGCAGGATGTCGGTGTAGGCGCCGGTCTGGTCCAGCTCGCGCACGAACCGTCGCACGCGTTCACGCTCGGACAGCACGTCCTGGGCCACGGATGGCGGCGGGTTGGCCGCGCGCAGCGCGGTGTGCCAGGCCTGCCGGCGTTCAGTCCAGTTGGCCTCGCCGCCGTCGTACAGCTGCGCGCGCGCGGCGTCGAAGTTCTGTTGGGCCAGCAGGTCCTGCGCGGCGCGGTCCAGCGCTTCTGACTGCGCCTGGGCCGTAAGGTCGACGCGCAGGCCGGCCGCCTCGATGATATGCAGGCGCTCGCCGTTGCGCGACGCGGTCTGCGCCGCCTGGGCAAAAGCCAGCCACGCGGGGCTGGTCGGCAATGTAGTAGGCATGGTGGCAGATGTGGCTATCAGAAGGGCAAAGTCATGCCGGGGGCGAGCCGCAGCAACTCGCGGCGGAACTCGTCTTTGATGCGCGCTAGCGCTTCGGGCGTATCGGCCTCGAAGCGCAGGACCACCACCGGCGTGGTGTTGGAGGCGCGCGCCAGCCCGAATCCGTCGGCATATTCGGCGCGCACGCCGTCAATTGTGACGATGTCCAGCGCGCCGTCGAAGCGGGCCTGTTCGCGCAGCGCCTGCACCAGTTTGAAGGGCTCGCCTTCGGCCATTTCAAGCTTGAGTTCCGGCGTGGACAAGGCCTGCGGCAGGGCCTCGAGCGGCTCGGACGCGTTGGCGCTGCGCGCCACGATTTCCAGCAGGCGCGCGCCAGTGTACAGGCCGTCGTCAAAGCCGTACCAGCGTTCTTTGAAAAAGATGTGGCCGCTCATTTCGCCGGCCAGGGGCGCGCCGGTTTCGGCGAGTTTGGCCTTGACCAGCGAATGGCCCGTCTGCCACATCAGGGGCTGGCCGCCGGCCTCCTGGATGGCCAGGCCGACGTGGCGGCTGCATTTCACGTCATAGATGATGGTGCTGCCGGGGCAGCGTTGCAGCACGTCGCGCGCGACCAGGATCAACTGGCGGTCGGGCCAGATGATCTGGCCTGACTTCGTGACGACGCCCAGGCGGTCGCCGTCGCCATCAAAGGCCAGCCCCAGTTCGCAATCGGTGCGCGCGACATGGTCGATAAGGTCCTGCAGGTTGTGCGGGTCGGCCGGGTCGGGGTGGTGATTGGGGAAAGTGCCGTCAACCTCGCAGTACAGCTCGTCTACCTGGCAGCCCAATGCGCGGAACAGCTGCGGCGCGACCGCGCCCGCCACGCCATTGCCGCAATCGATCGCGATCTTGAGCGGCCGCGCCAGCTTCACGTCGCCCGCGATGCGCTGTATATATTCGCCCACCAGATCGAGTTCGCGGCGGCTGCCGCGCGGGCCGGCCGGATCGGCTTCGTCTTGTGTGGCGGCATTCATGGCGTCGCGCAGGGCCAGCACGCCCTCTCCGTACAGCGCCTTGCCCGCCATCATCATCTTGAAGCCGTTGTATTGCGGGGGGTTATGGCTGCCCGTAATGGCGACCCCCGAGCCCGTGCCCTGGGTATGCGCCGCGTAGTAGACCAGCGGCGTGGGAACCTGGCCGATATCGATGGTGTCGATGCCGCCGTCACGTATCCCTTCTTGCAAAGCGTGCGCCAGTCCTGCGCTGCTCAGCCGTCCGTCCCGGCCCACCACCAGGGCGGTGACCCCTTGTCGGCGGGCCTGGTCTGCAAGCGCGCGGCCCAGGGTACGGGCAAAACCATCGTTCAGCGGCTGCGGAACGGTGCCCCGGATGTCGTAGGCCTTGAAAACTGCATCGGGATAACGGACGGGTGCGTTCAAGTGAACTCCTTGGATGACTGAGCGCGGCAGCGCCGACCGGACGGCCGCGCAAGATGGATTATCCCCGATTCGCCGTTCGCGCGAGGCGCAGCCCGCCATACAATAGAAAGCCATTTCCTTGCAACCGGCGTGCCTGACGCATCCTTTACCGCTTGCGGCCATGAATCTACTGACTGAATTGCAGAATTTGCTGGGCCCGGCCCACGTGCTGACCGGTTCCGATGCCGATCCGTACCTGCAGGACTGGCGCCGTCGTTACCGTGGCAGCGCCCTGGCGGTGGTGCGGCCCGGCTCTGTGGGCGAGGTGGCCGGCGTGGTGCGCCTGTGCTTGCAGAACGGCACGCCGCTGGTGCCGCAGGGCGGCAATACCGGGCTGTGCGGCGGCGCCACGCCCGACGATTCCGGCCGGGCGGTGTTGTTGTCCACGGCCCGCCTGAACCGCGTGCGCGCCATTGACACCGAAAACGACACAATCACGGTCGAAGCCGGCTGCGTTCTTCAGGCGGTGCAACAGGCGGCGCGCGATGCCGGGCGGCTGTTTCCCCTGAGCCTGGCCGCCGAAGGCAGCTGCACCATAGGCGGCAACCTGGCCACGAACGCCGGCGGAACGCAGGTGCTGCGCTACGGAAATGCCCGCGAGCTGGCATTGGGCCTGGAGGTCGTCACGGCCGAAGGCGAAATCTGGAACGGCCTGCGGGGCCTGCGCAAAGACAACACCGGTTACGACTTGCGCGATCTGTACATCGGCAGCGAAGGTACGCTGGGCATCATCACCGCCGCCACCCTGAGGCTGTATCCCTTGCCGGTGGCGTCGTGCACGGCGCTGCTGGCGCTCGATTCCATCGATGCCGCAGTGGAACTCCTGTCGCGTGCGCGCACCGGCTTCGGGGCTTCCCTGACCGGTTTCGAGCTGATGGCCGGCGATTGCCTGCAATCGGTGGTGCGGCTGTTTCCACAGCAGCGCCTGCCGCTGGAAGGCGCGTCGGCCGGGTCGCCCTGGTTTGCGCTGCTCGAACTGTCCGACAGCGAAAGCGAGGCGCATGCGCGCGAACGCTTCGAGGCCGTACTGGGAGCAGCCATCGAGGCCGGCCTGGTGACTGACGCAGCCATTGCCGCCAATGTGGCGCAAAGTCGCGCCATGTGGCACCTGCGCGAGAGCATTCCACTGGCCGAGGCCGAACTGGGCAAGGGCGTCAAGCACGACGTGTCCATACCCATATCGTCCATCGCGGCGTTCGTGCACACTACCAACGCACTACTGCAGCAGCGCTTTCCCGGCGTGCGCAATGTCGTGTTCGGCCATCTGGGCGACGGCAACCTGCATTACAACGTGGCGCGCGGCCCGGGCCAGACCGAAGCAGACCTGCTGGCGTTGCAGCAGGGCATCTACGATATCGTGCATCGCAGCGTGCAGGAACACGGCGGGTCGATCAGCGCCGAGCACGGCATCGGGCAGCTCAAGCGCGACGAGCTGCCGCACTATAAAAGCGCGCTGGAACTCAGCCTGATGAAGCGCATCAAGCAGGCCCTGGATCCGCATGGACTGATGAACCCCGGCAAGGTCCTGCAGGCGTGACGCGGGCGGTGTCTGACACCCTACGGGAGTCAGACACCAACAGCCCGCAGCGTTGGCGTTAAGTCTTAGGTGTCTGACACCCTACGGGAGTCAGACACCAACAGCCTGCAGCGTTGCGGTTAAGTCTTGGGTGTCTGACACCCTACGGGAGTCAGGCACCAACCATCCGCAGCGTTGCCGTTAAATCTTAGGTGTCTGACTCCCGTAGGGTGTCAGACACCAGGCCAAGCGCGCCTCAGCGTGCCGGCAGCACGGTGCCGGATGCTGCGCCGAAGCCGATGCGGGGGTAGCCGGCTTTTTGGCAGTGCGCGCGCAAGATCACCTGGTCACCGTCTTGCAGGAAGGTGCGGGTTTCGCCCCAGGGCAGTTCGATGGGCGTCTTGCCGCCCTGGGTCAGCTCCAGCAGCGAACCGGCCTGGTCGGGCGCCGGGCCCGATAGCGTGCCGGTGCCCAGCAGATCGCCCGGCTGCAGGTTGCAGCCGTTGACGGTGTGGTGGGCGATCAGCTGCGCAATATTCCAGTAGGCGTCGCGGAAATTGCTGGCCGACAGGCGGGCGGGCGCATGCCCGGCCTGGCGCGAGGCTTCGGTGGCCAGAAACACTTCCAGCTCCACATCGTAGGCGCCGTGCGTGCGGTTGCGCTCTGAAGACAGGTAGGGCAGTGGCTGCGGCTCGCCTTCCTGGCGATTCCATGCAATGCGGAAAGGCTCCAGCGCTTCCATGGTGACGATCCAGGGCGAGATCGTCGATGCGAAGTTCTTGGCCAGGAACGGCCCCAGGGGCTGGTATTCCCAGCCCTGGATGTCGCGAGCCGACCAGTCGTTCAGCAGGCACAGCCCGAAGACGTGCTCGTCGGCCTGGTCCAGGGGGATGCGTTCGCCCTGCGCATTGCCCTTGCCCACGTAGACGCCGAGCTCGAGTTCGTAGTCCAGTCGCTGACAGGGGCCGAACTGGGGCGCCTGGCCGTCTGCCGATGGCCGGGTCTGTCCGACCGGGCGCGGAAAACGTTGCTCGACGCCGATGCTGGAAGCGCGGCCGTGGTAGCCGATGGGGACCCATTTGTAGTTGGGCAGCAGTGGGTTGTCGGGGCGGAACTGCCGGCCCACTGCCGTGGCATGGTGCAGCGAGATATAGAAATCGGTGTAGTCGCCAATATGGGCAGGCGTGGTGTATTCGGCATCGGCCTGGGCGACCAGCAGGGGTTCCAGCTGGCCCTGCAACGGGGACCCCGCGCGCAGGGCTCGCGACAAGGCCAGGCGCAGCGCGCTCCAGTGCGGCTGGCCCAGGGCCATCAGCGCGTTCAGGTTGCTGCCCGTGCAGGCCGCAAGCGCTTGCGCGGCCAACCCGTCGTACGGGTTCTGCCGGGCCAGCGCCGCCAGGTCGAGCACGCGGTCGCCAATGGCCACTCCCGGCCGCCAGGCTTCTTGCGAGCCGCGCCGGCGAAACACGGCGTAGGGCAGATTCTGCACCGGAAAACCGGAGTCAGCGTCATTGGCGCTGTCTACCCAGCTGGTGAGCGCGGTGTCGTGGGTTTCGTTCAAGGTCGTCATGGGATCGGTCAGCGTTCGGCGGGGTTGAAGTGTTTCTTCAGCCCCTGCCAGCATTGGTAATAGTCGTTCTGCAGTTGCGCGCTGCCCAGCGCCTGGGCGGTGGGGCGGATGACGCGGCGCGTTTCGAACATGAAGGCCATCGTATCGCGGATATAGTGCGGCTGGGTCGTGTCGGCAGCGGTGGCCTTCGCAAACGTATCGGCATCGGGCCCGTGGCCGCTCATGCAATTGTGCAGGCTCGCCCCGCCGGGCACGAAGCCTTCGGCTTTGGCATCGTACGCCCCGTGCACCAGGCCCATGAACTCGCTGGCCACATTGCGGTGGAACCAGGGCGGACGGAACGTATCCTCCATCGCCAGCACACGCGGCGGGAAGATGGCGAAATCCACATTGGCGGTGCCCGGCGTGTCGGAAGGCGCGGTCAGCACGGTAAAGATCGACGGGTCGGGATGATCGAAGCTGATCGAGCCTATGACGTTGAAGTGCCGCAGGTCGTACCGATACGGCGCGTGGGTGCCATGCCAGGCCACGACGTCCAGCGGCGAATGGCCGATGCGCGCGCGCCACAGGCCGCCGGTGAACTTGGCAATGAGTTCGAAATCCCCTTCCACATCTTCGTACCACGCCACCGGCGTCTGAAAATCGCGGGGGTTGGCCAGGCAATTCGAGCCGATGGGGCCGAGCTCCGGCAGCCGCAGGGCGGCGCCGAAATTCTCGAGCATGTAGCCGCGCGCCTGGCCGTCCGGCAATTCGACCCGCAGGCGCACGCCGCGGGGTATGACCGCGATCTGTTGCGGGTCGACCTCGACAATGCCCAGCTCCGTGGCCAGGCGCAGGCGGCCCTGTTCGGGCACGATCATCAATTCGCCGTCGGCGTTATAAAAAAAGCGACCCTGCATCGACCGGTTGGCCGCGTACAAGTGTATGCCGACGCCTGCCTGTTCGGCCGGGCCGCCGTTGCCGGCCCAGGTGCGCACGCCCTCGACGAAATCCGTGGGCGCGTCGGGCATGGGCAGTGGCCCCCAGCGCAGCTGGTTGGGCGTGACCGGGCCGCTGCCAAAGTCGCTGAGCCAGCCGGGCGCGCCCGTAAATGGCTCAAAGGGCAGGTGCTGTGCGGCGGGCCGGATGCGGTACAGCCAGGAGCGGCGGTTCTCGTTGCGCGGCGCGGTGAATGCCGTGCCGGAAAGCTGTTCGGCGTACAGGCCATAAGGGCAGCGCTGCGGCGAATTCCGGCCCGTCGGCAGCGCGCCTGGCAGCGCTTCGGTGGCCCAGTCATTGCCAAACCCCGATTGATATTGCAGGGACATGGGTTTCTCTCTCGGTTCGTTACGCGCGCCTGAGTGCGCGGGTAGCTCCGGGCGGGTAGCTCCGGGCGGGCAGCTCCGGACGGGTAGCTCCGGGCGGGCGGCTTCAGTATTGTCAGCAAAAGAACGGGGGTTGGCTATGGGAATACAGAAATATCGACTATAAATTCCGTGAATATCCCCGCCACATCCCGTTATTCATTCACCTATGGCCGAGCTTCGCAATCTTGACCTGAACCTGCTCGTGCTATTCCAGTACTTGCTGGAAGAGCGCAATATTTCGGCGGTGGCCCGGCGCCTGGATCTGTCGCAGCCCGCGGTCAGCAACGCGCTGCGGCGGCTGCGCACCGCCCTGGGCGACGATCTGTTCGTGCGTACGCCGCATGGCATGCAGCCCACGCCGCATGCCGAGCGGCTGGGCGGGCCGGTCAGCGAAGCGCTGGCGCTGTTGTCGCACACCCTTGAAGCCACGCACGAGTTCCGCCCTGCGCACAGCCAGCGACGTTTCCGCATCGCCATGTCGGACGTTGGCGAAATTCATTTCATGCCCAGGCTGATCGAACTCTGCGCCCGCCATGCGCCTGCCGTGCGCATCGACTCACTGCGCTTGCAAGGCGCGGACCTGCGTCGCGAAATGGATGCGGGCCGCGTCGACCTGGCCATCGGCGCGTTTGAAGGGTTGGGCAGCGGCATCATGCAGCGAATGTTGTTCCGCCAGGGGTACGCCACGCTGTTTCGCCGGGGCCACCCCAGCGCGCACGAAGGCATGAGCCTGAAGGCGTTTCGCACGGCTAGCCACCTGGTGGTGTCGCGCGCCGCGCCGTACGGCCAGGTGAACCAGGCGCTGGAAAAGGCCGGCGTGGCCCTGGCGGCGAATTTCAGCGTGCCGCATTTCTCGGCGGTGCCCTACGTCGTCAGCACAACCGACCTGCTGGTGACGGTGCCTCACAAGCTTGCCGCCGGCGTGGCGCCTTATTTCCGGCTGGGCATGCTGACGCCGCCGGTGCGCGTGCCTGCGCTGCAGACCAACCTGTACTGGCACCGGCGATTTCATCGCGACAGCGGCAGCCAGTGGCTGCGCGCCCTGGTGCTGGATACGTTCGCCGAGACAGCCTGACCGCCGCCGTGGCGGCGTGAGCTGCCAGCCTTAGCCGGCTCATGCTGCGTGTGGGCGGCCTATGGGTTACGCCTTGATGGCTCGGCGGGTGCGGCCGCGTCCGTCAATACCGAACGGCGCGCCCTTTCCAGGGCTTCGCTTATCACTTCCATATCGCCGATATGGTTGGCAAGCAGCAGGATCAGGGCCGCGTTGAGCTCGGCGCTTTGCGTATCGTCCAGGTCGCGGTGCGTGTCGATCAGCGCCTCGTAGAACGCATCGGGCGAAGCCAGGTTGGGGTCGATGATCAAGGGCATGAGTCCGGGGTCCTTTCAGGCGTTGCCCAGCGCACGGGCCAGGGCTTGCGCCACGGCGGCCGCATCGAAGGCGCGCCAGCGGGCGGCCAGGTGCTGGTCGGGCCGCAGCAGGTAGCAGGTGCCCGGCCGCGCGTCGTAGCGTTGCACCAGATGGCCCTGCGTGTCGTGCGCCACGCTGAACTGCGGCGGCGCATCCAGCGGCGCGCCGTCTCCCACCAATACGATGCGCACCGGCGCAGCTCCGGCAGACAGCGCCTGCAAGGCGTCCACGACGGCGGCTTCCGGTTGCAGGCCGCCACAGAATAACGCCAGTACAAAGCGTCCGTCCAGGTAAGACAGCCACCAGGCATCGCTGCCGTCGGCAGCCTGCACGGGCGCATCCAATGCCACGGCGCCCGGCGTCATGCGGCTTGCGTAGGTGTCGTCATCGGGCGTGTTCAGCGGCGTATCGGCATAGGCGGTGGGCAGCGACAGGCGTCCGCTGTTGACCAGGCCTCGCGCAAAAGGATGTTCGCGCGCGAGATTCAGCACGGCATTGCGAAAACTGCGGCTGGCCGCGCTCTTGGGCGTAATGAAATCTGTGGATCGCGTGGAGTTCAACAGGTTCTCATCGGCGGCCAGTTCGCGCTCGGCGGTGTACGTGTCGATAAGCGTTTCTGGCGCCAGGCCGTCGAGCACGGCCTGCAGCTTCCATGCCAGGTTCTCTGCATCCTGCACGCCGCTGTTGGCTCCGCGCGCCCCGAACGGGGACACGCGATGCGCGGCATCGCCTGCAAACAGCACGCGTCCGTGGCGGAACGTATCCATGCGTTCGCAGGCAAAGGTATACACGCTGACCCATTCCAGTTCGAACTGGGCGTCGGCGCCCAGCAGCGCGCGTATGCGCGGCAGCACATTGGCGGGCTTGACCGCTTCTGCGGGGTCGGCGTTCCAGCCGAGCTGGAAGTCGATGCGCCAGATGTTGTCGGGCTGCATGTGCAGCAGAACCGACTGGTTGGGATGGAAGGGCGGATTGAACCAGAACCAGCGTTCGGCCGGAAAATCCGCCGTCATGCGTACGTCTGCGATCAGGAAGCGGTCTTTGAATACGCGCCCGTGGGCCTCCTGGCCCAGCATTTTGCGCACCGGCGAGCGGGCTCCGTCGCAGGCGATCAGCCATTGCGCCTGCAGGGTATAGGGGCCGTCGGGCGTTTCTACCTGCAAGTCCACCCCATCGGGCCGCTGTGCGATGTCGACGACCTTGTTCTTCCAGCGCAGGTCGATCAGGGGATGGTCGCGCGCCGCTTCATACAGATAGCCTTCCGCGTAATACTGCTGCAGGTTCACGAAAGCCGGGCGGCGATGGCCGGGCTCGGGCAGCAGGTCGAATCGCCAGACTTCCTGATCGCGGAAAAACACCCGCCCCACATGCCACGACACCCCTTTGGACGCGATGCGTTCACCCACGCCCAGGCGGTCCCAGATTTCCAGGGTGCGCTTGGCAAAGCATATGGCCCGCGAGCCTGTAGACAGGCGGCAGTCGTCGTCCAGCAGCACGACGGCAATGCCGCGCTGGGCCAGGTCTAGCGCGGCGGTCAGCCCCACCGGCCCGGCGCCCACCACGATCACGCGATGTGCGGCGGGCGGCTGGCGGGACTGGTCGGCATGTTTTTGATAGGCGAACTCCAGCGCCTGGTAATCAGTGTGTGTCACGCGTTGTCTCCTGGCGGCGGGCAGGGCCCGCCCTATGCGCCGTGGCGTCCTCTGGCGGGACGCTGGCGCAGCCGGCATGGCTGGGCGAAGGGCTTCAGCCTTCGAGCTGCTGCCACATCTCGCGGTCGCGCTTGTCCGTCCAGATGCGCGGATGATCGTGCCCGGTGGCCTCGTCGTAGGCGCGCGATACGTCAAACGGCATGCAATGGTCGAAGATCACCCAGTCGCTGTAGCGCGGCCGCATGAAGTCGTACACCTCGCGGTAGATCGTTTTCAGGTCTTTGCCATCGGCCACGCCGCGCAGCACTGCGGCGTACAGGTCCGTCAGGAAGGCGCGCGTGCCGGCCAGCCCCTGGCGCACTTCGGTGGCGTTCTTCAGGGCGGGGCCGCGGCCGGGAACCATTTTCTCTGCGTTGAACGTGGCCAGCGCGTCCAGCGTCGCGGGCCAGTCGCGGAAATAAGCGTCGCCGCAATATGGCGTGGACTGGTACTCGACCAGATCGCCCGCAAACAGGATTTTCTGGTCGGGCAGCCAGGCGATGGTGTCGCCCTTGGTATGGCCGCGGCCCACTTGCAGCAGATGCACTTCCAGGTTGCCCAGGTTCACCGTCATGGCGCCCTGGAACGTCATCGTGGGCCATACCAGGCCCGGCGGAATGGATTCGACGTTGCGGAACAGGCGCGGAAAGCGGCCGATTTCGCTTGCCTTGTCCTGCTCGCCGCGCTCGGCGATCAAGTCGTACGTGTCGCGGCTGGCCAGGATTTCCTGGGCGTTATAGGCTGAAGCGCCGAATACGCGCACAGCATGGTAGTGCGACAGCAGGATGTATTTGATCGGCTTGTCGGTAACTTCACGGATGCGGCGGATCACGTCCTGCGCCATGACAGGCGTAGCCTGGGTGTCGACCACCATGACGGCCTCGTCACCTATGATGACGCCCGTATTGGGATCGCCCTCGGCAGTGTAGGCATAGGCGTTGTCCGACAGTTTTTCAAAGGTCACGACCTTGTCGGCAAGGTCGCCTTGCGATGCGAATTGTTTGCTCATGGCGTCTCCTGGCGAGTGCATAGGGCAGGGGCGTGCCTGCCGGCGTCCATGGCGGCCACTATAGACCTTGATTCGTTTTTATGCAATTCGTTTGCTATAAACGAATATGCCGTGCGCAGGCCCGCGTCGCCAGGTGCGTGCAGGCCTAGCGGCGTTGGCAGGACGGACAGAAGTACGTGGCGCGCTGGCCCTGCACCACGCGCCGGATCGGCGTTGCGCACACACGGCAGGGCATGCCCGCCCGCTCGTATACGGCCGCGTGTATATCGAAATAGCTGCCCGGCTGGCCGGTCGCGCCCACATAATCGCGCAGCGTGCTGCCGCCCGAGGCAAGCGCGTCGGCCAAGGTGGCGCGGACCATATCCGCCAGGCGCGTGCAGCGCGCCAGCGACACGCGCCGCGCGGGGGTGCGCGGGTCGATGCCCGCACGGAACAGGCTTTCGGATGCGTAAATATTGCCTACCCCCACCACGGCGTCGCCCGCGAGCAGGGCCTGCTTGACGGCGATGTCGCGGCCGCGGAAATGGCTGTGCAGCCACGCGCCATCAAAACGTGGGTCGAAGGGTTCGATGCCCAGGCGCGCCAGCAAGGGGTGCGACGTAACCGGCCCCGCTTGGCCGCAATGCCACAGCACCGCACCGAAGCGGCGCGGATCGTGCAGGCGCAACACGGCGTGGTCGAAGATCCAGTCCACGTGGTCGTGTTTGCGCGGCGCCTCGTCCTGCGGCACGCTGCGCAGCGATCCAGACATGCCCAGGTGCACGATTTGCGTGCCGTGTTCGAAGCGCAGCAGCAAGTACTTGCCGCGGCGCGCGCATTCAAGCACGGTGCGCCCCGCCAGCAGGTCGGGCAGTTCGTCCGGAATGGGCCATCGCATGCGCGGCTCGCGCACCAGCAGGCGGCGCAGCGTCTTGCCCGTGATGACGGCATCGATGCCGCGGCGGGTGGTTTCTACTTCGGGGAGTTCCGGCATGAGCCAGTGTAAGATGATCGCAAGTGTATAGATGATTGTGCCACCAACCGGACAGGCCGCGTGAAGTCGTTGCTTAAACAAGTTCATCCCGTACTAGCCATGCTGGCGCTCGCGCTGGCGGGTTTGCAGTCTTTGCCGGCTCTGGCGGCCGACCGCGTTCCGGGCGACGCCACCGGGCCGCGTCTGGTGCCCCCCTCGCGCACGCCCGAAACCCAGGTCATACGGCTGCGGCCCGGGCAGGCGCCGCTGGTTACCCTTACCGCCGACGTCTTCTACCGCATACTGGCTTCCGAAATCGCCGCGCAGCGCGGCATGTACAGCACGGCGGCGTCCACACTGGTGAACCTGGCGCGCGAAACCGGCGATGCGCGGCTGGCGCGCCGCGCTCTCGAATTCCAGCTGGCGGGCGGCAACCTGGCCGGCGCACTCGATGCCGCGCGCGAATGGTCCCGGCTGGCGCCGGCCGATGTCGAGGCTTCGTCCACCGAACTGGCGCTGGCCGCGGCCAATGGCGAGACGACCGGCCTGGCCGCTGCGCTGCGTGCGCGCATCGATGCAGCGTCAGACAAGCCGGCCGCCATTGCCCAGGCCCTGGGCGTGCTGGGCCGCCTGAACGACCGCAGACTGGCCCTGCGCATTCTGGACGAGGCGCTCAGCCCCGCCGTGCGCAAGCTGCCCGAAGCC
This sequence comes from Bordetella genomosp. 7, assembly GCF_002261415.1. Taxonomy (NCBI): domain Bacteria; kingdom Pseudomonadati; phylum Pseudomonadota; class Betaproteobacteria; order Burkholderiales; family Alcaligenaceae; genus Bordetella; species Bordetella genomosp. 7. Next base: position 119,243 of record NZ_NEVI01000019.1, on the reverse strand, counting down.
CACCTGGCGCTGGCCGACGTGGCGCAGGCCGCCGGCGACGACCGCCGGGCCGCCGACGAAGCGCGCGCCGCCCTGGCGGCCGATCCGCGTTCCGAGGCCGCCGCGCAGCGCGTGCTCGAATACGGCGCGCGCGTCGACCCGACGCGCGCCGAAATCGAGGCCCGTGCGTTCCTGCTCAAGTATCCCGATTCACGCAAACTGCAGTTGTCATTGGCCGCGCTGATGGCCGACCAGGGCAACTACGATGGTGCGCTGGCCGAACTGCAAGCCATGGCGCGCCGCTCGCCCGAAGACTTCGACCTGTTGTTCATGCAGGCGCAACTGGCTTACAAGGCCGGGCGCAAAGACCAGGCCCGGCATCTGTTGCAGCAGTACCTGGACGTGCAGAACCAGCGCCAGGAGTCCATCGCCCCGGGCGCCAGCGATGCGGCGGCCGCCGAGGCCGACGCGCGCGTGCTGTTGTCGCGCATTGCCGAAGACCAGGGCAATTTCGACGAAGCCGTCGCCCAGTTGGGCCAGATCGACGATCCGGCGCTGCGCTATTCCGCGCAGATGCGCCAGGCCGGCTTGCGCGCCAAGCAAGGCCGCACTGACGAGGCGCTGGCAATGATCGACGCCGCCCAGCCGCAAGACGAGGACGATCAACTGCAGGGCCTGCTCACGCGCGCACAGATCCTGCGCGATGGCGATCGGCTGGACCAGGCGGTGGCCACGCTCGAGGCCGCCAACCAGGCGCAGCCCGATACGGTCGAGATCAAGTACGAACTCGCCATGCTGTATGAACGCGTGGGCCGCTACGACGACCTTGAAACGCAGCTGCGCCAGGTTATCGCCATCGACCCCGAACATGCCCATGCCTACAACGCGTTGGGCTATACGTTGGCCGACCGCAATCAGCGCCTGCCCGAAGCGCTCGATCTCATCACGCAGGCGCTCGAGCTGCTGCCGGACGACCCCTTTATCCTGGACAGCATGGGCTGGGTCAAATTCCGCATGGGCGACCACCAGGCCGCGGTCGACTACCTGAGACGCGCCTATGCGCAGCGCCCCGAGCCCGATATTGCCGCGCACCTGGCCGAAGTGCTGTCCGCGCAAGGCAAGCGCGAACAGGCGCGCGAACTGCTGCACGAAGGCTACAGAAAAGACCCCAACAACCAGACCTTGCTCGATACCGCCAAGCGGCTGGGGGTGCCGCTGTGATGGCAGTCGCGCATCATGCCAAGCATGCGGGGGGCTGGCTGCGAGGCTGGCTTGCGGCCGGGCTGTGCGCGATGCTGGCGGCCTGCGCCAGCGTGCCGGACGGCCCCGCGGCCACGCGCGCCGACGCTTTCACGCGCGGCGGGCGTTTCGCCATCACCGTCACCGAAGCCACCGGCCAGCAGCAGGCAGTGCAGGGCGGCTTTACCTGGCGCGACGACGGCCAGCGTTACCAGCTCGATCTCACCAATCCGCTGGGTTCTACCGAAGCGCGCGTTGAAGGGTTGCCTGGCCATGCCACGCTGACCAAGGCCGACGGCACGGTGCTGCGCGCCGATACGCCCGACGCGCTGGCCGAAGAAGCGCTGGGCGGGCCGGTGCCGGTATCGGGCCTGCGCCACTGGCTGCGCGGTCAGGTAGCCGACAATGCGCAAGTGGCGGCGCTCGAGCGCGACGCCCAGGGGCGTCCGGCGTCTTTCGAGCAAGACGGCTGGCACGCCCGCCTGTCGCGCTACGACGCCCAAGGCCCGGGCCTGCTGGTCTTGCAGCGCGCCGAACCGGGGCGCCGCATCGTCGTGCGGCTGGCCATCAGCCAGCCCTGACCTTCCGTCATGCTGTACGACGTTCCGGCCCCGGCCAAGCTCAACCTGTTTCTGCACGTAGTCGGGCGCCGGCCCGATGGCTACCACCTGCTGCAGACGGTTTTCCGTTTTATCGGCCTGTACGACACGCTGCACTTCGACACGCGCGCCGACGGCCGCATCAGCCGCGCCGCCGACCTGCCGGGCGTGCCGCCCGAACAAGACCTTACCCTGCGCGCCGCGCGCGCCCTGCAGCAGGCCACCGGCACCCGCCTGGGCGCACAGATCGCGCTTGAAAAAGTCATTCCGCAAGGGGGCGGCCTGGGCGGCGGGTCCAGCGACGCCGCGTCCACCCTGATCGCCCTGAACCGCCTGTGGGGCACGGGGCTGACCCGGCGCGAGCTCATGGCGCTGGCGCTGCCGCTGGGCGCCGACGTGCCGGTGTTCGTTTTCGGCCAATCGGCCTTCGCCGAAGGCGTGGGCGAAGTGCTCACGGCCGTTGCGCTGCCGCCCGCTGCCTATCTGGTAGCCCAGCCCGATGCCAGCGTACCGACGGCCAGTATTTTTTCGGCCCCCGATTTGACACGCGACACGCCTTCAGTCACAATAGCGGACTTTCTTGCTGAGCAAGATTTCAGCGCAGGTGGCAATGCTGCCGAAGCGGGGGGGCTTGCAAGGTTTTATGGCAAGAACGACTTGGAGCCGGTGGTCTTTCGGCGCTACCCTGAAGTACATGGGGCTGCGCAGTGGCTGTCGGGGCATGGTGTCCATGTCCGCATGTCAGGGTCTGGCGCGTGTTTGTTCGCGCAGTACCGTACAGAGCAACAAGCCGTTTTGGCGCAGCAGGAAATTACCGCTACAATGCGCGTCGCCGGTAAATCAATCGGCAACACGCAACCCGGGTTTCGGTTATTGCGGGCATGTCCCGGCCTGATCGAACATCCGTTGCGGAACTGGATCGCAAGATAGTTGGGGAGTCGCCAAGCTGGTTAAGGCACCGGATTTTGATTCCGGCATGCGAAGGTTCGAATCCTTCCTCCCCAGCCACCCAACAAAATAAAAAAGCTGTTGAACGCGCCCGTCAGACACTGGCCTAGGTTCAGCAGCTTTTTTTTATTGCCGGTTTTCCGGCATGCAGCACACGTCAGCGTCCTAATCGACCATCGCAGCTTCCATCATGGCAAACGACAGCTTCATGATCTTTACGGGTACGGCCAACACGCGCCTGGCCGTAGACGTAGTCAATCATCTCGACATGTCCCTCGGCAAAATGACGGTTGGCCGCTTCTCCGACGGAGAAGTCATGGTCGAAATCAACGAGAACGTGCGTGGCAAAGACGTCTTCGTGCTGCAGCCCACCTGTGCGCCCACCAATGACAACCTGATGGAAATCATGGTGATGGTCGATGCCCTGCGCCGCGCGTCCGCCGGCCGCATCACCGCCGCCATCCCGTATTTCGGCTATGCCCGCCAAGACCGCCGGCCGCGTTCGGCGCGCGTGGCCATCTCGGCCAAGGTGGTGGCCAACATGCTGCAGGTGGCCGGGGTCGATCGCGTGCTCACCATGGACCTGCACGCCGACCAGATCCAGGGCTTCTTCGATATTCCCGTCGACAACATCTACGCCGGCCCGATCCTGCTGGGCGACATCTGGCGCCGCAATTTCTCGAACCTGGTGGTGGTGTCGCCCGACATCGGCGGCGTGGTGCGCGCCCGCGCGCTGGCCAAGCAGCTTGAAGCCGACCTGGCCATCATCGACAAGCGCCGTCCGCGGGCCAATGTGTCCGAAGTCATGAACATCATCGGCGAAGTCGATGGCCGCACCTGCATCATCATGGACGACATGGTCGACACGGCGGGCACGCTGTGCAAGGCGGCCCAGGCCCTGAAAGATCGCGGCGCCGGCGCGGTGTATGCCTACTGCACGCACCCCGTGCTGTCGGGCGGCGCCATCGACCGCATCGAAGCGTCCGAGCTCGACGAGCTCGTCGTCACCGATACCATTCCATTGTCCGAGCAAGGCCAGGCCAGCGGTAAAATCCGCCAGCTGTCGTGCGCGGCGCTGTTGGGCGAGACCATTCTGCGCATTTCCAACGCCGAATCGGTCAGCTCGCTGTTCGTCGACTGAGCCGGCCGACGCCAGCCCATATACCCGAATTTGCCTGCCTGCTGGTCGCGGCAGATGGGCAAACAACGCGGCGTGCATGTTGCGCGCCGTGCAACGTAACCGGCAACTTCACCGTTGCCAGATTGTTTGGAGTCATCCATGAAATTCAAAGCCACTGCGCGTAGCGTCCAGGGTTCGAGTGCGAGCCGCCGCCTGCGCCGCGCGGGCCGCGTTCCCGCCATTGTCTATGGTGGTACGGCTGCCCCGTCGAACATCGAACTCGACCACAACGAGATCTACCACGCCCTGCGCAAGGAAGAATTCCACGCCTCGATCCTGCAAATGGAACTCGACGGCAAGGACCACCCCGTGCTGCTGCGTGCGGTTCAATGGCACGCCTACAAGCCGCAAGTCATGCACGTGGACTTCCAGCGCGTGGACGCCAACCAGGCGCTGACCACCAAGGTGCCGCTGCACTTCATCAACGGCGAAAACTCGCCGGCCGTCAAGCTCAGCAGCGCGATCATCAGCCACGTGCTCACCGAGCTCGAAATCACCTGCCTGCCGGCCGCGCTGCCCCAGTTCATCGAAGTCGACCTGGGCAACCTGCTGGGCGGCGCTTCGGTGCACCTGGCCGACATCAAGCTGCCCAAGGGCGTCACGTACGTGCCGCAAGGCGCTGAAGTCAACCCCGTGCTGGCCACCGCGCTCGTCAAGGGCGGCGGTGCCGCCGCAGACGGCGACGCCGCCGAGGAAACCCCGGCTGCCTGATCTTCGGCAACCGCTCGTACCGCGCGCCCGGCAACCCCGGGCGCCCGGCCAGAACCCTGCGTGTGCGCTTGCATGCGCGGGGTTTTTTGTGTAGTAAGCGATGATGTCTACTGCCATACGCCTGATCGTGGGCCTGGGCAACCCCGGGCCCGACTACGAAACCACCCGACACAATGCCGGCTTCTGGCTCGCCGACCATGTGGCCGACGACCTGCGGGCAAGCTACACGCTTGAAAAAGGGTTCTTCGCCATGGTGGCCAAGGCCCGCCATGCGGGCGAAAGCGTGCTGCTGGCCAAGCCCATTACCTATATGAACCGATCCGGGCAAGCCGTGGGCGCGCTGGCGCGCTTCTACAAACTGGCGCCCGAACAGGTGCTGGTGCTGCACGACGAGCTCGATCTGCTGCCCGGGCAGGTCAAGCTCAAGCAAGGCGGCGGCCATGCCGGCCACAATGGTCTCAAAGACATCCAGGCCGCCCTGGGCAGCCCCAATTTCTGGCGCGTACGCATCGGCATCGGCCATCCGCGCACGCTGGGCCTGGCGCAGCAGGTGGCCGATTTCGTGCTGCACCCGCCGCGGCGCGACGAACAGGCTGGCATCGACGACGTCATCCACCGTTGCCGGGCCATCGTGCCGGCCATGCTGGACGGCGATTTCGCGCTGGCCACCCGCCAACTGCACAGCGGCAACGGCGCTTGAGCCGCATCATGCGCTCGGCTACAGCCATGCCTGGCGGCAAACTGCGTTTTCGCGACGAGTTCGCCGACTTCTGGCGCTTCTTGCGTCGCCCCGATCTTGCGCGCCTGCCGGGCCGGAACGCCGGCAGCAGTCTTGCCAGCGACTGGCGCCCGGGCGTGCCCATATCGCGGCTGCTGGCATGGGCAGCCGTATTGTGGGGGCTGAACTTCTTCGCGCTGGGGCCCATCGCCGTGACGGCCGCCGGCGCGGCCGGCGCATCGCACCGGCTCGACCCGTCCGCCATTCCGTGGCTAACCGCCATATTGTGGGCGCCGCTGATCGAAGAAACGCTGTTTCGTTATGGTTTGCGCCGGCCGCTGCAAGCCCTGTGGGTGTGCCCGGCCATACTGCCGCCGCTGCTGTGGGGCGTGCACGGCTGGACCCTTGCCTGGGCCGCAGTCGTGCTGCTGGCGGCCAGCCGCCCCCTGGCGCGCGGACGCATCAGCCGCAAACGCTGGCGCATGGATTGGCGCCGGCAATACCGTATGCGTTTCGGCTGGGTGTATCACCTGTCGTCGCTGGCGTTCGCCAGCGTGCACTTGAACAACTTCATCCTGGCCGATACGGCCTACTGGATGTTGCCCCTGCTGGTGCTGCCCCAGTGGGCCACCGGGCTGGTGCTGGGCTGGATACGCGTGCGGCGCGGCTTTGGCGCGGCGGTAGCCCTGCACGGGGTCTTCAATGCGGGGCCCATGTTGCTTATTTTGCTGGTGCTGGGGGTGGGTTAAGGCGCGGGCAGCCAGGCTTCTCTGCGCATGCCCGCGGGCGGGGGGCTGCAACGGATTTACGTCGGTTGCCGGGTCAGCTAGCCTACGCCAGCCCATATATTGCTGTTGCTGCGGCCGTGCTGATGACGCCGTCGCGCAAGTCTCGCTCTACTCGCTGGCGGTCGCGCGCCTTGGGGTCGCCCCAGCCGCCGCCGCCAGACGAAGCGATAATGATCCGGCACGGCGGCAGCTGGCGTACGCCGTACTGAGGAGTCTCAACGCGCTCGCCGTCAAGAGTTCTGACCTCCAGCGTAGATGGCTCGCCAGGCTGGCCGCCCGCAATGCCAAAGCCGCTGGCTGTGCGCAACCCCTCTCCACGAAAGCATACTTCGCCGGGCATGTGCATCAAGACTTCATAGTCTATGCCGGTGCCCCCCCGGTATTGCCCGGCACCGCCGCCGTCAACTCTGAATTCTTGGCGAACGACCTGCACCGGATACTTCTGCTCATAGGCTTCAACATTGGGGAGGGTCATGCCGCCCAGCGTAATGACGGTGCCCAGGCAGTTGAACCCGTCGCGGCCGTACACCGCGCCCGCGCCCGGGTATGCATGCATGTGGTACATGACATATGTCGTCCCGTCGGTCCGGGGTCCCGATGATACGCAGTGGCTGGCCTTGCCCCAGCCTGCGCAGGCGCGTTCGGGCATGGCTTGTCCCAGGGCCTTCCAGATGGAGTAGACAATTTCGGTGGCAGGATAGACCGTGTTGTATGTCATGGGAGCCGGAGCTCGCGCATTGACCACTGTGCCCTCGGGCGCAACGATCCGGATAGGGCGGAACGCCCCGGCATTTTTGGGCAGCGAGCTGTCAAAGAACGCCAGCAATGCTACATACACGGCCGAATACGTATTGGCCAGCGAACTGTTCTTGAACCCCTTTATCTGAGGCGCGGAGCCGGTAAAGTCTACGGTGACCGAGCCATCTTCCACCGTTACCCTTACGCGTACGGGTACTTCGGTTTCAGAAAAGCAGTCGGTATTGGATACGTCTACGCCATGGTAGATCCCGTTGGGCACCTTAGATATCGAGGCGCGCATCAACAATTCGGCATGCGAGAGTATCGCCTCGAAGGACTCTTTCAGTGCGGCCACGCCCGCCGCGCGTGCCAGCGCCTGAAGGCGTTCGGCGCCAATACGCGTAGAGCCGATCATGGCCTGCAGGTCGCCGTCGATGAGTTCCGGACAGCGCGAGTTAAGCTTCAGCAGCCGCCATACGTCTTGCCGCACGCGTCCCGCTTCCACCAGCTTCAGGGTGGGCAGGCGGATACCCTCGTGGAAGATGTCGGTTGCGTCCGAGTTGTATGTGCCGGCGGCGCCGCCCCCTATGTCGGACTGGTGGGCCCGGTTGCAGGTAAAAGCGAAAAGTTCGCCGTCGTGGAACACCGGGTTGAGTATGGTCCAGTCCGGCAGGTGGTTGCCTCCCGCCTCGTAGGGGTCGGACAGAATGAATATATCGCCGGGCGCAATTTGTTCCGGCCAGTCTCGAAGCACGGCGGCAACGGCGAACCCGCCGCTACCGGTGTGGATGGGGATGCCATCGGCCACTGAGATCAAAGAGCCGTTCAGGTCAGAGATGAAGCACGAAAAATCGTGGGAATCGCTGAATATCGGGCTGCGTGCCGTGCGCTGCATTACCCATCCCATTTGCAGCGTGATGTGGTCCAGTTGTTTTTGCAGCAGAGTCAGTTCAAGCGCCTTCATCATTTCCCCGTTTCCGTGACGCGCACGTTGATGACATAGTTTCCGAAGGCGTCAATCTCTACGGTATCGCCTTCGCCGACGAGCAATGTCGTCGTTTGCTCTTCCACGACTGCAGGGCCCGAGAAACGATGCCCGGGCTCGAGCGTGGCTCCCGAGTAAACCGGCACGTCATCAAGCCAGCCGCTGCTACCTATGTGCACGCGCCGACGGGCCAGGGGGGCCGCGACGGGCCGCGGCACGACGGGCTCGGCATCGGTTTGCAGCGGCGGCAGCAGCCCGTAGGCCGCTACCCGTACGCCCACAGCCTCGAGTGCGGCGTCGGGCTGCGAAGATCCGTATAGGCGCAGGTGCATGTCGTCAAAGGCGCGATGCAAGGCGTCCAGGTCGTCGCCAGCAAAAGGCAGCCCGATAGTCCATTGCTGCCCCGCGTAGCGCAGGTCGAGCTGGGTTTCGATCAAGGTCTGCGTGCCGTGGAAACCGTCTTCGGCCAGCATGGTTGTTCCTTGTTCGGCCAGCCGCCGTGCTTCTTCTGCGATCGTTGCAAGGTAGGCCGTATCGACCCGCTGACCCAGTGAGCGAACCAAGTCGTGGCGGATGCGTGCGTTGCACATGCCCAACGCGCAGAACACCCCGGCCAGGCGCGGGACGAATACCCGCGGTATGCCCATCAGGCGCGCTACCTCTACCGCGTGCAGAGCCCCGGCGCCGCCCGCGCCCACCAGTGTGTACCGGGTGGGGTCCAGCCCGCGGTGCAGGCTGACCTCTTCGATGGCGTGGGCAATGTTCTGGTCGGCAATCTGCAGCACGGCCGCCGCCGCATCGTCGATCGACTCGCCCAGCGGCTCCGCCAGAGCCAGGCGCATGGCCTCGGCGGCCAGCCTGTCATCCAGGGTTATATGGCCGCCGGCGAACGGGCCGGGCATCAAATGCCCCAGCAACAGGTGAGCGTCCGTCACCGTCGGCAGGGTGCCGCCGCGTCCGTAGCATGCGGGGCCGGGTCGCGCGCCTGCTCCTTCAGGCCCGAACTTGATAAGGCCGGCGCCATCCGCTTTGCTGATGGTCCCTCCGCCGGTGCTGATAGTATGTATATCGACGCTGGGTAGCGCGATCACAATGTCGTTGATCGACATGGAGTTCACGGTGGCCACTCGGTCATCCGTGACGACGGTGACATCGCAACTGGTGCCGCCGATCTCGATGGAAATCACATTGCGCGTGTTCGACAGGCGGCCGAACAGCTCGAGCGATGCCAGGCCTGCCGCCGGGCCGGAAAGCGCCAGGCTGGCGGGGCGGCTCTTGAGCTGTTCCAACGAGATCGCGCCGCCATTACTCTGAACCAACAGCAGATTTGAACGCAGTCCGCGCTCCTTCAACTGGTCGGCCAGAGCCTGCAGGTACGGCAGGACACGCGGGGCAGCATAAGCATTGGCAGCGGTGGTGGAAGCCCGTTCATACTCGCCAATAACCGGCGCCACTTCGGACGAGCGAGTCACGTAGGCGTCGGGCAGCAGTTCGCCCAGCAGCTCTGCGCAGCGCGCTTCGTGAGCATCGTTGACATACGCGTTCAGGAAGCAGATGGCGACCGCATCGACGCCCTCGCGGGCAAACTCCGCCGCCGCATCGCGCACCGACTGCTCGTCGAGCGCCTGGAGTACTTCGCCATTGGCGGCCATACGTTCCGTGACAGGCAGGCGCAAGTAGCGCGGGACAAGAACTTCGCCCCATGGCGTACGGTGATCCCACATGTTGGCGCGCGCGCCGCGGCGGATCTCCAGCGTGTCGCGGAAGCCGGCGGTGCAAAGCATGCCGATCTTCGCGCCTTTGCGCTCGAGCAGGAGATTGGTGACCACCGTCGTGCCATGGATGAGCTGAGTGCAGGCGCCAAGCAGTTGCATCACGCTCATTTCAAGCTGGCCCGCGGCTTCTTCGATGGCATTCAGCACCCCAACGGCGGGGTTGGCGGGAACGGAAGGCGTTTTGTTGACAAAAACATGGCCACGGGCATCCACCAGCACCAGATCGGTAAAAGTGCCCCCGACATCGACACCGATGCGCCACGGGGCGACGACATCACTTGCGCTTGCTGCCTTCATGCTTGGTCCTCAAAGTTGGGGATCGCGTCCACCAGGGTGCGGGTATACGGGTGCTTCGGATCGCGCAAGACTTCGTCAGCGGTTCCTTGTTCGACCACCTCGCCGTCTTTCATGACCACCACCTCTTCGCACATCATGCGCACGACATTCAGGTCATGGCTCACGAATACGAAGGACAGTCCTTCGCTGCGGCGTAAGCTGTCGAGCCGATTCAGCAGCATGGCCTGTACGGAGACGTCGAGGGCAGAGGTGGGCTCGTCGAAAATCAGGATATCGGGCCGGACGACCAGTGCACGAGCGATACCTACGCGTGCTTGCTGACCGCCCGACAGCTGGTGCGGAAACCGCAGCAGCAGGTCTAGCGGCAGCCCGGCCCGCTGGGCGGCTTCAGACACGCGCTGTTGTTCGTCGGCCGCACGCAAGTCCGGATCAGCGCGGCGCAGTGGATTGGCGATCGCGTCATAAACGGTGAAGCGCGGATTGAGACTGCCCATAGGATCCTGAAATACCACCTGAATCTTTCTACGCAGCGGCGACACCGCGAAACGCTTGATATCCACCGAACCAATGTCGTGGCCTTCGTAGCGGATCTGGCCAGCGCTGGTTTCAATCAAGCGCGCGAGCATCCGGGATGTCGTGGTCTTTCCGCTGCCGGACTCGCCCACGATGCCCAGCGACCAGCCCCGCCGTATGCGCAGCGTCAGATCGCGGACAGCCATATGGCTGCCATGCTTGCCTCGGTACTCCTTGCACAGGCCGACAGTCTCGAGCACGACGGGAGCCGCAGCATCAGGTGGCGGGGCATCGGTGGTCTCAGGCAGTTCGTGCCGGGGCAAGAGATCGGTCAGGCATCCGCCGCGGCGCGGTGTCGCGGCAACCAGCCTCTGCGTATACTCGTGTTGAGGCGCCCGCAGCACGTCCCGTGCGAGTCCGAACTCAACCAGTTTGCCCTGGCGCATGACGGCCAGGCGCTCGCAGTACCGGGCGGCCAAGCCCAGGTCGTGGGTAATCAGAATGGTGGCCAGGCCGCGCTGCGTCGCGAGATCGCGAATCATGTCCATGATGGCCTTTTGCGTCGTCGCATCCAGGCCGGTGGTGGGTTCATCTGCGATCAACAGCTCAGGTTCGGCCGCCAGCGCCATGGCAATGAGAACCCGCTGGCACATGCCGCCAGAAAGCTCATGCGGATAGGCATCCATGCGCGCGTCGGCGCGGGCAATCTGCACCGACTGAAGCAGTTCGATTGCGCGCTGCCGAGCTTCTTTCTTGCTGGCCGGTGGACGTTTGCCGGCTTCCAGCGCATCAATGATTTGGCGGCCGATAGTCCGGATCGGGTTCAGGGCGGCCCTGGGGTTCTGGAAGATAAAACTGATGGCTTTACCGCGCACTAGGCGCGTGGCCTTTTTTGACGCAAGCAAGTCATGCCCATCGAAGCTCAGCCGATTGGCCCGCCTGCGTCCGTTGCCTGCGAGCAGGTCAACTAGCGCGTATGCAGTAACCGACTTGCCCGAGCCGCTTTCGCCCACCAGGCCCAGTGTTTCGCCAGCGCGAACCTGCAGAGTGACCCCGTCAACGGCCTTTACCGTGCCGCCCGGTACCGCGAATTCAACGTGCAGGTCGCCGATGTCCAGCAGTATGTTCTTGTTCTCCATCATTTGCGCGTCCTTACGTCGAGCATGTCGCGCACGCCATCGCCCAGCAGGTTGAAGCTCAGAACCGTCAAGGTCAGGGCGACGCCGGGAAACAGCACCATCCACCATTTTCCGGCGAGCAGGTTGGCGGCCCCCTCGGCAACCATGATGCCCCACTCGGCCGTCGGCTGCTGTATGCCCAGGCCTATGAAAGAAAGGCTGGCGGCATTGAGAATTGCCCAGCCGAGAGCGGTGGATACTTGCACGCTGAGGGTAGGAAACGTATTCGGCACCATGAAGGTGAGCATGATGCGCAATTCGCTGTTGCCCCCGGCCCGGGCTGCTTCCACATAGCTTTGAAGGCGCAGTTGCTTGACCTCGGCGCGCGCCAGGCGCAGGAAGTAAGGCAGGTTGACCAACGCACTGGCCAGTACGATGCTTTGCAGCGAATTGCCGAAAGCCGCCACGAAAGCCATCGCAATGACAAACAAGGGAAAAGTCATAAGCACGTCCGTGGCCCTGCCGATGACGGTGTCCCACCGTCCGCCGAAGTAGGCGGCCGCGCCGCCCACTACCGACCCCACGAAAAACGAGAGCAGAACGGCTGTAAACGCGATCATGAGATCCAGCCGCGCCGCGATCAGAACGCGGCTGAACACGTCGCGCCCCACTTGGTCGGTACCGAACCAGTGCGCCGCACTGGGTGGCTGCAGCATCGCATCAAGGTGCGTCGCGTAGGGGTCGTACGGGGTAATCCACGGTGCCAGTACGGCGACGGCGCCCAGGGCAACCAGAAACGCCAGGGCGGCGGCCGACAACTTGTTGGTCTTGAGCACATAAGCAATGTGCTGGGCCACAGAAGACTTTTTCGGGAGTGTCATGTGCGTTCCTCCCGAACGCGCGGATCGACAACGGCATACAGCATATCCACCAGGCTGTTTATCAGCACGAAACTCAGTGCCATCAGCAACACATAACCTTGCACTGGCGCGTAGTCACTGGCCAGGAGGGCATTGAGCGCATACGAGCCCACGCCGGGCCAGGCGAACACTTTCTCAACCACTACGTTGGCGCCTATCAGATAAGACAGTACGAGGCCCACCACTGTAAGCACGGGAAGCAGGGCATTGCGCAATGCATAGGTGATGTAGACTCGGCGCCAGCCCATGCCCGCCGCCTTGGCGGTGCGGATGTAATCGCTGTTCAGCACCGCCAGCATCGAAGCGCGGGTAGTGCGCATGACGGGAGCCAGTACAAACGCCGTCATGGTCAGCGTGGGCAGCACGAGCCGGCCCAGCGCCGACTTCAGCGCCTCCCAGTTGCTGTCCAGCAGCGCATCGACTACCAGAAAGCCCGTGACATGATTGGGCGGCAAGATGAACGCGTCGATTCTGTCGATAGGGTCGGGCGCCCAGCCCAGCTTGAAGAAGAACAGCAGGATCAACATTACGCCGGTAACGAATGTCGGCATGGAGACGCCCAACGTGCCGATGAACCTGACAGTCTGGTCTATCCAGGAACCTGCTCGGACTGCGGCAATAATGCCGAGCGGAATTGCCACGAGCAGGGCCAGCACCACGGCCGCCGCGGTAAGTTCCAATGTGGCGGGAAACCGCCTCAGCAAGTCATCGGCCACCGTCTGCCCCGTGGTGAGGGACCGGCCCAGGTTACCGTGGGCGAGGTCGCTCAGGTAATTGCCAAGCTGGACGAGTATGGGCTGGTCCAGCCCCAGCGATTTCCGAACGGCCTCGACCTCTTCTTCGGTTTGCATGGGCCCCGTGGCGTAGTACACCGCAGGGTCGCCAGGCAGTACGCGCACCAAAAGAAACGTAAAAATGGCGACCCCCAGCAACAGCGAGGCAAGCGTCACAAGGCGGCGCGCCATGAAACTCCAGATTTTTCTATGCATTCCAGACACCCAAGATCATCGATGCTGGATGGAACGCGCATCGGGCAGCCCGTGGAACCAGTAGGTATAGCCTGTAACATTTTTACCTACCACGATCTCAACTGCGCCTTGCCGTATGGGGATAAGCGGCACTTCGTCCGTTACCAGCTTGATCATTTCCTTGGTCTGCGCGTCGTATTGCTCCGGCGTGGCATCACCTTGCAATTGCTGAAGCATTTTCTGCAGCGCTTCGCTGTGGTAGTTGCCCAAGTTGGACGTGGTGGTTCCCGAGTAGAACGCACGCATCCAGTAATCGGGAAGCGAGAGCCATGCGACCCGGTTTTCGAGCAGCATGCCGTAGTCGCGTCGTGCCACGCGTTCGTCGAACTGTGCACCCGGCAGACGGTCTATGGATACCTTGATGCCGATCTTTTCAAGGCTGTTCTTGATGGCCAGCGATGCCAGGTCGAAGTACGCGGCCTTGCCCGCCGAATAAGCGATCGAGGTGCTGAAACCTTGCTCATGTCCGGCGGCTTTCAGCAAGGCCTTGGCCTTTTCGATATCCGTGGCATAGGGCGTGGGGTGGGGGAACACGCCACCTTGCACCTCCGCCGGCCCACCGTAAAGCGCCACGCCACGACCGCGATAGACGCCCTTGAACAGGCCCTCGTAGGGCAGTGCATAGGCGATCGCCTGCCGTACCCGCACATCGTTGAACGGCGCGGCGCCGGAGTTCAGCGCAACGAAATCCATGTGGTTGCGCATGGGTATGGCCAGTGCCTTGGCAATTTTACGATCGATCACGGCCTGGTAGTCGGCTGGCGGAATCTCGACCGCGACGTCGGCCGAGTTTCTTTCCACCAGCGCGGTGCGCAGCGTGGCTTCGGGCACCGTCTGGAAGATCACCTGGGGCGATGCGGGCAGGGGGCCGCTGACCCACTTGTCGTTGCGCACCAGCATGACCTGGTCAGGCCGGAAACTGCCCACTCGGAAGGCGCCGCCGCCCGCCGGGTTCGTCTTCAGCCAGTTCGATGCCCACGGATCTTGCTCGGTGGAGTGAGCTGTGGCCAGCTTCTTGTTGATAATGGCCGCGAACGGGATCGTGAAAACGGCCACGGCATAGCGGCTTGGGGCCGGCAGCTTTACCTGCAGTGTGTGGGTGTCCAGCACGCTGAGTTGGTCGGCGCTAGTCAGGCCTCCCACGCGCATCGAGGCCGTCGCCGCCGGCATCGCGAGCGCCCGGGCAATTGACCAACGGACATCTTCAGCGGTGACCGGCGATCCGTCATGGAACGTCGCGCCCGGGCGCAGGTGAAAGGTGATGGTCTTGCCGTCGTCGGATACCGTCCAGCGCTCGGCAAGTTCTGGCTCGATGCGCGCCGGATCGTATTCGCCAGTGCCGTTGCCCAAGTCATTGACGGCGTAGCTGACCAGTCGGTCGTAGATGTGTACGCTGACTGCCCAGGTAGAGCGCTGCACCCCGATGCCGGTAGCATCCAGGGAACTGGTGTCGTACGGCCATACCAGCCGCAGTGCCGCTGCTCGCGAACCGCCGCCTTGTGCCCGCACAAACCCCGGCACGGTAGCGCCCGCCAGGATCGCGGTCGCCCGCAGATTGAATTCTCGACGATTAAGCATGTTGGGCCACCCCTTTTCGTTTATTCCGATATACGGCACTACTGGTTCTGCCGACACGCGGCGGGATATTGATATAAAGAGGCGCGTCAGTACGTATGATTGTCTTCCGTGCCCACCAGGCGCCCGTCGCGCACTTCTCGCACTGCGTCGCGCAGGTCTGCCAGGTAGTCGTCCACAATCTTCACGTGCACCGTATTAAGCGCCAAGTGTATGGACTTGGGTCGCGCATTGCGGCCTACGTACCATCCTCGTTTGCCCATCTGTTCGGCCAGGGCGTCGGTGTCCAGGCCCGGGCCCACGCAGCGATAAGTAAGCATGCACAGCTCGGCCGGCGCAAGCACTTCCAGCCCTTCTATCTGGCAGATGCCTTCGGTAAGTTGTTCCCGCGTCTGCATGATGCGGCGCACATTTTCGACATAGCCGTTGCGTCCCAGGTGCTTCATGACCGCCCATGCCGCCGCCAGCGAACCCGCCGGCCGAGAGCCGCCGAACGACTTGGTGATATAGGTGCTCTTGGGCCAGGCAGAAAACTCAAAGGTCGTGTAATCGCGGTCTTTGCTGTCGCCGAACACCAGCAGCGAGGCGCCCTTGGCTGCCATGCCGTACTTGTGAATGTCGGCAGACAGGCTGGTGACACCTGGCACCGACAGGTCGAACTTGGGTTCAGGATAGCCGGCTTCCGCCAGGAACGGCGCAAGAAAGCCGCCTATGCAGGCATCTACGTGGCACCACAGGTTACGCGCCTGTGCGATCGCAGCGACTGCCTCGACGGGATCGAAAACCCCCTGCGCGTAGCTGGGGGCGCTGACGGCCAGCATGACGGTGCGTTCGGTGATGGCGCTTTCGATCAGCGCCGGGCTGGCCCGGAAATCATCTTGCATAGGCGTGCGCACCACTTCCATGCCCAGGAACAATGCCGCCTTATTGAACGCCGGATGCAGGGTTTCGCAGCAAACGATCTGCGGCTTTTCCGAGCGCGGAAAGCCTCGGGCAAATGCGCGTTCGCGGGCGGCGAAGCAGGCAAGGAAAATACTCTCGGTGCCGCCACTGGTGAAGGAGCAGTCTCCGTGTGGTGCATTGAAGATCTCGCGCGCCATCTGGACGATATCGCTTTCGATCTTGGCCAGGCTCGGAAACACCCTGGTGCCCAGCAGGTTTTCCTGAAAGTACGCCATGTACGCGCTCTGTGCCACTTGCAAGAGCTCGGCATCGCGGTAGTAGGTATAAGCAGCGACGCGGCCGGATGTCCAGTCGTAGTCGTTTTCCTTCATGTCGGCCAGTTCAGCTTCAAGCTGGGGCCAGGGCAGGCCTACTTTGGGAAACACACTCATCGCGGCGACATCCTCTAGTGATTAATTTCTGGTTAAACTGTAATTACGTAGATAGTATTTTGTGATCACAAATGAGTCTGAACAACTAGGGTTTACGCGTATCGGCGGGCTGAACGTGTCACAATCGCGCATGCGAAAACGGTGCGCCTGCCAAGCCAGTGATTCGACGCGGCAGCCCTTATCGTCGTGACCGTACGAGCCTGAGCAGCAGGCTTATCAGTGCGTAGGAGGGAAACAACAGTGCAGGCCAGCAGTTCCAAAGACACAGCGGCGCGTAGCGACGTTTACGAAGGCATCCGAACTTCGTTGGCGCGCGGGCACTTTTCGCCCGGCGAGAAACTGGTGTTGCGACAGCTTGCCGAGCAATACGGCGTCAGCCTCACGCCGGTTCGCGAAGCGCTCTATCGACTGGTGGTCGAGGGGGTGCTTGCACACGAGAACGGCCGTTCGGTGCGAGTGCCGGTGCTGTCCCGGCAACGCGTGCTTGAGCTGCGCGACATGCGTCTGGCGCTCGAGGTACTGGCGGTCGAACGGGGCGCACAGGTAGCCAGTTCCGCCGAGATCGCAAAGTTGGAAAAATTGGCCAAGGCGGTCGAGGTCGCGCGACAGGCCGGCGATGTCGTACGTGACAATGAGAAGGTGGCTGAGTTCCAGTTCACGCTGTATGCGTGCTCACAGATGCCGGTGCTGCTGCGGCACATCGAGATGCTATGGTTGCAAACCGGTCCTTATATGCGCTTGTTGCACCCGCATTTCATTTCCTATGTCCAGCGAGTCCGCCCTTCATGGCGCCGCGAGATCTGTCTTGCCTTTCGCGACCGTGATTCGGCCAAGGCCCGGGCCTTGATCGAAGTTGATGTTTCCGAATCGCTGACGCACCTGGCAGAAATCCTGGGTGCTTCGGAGATGCTGAAGTCATAACGAACGGTGGAGGCGGTGTGGTAACTCCCCCGATTGGTAGCATTCGTGGGAAATAGAACGCCATGGCTATGGCCGGCCTGGCCGGGAAGCCGCGATGGGGTGGGGGGTACCGAGGCTATCCGACAAGGCTACAATCGGCCTAATTTTGGACAGAACAGGCACAAAGCCGAGGGTTGATCCCCTTCCCTGGAACGAGATGCGTGACGGCGATATCGCCTTCGGTCGGCCCGACCTGTCGGGCACATCGACCACGTCGTGTCGGGCTGCGTTTGTGTCGAAAAATCAAGGACTTACATGGCTCTGCAATGCGGCATCGTCGGCCTGCCCAACGTGGGTAAATCGACGCTTTTCAACGCCCTGACCCGCGCGGGCATCGCGGCGGAAAACTACCCCTTCTGCACCATCGAGCCCAACGTGGGCGTGGTCGAAGTGCCTGATCCGCGCCTGCAGCAGCTGGCCGAGATCGTCAAGCCCGAGCGCGTGCTGCCTGCCACCGTGGAATTCGTGGACATCGCCGGCCTGGTGGCGGGCGCCAGCCAGGGCGAAGGCCTGGGCAACCAATTCCTGTCGCACATCCGCGAAACCGACGCCATCGTCAACGTGGTGCGCTGCTTCGAAGACCCCAACGTCGTGCACGTGTCGGGCAAGGTCGACCCCATTGCCGACATCGAAGTCATCGAAACCGAACTGGCCCTGGCCGACCTGCAAACCGCCGAAAAGGCGCTGCACCGCCATTCCAAGACCGCGCGGTCGGGCGACAAAGAAGCGCAGCGCCTGGTGGCCGTGCTGGAAAAGTGCATCGCCGCGCTCAACCAGGCCAAGCCGGTGCGCTCGGTAGACCTGTCTGATGAAGAATCCGCGCTGATCAAGCAGCTGTGCTTCATCACCGCCAAGCCGGCCATGTACGTGGGCAACGTCAGCGACGACGGCTTTACCGACAACCCGCTGCTCGACCGCCTGGCCGAGTTCGCCGCGTCGCGCAACGCGCCGGTGGTTGCCATTTGCGCCGCCATCGAATCCGAAATCGTCGACCTCGCCGACGAAGACCGCCAGGTCTTCCTGGCCGACATGGGCATGGACGAGCCGGGCCTTAACCGCCTGATCCGCGCGGCCTTCAAGCTGCTGGGCCTGCAAACCTACTTCACCGCCGGCGTGAAAGAAGTGCGCGCCTGGACAGTGCCCATCGGCGCCACCGCGCCGCAGGCCGCGGGCGTCATCCACACCGACTTCGAGCGCGGCTTCATCCGTGCGCAAACCATCGCGTTCGACGACTACATCGCCTGCAAGGGCGAGCAGGGCGCGAAAGAAGCCGGCAAGATGCGGGCCGAAGGCAAGGAATACGTCGTGCAGGATGGGGACGTGATGAACTTCTTGTTCAACGTCTGACCCTATAACGCCATTTCTCAGCATTTCACAAGATTGCTTAGAACCCCGAAAGTGGCGCTAGAACCCCGGAAATTCCGGGGTTTTTCGTTTCCATGGATTGCATGAGATTGCCCGGCCTTGCTCGCGTAAAGTGACTACGCTGGTGTATATGAAGATTGGACGAGGCGGCGGAAGGTGTATATGATCCTTCTGTCGTTCCTTATTGCCGATCTCGTGACACCGTGCTTACAGATGCCCACTGCCGTGCTGCCAAACCGAAGGAGCAGCTCTACCGCCTGAATGACCTTCGCGGCCTTTACCTCGAAGTGAAGCCCAATGGGGTGAAGGCTTGGCGCTACCGCTTCAAGCTGGGCGGCAAGGGGTCGTGGTTCGCGCTGGGCGACTACCCTGCCGTCAGCCTTGCCGAAGCGCGGGACAAGTGCGAGGAAGCGCGGAAGCTGGTCAAGCAGGGCATCAACCCCGTCCAGCACCGGCAGCTTGAGCGCCTCAAGCGCGAAGAGGATTCCGCCAATACCTTCGAGACCGTCGCCAAAGAGTGGCTGGCTCTGCGGGACTGGGAGGACATCACCAAGAAACGCCGCCTGGACATGCTGGAGCGGGTGGTCTTCCCCAGCATCGGCAAGCTCCCGGTGCGCGACATCACCCCGGCGCACGTTCTCGACATCCTCACCAAGACCGTGAAGCGCGGTGCGCCGACCGTCGCCGCCGAGGCCAAGCGCACCATGTCCGGTGTCTTCGAGCTGGCAGTTGCCACCTTGCGGGCAGACAACGATCCCGTCTGGCCCGTCCGCAAGGCTTTGCCCGCCAACAAGACGCAACACAAGACGGCACTGACCACCGCGCAGATCGGCAAGCTGCTCAACGACTTCGACAACCACCGTTGCGGCTATCAGGTCAATTTCTGCATCCAGTTGATGTGGTGGACACTGGCGCGTCCCAGCGAAGCGGCAGAAGCGGAATGGGCTGAATTCGATCTCGATGCCGCGCTTTGGACGATCCCAGCCCGGCGCATGAAAGCCCGCCGTGAACATGTAGTGCCGTTGCCAACGCAGGCCGTAGAGATGTTGCGCCGCCTGCACGCCATCAGCGGTGATCGGACGCACCTATTTCCCGGCAGGGATGACCGCAACAGGCCGATGTCGGTGCATTCGATCCGGCAGGCGCTCAAGGTGCTGGGCTGGAGCGGCACCTACAGCCCGCATGGCACCAGAACCACGGGCAGCACCCGGCTGAACGAAATGGGCTATCGCCCGGATGCCATTGAAGCGCAGCTTGCCCACGCGGAACCCAACTCGGTGCGTCGCACCTACAACCATGCCACCTACCTTGAAGAACGGCGGAGCATGATGCAGGCGTGGGCGGACAAGCTCGAAATCTGGAAGCAGGAGAGCACAGGTGAAGTCAGTAGAACACAGTGAGTACCTGCCCGACACGGAGGCAGGACGCTCACTATTCAGGGAGCGCCTGATTGCAAAAATTCAGCAACATCGCGATTTCAAGGCGCTGCCACAAGAAACTCAGTCGAGCTTCTTTGAGGAATTAGCTGAACTCACCCTCTTCGGCACCAACAACTGTTCGGTGGAGACACATAGCCCTAGGATACGCAAGCTCGAAAAACTGGCCGATAGTTATCGCCGGGTTGCCAATAGCATTGCACTGCTTTCGGAAATAGATGAACTGCTGCTCGATGATGCCTTTCAACACAGCATGCCTTTGCAACAGCAAAAGAAACTGATGCGGCAGCTGGCTGCTGATATTAATGGCCTGATAGGCGCTATGCGTCAGACGCCCGCTGGCACATCTGAACGGTTTTTACTACGACTGCAGGGCGCGAGCTTGCTGAATCAACTGGGCAAGTTGGGAGTTGCCTGCAAAATCAATAATGATTTTCAGAAAATCACCAAAGATGATGCAGAGCAGCGCGACGCAAGCAAGCAAACACAGCGCTTTATGCCAGATTTGTCGCAGAGCATGACACTTGCCATGCTCTGCACCATGCTCATTCTCTTCAACAACGGGCAGCTCGTTGAATGGAGCTATTGCCGCAGACTGTTGCTGGAAGGGAAAAGGGCTTCCAGGCAAGCGGCAGACTGAACCAATCTTCCAGTATCAGTATTTGGCTCAAGGCAACAGTGGCAACCCCAACTCAGCCAGATACTGATTGTGGCGCGCCTTGGCGTCTGCAATCTTCTTCTCGGCGGCAACCAGATCCGCATGCACCACTGCCAGGTCGATCTCTTCCTCGGCTTGCGCAGTGCTCACATAGCGCGAGATGTTCAGGTTGAAATCGTTCTTCTCGATTTCTTCCATGCTCACCCGGCGCGAGTAACGCGGGGCTTCCTTGCGGTAGCGGTAGGTGTCGATGATTTGGTCAATGTGCTCCGGCAAGAGCTGGTTCTGGCGTTTGCCCTTCTCATAATGCTCGGCAGCGTTGATGAACAGCACGTCGTCCGGCTTCTTGCACTTTTTCAGCACCAGGATGCACACCGGTATGCCAGTAGAGAAGAACAGGTTCGCCGGAAGGCCGATAACAGTGTCGATGTGCCCATCCTTGAGCAGTTTGGTACGAATGCGCGCCTCGGCACCGCCACGGAACAGCACACCGTGGGGCAGGATGATCGCCATCACACCGTCTTGCTTGAGGAAGTGGAAGCCATGCAGCAGGAAGGCAAAGTCAGCGGCGGACTTCGGTGCCAGGCCGTAATTCTTGAAGCGCACGTCTTCGCCCAGCGCCTCGCTCGGCTCCCAGCGATAGCTGAACGGCGGGTTGGCCACCACCGCGTCGAACTTCGGCATCTTTGCTGGGTTGGTTTCGCGCAACATATCCCACTCGTTGAGCAGGGTATCGCCATGGAAAATCTCGAACTCCGAGTCCTTCACCCCGTGCAGCAGCATGTTCATGCGCGCCAGGTTGTAGGTGGTGATGTTCTTTTCCTGGCCGTAAATCTTGCCAATGCCGTGCGGCCCCATCAGGCGGCGCACATTGAGCAGCAAGGAGCCCGAGCCGCAGGCAAAGTCGAAAACGCTATCCAGATGCGAGCACTTGCCGGTGGCTGGCTCCTGGCTGTCCAGCGTGACGATGGCCGACAGGATGTCTGAAATGCGCTGCGGCGTGTAGAACTCGCCGGCCTTTTTGCCCGAGCCTGCCGCAAACTGGCCGATCAGGTACTCGTAGGCATCACCCAGCGTGTCGCTATCGGTAGAGAACTGCCCCAGCCCCTTGGCGATCTCGGCGATGATCTTGCACAGGCGGGCATTGCGCTCGCTGTAGGTCTTGCCCAGCTTATCCGACGCCAGATTGATCTCTGAGAACAGGCCCCGGAAGGTGCTGGCGAAGGATTCTTCCTCGATGTACTTGAAGCCCTTCTGCAAGGTATGCAGCAGCTCGGCATCCTGCGTGCGCGCCATCTCGGCGATGTTGCCCCACAGGTATTGGGGTTCGATAACGTAATGCACCTTGCGGCGCATCTGCTTCTCGAATTCGGGTACGTCGTCCAGATTTTCCTCGTACCACGCTTGAAGCGGCGTATTCACGCCGGTCTGCCTCAACACATCGGAAGGAAGGTCTGGATAGTCCGATCCCAGCTCCTTCTGCGCGGCGGCCTCGTAGTTGTCCGACAGATAGCGCAGGAAGAGAAAAGCCAGCATGTAATCGCGGAAGTCGTCCGCATTCATCGCGCCACGCAGTTGGTCGGCGATGGCCCAGAGGGTCTTGCCCAATTTTTGCTTTTCGGATTCGGTCATGGTGTACCTGCTGTTGCAGCCTCAGGGTGCAGAGGGAACAAATCGGGATTGAAGGGGTAGCGATTCAGGAAGTCGTTCAGAATCTTCTTGAAGTAAGCCTTGTTCTCATCGAGCATCTGCTGCGGCTCATACAGCGAGTAGTTGCCGTGACTGAGGATGTTGATCAGACGCGCGTGCAAAATGCCGTCCGGGTCATCATCGTCTTGCCTGATGCAGGCAGAAAAGTTTTTGTGGCCGTGAAAACTCGCCGTCTTCTCTAGAATCGTGCGCAGCATGTTGAAATGGTGCGTGAACAAGCGATCTTCCTGTGCAGCCTGATAGAGTTCCGCCAAGGCCGCAACGTGGTGGAAGAAGGGCGTATCGCCCTCTTCGGGCCGCAGCAGATAGCCGCCGTTAGCCGGGTGCTTGTTGATCACATAGCGGCGCGCCTTGCCCAGCTCGTTACAGAGCACATTGAAAAACAAGGTGTGGTGCGTGGAGAGCACTGTCTTGAGCCGATTGTCCTGCCGCTTGAGCAACTGCGCCAAGTGATTGGCGACGGCAATGGCGTTGTGTTCATCTAGCGACGAGATCGGGTCGTCGATATACAGGTACTTCACCCATTGGTACGCCTCGATATCGGCGTCCATCGCCAGTTCGACCACAGCCAGAAAAAAACACCAGATGAAGATGTTTTCCTCGCCACGTGACACCTTGATGTTGTCAACGGGCTGACCATCCACCAGGCGCGAAAAGCGCACCGCCCACTCTGGGCCCTCGGTGTCGATCCGGAAGTCGAAATCCGCGTAACGCCGCAGCAATGGGCGGATGCGGTTGTCCATTTCCAGATCGAACAACCCCTGAAAGAATCGCGAATCCTTATTGAGCAGCAAACGCCGGTCCGCATCGCCTACCAGATCGTTGTTCCAGTGAAACAGGTCTTCGGTGAAGGCGTTGAAATACAGGGTATCACGGGCCTCGGCCTGCTTGCCCATGTCCTTGAAGGCCATGGACAGCCGCGTCTTGCCGGTGCCGTTGTAGGCATAGAGCAGGATGTTTTTTTTGTTTTCCAGCTCGCTGCGCAGATGAGCGGCCAGCGCGGGCAAGTCGGCGAAGGATTGGGCGGGCTTCATGCGTCCACCTCATCCAGCGTCGGAAATAACTGCTGCATCAGGCCCTTTTTGTGGGTCTTGAGGGCATCGATTTTCTGGGTTTGGGCGGTGATCAGATCGTCCAGCGAAAACAGGCAGTCAGCGATTTTTTGTTGCTCGCCTGATTCGATATCAGGAAAAACAACTGCACGCTCCTTCAGCATCGAAAAATGACGCTTGTAGTCCTCCATCGCCAACGGACGGTGGCTGAGGGAATGAAACAAATATTCAGCAGAGATGGCGGGCCTTACCTTGAGAATTTTGATGCCATCGGCGCCTTGCGCAAACGGTTTGTCAACAAACTTGAGGGCGCAGGTGTGGTCGCCAAATATGATGAGTGGCAGCGATTCAGTAATTACAGCGCGTTCATCATCAGTCCAGCCACAAATAAACTCTTGAGATTGGTCGATGATGGGAAACTTACCTTGCGTCCCATAGTTGGATGACTGCAGTTTTGACGGTGGGCTAACCGTAGTAATAAGTTTTTCCAATTTCTCCTTGCCCCATGCTGGACCTTCCCGAAACTCCGGAAACCGCAGCCGTGGCACGGTTTCGCCTTCTCGGGGAAAAAGCTGCTGCATCAGGCCCTTTTTGTGGGTCTTGAGGGTGTCGAGCTTTTGGGTTTCCGCCGCGATCAGATCATCCAGCGAAGACAGGCAGTCAGCGATTTTTTGTTGTTCGTCTTTGTTTTTAGGTACTACACAATCAACCTTCTCAAGCACTTCAACGGACAGACCAGGCTGCGCTTGGCCCGTAGCAAAGCGATTCAAATTAAGAAGGCAAAGGTTGTAGAAGAGCCAGCCAGTGCTAATGCCCGCTTTAGGCGTCGTTACCACAGCATGCTCGGTTGCGTAGAAATCCCCATCAACAAGATTCACATTGCCGCAAAGTGCTCCCTGACGACCGATGAGCGAATATCGGCCAGACTGGTTATACGTTTTACAATAGCCACGTAGCCCGTTGCCGCCAAAGCATGGATACAAGCCGTCAATTTTCTTCTCTGAGATCTCTGAAGCAGAAATGAATTTTCCAGCTTGCATGTCGCAAACGGCACCGAGTGTCTTTTCCTCCCACCCCCCAGCTTCCCGAAACTCCGGAAACCGCAGCCGTGGCACCAACTGCTGTTTTTTATTCTCACTCATGCCGCTTGCTCCTGTGGCCGTTTAACGATGGCCTTGAACGGGTTCCCAGCCCGGTCGTCAATGAGTTCAATCTGCGGCCAGGCCCGCAAGGCGCGCAGCAGGCCGCTGCCCAGTCCGCGATAGGGCAGCAACTTGGCGGCAAAGGACGCCAGAATCGGATTGCGCATATTGGAGTTGCCCGCCTTGATGTTTTCGATGGTCAGGTTGTTGGGCAGGTGGCCGGGGCTAATGATCTCGACCCGATCGGCAAACACCAACACGCGCACCGGCGCGCTGATGAAGTAGTCGCGGTGGATGAGCGCGTTGGCGACCAGTTCCTCCCAGACGATGCGCGGAATCTCCGATTGGCCTTGGGAGTTGAAGCCCTGTTCACCCTGAGTGGCGCGGGTGTTAGCGACGATGAAGCCGAGCGTCTGCTGGAATACATCGGCCAGCTTACCGGTGATGTCGCGGCTGTCGACATAGCGCTGGTCTTCGATCTCATTGCCGACAAAAGCCACCGCCTTGACGATGAAGGCAGGCAGTGCGTACTGCGGCGCTTTGGCAAACAGCAGGCTGCCCGCCACATTGAGCTGCCCCTGGTTCATCAGGTTCATGTTGGTCAAGAGCTGCGGCAGCGGTTGCTTGTGCTGGGCGAGCGGCTCGCCAAATTGCTGTTCGAAGAAGGTTGCGAAATAGGGCAGGTCCACATCGCCCGCGCTCAAGCCCGCCACAGGCGTCTCATCCGCATGCACCAGCCCCGCCTGCTGGAACAGGCGCTGGATTTCCTCGCGCGAGGTGGCTCGGCGCTTGTCCGAGCCGTTCTTCACCCAGATGGCTCCGTTCTTGTCCATGTAGGGTTTGCTGACGCCTTCCACAACGGTGACCACCATCACGGTGCCGTTGGGGTGCGGCACATTTTCGGTGAGCGGGTTCACCGCAGGCCGCACGTTTTGTGAAGCACTGTTGGAGATGAGCTGGTTCAGGCGGTCAATGTCCGCGTGAGACAAGCCCAGCACCGTGCCGTCGTTTTGCACGCCAATGAAAATCTGCCCGCCAGCGGTGTTGGCGAAGGCCACGATCTCCGCCGCCAGCGCGTCGGCATTGGTGAAGTTCTCTTTGAACTGATGGCGACTGTCTTCGCCACGGCTCAAGCAGTCGATCAGTTCTGTGGTTTCCATAGGTTGTAAACCTCTTTGCGTCGGTTGAAGGCTTCCTGGCCTCCTTCCATGATGTTGATGATGGCGTCCTGCACCGGACGAGCGTCGATGCTGCCGCTTTGTACGGCGACTTGCTCATCCTGATAGCGGCAGGCATGCACTTGCTCCGCATCACCCAGCACCGGAAAGTTGGCGTTGTGGGTGGCGAAGATGAATTGGGCGTGAGGCTTCATCTCGCGCAGTAGCTTGATCACGTCGTCGTAGATGGTCTGGTTGTCCAGATCGTCTTCCGGCTGGTCAATGATGATCACGTCGTTCTGGCGCTGGCTGAGCACATATAGCAACAGCGCGGAAGCACGCTGCCCGAGCGAGTGATGCTTGAGTTCCTTGCCGCGATAGCGAATGACGAAACGGTTAGGCACCTGATAGACCACGAACTCCATCAGGTTTTGCATGAAAGTCTTTTCGAAAACCTCCGGCGTACTGCCCGCTTTTTTCAAGGCGTTTGGCAAATCACGCAGCAGCCCGCCGAAATCGGCGTAATCCTCCATCACGGCGCGCAGGGTGGTTTCGCGGATGTTGCTGCCCTTGAAGAGCTGCTGCATGAAACTGATGGCGGCTTCCTTGTCGCCTTTGAAGTCGGCTTCGATCTGCAGGGCGGTATGGCCAGCGTTCACCCGATCCAGTTCGGCCTTGATGGCGTTGAACTCGCGCAGCCACAGGCCGTTGAGCTTGTCGATCTCGGCAAACAGTGCGTCGCGGATGCTGCTCTGCTGGCTTTCCTGCTTGGCGAGCGCCTCCAGCATTTGCTCCGCCTTGGTTTTGCGCTGCTGTTGGGTCAGGAAGTCATCCGGCTGGATGGCCGTCATGCCGGTCTGCTTGAGTTCCTGAGCCAGCTGACGTTCGACCTGGGCAAACTCTTCCTGAAGACTCTGGCGCGCGGCAGCGAACTCGCCTTGTTTGAATTGAAGCCGGGAGGTAACAGCGCGGGCCTCCTGCTCGATTTGCTTGAGCTGATCGACTTTGGCAACGAGATTGGCAAATTCGGCGTAATAAGCCGTGAAGAAATCGGGATTCTGCTTGGAGACGTAGCTCGTGGCATTACGCAGATCGTCTTCGTGCTCGGCGATCAATTGCCCGAGGGCGAGCACAAAGCTGTCTGCCCGCTCCTTCATGCGTGCCAGTGCACTGGCATCCTGCTGGAAGCCAAGGCGCTTTTGCAGCTTGTCGGCAACCCCGTACTCTTCGAACTTCTTCAGCCGGAAGTTGGCATCGGTGAGCTGGGACTCGTAATCACGCCTGAGTTCGGCAGTATTGCTGAGCTTGAGCCAGCGCTGCGCAGCATCACGCACATGCTGGCGTTGGGTTTCGATTTCGTCTCGCAGTGTGCGGAGCTTTTCGCCCACCAGCTTTTCCACTAGATCGGTCTCGAAACCTTCGCCGGTGCTGGAAAGGTCTTTCTGCCCGAAGTAGATCGGACGGCGCAGCACGGTTTCCCGGATCGATACACCGGGCTGCAATTTGCCGTCCAGATAGACGTTCGGCGCTTCGCGGAAAATGCGGGAGATGGTGAATTCCTGTCCGTATACGTCACAGGCCGTCAGCGTCACCTTGCCGCCGCTGCCCAGAGTGTGGCGGATCAGTTCATCCTTGTACTTGGTGTCCTGCGCCTTCTCCCCGCGAGGAATATCGAGGGCGTAGCGCACTGCTTCCAGAATGGAAGACTTGCCGCTGCCCCGGATGCCGATCAACGTGTTCAGTTCAGGCGAGAAATGCAGCGTTTTCCCGTCAAGGGTGCCCCCGTCAAAGTGAATGCTGCGAATGTAAGAAGCCTGATGCTTGGGCGGCTCCGTGGCGACCCGCGCAGCGGGATCGCTCAAGGCAAACTTGACGGCCTCAAAGGACAACTCGCCCAACTTCAGGTAACTGGTCTTGCCCCGGCCGATTTCATCAATGCACTTGGGGTCACTGCCTTCAAGTTCGGCGGGGTACCAGCTCTGCAACCAGCTTTGAATCTTGGTGCGGCAAGGTTTGTCTTTGCCTGCGCCGTCGTGCGTGCGAACCTTTTGGAAGCCGAGCGTTCTGCGCCGGAAGAAATCGTTTTGCCCCAACTCAGTGAGTCGGCCACCATCCAGCTCCGACCACAAGCCACTTGGTGCTTCGACATGGGCGAAGACGAGGAAGAAATCCCGGTGATAGCTTTCCAGCTTCTTGATCGTCTCCAGAAGTGACCATGAGGTTCGGCCATTCTCCTGCTCGTACTGTGCGGGCGCCTTGCCTTCAAATGCGCTGGTTAGGAAGGGGTTGATGTGGTTGTGCTCGTCGATCCATTCATCTGAGAACACGACGAGCGTGTGGATGCCATTGGCCCCATCATTGACCGACAGCTCGACGCCTGGCAGCAGCGCAATCCCCTTTTTCTGAGCTGTCTTACGCAGCGCTTTGAACTCCTCGAAATCGAACTTGTTGTGATTGGTGATGACGCCCAGCTGGATACCTGCTTTCTCCAGCGCGTTCACATAATTGCTGTTGTAGAAGTTGTCATCGCCTGTGTACTTGAACTCACGATCTGCGCGGGTGTGCAGATGGAAGTCCGCACGAACCCACTGCGCCCCTTGTGCAAAGACGGTTCCCATCATCGCCCCTCCTCATAGGCAGCCAAACCAGCAATCTCTCGCCCCTGGGCGAGCTTGTGCAGCAGTGGCGTCAGCTCTTCCATCAGGGCCAACTCTTTCTGCGTGCGGGCTTTCCAGCCAAGTTCCAGCGGGGCCATCAACTCGGAGAGGCGTTCGCCATCGAAAATACGGCGGCGCAAAATGTCATCGACAAAGGCTTGCAGCGCCGATGCGTCCAGTGCATGGCGGTTGGCGAGATCGGTGAGTTCCCGTGTTTTTTTCTCTGCCTTGAAGCGGTCGAATCCGCTGCGGATTTGATTTTCGTCCAGGGCTTCATTGACTGGCAGGCCACGGATGTACTCGGCAATGTCCTCGCGCTCGTCGATGAACTTGGCGTCGGACTGAATCAGGCCAATGAGCTGCTCACGGTTCATGGTGAGCTTGCCGGGCTTCTGCTGGGTCAGCTTGGCGATGAGGCTCATGATGTAGTCGTAGTCGATCACGCTTGAGGCGAAGAGCACGAATTCGAAATCAAGCTGCTGCACTTCCGGCGGGGTCTGGTCGCGATCCTGTTGTTCCTTCAGGCGCTTGGCCGTTTCCAGGTACGCACCCTTGAAGCCCTGCATCTGATCGGGTGGCACAATCTGGGTGATCTGCGCCTTCTGCTCGTCGGAAAGATCGGTGTATTGATCAAGCTGGGTCTTGAGCCGCTGAACTTCCTTGAACAGGTTGACGAACTGCGCCCCTGCGGCATCGCCTTTCAGGTTGGCCACTTCTTCCGGCGTATTGCCCACGCCTTGCGACTGCATGAAGTCAGCCAGCTTCTGGGTGGCGGTTTGCAGGTTTTCGATGACCTTGGGCGCGGGGTCTACCAGCCAGATTTCACGCGGGTTGTCGATCTTCTCGCCGGAAAAGAGCGCAATTGCCTCTTCGACCGCCTTTTGCTGCTGACGGAAGTCGAGGATGTTGCCATAGGGCTTGCTGTCGTTCAGCACGCGATTGGTGCGCGAAAACGCTTGGATCAAGCCGTGGTGTTTGAGGTTCTTGTCCACGTACAGGGTATTGAGGTACTTGGAGTCGAAACCGGTAAGCAGCATGTCCACCACGATGGTGATGTCGATCTTTTGTGCGGCGGGAAGATCGCTGTTGGGATACTGCTGATCCTTGATGCGCTTTTGCACATCCTGGTAGTACAGGTCGAACTCGCCAATGCGGTGGTTGGTACCGAAGCGGGCGTTGTAATCGGCCACGATGCGCGTGAGCGCCGCCTTCTTGCCTTCGGGGTCTTGCTGGTTGTCTTCCTTTTCTTGCGGCAGGTCTTCCTGAATCTGCTGTACGTCCTTATTGCCCTCGGCAGGTGGAGAGAATACGCAGGCAACGTTCAGCGGACGGAACTCAGGGTCTTGCTCGGTCTTTTGTTTTTGGATCTCCGCGAACAGTTCGAAGTATTCGATGGCATCGTTGATGCTGGCCGTTGCCAACACGGCATTGAACTTGCGGCCATTGGTCGCTGCATCGTGCTTGGCGAGAATGGTTTCAATGACCTTGGGCTTGGCCACGCCTTCACCAGGTTTGGGAGGATTCTTGCCTTCGGGCTTGAAGTAATCCACGTGAAAGCGCAGGACGTTGCGATCCTCGATGGCGTGGGTGATGGTGTATTGATGCAGGCAACGCTGGAAGAGGTCGTCGGTCGTGCGGTAACTGGCCTGCTGACCTTCGATCTGCTGGTAGCTGGCGTTCTTCTCGAAGATGGGTGTGCCGGTAAAGCCAAAAAGCTGGGCGTTGGGGAAGAACTCCTTGATGGCTTTGTGGTTGTCGCCAAATTGTGAGCGGTGGCATTCATCAAAGATAAACACCATGCGCTGGTTGCGTAATGGCTCCAGCCGCTCCTTGTAGTTGCGCTTGTTAGCCCCATCCAGAGCCAGGCCCAGCTTCTGAATGGTGGTGACGATGACCTTGTCGGCATAGTCGTCGGACAGCAGGCGGCGCACCAGGGTCTCGGTGTTGGTGTTCTCTTCGACGCAGCCTTCCTGAAAGCGGTTGAATTCCTCGCGAGTCTGGCGATCCAGGTCTTTGCGATCCACCACAAACAGACACTTGTCGATGTCCGGATTGTCTTTGAGCAGGGTGGACGCCTTGAACGAAGTCAGCGTCTTGCCTGAGCCGGTGGTGTGCCAGATGTAGCCGTTACCGCAATTCTGGTGGATGCACTCCACGATGGCTTTGACGGCATAGATTTGGTATGGCCGCATCATCAGCAGCTTCTGCTCGCTGGCCACCAGCACCATGTAGCGGCTGATCATTTGCCCTAGAGTGCACTTGGCTAGGAACTTCTCGGCAAAACTATCGAGCAGCGTGATTTTCTTGTTGTCTTCGCTGGCAAACTGGTAAACCGGCAAGAAGCGCTCATCTGCGTTGAAGCTGAAGTGCCGTGCGTTGTTGTTGGCGAAATACCAAGTGTCAGTGCGGTTGCTGACGATGAAGAGCTGCAGGAAGCACAGCAGTGTCTTGCTATAGCCATTGCCGGGGTCAGTCTTGTAATCAACGATCTGCTGCATGGCCCGGCGCGGGCTGACCGCCAAGGTCTTCAGCTCGATTTGCACCACCGGTACGCCGTTGATGAGCAGTATCACGTCGTACCGGTGATGGCTGTTGTCAGTGTTCATGCGCAACTGGTTGACGACCTCAAAGTCGTTCTTGCACCAGTCCCGGATGTTCACCAAGGTGTAGTTCAGCGGCGTGCCATCGTCGCGCTCGAAGCTGTTGATGTTGCGAAGCTGCTGGGCAGCGCCGTAGACATCGGGCGTGATGATGCCGTCGAGCAAGCGCTGAAACTCGCTGTCAGTCAGATGCACGCGGTTCAGCGCTTCGAACTTGGCTCGGAAGTTGGCTTCGAGCGCGGCGCGGTCGCGAATGTCGGGGCGATAGGTGTACTTGAGGTCGCCGAGCTTGGCGATCAGATCGAGTTCGATTTGTTGTTCTGTGGTCGTCATGAACCTTGCCTCAAAGACCCAAACGGTTTGCTACCGCCGTTGTTCTGGCGGGGGAATGCCATGGAGCTCATGTATGCCGACTCCCCGGCTCACCGACATCTTCATCTGCGCCGCCTGCACGCACCCATTCATCCACTTCGGAGAGCTGGAATTTCCACAGCCGCCCCACGCGGTGCGCGGGCAGACCTTTGCGCTCGCGCCAGCGGTACACGGTGTCCTTGGCCACGCCCAAGTGCTTGGCGACGTGCTCGGCGGTAACCCACGGTTCTGTGCTCATGTCGATGGCGCTCGGAGGTTGCGATTGAAAGTCGTCTTAAGTCGTTTGGAGTCTATCATTTGAATGCTGCGGAAGCATCAAAATTGTTCTTGGCTACTGTCGTTGTGAGTTGAATGTGGTAACACGGGGCGCAGTGCCACACTGTCACCACCATGGCTACACACTGTCGCCACCATCCTTGCCACCCTTTCAACACATTGTTCGCACAAGGCTGCCACGTTGTTGCCAGCATGCCGCCACACTGTTCACACAGTAAGCCGGCAGCCCGACCTGATCGCACAGATAATTTTTGCTGGTCACAAAGCGCCATGCCACGTTACTCCCTCGCCTGGGCACAAGATAAGCAATAACAGTCAAGGGATTTGGAATGCACGCCCGCCGATGTTGGTATGTACGCAATCGGAAATAGGACTTCTGGTGCCTGACCATGTGCCCGAACAGCAGAGCGTTGGAAAGAACGCAATGCACAATCAGTATGTACGCAAGCCTAAATAGGGAGTAACGGGGCATGTGACCAGCTAAAAGTCATTGCGATCAGCGCCGCAGGATTTGGAAACCCGATGGCTGGAAACAGCGCATTTTTTGTCTACTCAGTTGGCGGCATGTCCGCATTGCCGCCGCTGCGGAAATGGGCGTCAACTACGCGGGCGATGTCAGCAGGTTGTGCTCCTGCGTTGAATGCAAAGCGCAGCGCCTGCTCCAATCGTTGCCAACCTTGCGGGGAAGCAATATTGCTATCAACAGTTTCGCTCAGACGGAACATCAGCCCTTCCAGCAGCTCTTCGTCCCCCACGTCCGCAGCAGCCTGCTCCGCCAGTGCCAAAAGTGCGCTACGTGCTGACTCAAGTGATTCACTTGGCACCCCGGCCAATGCCGTAGGTGTGGTGATGACACGATCCACCCTGACGACTGTCACCAGATCAAGGGCCTGATCGACGCCCGGCTCGATCTCCATGCGGATCAGCACATCGCCAGCCAACAGAAAGCGCGTCTTGATCAGCCCCGGCTGCTCATCCTGAAACAACCACACCGGCTGCGTGTTGGCCTGCAGCAGGCTTAGCACGAGCCTGCTGTCATCCAGCGCCCCGCGATCCTGCCACGGGTGCAACACATCAGTACGCAGGCGACCGCCTTCCATACCGAGGTGATGTAACAGGCCGACCAAACGTTTGGCGGAGATCACCTGTTCCTTGCCACGCAGCCAGACCGAGAGGTTGGCGGCGCGGATACCGGTGGCTTCGGCGATCCGCCCCAGCGTTTCCCCGCGCAGTCGTATCAAGGCGGCGGCAAGGGCTGGCAATTGTTCGTTGGCAAGGGTTGGCATGTCGGGCCCTGTGAATTCACTGTAAATCACTATAAGACTTATTGGCCGACAAGACGAGCGTGCGGAGTTTGGCGATTCGCGCAAACCGCTATTATAGTAATTTATAGTTAGGCTATTTGGGAGGCCATCATGCGTAAGCCAAAGCAAGCCCGCCCATTGCGCCTGCGGGAATACGAAGCAGCCATTGCTGCGCTCAAGGCACGGCATCCCTGGCTTGCCCGGCAGATCGTCGAACCCGCGCCGGGGCATCTGGCTTTGGTGGCACATCTGTTTGCCCAGGTGGAATGCCTGCTGCTGCCCACAGTGCTCGCACGCAAGGGCTCACTGTCGGTGAGTTGCAACCGGGATCGCCTGGCCATTCATTACCAGCCGCTGCGACGCCACAGCGAACGCGCAGCAGCAGTGTTCGATCTGATTGCCCAGACCAAGCACCTTTCGCTGCAAAAATGCCCCGTCTGCGGTGTACAGGTTGTCGGGGACGGCATCCGTCCGCAACGCTGCCCGCAACATGACGGCATCCAAGGATTGTTTGCCGAAGAAGTGCGCCGCAGCCGCCAGCTCATCGTCGAACAGGGGGTGCAACAGGTGGTGCACGATCTGGGTAAGGTGACGACCGAAGATGTACGCGCCGCCATGGCGGTTGAAGATGAGCCCGTCCCGAGCGAAACCAAACCGGAGCAGGTTCAGAAGCAGCCGACAGAAACCGCTAAATCAGTGCCCTTGCCGAGCATCGTCTTTCTCGATGAAGCTGGGCTGGAGGCGTTCGTGGATCGCCACCGACCGAAAGGCGACGACAAGTTCAAGCGCGCGCAGGCGATGGCGGAGCGGATAAAGCGAGCGGGCCATGGTAGCCGCCAACTGGGCCTGCTGCCCTCGGACTGGAAAACCCTTCTGGATGAGTTCGCGCTGGCTTTTCCAAACTTCCATGAACTGGCCGAGCTGATGCGTGATCACTTCGCCTTGTCCAGTCTGGGCGATGGCCGGGTGTCCTGGCCTGCCGTGTTGCTGGTCGGCCCGGCGGGCATCGGCAAAACCGAGGCGGCACGCTGGCTTGCCGATCAGCTCGTGCTACCGTTCCGGGTCTTCGACATGGCGAGTACGCAATCAAGTTCGCCGCTCGCCGGTTCCGAATCATTTTGGAGCAATTCCGAGCCAGGCCAGCTCTTTGAGCTGTTGGCCTACCAACCACTAGCCAACCCGGTGGTGGTGCTCGATGAACTGGATAAGGCCAGCAACGGCAGACCGCAATACGATCCGCTGGCAGCACTCTATACCTTGCTGGAACCGCGCAGTGCGCGGGATTTCATCGACCTGTCGATCCGCGACTTTGCCATCGACGCCAGTCATGTGAATTGGATGGCGACCGCGAATGAGCTGGAGGCGATTCCGGGGCCGCTGCGCTCACGGCTGACGGTGTTGCACATTCAACCGCCCAGGCCGGAGCAGGTCAGAAGCATCGCGCAGTCGATTTACAACCGACTCCGCGACGAGTCGAGCTGGGGCAACGCCTTTGCCGAGAGGCTGGATGATGATGTCCTGTCCCGTCTGCAAGCCTTGCCGCCGCGCAGTGTGCGTCTGGTTCTGCAGCGGGCCTTGGGTTCGGCAGCTCGTGATGACCGAGGAATCGTCCAGGTGCAAGACATCAGACCGCTGGTCGAGATCAGCCGCCGTGGCGTTGGCTTTGTCAGCGAGGGATGGAATTGAGGTTGCTCAGCGTTGTCCGGATAGCCAGGCCGCACCGGCGGCCAGTGCATCGGCCTCGCTGGGGTAAGTGGTCGATGGGCCGCTGATGATGCAGGGCTGGGTTTCGCCGTCGCCTTCCACCGTCCACAGCTCCCAGGTTCCATCGTTTTTCCAGCTGGGGATGGCGGTGTAAGGTTTGTCTTTCAGCGCAGCCAGCGCGGCATCCACTTCGGGGCGGATCTGCAACTCACCCGAGTAGATATAAGGTGTCGCGCAGCGGGCATCAGATCGGCTCATGTTCCGTGCTCCAGAAAAGCTCCAGTAGTGCGCTCGCCTGCAGGTAGATACCGGGGTTGCGTGCTTCACTCGGGCCAGCAATGTTGAGAATAGCGACGGGATGGCTAAGCAACCAGTCTTGCCATGCCGCCAACAGCTTTTCTGTAGGGACATGCAAATCGCACAGCAGTAGCGGCTTGCCGTGTCCCGTCGCCAGATCGCGAGTGAGCAGGCTGCCACCTTCGAGCTTGTCTCGGTAAAGGATCAGCGTGGCATCAGCGTCCAGCACATTGCGTTTGGTGCGCTGGCGATAACCGCTGGATTCGGTCTCCATCAACTGGTAGCGAGCATCCAGTACGCCATCAGCGGCGCGTCGGGCTGCTGGGCACCAGCCGCCGTGCGGAATCTGCCGGGCAATGGCGAAATCCAGCGCAGCCCGGTCTACGCCGGTCTGGCCGCCGGAGAGAATGCGCTGAATATTCACCCTTGCCCCGTTGCTGCGACCGTGCAGCTCACTTGAACTTCGGCGCTGGGCTGATCTGCCGATAGCTGGCCGATGCGCCCACGCTGGCTGGCAAGCTTCAGTTGCTTGCGCACCTGTTCCAGGCTGCGCTTTTCAATCACTGCGGTATAGCTTGCACCCAGCTCACCATCCGGGTCGATGAACAGCTCGATCCGCTTCACCGGCAAGCCGAATGCCGTGAAGCTGCGTTCCGGCGTCAGCGACCAACTACCGGGAGCATTGGGCGCAATGCCGTCCAGCACGCGCACCGGCAAGGCTTGACGGCATTCCACGGCGGCGATGATGGCCGGCTCGATCTGCAACCAGCGGTTGAGGTCTGGGGTAGTGCCATCCATCAGCACCACCGGCATGGCCGCCAGCAGCAACGCTTTCATCCCTTGATGTTCCTGATCCAGAAGCGGCGGTCATCGACCGTGAAGTTGGAGTCGTAGCCGACCAGGGTCAGCAGCGAACCGACATAGTAAAGGCCGAACTGATTCATCAACCAACGCTCCATCGCGGGGTCGCCGGGCAACTTGCTGTAAGGCGGGGTCGGTCCATCGCTACGAACCTGACCGCTGGTTTTGCCGGAAATGGAAAAGCTCTTCCAGGTCAGCACGAAGTTGTTTGACTGTTTCGGCAGCTCCGGCGCGCAAAGCGACAGATTGCTGAAGCGCTCGGAGCGCTTGGCGTCGTGCCAGAGCACTGCGTCAAAGCGAATGCAATCACTGGCTTTGAGCGTGAGGCTACGGGTCAGGGTCATCTGATCAGCCGGAATTTGCAGATTGCTGATCACCACCTTGGGCCACTCCGGGGCGCGACCGTCGGTAGACAGATTCCGGCGCAGGGCGTTATGCAGCGGGGTGCTCAGCAAACTGTTGTGGCTTGCTGCGCTTGCGGGCGTAGCCGCTTGCGACAGACTGCTTCCAATGGATTGTCCCAGTCCGTTCAGGGAGTCCAGCGCCCCCTGCATGTCGGTTGTGGCACAACCCGTCAATACGAAAGGCAGAAGCAGCAAGCTCCGGTAGTGTTTCATCGCAGTTCCTCGCGAGTTTATCCGTTGAAAATGGCATTGAGTCGGGCGCACCAGGTTTCCGCCGCCCGACGGCTCATGGGAAAACTGAGCACTGGTCGTTGCGGATCGGCGGTTTGCAGCTCGATGGCGAAGTCTTTGGCGCGTACCGTGCGCTCGAAGGTCGGCACGCTCATGCCGCTGGCGTTGACCTGTCGGCTACCGCCGTTCATCTCCATGCTCTCGACCTCGCGCCAGGTCATCTGCCAGCCGAGCAGCCAGGAGAAGTCGTGGATACGCCAGACTTCATCCACTATTGAACAGACAGCCAGTTTGCGATGCTGCCGGTCAAACACCAGAAAGGCCGGTGCGGGGTAGCCCAAGAGTTGTCCAGCATCGAATGACAGGCCCTGCTGGGCGTTGATTCTGGCGACAAGAGCCTGACAACGAGCCTGCAACCGCGCCAGAAAGCGGAAGGACAGCGTGAAGATCGCCAGCGAAATCAGCAGATAGAGCATCAGCTCACTGGTCAGCAGCCCCCACAGCGACGTCTGTGACAGGCGCGCAGGCCCTATGCCGAACATCGCCAGTACAAGAATCAGCGCAAAACCAGCGGCAGCCAGTCCTGAAAGCCCAGCCACCGGAACAGCAAGCCCCGCAGCCGCCCCCATCCCTGCAGTCTTCCAGACGCTTGCCATACGTCACCGCCTCCCCATTGTTACTCATAGAGGTCATTTTAGTGATTAAGGGCCTAGTTGTCACTTATAGAGCGTGCTCATATAGAGCGTGGCCTTATATGGCGGGCACTCATAGATTCTTTCTTTTTGAAAAGAGAGAGATATGGCCCTTGATCCGCGAGTGCGCTTTGGCCTGAAGCTGATTGAAATACGGAAGACCAAAGGGTGGTCACAAGAGCGCCTGGCGTTGGAGAGCGGCTTAGCCCGTAGCTATTTGGGTGGGGTTGAGCGCGGCCAGCGCAACATCGCGCTGCTCAACATCTTCAAGCTGGCCGAAGCGCTGGAAGTGGAGCCTTCGGTACTGCTGGAGGCGCCTGCAGCTGGACAGGAGGCAGCACCGTAACATCGTAGCGCTACGTTATCGTAACGTTACGATGTCATCTGACAGGGGGCGAGTTGCCCCGGCAGGCCTGTCGATAGCATGTTGAGAAAACCGACGCCAAGTAGCCCTGTTTTTTGAGTAACGAGTAGCCGCGCAGCGACCGGAGGGAGCGAAGGATTTTCCACAGCCGCAGGGCGGTAGCTACTAGGTATTTATAAATACTAGGAAAAACCTAAAAGCAGAACTACTAGAGGCGACCTCTCCTCCTGGCTGAATCGCCGTCCCAGCGGGGCTTACAGGCGACCTCACACGTTGATCTTGACTAGCGATGTCACGTAAAACGGCTAGTGATGTCACATACCGATGACTAGCGATGTCACGTGGACAATTTACAGAAGTGGCACCAAAGCCAGCTCTGGCAAGGGTTTCCGTCTTGCTAGTGATGTCACGTGGACAGCCCGAAAAGCCCACAGGCTTATCCCCTCCTCTTGGTCGCTGCGATATGCAGGCGTGCAGGGGTGAGGATCAGGCAATCTTTCGTTTCCTCGATGTGGTTCCGAGCCTCGGGATAGAACAGCAGCGCTTCGTTTAGCCGGAGGCGGAAATTGGTCTTGAAGTTGGCCAGCCCCTTGGGAGTATTCGCATAGCCAGAGCCGAACTGCATCATTAGGCCAGTCC
Source organism: Bordetella genomosp. 7 (assembly GCF_002261415.1). Classification (NCBI taxonomy): domain Bacteria; kingdom Pseudomonadati; phylum Pseudomonadota; class Betaproteobacteria; order Burkholderiales; family Alcaligenaceae; genus Bordetella; species Bordetella genomosp. 7. The sequence continues at coordinate 80,917 of NZ_NEVI01000019.1, read as the reverse complement.
ATGGCACGTGAACAAGCCGTTTGCCTCCTTTGCTTGCCCCAACGTTCAAAGTGAACATGCGGTAGACCAGCCATGTGTAGATGTCCATCGCCAGAGGCGACTTTATGAGCGCACGTAGTGCCTCCATCTTGAGTGGCACGGGGGCGCCGATCAGACGTTTAAAAAAGTCTGTGCTCAAGGTGATCGAGCTTTCCCATGCCCCTCGTCGCACCGTATCGCGAGAGCTCCAGAAGACGAACGCCTCCTCCGCGATGAGGATGTTTCTGACGTGCAGCGCATCGCCATCTGCACCACCGACGGTAATCATCGAATGCACCAGCCGCAAGCTCTGGTCACGCACTCGCGCGATGTACCGGCCATCATTGTGCAGATCAAGACTTTGCAAGAATGCCGCCTGGGAACGCCCAAGCGATAGATCGGGACTACCTGTGCGAACGGCTTCAGTACACATCCACGCCAGCAGCAGGCGCGGCAGCCCGCCATACGGTACGCCATAGTCGGGGTTGGCTACGATGGAAAGGCTCAGCTTGCCCGTGCCGCGTTTGAAATGGTTGGTCTTGGGGTCTGTATGAGGAAGTGTGGCCTGCGCCAGAAAGTGTGCGATGTAGCCTGTAGCGCCTGCGTTGCGGGCCTGCTCGATCTCCAGCTCCACAGCTTCGTCGATCAAGTGGCGTACCCGTGGAGTCAATGCATGGGCGGCGTCGTGCTGCTCCGCCTGTTTCGTCACTTCGGCAGCTTTCTGCTTGATCCACGGCAGCGGATCGCGCTTGGGCGTGGCTTCTGCCAAGCCAGTGTCCAGCAAACTGCCCATGCTGCGCATCGTCGAATCCTGACCTTTGACCTGCGAGATCGCGGCGATCAGGGATGGACAGCGTTGTTGCTGGCGGTACGGGCGGCTGCGGCCTTCTGTCCGAGCCAGGTATCAATTTCGTGTTCCAGCCATCCGACAACCCGCTTGTTGATCTGGATGCATACTGGGAATGTCGGATCATCGCGTGTGATCCGCCAGAGCGTTACGTCATTGATGCCGCCAAGCTTTTCGCAGACGGCCTTGCGGCGTAGAATTTTCATCGTCCCCACCTCCTGCACATTGAAAGTCGATGCAGGAAGTTTCAGGCGACGACCCGGCAGCGGTCACGGATTCCCAGAAGGGAATTTTTGCAGGAAAAAATCCGACAGCAGCGATGCGGGTCAGGCAAGCGATGCGCGGGCCTCGCTCCGGGTAGCAGCGGCCAAAGTGTATATGGGGGTGACTACAAGATGAGTGACAATAGGAGCAATTCCGCATCCATAAACGCTTTACGGCCAGATTTCTGGTTTAACGTCTGAACATGCTCCAGGTGTCTGACTCCCGAAGGGTGTCAGACACCGTAACAGAAACGTCTGGCCGCACGTCCCTACACAAAGGTTTTCTTCGGATCAGCACAGAGACGACCTGCCAAATGCGGTATGCCCTTTCAGCCGCACGCAAGGCCACCCCCGATTCCAGACCGTGGCCACAACATGAATCCCCCCCAAAAACCCTCCCCATCCCACCTGACAGTACGCCGCTGCGTTCAGGCAGACGACGCCGCCTGGCTACAGCTGCGGCAGGCGCTATGGCCGGAATGCGCGCGCGCTGAACACTTGGCGGAAATGGCGGATATCGTCGCTGCATCCGAGCGGTGGGCGGTGTTCCTGGTGTACGCGGACGCGCGGCCCGACGCCGTGGGGGTGGCCGAGGTTGCGTTGCGCTATGACTATGTCAACGGCACGGCGTCCTCGCCTGTGGCTTTCCTGGAGGGTATTTATGTGGACCCGCAGTACCGCAGGCAGGGCGCGGCAAGGTTGCTGGCAGGGGCCGTGCAGCGGTGGGCCGCGCAGGCCGGTTGCACGGAACTGGCGTCGGATGCGCTGATCGACAATGTGCATAGCCATGCCCTGCACCGGGCGCTGGGGTTCGTCGAGACCGAGCGGGTGGTGTTTTTTAATAAGTGGCTGAGGTAGCGGGACGGCTTCTGAATATTCCTCATTCTATGCAGGAACCTCCCTCATATTTCGACTGGTAATATGCATATATAAATAAACCTTCCTTCGGCCCTCATCCACGTATCCCGTAATGAATCGCGACCTCTGGCTGTTGTCTGTTCTGCAGGGCCTTTTTCTCACGAATAACGTCACCTTCATTGCCATCAACGGCCTGGTGGGATTCGAGCTGGCGCCATATGGGTGGCTGGCGACGTTGCCGGTGATGGGCTATGTGGTGGGCGGGGCGTTGTGCACGGGGCCGGTGGCGTGGACGCAGACGCGCTATGGGCGCAAGGCCAGTTTCATGCTGGGGCTGGCCGTGGCGCTGGGGTCGGCGCTGCTGTGCGCGTTTGCCACGTATATCCAGAGCTTCTGGCTGCTGTGCACGGCCACGGCGATTGCCGGGTATTACTCGGCCAACGGGCAGCTGTACCGCTTTGCCTCGGCCGACCTGGCCGCGCCCCAGGCGCGCGAGAAGGCGGTTTCGCTGGTCATGGCAGGGGGGCTGCTGGGCGCAGTGCTGGGCCCCAACCTGGCGTCGTATACCCGGGGTTTGCTGGCTACGCCTTTTGTGGCCGCTTACCTGGCGCTGGTGGCGGTTGCCCTCGTGGCCATGGCGATCCTGTCGTTCATGCGGTTTCCGCCTGCGCCGGTGCGCAAGCCGGGCGCGGCGGGCGGCCGCCCTATGGCGCTGATCGCGCGGCAGCCCGCGTTTATCGTGGCGGCCGGCGCGGGCGCGCTCAGCTACGGCATCATGAACCTGCTGATGGCCGGCACGCCGCTGGCCATGCAGCATCACGGCCTGCCGTTTGCCGACGCGGCTTTTGTGCTGGAATGGCATGTTATCGGCATGTTCGCGCCGGGCTTCTTTACGGGGCATCTGATCAAGCGGTTCGGCGTGCTGCCCATCATGGGCTGGGGCGCGCTGCTGAATTTCGTGTGCATAGGCGTGGCCCTGTCGGGCACCGACCTGCATCACTTCACGCTGTCGCTCTTTTTGCTGGGGGTGGGCTGGAATTTCCTGTTCACGGGCAGCACCACGCTGGCGCTGAGCACCTACGCGCCCGAAGAGAAAGATCGCGCCCAGGCCGCCATCAATTTCTGCGTGTTCGCGGTCATGGCGGTCAGTTCGCTGACCTCGGGCATGCTGGTGACCACCCAGGGCTGGACTATCCTGAACCTGGGCTCGCTGGCGCCGCTGGTGCTGATCTGCCTGGGGCTGGCGTGGCTGGCGTACAGCAGCAAAAAGACGCCAGGCGCCGTGTCTGCAGGGTGATTGCGTCACGCCACGCAATAGTGTTGCGTTACCGGCTGGCTCGGTCGCCATATTGAAATTGCATCTTCCTGCCGTGGATGACAGGTTGCATACTGTTGCACAGTCTGCGGCAATCCCGCGTTGTGCCGCCGTGGGGGATCACGGTAGGATCAATTCGCAATCGCAAGGCGGCCGTTGCTCTGGCGTCGCGCTTGTTCCAACAATGACCTCCGCTGGGCCGCCATCTTTTTGGACGCTCGCCTTGTTGCTCTGAGGCATGGCTTGCTGGGCAAGCCCCTGACGCTGGAAATCGACACGCAGGCCGGGCCGCGCTATCTGAACGGGCAGATCACACGCTGCGAACTGATCGGCCGGGAAAACGCCACGTCGCGCTATTACATCTATAAAGCCACGGTGCGCCCGTGGCTGTGGTACCTGACGCAGACCTCGGACAACAAGATCTTCCAGAACATGAGTGCGCCGGATGTGATCCGGGACGTGCTGGCGGAATACGGCTTTCCGTTTGAAACCGCATTGACGGGTGTCTATCGGAACTGGGAATACTGCGTGCAGTACCAGGAAACCGACTTTGCCTTCATCAGCAGGTTGATGGAGCATGAGGGCATTTACTACTACTTCAAGCACAGCAACGGGCAACACACCCTGGTGATGACGGACGACGCATCCATGCACCAGCCCGTGGCGGGGTATGGCGACATTCCGTACTACGGGCCCGACCGGTTGTCCCGGCCCAATGAAGAGTACGTGTCTGTGTGGGAAGTGTCGTCGGAAATTGCGCCCGATGGTTACGCCACGACCGACTACGATTTCACCAAGCCGGCGACCAGCCTGGAAGTGATTTCGCGCGCCCCGCTGCAGCAGCCCGATGTGCGCCAGCGCCTGCCGGCTATGGGATCCGAAGCCGAGCCCATGACCGCCGAGGCGTTCCCCGAGTTCGTCAACGAGAAAGACAAGTACCAGCAAATCGTGAAGCTCTCTGGCGCCAGCCTGAACTGAGCGGCCAAAGGGGTATCTGACTCCCGCGGGATGTCAGATGCCCTGATGGGCTCGGGCCTTCACGCAAGAATGTGCCTGACCATTGCCGTTGCCGGATGCGCTCAGGCATTCGACCAATTCGTAGATCGGCCCCGGCACGATGAAATCGCCCGCCATCCCCTTGCTGTCTTCGAATTGTTTGGCAACGGGATCGCTAAGCAGGGCTGTTTTGCGCACGCGCCCGTCCGTCGACACGTCAATGTCAGCCTTGATGCGGTAGCCGGCCTGCTGCAGGCGTGCGTGCAGCGGCATCCGCCGCCGTCGGCGCCGATCGCCGCGTTGGGCAGCAGGCCCGGACGCCCGCGTGCCGAAGAGGCGGCGCCGAACCCGCGCCGTCCCAGATGCAAGTCCGTCTTGCCCGCATTGCCCCGAATCTTCGAGAAGCCGCCTTCCAATGGGCGACTTTTGCCATTGCGCCCTAGTGAAAACCCGGCATTTATTTTTGTTTACTCGCGAGTAATCTAAATATACTATTTGGTAAACGCCAGGTAGGCATGGTCAGGATTAAGGAGAGGGCAGATGGATGGACGGAGGCTGGCCACCGAGGACGCAGGGGTCCGCAAAGACTGGGTCGAGAGGGCTGACTTGCTTCCGCTTGCCGCCGCGCTGATACAGGCCACGGATGACAGGGATCTGTTGCAGCGCCTGCTCGCGGCAAAGGCTGCCGGACCGGTGAAGGCTGGCCTGCCCCCTGCGCTGCAGCGGGAGGTCAGGGCCAAGGCATACGAGTGCCTATGCGCAGAGACCGACGCGCGGGCGTCGGCGCAGCCAGGTATGCAGATGATGCAGGACCTAGTCCGCCTGGTGACTGACGTGCCGGCGTCCGAGGTTGAGCAATACGCGCCCATGATGCTGGACCAGGCGGGCTTCACGAAGGAACGCCCCTACGGCAAGCAACCGGGTGCGCGAAACGGCCCGGCCATGCGCGTGGCAGTTATCGGAGCCGGCATGTCGGGCATATGCGCGGCAATCGAGCTCAAGCGCGCGGACTTGGAGTGTGATGTGTTCGACCGGAACGCGTCGGTCGGTGGAACCTGGCACGAGAACCAGTATCCCGGCTGCGGCGTGGACACGCCTAGCATGTTCTACGCGTACTCCTTCGAGCCCCGCTTCCCCTGGAACCACCATTTCGCCAAGCGCGATCAAATCGCAGCCTATTTCGAGCATTGCGTAGACAAGTACGGCGTGCGGCAGAACATTCATCTGCAGACCGACGTGCGCGCGGCTGTCTATGACGAAGCCGCTCAGAGATGGCAGGTGACGATCCGTGATGCCGAGGGAAATAGCCGGGTGCAGGCCTACGACGGGGTGATCAGCGCGGTGGGGCAGCTGAATATCCCATCGATTCCCCGCATCCCTGGCCTGGATACTTTCCATGGGAAAGTGCTCCATACTGCCCAGTGGGATCCTCAGCTGGACCTTGCCGGCAAGCGGGTGGGCCTGATCGGCACCGGCGCGAGCGCCATGCAGGTAGGGCCGGCGATCGTTGATCAAGTGGAACACCTGACGGTGTTCCAACGCGAACCGCATTGGGTGCTGCCGAACTCGGTGTACCACCGCAGCTTCGGCGAGGCGGATCATTGGCTGTTCGAGCGGCTGCCCTATTATGCGCACTGGCTGCGTGCCCAACTGATCTGGAGTTACGGCGACGCCGTCTATCCCTCGCTGAAGATCGATCCGTCCTGGCAAGGCGACGGTGGGTCGATCAATGCAATCAGCGAAAGTTATCGGCGGAACATGGTGCGCCACCTGAAACACGAGCTGGCGGGCAGGCCTGACCTGATCGAGAAAGCCCTGCCGGACTATCCCCCATACGCAAAGCGCGTGCTGCTGGACAACAACTGGTACAAGACCTTGCGGCGCGATCACGTGGACCTTGTCGTGTCGCCCATTTCGGAAGTGCGTGCCGACGGAATCGTGAGCGCCGACGGCCAGCACCATCCGCTTGACGTCATCGTTCTGGCCACGGGGTTCCAGGCCTCGCGCATGCTGTCCACCATCGACATCACGGGGCGCCAGGGCATCAGATTGCGCGACGCATGGGACGGCGACAATCCCCGCGCCTACCTGGGAATTACCGTTCCGCGTTTCCCCAATCTGTTCCTGCTGTATGGCCCGAACACCAACCTGGGCTATGGCGGCAGTGCCATTTTCAATGCCGAGTGCCAGACCCGCTATGCGGTCCAGTGCCTGGTGAGTATGCGCGAACAAGGATGGGGCGCCATCGAATGCCGCCAGGACGTTCACGATGCCTACAACGAAACCGTGGACGCCATGCACCAAGGAATGGTCTGGTCGAGGCAGGACGTGGACAACTGGTATCGGAACAGCCAGGGCCGCGTGACCACGAACAGCCCCTGGCGGCTGCTCGATTACTGGACCCTGACACACAAGCCCAACCACGCGGATTACAACGTGGAGCCCCGGCGCGACAACGCGGCCAGTGCGGCACCCAGTAACTGAGGGGCCATCGATATGTCGACCCGACACGCAGCAGCCGTTCGCCAGACTGTTCAGCGAGGAGGCCTGTTCCTGGAAGATTTTCAGCCTGGCATGCTTATCGAGCATGGGCTGCGCCGCACCGTCACACAGGCGGACAACACCTTTTTTTCCTGCCTGACTTTGAATCCGCAACCCTTGCACATCGACGCCGAGTTCTGTGCGTCCGAGACCGATTGGGGACGTCCGCTGATCAATTCGTTCTTCACACTGGGGCTGGTGGTGGGCATCAGCGTCAACGACACCACAGTCGGAACGACCGTTGGCAACCTGGGCATGAGCGACGTGCGGTTTCCGGCTCCTCTGTTCGATGGCGACACCGTCCGGGTGACGACCGAGGTACTTGCGGTAAGGGAGTCCCGGTCGCGCCCCGAGGTAGGTATCGTCTCGCTCTGCCACCGCGGCTACAAACAGAGCGGTGAACTCATTGCCGAATGCCACAGGCAGGCCATGATTTACAAGCGTGGCCGCATGCCGGCCGATCAAAAATAAGCAACCCAACGAGGAGACATCATGAAGATCTGGTATCAGAGCATGACCAACCTGCCCAACTGGCCGGGATATCAGCGCGTGCTGCACAGTGTGATCGATCGTGCCAAAGAGGCGGGAACCGAGGTCGAAGTGCATGGCATGACCAAGGTGGGCGGCATCGGCGATCAGTTCCGATACCTGGAATATCTGGAAACCGCTGAACTCCTGGACAACGTTCACCAGGCCATCGATCGCGGCTTCGACGCATTCCTGATCGGCAACATCGGCGATCCCGGACTGCGGGCGGCGCGTGAAGTGGCGGACATTCCCGTGCTGGGATTGTGCGAGAGTTCCATGCATCTGGCTTGCATTATGGGCGCGTCGTTCTCTTTCATCACCATCAACGACAAGTTCACACCGCGCATCGTCGAAAACGTGACCACGTACGGGCTCGAGAAACGCTTCGTGGGTGCGCACAAGATGAACATCACTCGTCTGCACGATCTTGAAGGGGGGTTCGAGAATCCGCAGTCCAAGGCGCGCATCCTGTCCGACTTTGAAGCGGCCGCAGAGTCCGCGGACAAGGCCGGCGCCGAAGTCCTGATCGCGGCGGGCGGCGTGGTGTCGGGATTGCTGGCGCACTGGCAGGTCAGCCAGAGTCAATGCGGAATCCCCATCCTGGATGGCATCACCAGCCTGGTCAAGATGGGCGAGATGGCCGTCAAGATCCAGTCGCTGACGGGTCGGTTCATCAGCAAGCGACGTCTCTACGCGCCCCCTCCGCTGGAGCAGATCGAAGAGCTGCGCAAGGCCTATGGCAACTATATCTATCCGTCGGTACCGGGTCCGGGCAGCCGTTGAAGCCTCTAACTCCGGGCGTGGCGTGGCCGCGCACGGCGATACCACTAACTATCAGGAGACAAGATGAAGATCTGGTTCCAGTTGTTGTCGTCAGAGAAAAAGATGAGCGCCTTTCTGGCGACCGTGCAGGAATTGGTGGATCGGGCAGTCGATTCGGGCACCACGGTGGATGTGCGGGGCACACCCGAGGGCGTGTTGGGGGACCAATACCGCCTGTTCTTCCAATATGACCAGAAAGAGGTCATACGCAACGGCCTGCACATACGCAAGCACGGCGGCTACGACGCATTCGCCATTGCGAATTCGCTGGATCCCGCCCTGGTCGACCTGCGCGAGATGCTGTCCATACCGGTGCTTTCATTCATGGAGAACAGTTGCTTTACCGCGTGCACCATGGGCGAGCGTTTTGCCGTGATCACGCCCAATCGCAAGATGGTGCCGCGATACCGTGAGATTGTGCTTGGCTATGGTCTGCGTGACAGGTTGGCGGGGCTGGTGCCCATTGGATTCGACGACGTCCGGGCACAGGAGGAAGCATTCACCAGTGCATCCGTGGCCGACCGAGTGGAAAAGGAAATGGTGGCCGCGACCCGCAAGGCGGCCGAGATGGGCGCGGAAGTCGTTTTTGCGGCTGGGCCACCGGGAGCGCTCATGGCCAAGCGCGGGATTTTCGAGGTCGATGGCGTGCCGATCCTGGATACCTATACGCTGCTCGCCAAGGCGGCCGAAATGCGCGTGCGCATGCATCAGCTCACCGGCGTGTCCGTCAGCCGCGCATGTCTGTACGCCGCGCCGGACGAGGAACTGGTCAGGCGCGTCGGAAAAGCGTACGACATCCCGGAGCTGATGTGAGCATGACGGGACGCCCGGTCTACCTGTGCGACGGCGTCCGTACGCCCATCGGACGCTATGGCGGCGCCCTGGCCGGCGTGCGAACCGACGATCTTGCCGCGGCGCCGATACGCGAGCTGCTGCGGCGCCACCCCCGGCTGTCGGAAACCGTCGGCGAAGTCGTGCTCGGCTGCGTGAATCAGGCGGGGGAAGACAACCGCAACGTCGCCCGCATGGCCGCGCTGCTGGCGGGGCTGGATGCGTCGGTTCCCGCCGTGACGATCAATCGCCTCTGCGCCTCCGGGCTTGATGCCGTCGCCGCCGGTGCGCGCATGATAGCCAGCGGCGAGGCCCATGTCGTGATTGCCGGTGGCGTTGAATCGATGAGCCGGGCGCCGTTCGTCATTCCAAAGGCGCGGGCGGCGTATAGCCGTCACGGCGAGATTCACGACACGACGATAGGCTGGCGGTTCGTGAACCCCATGATGCAGGCCATGTACGGCACGGATTCCATGCCGCAGACCGCGCAGAATGTGGCGGACGAGCATGGCATCAGTCGAGAAGACCAGGACGCCTATAGCTTGCGCAGCCAGCAGCGCGCCGCGGCGGGCCGCAGTCATCTGCTGGCCGATGTAATCGGACTGGATGTGCCGACGGCCGACGCCCGGACTGTGCATGTCCAACACGATGAGCACCCTCGTCCCGACACCACGGCTCAGGGCCTGGCGGCGTTGCGCCCGTTGTTTGCCAAGGGCAGCGTGACGGCGGGGAATTCGGCGGGCGTGAACGACGGGGCAGCCGCCGTGGTGCTGACGGATGAAGCCGGCCTGGCTGCGCTGCAGTTGCGGCCGCTGGTCCGCATCATGGGCGCCGCGAGTGCAGGGGTGGCGCCCCGCATCATGGGCGTGGGGCCCATTCCGGCGGTGCGCGCCCTGACCGAGCGTATCGGCCATGCGGTGCGCGATTTCGATGTGATCGAGCTGAACGAGGCCTTCGCGGCGCAGGTGCTGGCGTGTTCGCGCGCCTGGGGGCTGCCCGACGACGCCGAGCACCTGAACCCCTGCGGCGGTGCCATCGCGCTGGGCCACCCATTGGGTATGTCAGGGGCCCGGCTGGTGCTGCACGCATCCAGGGAGCTGCAGCGTCGGGCTGGGAAGCGGGCGCTGGTGACCATGTGCGTCGGCGTCGGACAAGGATTGGCAATGGCGATGGAGCGGGTCACGTAGCACACGAACAGAGCCGGCAGGCAGCGACGCTGGACGGAACCCGGATACACGGGGCGATAGCCGGCACATTAGGAGAGAGACATGGATGGCAATCTGACAGCCCGAGCCAACGGCGTGGCAGCGCCTGAGGTGCTGCTGCGCTTCAGCGAAGTCAGCAAAACATATCGGACCGCACAAGATGTGGACGCAGTGGCGCTGCGCCCTGTGACGGCGAGCCTTAACAAGGGTGAGTTCGTCAGTCTGCTGGGGCCGAGCGGGTGCGGCAAGACGACGCTGCTGAAGATGGCGGCGGGCCTGGTCAGGCCCACCTCGGGTTCAATCACATTGGCGGATGGCGCACCGTTGCAGCCGGGCTGCTATGGGTTTGTCTTCCAGGCGGCCGCGCTGTTGCCCTGGCGTACCGCGATCCAGAACGTATTGCTGCCTGCCGAGGTGCTGGGCTTGCCGCGAGCCGCGGCAAGCCGCCGCGCTGCCGAACTTCTGGAAAAGGTCGGGCTGGCCTCGGCCACCCACAAGCGGCCCGCGGAGTTGTCCGGCGGCATGCAGCAGCGCGTGTCCATCGCCCGGGCGCTGCTGCACGACCCGGCGCTGATGTTCATGGACGAGCCGTTCGGTGCGCTCGACGCCATGACCCGGGAAGAACTGAACCTGGAACTGCAACGCATTCACTTGAACTTCGGCAAGACGGTGTTGTTCGTGACGCACGATATCGAGGAAGCCGTGCTGCTCTCGGATCGGATCTTCGTCATGTCCGCCGGCCCTGGCAGGATGCTGCGCGAGATTTCGGTACAGCTGGACAGGCCCCGCAGTCTGGAAACGAAGCGTGACCCGGCTTTCCATCACCTGGTGAGCGACATACGCGAACTGCTGCATGGCGCAGCCAGAGCCGCGAGCTGATTCTATGGACAGCAAGACAATCGGAGGCGGTATGCCTGAACACATCGAGAAACTGGCAGGCGTGGCGCCCGCCATGAAGACGCATCGCGCGGCAGCCTGGTCTGCACAGCGCAGGCAAGGGTGGCTGGCCTCGGCTGCCATTGCCATTGTGCTGATCGGCGCTTTGGAACTGGCCGCGCGCAACCAGTGGATTTCCGCAATGATCGTGGCGGCGCCGAGCCGCGTGATGGCAGTACTGGCAGAGGGCATCGCGGATGGCATCTACTTGCGCAACCTGGCTGCGTCAATGGGCGCGCTGGTGGCGGGATTCGGTCTTGCCTTCGTGGTGGCGGTGGTGACGGCGGGCGTGCTGTCGAGCAGCCGCTTTCTCGAACGGGTGCTGACCCCTTACATCGTGGCGTTCCAGAGCATGCCCAAGGTGGCTATCGCGCCCTTGGTAGTGCTGTGGCTGGGCTTCGGCGAACTCTCCAAGATTGCGATTGTTGCCATCGTGTGCTTCTTCCCGATGATGGTCAATACGCTGCAGGGCCTGCGCAACCGAAATGTTGACCACTATGAGCTTCTGCAGTCTCTGGGGGCGAGCCGGTGGCAGCAGTTCTGGAAGCTGCGGCTGCCGCACGCCGTGCCGTACATATTCGCCGGGGTTCGCATCGGGGCGATATTCGCGCTGATCGGCGTGGTGGTGGCGGAATTCGTCGGCACCAATTCGGGCGTGGGCTTTGCGATGCTCCAGGCGAAGGCTCAGTTTGACGTGCCGGGCGTATATGCGTGCCTGGTATTGCTGATGTTGATGGGCTTGACGCTGAACGCCCTGACCACCGTATGCGAACGGTGGGTGGCCGCGCGCATGGGGACGACGGTGGACGGCGCTGGCCACTGATGCGCCGGTCCTTCCGCATTAACGCAGGAGATTGAAACGTGGATCTGCAACTTGAAGGTAAACGCGCGCTGGTGACGGGATCCAGCGCAGGCATCGGACTGGCCGTGGCCCGCAACCTGTTGGCCGAAGGGGCGCACGTCATATTGTGCGGGCGCCACCAGGACAGGTTGGATGCCGCGGCCCAGGAGCTGCGCGGCGCGGGCGACGGGCGTATCCACACCGAAGTCGCGGATGTGACCAGCCTGGACGACATCGAACGCCTGGCGGCGGCCACGCGCGAGGCATTCGGGGGACTGGACATTCTGGTGAACAACGCTGGAACCGGAATCTACAAGCCCTTTTTCGACGTGACGGACGCGGAACTGGTGCACGCCATGCAGATGAACTTCCTGGCCATGTTCCGTGTCACCCAGCGCATCCTGCCCATTCTGCTCGACAGCGGCGGCGGCACCATCGTGAACGTCACGGGCACATCCGGATCGTCCGTGCTGGATGCGCCGTTCTATTCCACCTGCAGCGGGCCAGCCAAAGCCGCGGAGAATCGCTTTACCAAGGCCCTGGCCATGGAATTCGGGCCGAGAAACATCCGCGTCAACAGCGTGGCCCCGGGCCGCATTAACGCGCCGGAGCGATTTGCGCGCTGGTGCAAAGACATTGCCGCGCGCACCGGGCAAGACCATCTCACGCCGCAGCAACTTCGCGACGAATGGGGCAAGCGGATCTCGCTGCCCGGCAATCGCTGGGGCGAAATCGAAGAAATTGCCCGCCTGGTGGCATTCGTGGCCTCGCCGGCTTGCGGATTCGTGAACGGTGCGGTGTTGGTCGCCGATGGCGGGGAAACGCGAGACTGACCCCGTTCAAGGCGGCGTGGCAGGTATGAAGAACTGAATAACGATAACCGGAGACAACAATGACGACTCGACGCACTTTGATGCAACTCGGCATCGCGGCGGCAATGGCTGGCGCGGGAATGCTCGCGCTGGCCCCCTCGCATGCGGCCAGCCAGGAAGAACCGCGGAAACTTTCCGTCGCGAACGCGACCGTGTCTACCCCGCCTTATGCCGCCTACAACACATCGGTACCGATGGAGATTTTCTTCAAGGAAGAGGGAATCGACGTCCAGATGCTGCACATGGGCGGCGCGACGGTCGCGACGCAGGCGCTGGGCACCGGCAAGGTCGATATCGCCGTGCCGGCCAGCTCGGCTCCATTGGCCTTGCTCGACAAAATGCCTGACGCGGGCATCGTGGGCTTCTACACCTTCATCAACGGGTTCCAGAGCATGCCGGTGGTGTTGCCGGACAGCCCCATTGCCGACCTGAAGGACTTGTCTGGAAAGACCATCGGCGTGCAGACCCTGGGCAATTCGCAGGTGCAGACGACCAAGGCGCTGGTGCAGATTGCGGGGGGCGACGCGGCGTCGCTGCGTTTCGTCGCCGTCGGAGAAGGCGTCGAGGCAGCCCATGCGCTTACGACGAAGCGAATCGATGCGCTGGTGTTGTTCGATGGCCTGTACGGGCAGATCGAGGCGAACGGGCAGGCGTTGCGGCGGCTGAGCAGCAGCGCGACCGGCCGCGACGAGGTCGGTTTCAGCGGGGTCATCATCGCGCGCAAGAAGTTTCTGGACGAAAACCGGGATACGTTCGTACGCTACGGCCGCGCCATCGCGAAGTCGACGGTTTTTGCCAAGGCCAATCCTGAAGCCGCAGTACGGATCCACTGGAAGCATTTCCCGGAGACCCGCATGCGCGGCGTCAGCGAGGAAGAGGCCATGCGCCTGGCTCTGCCTTCTTTGAAGAATCGCCTGGACAACGTGTACGAAGTGGACGGCATGTGGGGCAATTCCACGCTGCAGCAAGTCAAAGGCTATATACGGCTGAACCAATTGGGCGGACAGCTGACCAAGGGCGAGTCGCTGGAGCGTCTGTGGGACCCCGCGCTGATGAAAGAGATCAACGATTTTGACCAGGAGGAAATCCGGGTCCGGGCACGGAACTGGAAGCCCTAGCCGCAAGACCGAGATCAGTCGACCGCCTTTTTCCGAGAGTCTCATGCCTAGCTTTCCGCACGTCCCCGCCGATAGGCCGGCGTTGCCCACCTGGTTGGCCGATGCACTGCACGTGCATCGCAATCACAGCTACCCGGAATACATACTGCATCGCCGGCAGTCCCTGGCCCATCGCACCGCCCTGGTCTTCGAGAATCGCAAGCTGAGCTACGAGCAGCTGGCTGCCTCGGTGGACTCAGCCGCCGGCATTCTGCAGCGCCATTACGGACTGAGGGCCGGCGACCGGGTAGTGATATGCGCCGAGAACAGCGATCTGTATGTCATCGCTTATTTCGCCGTATTGCGCGCGGGTTGCGTGGCCGTGCCGGTAAACCCCAAGCTGACGCCTCATGAGTTGGCCTATCTGGTCAACGATTGCTCTGCGGCGCTGTTCATGCACGCCGGCCTGCCTGCCGAATTCCTGGGGCAGCTGGCGGGCCTGTTCGACCGGCAGGTGCCGCTCGCCACGCTGGACCTTGCTCCCACCGGCGACGCGCAGGATCACACGGCCCCAGAAACGCCGGACCCGGATGCCGCCGCCGTCATCTTCTATACCTCGGGCACCACCGGCAAGCCCAAGGGCGTGATCCATACGCATCGCACTCTGATCGCTGGCGCGCTGCAGGCAGCCCACGCCTGGGGATATGCGCGCGAGGACCTCGTCAATCTGGCCATCACGCCACTCTTTCATGTGGCGTCGCATTCGTGGTCGTACCCCACGCTGGCTCATGGGGGCACCCTTGTCGTCGACACCTACAGCACTGAGCGCATATTCGATTTGATCGAGAGGCACCGGGTGCAGGGGTTCGGCTGCGTCCCGGCTATGTTGCTGATGATGTTGCGTTCAGAGGCGCGGGTGGGGCGCGATCTGTCCAGCGTCATCAACGTGCGCTTCGGTGCGTCGCCCATGCCTGCGGAACGACTGGCCGAAGTGCAGGGGCTGTTTCCGAACGCGCAGCTTTATCACGGGATGGGTCAAACCGAATCGTGCGGCACCATCAGCGTGCTGCCGGGTGCGCTGGCGCTGGACAAGGCAGGCAGCACCGGCTGGCCCCTGCCAGGCTGCGAGGTGCGCATCGTCGATGACGAGGGGCGCGATGTGGCGCCGGGCGAGCGCGGCGAGGTCCTGGCTCGCAGCCCGAGTGTGATGATCGGTTATTTCGGTCGCACGCAGGAAACCCAGGAAACCCTGCGCGACGGCTGGCTGCACACCGGCGACGTCGGGTACCGGGACGCGCAGGGACTGATTTATCTCGTTGACCGCAAGAAAGACATGATCATACGGGGGGGCGAGAACATCTATTCGGTGGAGATAGAGCATGTGCTCGCCCTGCATGCGCGGGTGGAATCGTGCGCCATCATCGGAATGCCTGATGACCTGATGGGCGAGCGGGTCGGCGCCGTGGTGGTGGTGCGCGGAGGGCAGCCCGAGGCGGGCGGCGTTAGCCAGTCGCTGGCCGACGAACTGAAAGCCTGGTGCCGGGCCCGGCTTGCGCACTTCAAGGTGCCGGAAGAGATCTTCTTCGTGAACAGTCTGCCGCAGACCGCCACCGGAAAAATCCAGAAGGGCGTGCTGCGCCAGCAGCTGTTGGCAGCGCGAGAATCCGCTACCCGGGCGGCGATGGGCAGCCATGTCTGAAGTGCCCGTCTTGTCACCCGGCAAGCCGGTGGGCCGGGACCTGGCGCGCCCGGAATCGGTGCTGGCGTTGCCCGATGGCTCGATTGTCGTGTCGGATCGTCGCGCGCTGGCTTGCCATATCTCGCCAGACGGGACTCAGGCGCTGATGGGGGGGCGGCACGGTTTACCGAACGGCTTGGCGCTTCTCAACGAGTCGACCCTCGTGATCGCTGATATCGGGCATAGGACCGTGTTCGCCCTGTCTGCGGACGGGAACGAGTCGACGCTGCACGCCACTTTGGCGGACGGCAGCAGGCTGGGCGCCGCCAACTTTCCGCTGGTCGGTCCCGACGGCGCGTTATGGCTGAGCGTGTCCACCACGTCCGACGACCTCGGCGAGGCGATCAATCAGCCACGCCCCGACGGGCAACTGCTGCGCAGCCGGGGCGGGCGGCTCGAAGTGGTAAGCGCAGGGCTTTATTTTCCCAACGAATTTCGCTTCGATCATGACGGCGCATGGGTTTATGTGGCAGAGACCACGAAGGGCCGGATCCGGCGAGCCCGGCTGCTCAGGGGAGGCACCTTGGGAGATTGGGAGACTTATGGCCCTGATCCTGTGTACGCCGGCGCGTATGTCGATGGAGTGGCGTTCGACGACGCCGGCAACCTCTGGGTGACGGAGCTCACCCGAAACGCCATTCTGGCCATTTCGCCAGACCGGCGACTTCATTGCCTGGCTGAAGATCCACAGGGCGCGCAATTGTACAAACCCACCAGCATTGCATTCCAGGGATCCGATCGATGCAGCGTACTGGTCGGGTCGCTCAAGAGCGCGCAACTGCGGGTGTTCAGGTCGACCGTGCCGGGCCGGTGAAAGAAACGGGCATGTTGCACCAGCATCTGAAACAAGCAAGACATACAACAAGGAGACAATGATGATTACACGCCGCAGATTTATTCAGGGAACCAGTGCCGCCGTGATGGCGCCGTTTTACGCTCTGGCACCGGCTCAGGCCCAGCCCTCGAAATGGCCGACCAAACCGCTGACCTATGTGGTGCCTTTGGCAGCCGGCGGCGCCACCGACATCATGGGTCGTTTGGTGTCCGAGCGCCTGGCTCAACGCCTGGGTGTGCCGGTTATCGTCGAGAACCGTACCGGGGCCGGCGGAAGCATAGGGGCCGAAGTCGTTGCGCGTGCGCCGGCCGATGGCTATACCCTGCTGGGAGGGTCGATCAGCACGAACGCCATTATCGGTGCGTTGTACAAGAACCTGTCGTTTGACCCCGCCACTGCCTTCACGCCTCTGGCAATGATAGGCGTCAACCCCTTGCTGCTGTGCGTGGCCGAGAACAGTCCATACAAGAACTTGAAAGAACTGCTGGCCGCGGCCAGGACGAAGGCCGACAACCTGTCGTTCGCCTCGGCGGGAAACGGGACTTCCATGCATCTGGCCATGGAACTGCTGTGCTACAAGGCCGGCGTGAAAATGGTTCATGTCCCGTATCGTGGCAGTGCCCAGGCATTGGCCGCATTGCTGGGCAACCAGGTCGATATGGCGTTCGATACAGCCATCGTTTGCGAGCCTCATATCAAGGCGGGGAAGCTGCGTCCGCTGGCCACGGGCTCCAAAGAGCGCCTTGCGCGCTTTCCAGACGTGCCCACCATGGAAGAAGAGGGCGTCGACGCGGTGGAAGTATTCTCCTGGCTGGCGATATTCCTGCGCAGCGGTACGGATCCCGCCATCGAGCAACGTCTGCGTACCGAACTCAACGGCATTCTCAGCGCGCCTGACGTGCGCGACAGGATCACCGAACTTGGCACGCTGCCGGCGCAATGGGACCAGGCGCAACTTCAGCAGTTCCTCGACGGTGAAATCGTCAAGTGGCGCACCGTGGTTGACGCCATGGGAATCAGCCTCTAGCCTGAATGGGCAGGCGGCAGGGTGTGCTGCGGGCGGCGCGTCCGACGCGCTACGTTAGAATTTCGGGTTTCGCGTCGAAGCGGTGCGAGGAGTGACGGATGCGGGAAGAATTGCGTGAATTCAAGCGGACCAGAATCATTGAGCAGGCGTCTAAGTCGTTCTATGAACGAGGTTACGAAGCCACCAGTATCGAGCTTCTGGCTTCCGAATTGAACGTTACCAAGCCGTTCATCTACAGCTACTTCCCGAACAAGCTCGCCATACTCGAAGCGGTATACGAGCAATCGAGCCTGCGGCTGGTCGAAACACTCCAGGCGGAGCTGAACCGTTCCGGCCCGCCTGCTGCCCGCCTGCGCAAGTTCGTGATTGCCTTCGTGCTGGAAAACATCACGCACCAGGCGCCCAGCGGCGTCTTCCTGCAGGAAGAGAAGCAGTTGTCCGAGACGCAGCTTGCGAAGATTCGAAAACTGGAAAAATCTTTCAACGATGCGCTCACCGCGCTGATCCGAGCGGGCATCGAAGACGGCAGCTTCAAAGTCAACGATCCCAGCATCGCGTCATTGAGCCTGAGCGGCATGGTGCGCTGGGTGCATCGTTGGTATCGGCCGGGCCGGCGCCTCGATCCAGAGCAGATCGCCGAGGAGATCGCCGAGTTGGCCCTGAACATGCTCCGCGCCCGCGACGGTTCATGAGGGCGGCGGCCGTTGATTCGGCCGCTCGCTGCTCGCTGCATGGCCCCGCCGACTTTCGGTCGCCCCTTTGTATGTGTTCGAAAAATCTGTAACGTCCCCGGCGGGAAATAGTTACGTTTTTCGCTGAAGTAGTTCCGTCATCCTGCGTGCCTTGCATTCGTGCCTGGTCGCATGCGCCGTCGCGCCATGCCAAACGAGGATCACGAACGCGCCGCCATGGATAACGTCATTGGCCTGCAACGCCGTACCGTCGCCGCGCCTACGCCGCTGCCCGACGGGATGCTGGCCTTTCGCAGCTTGTCGGGCCATGAGGCGGTGTCGCAGCTGTTCGAGCTCGACGTAGACCTGGTATCGCCCACGCCCTCGCTCGACCTAAAACAGCTGCCGGGCAAGCCCCTGGCGCTGGACTTCCAGGCCGCCAGCGGCATACGCCGTCTGCATGGCCACATCACCCGTTGCAAGCTTGCGGGGCGCGAGGGGCCGACGTCGCGCGTGTACCGCTACCGGGCATCCGTGGCTGTGGTACCTGACCCAGACGTCGGACAACAAAATATTCCAGCAGCTCAGCGTGCCTGAAGTCATACGCGAGGTGCTGGCCGGCCTGGACTTGCGTGGCCTGGTGTTCGATGGCCTGGATCTGGCGGTCGCCGTGCTGCATGACTGTGACCTGACCGGGGCCAGTATGGTGGGTGCCGATTGGCGCGACAGCTGCTTCGGCGCCTGCCGCATGCCGCACAGCGACTGGCAGCGTGCCGATGTCAGCAAGTGTGCCTATTTTCGTTGCGCGCTGGACCAAGCCGATTTCCGGCTGGCCGGTTGCAGCGAAACCGCATTCGTCGAATGCCCGTTGAGCACCGTGACGCGGCTTGCTCGGTCATGTGGGCCACATAGCGCAGGCGGTCGCGCGCATCGGGAATCGCCTGGGCGGCTTCAGCAACCGCTCTGTCCAACCTCAACTCCCGGATGCTGTCGCGCAGCGTACGCGTCAGACTGCCAATACGGGCAAGCAGTTCTTCATGGGCCTTGTCCATCTCATGCCGCCAGCTTGGTGAAAATCTTGTTCAGCTTCTCCTGCAGGACCGCCGCCGTGAAGGGCTTGACCACGTAACAGGATCGAGACCGCCTGAAGGCGAAGTGCGAGGCCCAGGGCACGCCCATGCCCGATGATGGCCCTGCATCGGTTGCAGGCCCGCCGAAGGAACTGTATGCCCTGCTCGACGACCCGGGGCGGATGGGGGATGTCGTAGACATAAACACCGGCCAGGTGGTTTCGGGCGCATTCCCCCCGGCGTGGCAGACGACCAGGAGCTGGCCGGCACGGCCGGGAAGACGCAGGCCCACCCGTTTACGCCGAGTTCATCGCCCGGCAGCCGGAGATGGAAAAGTCCATTGACTGGCCGGATGATGCCGCGGTCTTTCACCGCACCCGGCTGCCGGATGCCCGGTTCGACGGCTGCGACCTGGAGTACGCGGACTACGCGTATGCAGATATTAGCGGCGCCACCTTCAGGCGCGCCGATTTCAGCCGCACGAAGTTTCATCGGGCGCAGACTGATCCAAATCAGTTGCCCCGGCAGGGCGGCATCCTGATGTCGGACCCGGCGCTTTACGAGGCCGAGGCCTTTACCGCGCGGGCTGGCGGACAAATTTGACCACGTGATCAATACGGAGCGACAGCGATGTTCAGCAATACACAAATGATGGGTCTGGATCTGGGCTTTCCGGACGTCTGCCTGACGCCGCCCGCGCTGCTGCCGATTCCGTATCCCGATCTCGCCCTCAGCCCGACTGCAATTCCCGTGTGCTTCAACATTCTGCATTGCTTTGCGCCGGTGCATAACCTGTTCACGATTACGCCCATCACCAATGGCGACAATCCGGGCATCGCCACCGGGGTGGTGTCTCACCTGGTGATGGGGCCGTCGTCTCCCCGTACGGGCGCGTTTACCTGCCTGAATCGATGCGCGCCGACCACGCGGCTGACGTCGATCAATACCCAGAATGGCTTCAACACCCTGGGCATGCGCGTCGTGCCGAGCCAGCCGAAGATCCTGATCCTGGCCGCCTGAGCCGCCTCCGCGCAATTGGCTTGCGCAATTGGCTCGCAAAAATGACTTAAATAGTTGATCTTTCGACGAATTAATTCGATATCTGAATTTATGCATCCGCGCTAGCGCAATTCAAACAAACGTTTGATTTAGCGCAAGATCGTGTTCGCGCCTTCTCCGTATTCTGCTGCCTGTAGGGTACGGGGGCGCGGCCAGCGGCCACTTCCAGCCAAGTCTGCTCCCCAGTAAATCTACCCCCTCGTTAAGCGGGTCGTCAGTATTCGCAGTCTTCAAGGGGTTTGTTGCGTAGTCCACTGGAGAGCCATCATGAAACATCAGTTCCGCATCATCCCGGCGGTAGTCGCCGCCGCCATCGCAATCGCCCCGGCCGCGCATGCCGCCGACGGCACCATCGAGTTCCAGGGCGTCATCACCGACACCACGTGTGCAATATCGGTCAATGCCGGCACGAACAACGGCACAGTGATGCTGCCTGCCATCGGCGCCAGCGCCCTGCCTGCAGCGGGCGCCACCGCCGGCACCACGCCTTTCACCATTACGCTGGCCGGCTGCGCGGGCGCCACGTTGAACACGGCGCACACGCATTTTGAAATGGGCCCGGCCGTCGACGTCGCCACGGGACGCCTGAACAACACGTCGGGCACGGCCACCGGTGTGCAGATCGAAGTGCTCAATGCGGCGCAGTCGCCGATACGGCTGGGCGCCGCCGCAAGCCAGGGCGACCTGGCGGTGGACATTTCGTCGGGCGGCGCCACGCTGGGGTATTACGCGCGCTACTACGCCGATGCCGCGGCGGTGACACCTGGCACGGTGGTGTCCCGCGTCGACTACACCATCCAGTACCTGTAACGCGCGGCGTATGCGGCGCCCGTGCCGCGCCGCCGCTCGCGGCGTATGATGGGCGCAGCGATTCTGTCGTTCCGTGCTGCATCATGCGCAGTGCGCGGCGCCTTATGCCAACTACATAAGCACGGCGCCCGGCTGCTTGATGGCGGGTCTGCTGCAAGACCCGCAAGGAGAGCAAACGATGAAAATCCGCTCTTGCCCTGCCTGGGTTGCCGCCGCGCTGGTATTGTGGTGCGCGGCGGGCGCCGCGATGGCGTCGGTTGTGGTCAACGGCACGCGCGTCATCGTGGACGGCGCGGCCGGCGAAGCCACCGTGCAGCTGCGCAATACCGGGCAGCAGCCCGTGCTGGTGCAGGCCTGGATCGACGACGGAGACGCGGCCGCCGACCCGCAGCATGCTAAGTCACCCTTTGTGCTGACGCCGCCCGTGGCGCGTATCGATGCGCAGAAGGGGCAGGCCCTGCGCATCATCCGCGCCGCCGATATTGTTCAGGCTGGCCACGAAAGCCTTTACTGGCTGAACGTGGTGGAGGTGCCGCCCAAGCCGGCCGCCCGGCAGGCGGGCAGCGACAATGTGCTGATGTTCTCGTTCCGCACGCGCATCAAGGTGTTCTACCGGCCGGCGGGGCTGCCCGGCCACGCTGACCGGGCACATGAACAACTGTGCTTTCGCTACGAGCCCGCGTCGCGCAGCCTGGTGGTCAGCAACCCTACGCCTTACCACGTCAGTTTTCGCCGCCTGGCGCTGCTGGGGTCCGGCGGCCGCGTCGCGGGCGAGTTGCCGGCCCGGCCCGACAACATGCTGGCCCCCGCGAGTACCGGGCGGTTTGTGGTCCCCGTGGCCGGCCCTTTACCTGCACACCCAATGGTGGCCTACACCGTCATCAACGACCACGGCGGGGACGTGGTCGGGCAACGCAACAGCGTCGCGGCATGTCAACCGGCAAGCAACGGTCGCTAGGCGGGTGCCTGGGCGCTTGGGCGGCGGGGATGGCGGCGGTACTGGCATCGTGGGGCGCGCAAGGGCAGGCTGATGTCGAGTTCGACGAAGCATTCCTGCGGTCGCCTGTGGACATCCGCATGTTTTCGCAAGAGACGCTGATGCCGGCCGGCGAGCATTCCGTGGATGTCATCGTGAACGATACCTGGAAGGGCCGCCACATCATGACTTTCCGGGTGCCGGCGGGCGAGGCGGGCGGCGCACAGCCTTGCTTTGATGCCGCATTGCTCGACACCCTGGGTTTCGATGCGGATGCCTATTCCGCCGGCCTGCGCGCAAGTTCGCCGGATGTGCCTGCGTGCCAGCCGTTGCATGTGATCGTGCCTGGCGCCCGGGCCGCGTTAGATAGCGGGGAACTGCGGCTGACTATCACCGCCCCACAATCGCTGCTGCGGCGGCAGGCGCGAGGCTATGTCGACCCTGCGCTCTGGGAAGACGGCATCACCGCGGGCATGCTGCAGTACGACTATCTGGGCTATCGCTCCGAAAGCTCGCTGGCGGGCGCGGCGGACGACACCAGCCATTATCTAGGGCTGCGCGGCGGGCTCAACCTGGGCAAATGGCGCTTGCGGTATCGCAGCGCGCTCAATGCAGGGGGCGGGCGCGGCACGTCGTATCAGGGCCTTGCCGCATATGCCGAGCGCGGCATTGCGTCCTGGCGCAGCCGCTTTACTGTGGGCGACGCCATGACCGATGGGCAGGTGTTCGACAGCCTGGGCTTTCGCGGGGTGCAGCTGGCGTCCGAAGACCGCATGTATCCCGATTCGCAGCGGGGTTTTGCGCCGGTGGTGCAGGGCATTGCCCGCAGCAATGCCCGGGTAAGCATTACCCAGCAAGGCAACCTGATCTACGAAACCACCGTGCCGCCCGGCCCGTTCGTGATCGACGACCTGTACCCCACGGGCGCGGGCGGCGATCTGCGGGTGGCCGTGACCGAAGCGGATGGCAGCACGAGCACTTTCACGGTGGCGTATGCCGCCATGCCGGAGTTGCTGCGCCCGGGCGTGACGCGCTACAGTGTGATGGCGGGGCAGTACCGCAACAATGTGGCGGACGATACGCCCGCCATGTTCATGGGCACGCTGCGGCACGGGTTCTCGAACGTGGTGACCGGATACGGAGGCGTGTTGGCCGCGCAGGGCTATCAGGCTGCCGCAGGCGGTATTGCGCTCAATACGCAGTTCGGCGCCATATCTTCGGACATTACGTATGCCCGCAGCGACCTGGGCGATGCGGGGCGGCACGATGGCCACAGCATCCGCCTGGGGTATTCGAAGATCCTGCCCGCGACGCAGACCAGTCTTGCGCTGGCGGCTTACCGGTATTCCAGCGCGGGTTTCTACGATGCCAATGATGCGTTTCTGCTGCGCGAGTTTGCGGGTGACGATACGCCATGGCAGTTCACGTCGCTCAAGAGCCGGCGCAACCGGTTTCAGCTGAGCCTGTCGCAGGCGCTGCCCGGTTCCTGGGGCGCCATAAGCGCCAATGCGTCGCGCCAGGACTACTGGGGCGGCACAGGGGCCGACACAGAATTCCAGCTGCAGTACAACAACCGTATCGGCCAGGTGAATTACGGCGTAAGCGCCGGGCGCACCCGACTGCTGGAAACCGGGCAATGGAATAACCAGATCATGCTTACCCTGTCGGTGCCGCTGGGATCGACGGCGCGCGCGCCCAACCTTAGCGCCACGTACAGCCGCGACCGCTATTCGCAAGGCGGGCAGACGGCGCTTTCCGGCACGGCGGGCGACGATCACCAGTACGGCTACAACGTGTTCGCCAGCACCGTGCAGGGCCGGCCCGGCCCGCGCGTCACCACGGGCGGGGCGTCGGCATCATGGTCTGCGCCGTTCGCAAACCTGGGCGCAAGCGCCTCTGCGGGCAAGGATTACCGGCAATTCAGCGCCAGCGTGTCGGGCGGCGTGGTCGCGTACGCGGGCGGGGTGGTGATGGGACCCATGCTGGGCGAAACCGCCGCGCTGGTCGAGGCGCCGGGCGCGCAAGGGGCGCGCATCACCAATTACAGCGGCGTGCGGCTGGACAGCCGGGGACGCGCCATCGTGCCGTACCTGAGCCCTTATCGGCAGAATACGGTCGAGATCGACCCCAAGGGCATCAGCACCGACATCGCGGTCAAGGAAACCAGCCGGAACCTGGCTCCCACCGCCGGCGCCATTGCGTTGGTGCGGTTTGAAACCGTGGCCGGGCATTCCGTGTTGATGACCATCGTGGACCACGCGGGCGGCGTATTGCCGTTCGGCGCGGCGGTGATGGACGAGCAGGGCGGGCACCTTGGCTATGTGGCGCAGGCCGGCCAGGCGCTGGTGCGCCTGCCGGCACAGGCGGGCCGCGTGCGGATCAAATGGGGCGAGGCGCAGGAAGAATCCTGCACGGTCGCCTACAACTTGGGCGACGGCGGCGTGCGCCACGCGGCGGGCTTTCAGGAGTTCAGCGCCTCGTGCATGCCCGAACCGGAGGACGGACATGGCGGCAGATAAGCAGCGATGCCGCGCGCTGTGGCAGGGCGCGCTGGCCGGGCTGATGGCGCTGCTGGCCTGTGGCGCGCGCGCGGACGGGCTATGGGCCAACTGCGTGCGCGATGCCAGTGCAACGGGTCATATCTATTACCAGTACGTCGATCCTGCGACGATTTTCGTGCCCCGTGACAACCAGGCCGGAGAAGTGATGGGCCCATGGCTGACTGCCGCCAATCCGGCGGCGTGGCGATGTACGCCCTTGCAGGCGCTGCGCGAGGCCGGATCGGTGCAGTTCACGGTGCAGGGTTATCCGCCCTATGTGCGCGACGGCGTCATGGATGTGGACGGCCAGACGTATGGCGTTTACCAGACCAATAATCTGCGCGTGGCCTACATTGCGCGCTGGCGATTTATCGTCAATGGCCAGGTGTCCGACTGGCAGCCGCTCACCATCAATACAGCCGCGCAGCAGACGCCTGCCGCATCGTTTCCCATCACCTACAACGACGGACAGCCTTTTACCGTGGGCGCGGACGTGCAGATACGCTTTGTGCGACGGCTGAATGAGCCGCTGCCGGCGGCGGTGACGATCTTCGACCCCATGTATTTGCGGCACATGCAGACCGACGGCGCCACGATATCGGTAGGCGCGGGTACCTACCGCATCGCACAGGTGCGGCCCAATACGGTCACGCTGGTGTCGGGCGGCACATGCACCACGCCGAGCGTGTCTGTGACTTTGCCCACGGTGCCGCGCAATGTGTTCAAGGGCATAGGCAGTATCGCGGCCACTACGCCCTTCAACCTGTCGTTCAACCATTGCCCCGCGGGGTATCGCAGCATCGGCTACAGCTTTGCGCCCACCACCCAGGTGCTGGACGCGTCGCGCGGCGTGGTGGCGCTGGCGGCCTCGTCCACGGCAGCCGGCGTGGGCATACAGCTGGCGCGCGGCGACGGCTCGCCGGTGGCATTCGGCACGGTGTATCCCCTGGCCGATTATGATCCCCGGCGGATGGGCAGCTACGTCGTGCCGCTGCAAGCTTCCCTGTACCAGGTAAGCCCTACCGTGACCAGCGGCACGGTGCGGTCGGCCGTGACCTTTACGCTGGACTATAAGTAGGCCGCCATGTCACAGACTTCCCTGCCACGAAACTTCCGGCGCCTGCGGGCGCGGGCCGTTGCGGCACTGTGTCTGGCGGCTGCGCTGCCCATGGCGGCCGCGCACGCCGCCGTGTCGCTAAGCCATACGCGGCTTATCGTGTCGGCGGACCAGCCCGAGGTGACGCCGCGCGTGGCCAACGAGGGCGATCAGCCCGTGTTGCTGCAGATGTGGTTCGATGCGGGCGACCGCGACGCGGACCCACAGACCATCGTTACGCCGTTCCTGGTGCTGCCGCCCATACTGCGGCTGGAAGCCGGCGCGCAACAGCGCCTGCGCATCCTGTATACCGGCCACGGCAGCCCGCCCGCCGGGCGCGAGTCGGTGTACTGGCTGAACATACTCGAGATACCGCCCAAGGCGGATGCGACCGGGGCCGGCCTGCTGCAGATTTCGTTTCGCACGCGGGTGAAGGTGTTTTTCCGGCCCGATGGCGTCAAGGCCGATGCGCGCGCGCACGAGTCGCTGCGGTTCGAAGTGCGCCGGCAAGGGCCGGAACCACGTTTGCGCATCACCAATCCGACACCGCTGCACCAGACACTGCTGGATGTAGTCATGGGCAGCGCGCGCAACCATCCCGCGGCCCGCAATCTGGGTGAGCCCGGAATGCTGGCGCCTGGCGCCAGCATCGATTTGCTCATACCTGGCGGGCGCATCGCCGACGCCGGTGAGCCGCTGTGGTATTGCGTTATCGACGACGCGGGCGTGGAATTATGCGGCAGCCGCGCGTCTGTCGGGGCCGCCGGCCGCTAACGGGCAGCGGCGGCCAATGCCCTGATTACCGATCTACGCCGGTACTTCCACCGACGTTGTAGCTGCTCAGCCTGCCGCGGGTATCGAACCAGATGTCCAGGCTGCGCCTGGTTTTGGGGCCTTGCCCGACGTCGATGGCAGTGTCGGCTGCGTAGCCCAGACTGGGCAGATACTCCATCGCCTGGGTGAACAGGTTGCCATTGATCTGCCGTTCGGAATACGACCAATAGCTCGATCCATCAGAGTCGTCGGTCTTGTACCGTGGCGTGCCGAACATTTGCTGCACATCGGCTTTAGTGGTCTTGCCCTTGGCCAGATGCTGGCGCAGGTATTCGGGGCTCATGCGGTCCTGGCCGCCGATACCGCCCGTGCCGGCGCAGGCTGACAAAAGCAAGAAGGTGGAAAGCAGCAGAATTCGTTTCAGACCCAACATGTTGACTCCATGGAAGCGCGTGGCCGACACAGCGGCCGCGTTGATAAAAACCGGGAATGCCTGGACGCCCAGGCCGGAGAAAGACGCTGCGCAACCAGATCGCAGGCGGCCGGATGCTCGGGCGCCGGGCAATCAAAAGCGCGGTCCGAGCGGCTTGCAGTGCGTCGCCGCCGCGGTCGGGACGCAAGCATAGAGGTGCAATGCAAGAAAAGCAGTAGCGCAGATGGGCTAGTGCGTACTAGTGCGCCGGTTGTTCGCTGTCCGGACCTGGGGCCGAAGTGCGTACGGCTGCTGCGTTGCCAGTTTGTGTCGAGCCCGCGTGCAGGACGCTCATTTGATTGACGCCTGCCTTCGAAGCCAGCGCCGCCGCCGCACTTCGGGTCGACACGTTCAAGGCGCGCAGCAGCGCCGACACGTGGATACGCACGGTAAAAGGGGAAATTTCAAGGCGGCGCGCGATTTCTTTATTGGTAAGGCCATCGACAAGCATGGCCAGTA
Source organism: Bordetella genomosp. 7 (assembly GCF_002261415.1). Taxonomy (NCBI): domain Bacteria; kingdom Pseudomonadati; phylum Pseudomonadota; class Betaproteobacteria; order Burkholderiales; family Alcaligenaceae; genus Bordetella; species Bordetella genomosp. 7. Next base: position 53,420 of record NZ_NEVI01000019.1, on the reverse strand, counting down.
CGTCGCGCTGCCGCTGCGTCAGACCTTCGATACGTTGGGTCCACTGAGTCGGGCTGGCTGCCGGCCCGCGGCTATAGCGCACCACCACGTCCCCGGCCCGCACGGCCCGGATGGCGGCACCGAGCTCGTCGGGCGGCACGGACTTGCAGATGAAGCCGTCGGCGCCCGACGCCAGCAGCGAGTCGATGATACGCCTGTCGGCGTGCATGGACACCACGATGATGGAACTGCCCGGGCAGGCGCCGCGCAAGGCGGCCAGCTGACGGGGAGCGTCGGGCCCGGGCCGCAAGTCCAGGATCAGCGTATCGGGCTGCCATGGGCCGTCTACGGCGCGCAAGGCCTCCGGGACGCCGTCGGCTTCTTTTATTTGTGCATCTGGCACGACGCTCCGGATGATTTCCCGCATGCCGACGCGGAAGGTGGGGTGCTCGTCGACAATCAAGAATTGCGCGGGTGCTGCTATTGCGTACTTCATTGATCTATCAAATACAAGGCCGTACCGCACCCGCCTGGAGGAGTCGCGCGCGTTCAGTCATCTGTCAGAAGGTGCTGGATGTTATGCCATATATGACAATTTGAACGCGAGCGAAACGCGATTTAATAATTGTTACGTTTTTTGACGAATGGCGGCGGCTTGGCCGGGCGCCGGGCGACTGCGGCGCCTTCGGACGGGTCAGTTGCCCGGTTCGGGCCGCGGCTGGGCGGCCTGCACGAAATTGCGTTCCAGAATGTCCAGGGCGTGGGTCAGGGTGTGGATTTCGTCGTTGGTGAGCCCGCGCAGCGATTCTTCGAAGAACGCTTCGCGGCGCGGCAGGGCCTCGTTGACCACGGCCTGGCCGGTTGCCGTCAGGCTGGCGTTGGTGACCCGGTTGTCGTGGGGGTCGGCGCTGCGCGTCACCCAGCCCAGCTGCTGCATGGCCTGCAACAGCCGCGTCAGCGAAGCGGGATCGAGGCGGCAGCGTTCGGCCAGCATTTTCTGCGAGCATTGCCCGTACTCATGCAGGGTCAGCAGGATGCGCCAGCGCGGCAGGGCATGCCCGACGCGGCTGCTGAAGGATGCCTGCATGGCCCGATAAGTTTGCCCCAGGTGCTGGATGATCTGCAGGCCTTGGTTTTCCTTAGGCAAGACGTGTGTCTCCGGCTAGCGTTTATTCAAGGCGGCGCCGCGGCGCCGCCGCTTTGGGGGCATTGTGCCAGACGAATCCCGCCGGCGCGGCGCGCCGGCCACGGCATTGCCGCCCCTGTCTATGGTTCTTTCGCGACTTGGGCGATCACGCGCGCCAGTTCATCGCGCCAGCGTCCCTTTGTGGCTTCGGCCACAAAGCTGGCGTCGAAGCTGTTGCGGGCCAGCTGCGCGGCGTGGTCGGCGGTAAGCTGCGGCAGCGCGGCGAAGGTTTCCAGGAAATTCTGGTTCAGATAGCCCCCGAAGTAGGCCGGGTCGTCCGAGTTCAGCGTCACGCACAGCCCCGCGTCCAGCAGCGCGGGCAGGTTGTGCTCTGCCAGCGTGTCGAACACTTTCAGCTTCACATTGGACAGCGGGCATACCGTAAGCGGAATGCGCTCGCGCGCCAGCCGCCGGACCAGTTCGGGGTCTTCTACGCACCGCACGCCATGGTCGATGCGCTGCGCGCCCAGCAGGTCCAGCGCATCGCGGATGTACTGGGCCGGCCCTTCTTCGCCGGCATGGGCGACGATATGCAGGCCATGTTCGCGGCATTGCGCGAATACCCGCGCGAACTTGTCGGGCGGATGGCCGCGTTCGCTGCTGTCGAGCCCCACGCCGATGAAGTGCTGCCGGTAGGGCAGGGCCTGTTCCAGGGCGTCGAAGGCGTCGGCTTCGCTCAGGTGCCGCAGAAAACACAGGATGAGCGCGCTGCTGATGCCCAGTTCCGAGCGCGCGGCCGTGCAAGCGCGCACCAGCCCGCCCATGATGGTCTGCATGGGCACGCCCCGGGCGGTGTGGGTCTGGGGGTCGAAGAACAGTTCGGCGTGCACGATGCGATCGGCGGCGGCGCGCCGGAAGTACGCCATGGCCATGTCGAAGAAATCCTGCTCCTGGAGCAGGACGCTGGCGCCCGCGTAATAAATGTCCAGGAAGCTCTGCAGGTCGGTAAAGGCGTACGCTGCCCGCAGGGCCTGGACATCGGCGTACCGAAGCGTGACGCCATTGCGGCGCGCCAGCGCAAAAATCAGTTCGGGCTCCAGCGTGCCCTCGATGTGCACGTGCAGTTCGGCCTTCGGCATGGCCTGCAGCAATGCAGGCAGCTTTTGGCGGGGGAAATCGGCTAGGGTGTCCATGAGGGCTGCAATTGTCGGTATCAGGGCGGGCCGGGGGCGCCGGTTTGTTACCATATTGCCACGCGTCGCCTCGCAAGCGGCGGCCAGGCGGCACGAATCGTTCCCATACCTTACCGGATGGCGCTCGGTTATGTTCATTTTTCTTCAGTCGAGGTACCCGCGGGGCGGCAATGAAAACGTGGTTCAAGCGCATATTGATTGGCCTGGTAGTGCTGGTCGTCGTGGCAGTCGTCGGCCTGGCCATCTTTTTGCTCACGTTCGACCCCAACGCGTACAAGTACAAGCTCGAAGAGCTGGTACAGGAACGCTATAACCGCACGCTGGCGATCAACGGGGAAATCGAACTCTCGCTCTTTCCGCGTATCGGCCTGGCCGTACAGGACGTGTCGCTGTCCGAAGTCAACAGCACCGATGAATTCGCCTCCATTGAAAGCATGCGCCTGGCGGTGGCCGTGTGGCCTTTGCTGTCCAGCAACCTGGTGGTCGACCACGTGGCCATCAATGGGTTCAAGGCGCGCGTTGTGCGCGACAAGTCCGGGCACCTCAATTTCGAAGACCTGGTAGGCGGGGCCGTGGCCAATACGACGGCTGCGGCCGGCCCGGCCAGTGCCGCGGTAGGCGCCATGGCCGGCGCCGCCCAGGCCATTGCGACCGGCGGGGCGTCGGCGCCGGCATCCATGCAGATCGACATCGCCGGGCTCGACCTGCAGGCGGGCGAACTGCAGTTGCAAGACGCCATCTCGGGCATGGCAGTGGCCGTCACCGACCTTAACGCCAACACGGGCCGCGTTACCTACAACCAACCGTTCGACGTGAGCCTGTCGGCACGCATCGAAGGCGGCAATCCGCGCGTGGACGCCAGCCTCACCGGGCAGGGCCTGCTCACGCTCGATCCGCTGGGCAAGCGTTTCGCCGCGCAGCGACTGGACGTGCGCATGAATGGCAACATACTTGGCGCAGACGCCAAGAGCCTGGGCGCGCGGGGCAACCTGGCATTCAATGGCCGCACTTCTTCGCTGGATGTGGCGGGGCTCGAAATCGTATTCCAGGGCGACGTTCCTGACGCGGGCACCCCCATGAATAACGTCGAGGCCAGTATCGCCGTTCCCAAATTGGCGCTCGATCCGCACAAGCTGCAGCTGCAGCTTGAAAGACTGGCGGTGCGTGCCAAGGGCGCGCTGCCGGGCGGACCATTCGAACTGGCGGCGGATGCGCCCGCACTGAATGTGTCGCCGTCTTCCGCCACCGGCCAGGCGCTTACCGGCCGCGTGCGCCTGCAAGGCCTGGATGCCAGCTTCGGCCTCAATGGCATCAGCGGCAACGCCAGCGAACTCGACATCAAGGAAATCAAGCTCGACAGCACGCTTACCGAAGGCGAACGCGTGGTCAAGGCCGTATTCGCATCGCCTGCCACGTTCAACCTGTGGCAGCGTGCCATCAGCCTGTCGGCGATGCGCGGCGACGTCAGCATTACCGATCCCGGCCTGCCCAAGGGCAGCCTGCAGATACCGGTCATCGGCAGCATGAGCGCCAACCTGCAGAACGACCAGGCCGGCGCGAAGATCAATGCGGTGCTCGAGGGGGGCAAGTTCGACCTCACCGCCGACGTCAAGCAGTTGACGGCCGTGCCCGACATCACCTTCGCCCTGGCGGTCGATAAGCTCGACCTGGACAAGCTCGCCCCGCCGGTGGCCACGCGCGCCGCCCAGGCGCCCGCCGGCGATGGCAAGCAGGACGACCCTGCCAAACCGCCTGCCAAGCCTGCGCCCGCAGCGCCGGTGTCTACCGAAAGCGAGATCGATCTGTCGGCGCTGGTGGGCCCCACGGCCCAGGGCACCATCAAGATCGGCGAACTGGTGGTGCGCGGCCTGAAGGCCAGCGAACTCTCGGCCCAGATCAAGCTCGAGAAAGGCAAGCTCGATATTTCCACGCTGGCTGCGGCGCTGTACGGCGGCAAGCTCGGCGGCATGCTGTCGGTCAATGCCGCCGAAGGCAACCAGGTGGTGGCCAAGATGACGCTGGCCGGCATTACCATCGGACCCCTGCTCGCCGATCTGGTAGAGCAGCGCGCCCTGACCGGCACGGGCAGCGTCGCGCTGGACATAAAAACCGCGGGCGCGAATTCCTACGCGCTGACCACCGGCCTGAACGGCAGCATGCAGGTGCGGCTGCGCGACGGCGCCGTGCGCGGCATCAACATTGCGCAGACGCTGCGCGAACTCAAGGCGGCCTTCACCGGCGAAGCGGGCGACGACCCCAAGCTGGCGGCCGACCAGGCGCGCCATACCGATTTCACGTCGCTCGAGGCCGACTTGGTCTTTGTCAAGGGCGTGGCCAACGCCAAGCGGCTCGAGATGGCTTCGCCGCTGTTGCGCATCACGCAGGGCGAACCCGCCAGCATCGACTTTGTGCAGAGCATCCTGAACTTCGTCGCCAAGGTCCGGGTGGTCAACACCAGCACCGGCCAGGACGGCAAAGACCTCGAAGAACTCAAAGGCGTCACGATTCCGGTTCTGATCAGCGGCCCGTTTGAAAAGCCCGTTTACACGGTGCAGTGGCGTGGCGCGGTCACCGATGTACTGAAGCGCAGCCTCGAAAGAAAGCTCAAGGAAGCCGTCGAGCAAAAGGCGGGCGGCTCGAAGCTTGCGCCCCAACTCGACAAAGCACTGAAGGGGATACTTGGTAAATGAACGCACCCGCTTACCAGCCCATTGCCGAATGCGGCCAGACCACACAGCCCCAGGCCCAGGCCTACCATCGCCGTTGGCTGGTCGCCAACGATGCCGGCACGTGGCTTAACGGCAGCCTGTGCCCACGGCTGGCCGAAATCAGTGTCGAGCTGCGCCTGGGCTACCTGGTCATGAAGGCGCCGGGCATGCTGCGCATGGATATTCCGCTGGATGTCATCGAAGACGACGACAGCGTGCGTTACCAGATTCAGCTGGGCGACCAGACGGTCGACGTCGTGGACGAAGGCGAGCTGGCCGCGGCCTGGATGTCGAACTTCCTGCAGATTCCCTGCCGGCTCCTGAAAGTGCATCCCGACATGGATGCCGTGCGCTGGCCCCAGGCGGCGTAAGCCATCGCCTCTAGCGGCGCCAAACAGGGTGTCTGACACCTATGAAACGCCGTTCGTGGCATCACGCATGACCTGGCCAGGTGTCTGACACCCTACGGGAGTCAGACACCGTTCGTGGTACTGCGCATGGCCGGCCAAGTGTCTGACACCCTACGGGAGTCAGACACCGTTCGTGGCATTGCGCATGGCCGGGCCAAGTGTCTGACACCCTACGGGAGTCAGACACTGTTCGTGGCATTGCGCACGAGCGCACCAGGTGTCTGACTCCCGTAGGGTGTCAGACACCGTCCCGGCATCGCGCACAAGCTCATCAGTTGCCTGACCCGTCACGCCGCCTGCCGGCCGCGCTCCAGCACCGCGTGGGCCAGCAGCCCTGCCGCCAGCCCCCAGAACGCCGATCCGATTCCCCACGCGCTGAAACCTGATGCGGTGGCCAGCAGGGTGATCAGCGGCGCTTCGCGACGCTGCGGGTTTGCCATCGCGCCGGCCAGCCCGCCCAGTATCGCGCCCAGCAAGGCCAGTCCCGCCAGCGCCATGATGAGGGCGGGCGGCATAGCCTGGAAGAACACCGCCACCGCTCCCGCGATTACGCTCAGCAGCACATACGCCAGCCCATAGACCACGCCGGACACATAGCGCCGTTGCGGATCGGAATGCGCCTCGGGGCCGGCGCAGATGGCCGCCGTAATGGCGCCCAGCGTCACGCTGTGCGAGCCGAACGGCGCCGCCAGCAGGCCCAGCAGGCCGGTGGCTCCCACCAGCCGCGAGGCGGCCGGGCGGTAGCCGGCGGCCTGCAGAATGGCCAGCCCGGGCAGGTTCTGCGATGCCAGCGCCACCACAAAAATGGGGATCCCCACACTGACAAAGGCCGACCACGAAAACGCCGGCGTCGTCCAGACGAACTCGGTCAATTGCCAGTCTATGCCCCGCAACTGCAACTGCCCGGCGGCGCCGGCCACCGCCAGGCCCACTGCCATGACCGCCAGCACCGCATAGCGAGGCGCGTAGCGCCTGCCCAGCAGATAGGCCACGCACATGGACAGCACCAGCACCGGCTGTTCGCCGATGCGCGTAAAGATGCCCAACCCGAAATTCAACAGCACACCCGCCAGCATGGCGTTGGCAATTTCGGCCGGCACGCGTCGCATGATGGGATCGATCCAGCCGAATACGCCGCAGGCGAGCATCAAGGCCGAGGCGAGCACGAAGGCGCCCACGGCCTGGTCGAAAGGCACGCCCGCCAGCGCCGTGATCAGCAGGGCAGCGCCCGGGGTGGACCAGGCCAGCACGACGGGGATGCGGGTGCGCAGGCTGATGAAGAGCCCGCCCAGGCCCAGCGCCAGGCAGATAGAGCCCAGCCATGAGCCGATGCGCGCGGCGTCGAGCCCGGCGGTGTGCCCGGCCTGCACCATCAGGACAGCCGTGCCGCCGAAGCTCACCAGCACCGCCACCAGCCCCGCCACGGTGGCCGAGAGCGACAGGTCGCTCTGCAGCGGCTGGCGCAGGGGCGCGGCGACGCTGGCGTCGGGGGGAGTCATGAGGAGCCCGTCAGGCGCCGATACTTGGCCATCAGGGCTTCCTGCCCTTCGTGCCATTGGGGATGCAGCTCGATGCATTCGACCGGGCACACCACCTTGCACTGGGGCTCGTCGTGATGCCCCACGCATTCTGTGCAGCGGTCCGGATCGATGACGTAGAACTCCGGCCCCATCGAGATCGCCTCGTTGGGGCACTGCGGCTCACAGACGTCGCAATTGATGCACTCTTCGGTAATGGTCAGAGCCATGGCAAAAATAGGGCGGGGGGCACGCAGCCATTGTAGCCCCGCGGGGCCGCGTCCGCGCCTCGCCGGCCGCGCCTTGCCGGCCGCGCCTGCAGCAGCTTCAGCCGGCCTGGCCCTGCTCGCGGTGTTCCTTGGCCTTGGCCTGCAGCCAGCGTTCGACCGACGGAAACACGAACTTGCTGACGTCGCCGCCCAGTTGGGCGATTTCGCGCACGATGGTGCCCGAAATGAACTGATACTGGTCGGACGGCGTCATGAACATGGTTTCGACATCGGGCAACAGGTGGCGATTCATGCCCGCCATCTGGAATTCGTATTCGAAGTCCGATACTGCGCGCAGGCCCCGCACAATGACGCGGCCGTTCTGTTCGCGCACAAAGTCTTTCAGCAGGCCGGCAAAGCTGTGCACTTCGACATTGGGGTAGTGGCCCAGCACTTCGCGGGCGATCTCGACGCGCTGTTCCACGCTGAAGAACGGTTTCTTGTTGCGGCTGTGCGCGATGCCTACCACCACCTTGTCGAATAACGACGCGGCGCGGCGCACCAGATCTTCATGGCCGCGTGTGAGCGGGTCGAACGTACCTGGGTAGACGGCGGTGATCATGGTTGCTCCGTATCCTTATAACTGGCGTACACCTTCCTCTGGATTCCGGAATTATTGACTTATTTCCGCAATGCAGCAAATTGGAATAACCCATAGTGGACGGCGCCAGCCTGATCCTGGCGTACTGCCTCGAAATTTTCCGGCGGCTGCAGCGGCGCTTCGGCCTCCGCATACACCAGGGCGTCGTCGGCCATGATGCCGGGCAGCAGCGGCCAGAGCCGGGGCAGCCAATCCTGGCCAAAGGGCGGGTCCAGCAGTATCAGGTCAAAGCGCGACGCGTCCATGCGCCGCAGCACCTGCATGGCTTCGCCCGCATGCACTCGTACCGCGTCGGCGCCCAGCTTGTCGCGCAGCGCGCGCAGCGACGCCACTGCGGTGCGGTCGTGCTCTACCAGCAATACCTGCGCGGCGCCGCGCGAGGCCGCCTCGAAGCCCAGCGCGCCGCTGCCGGCAAACAGGTCCAGCACGCGCTTGCCGGCAAACTCGCCGCCCCACAGGTGGTTCACCCAGTTGAACAGGGTTTCGCGCACGCGGTCGGGGGTGGGGCGCAGGCCCGGCACGTCGGGAACGGCGATGGGCGTGCGCCGGTACTGGCCGGCCACGATGCGGATGGGCTTGCCGCCTGGTTTCGATTTATTCAAGAAAACTGACCTCCTGGCGCAAATAGTAGCCGGCCCGCGGGGCGTGCGGATGGCCCGGCGGCGAACGGAATATACTTCGGCCATGTTCCGCTTCTTCAAGAAAAAAACTCCCCCGCCCACGCCTGCGCAGCCGCCTGAGGCACCGCAGGCGGACGAGTCCGCCGCCAGCCAGCCCGATACGGGCACTGCCGCGCCGCCGCCGGCCCCGCCCGAGCCGGTGATGCCCGCGGCGCCCCTGCCCGAGCCGGCCGCCCCGGTGGCGCCGGAGCCGCCGCGTCAGCCGGTGGCGCCAGCCGAACCCGCCGCGCCTGCACCGCAAGCCGGGCGGGATGACCCTGTACCCGTTGCCCCGGCGGCAGACGCGCCCGAGCCCGCTGCTGCACCCGAACCTGTCGTTCCGGTGGCGCCCGCTGCTGCCTTCGAACCCGTGGCTGCACCTGAACCTGTGGCGGCGCCCCCATCCACTGCGGCTCCCGAGCCCGCCAAGAAAACCTCCTGGCTGGGGCGGCTGAAACAGGGCCTGTCGCGAACGGGGCAAAGCCTGGGCGGCCTGTTCGTGGGCGTCAAGGTCGACGAGAACCTCTTCGAAGAGCTTGAGTCGGCGTTGATCATGGCCGACGCCGGCCTCGAAGCCACCGAGAAGCTGCTGACCGCCCTGCGCGCGCGCGTACGCAAAGAACGAATCGAAGATCCCGCTAAGGTGAAAACCGCGCTGCGCGAGTTGCTGGCGGATCACCTGCGTCCGCTCGAGCGGGCCTTTGACCTGCGCCGCGCCAGCCCGCTGGTGATCATGATCGCCGGCGTCAACGGCGCGGGCAAAACCACCTCGATAGGCAAGCTTGCCCATGCTTTTCAGCGGCAGGGCGCCAGCGTGCTGCTGGCCGCCGGCGATACCTTCCGGGCGGCGGCGCGCGAGCAACTTATCGAATGGGGCAGCCGCAACAACGTCAACGTCATCGCCCAGGAAGGCGGCGACCCGGCCGCCGTGGCCTTCGACGCCGTCAATGCGGGCCGCGCACGCGGTGTAGGAGTGGTAATGGTCGATACCGCCGGCCGCCTGCCTACACAGCTGCACCTGATGGAAGAGCTGAAGAAGATCCGGCGCGTCATCGGCAAGGCCGACAGCGCGGCGCCGCACGAAGTGCTGCTCGTGGTCGACGGCAACACCGGCCAGAATGTGCTGGCGCAGATCCGCGCCTTTGACGCCGCCATCAACCTGACCGGCCTGGTTGTCACCAAGCTGGACGGCACCGCCAAGGGCGGCACGCTGGCGGCCGTGGCTGCGGGTACGCAGGGCGTGCGGCCCGTACCGGTGTACTGGATAGGCGTCGGCGAAGGCATGGAAGACCTGCAGCCCTTCGTGGCCGACGAATTCGCTGCGGCGCTGCTTGCCGACTGACCCGGGCGGGCCCGCGGCGCCGGCATCGCCGCCCGCGCCATGCGTCGTTTAACGCCGAGCCGCGTTTATTTCCAGAAAGGCTTCGTATCGGCCAGCCGATCGAATGCCTGCTGGGCTTCGACCGCAAGTTCGTCGATGCGGGCGCTGATCCATCCCAGCGCGAACCAGGCCTGCGGGTGAGTTTCCACGCACCCCTGGTAGTACTCCCTGGCCATGGCCAGGTCGTTGATTTCGCCCAGCAGGTCCTGCACCTGCATCAGCAACTTGCGATACTGCCGCAGCCGGCCGCGCGGCAGCAGGGCCGCGGCAAAAGACAACCCATAGCGCAGGCGCTTGCAGCGTTTGCGCAGCGCGTGGCGCCTGGCAATGTCCAGTGTGGCGAAGTGCCGGCCTTGTTTGACCACCGCGGCGTGCCAGCGGTGCAGGCGCTTGCCCAGCAGTTTTTCCAGGGCCGGCAGGTCGGGTCCGGCTGTCAGCGGAATAATCGTGAGCGTGTCGGTGCCTTGCCCGGCGCTGTCGTCGGGCGGCGTGGCCACGTCGGCGGCTGGGCTGGCCAAGTCGGGGGTCGTGGGCGCGCTGGCGGGCTCCCGGGGTTGCACGGCCAGGCTCCATTCCAGTGCGTCCAACAGCCATCCCTGGAAGCTGCGGCCAGCCGCAACGGGTTGCACGTCCATATCGGGCGGCGGCATGTCGAACGTGATGACCGGCATGCCCGCCTGCAGCAGGGCCGGCGTCACGGTTTCGTTCAGTACATCCTGGTCGCGGCTGAGCCCGAATTCGGTGAAGTGGGCGCGAAAGCCGTCCTGCACGGCGGCCGGCGGCGGCGCGATCCAGCCGTCGAACAGGCGCCACGCCGACCGCATGCGGCGCATGCCCACGCGCAGCTGGTGCACGTGCTCCGGCTGTCCGGCGGCGTACACACCCAGGGTATCCACTTCGGCGAGCATCGCCGCATTGCGGGTGATCTGGTCCAGGCATTCGGCGGCAATGCTGCCCATGGCCTGCGCCGGCGTCATGCCGGGTTCCAGGGTTACCGTGTCGGCCGGACGCGGGCCCCAGAAGCGCGCGATGGCGCTGCCGCGGCTGACCTGGCTGGTGGGGTCATCGGCGTCCAGGGCGGCAAGTTCGCGGGCCAGGGCGGCCAGCGCATCGCCGCGTTCGGATTTGCTGCGTGCATCCAGCACCAGGCCATGGCGTTGCTGCCAGCGCCGCGCCACGGCGAATATGGCCGCGGGCCGGCCGGACAGTAGCTCGAATTCCAGTTCCGATATCGGCAGATCGAGGCCGCCGGCGCGCAGCACGCCGGTGTCATAGGCCAGCTCGACGCTGCCATGCCGGCTGCGCACCTGGCGCAGCAGCCGCTGCACATCGGTTTCGTAGCGCAGGCCCAGCTCGCCCTTGATGGCCGCCAGCGGGCCTTCGAGCTCGGTGCCGGCATAAACCGACAGGTCGAGCACCGGGCCGCTGCGCGGATGGTTGATTTCGACGCGGGTGATTGCGTCGGCGCCAGGCATTTTTACCGTCTGTACCCAGTCGCGGCCTTCGCGGCGCAGCCGCAGGGCGATGCGGGCGCGCGCCAGTTCGCGGCCAGGCGTGTCGAAATACATGGCGTGCAGCCGCACCAGCGTGGCCTTGCCGTCGCGCATTTCGCGCTGTACCGCCTGGCGCGAGGCGGCAGGGACGTGCAGTTTCAGTTCTTGTTCTGACATGGTCGATGCGGGCGGCTGCTGAAACGAGGGATAGTAACCAACTCGTCCGCGGCCGTTGATGACCTGTCATAAATCGGTAAGGGGCGGCTGAGGCAAGCGCGGCGGGCCTGGATGCTCCGCGTGGCGGCCGTGGGATGGCGGATGGTGTCTGACACCCTTCGGGAGTCAGACACCGTCTTGTGTGGCGCGTTTCATCGTTGGGATGGTGTCTGACACCCTTTGGGAGTCAGGCACCGTCGGATGCGCCGGTTTTTATCATAGGTGTCTGACTCCCGAAGGGTGTCAGACACCCACCGCCTAGAGGATGCGCTTGCGCGCCTGCGTGATGGCGATTTCTGCGACGATCACGACGGCGAAGATGGCCGCCAGTACCAGCGCCACGCGGTCCCACTGGAACAGGTTGAGCGCGGTATCCAGCGCCATGCCGATGCCGCCGGCACCCACCAGGCCCAGCACCGCGGATTCGCGCACGTTGATGTCCCAGCGCAGCAGCACGATGGACCAGAACGCCGGGCGGATCTGCGGCCAGTAGCCGTACCACAGCACGGCGCTTTTGCTGGCGCCCGTGGCGGTCAGCGCTTCGACCGGGCCGCGTTGTGCTTCTTCGATGGCCTCGCCCACCAGCTTGCCCACAAAGCCGATGGAACGGAAGGCGATCGCCAGCGTGCCGGCCAGCGCGCCCGGCCCGAAGATCGCGATGAACAGCAGCGCCCACACGAGCGAGTTCACCGACCGGCTGGACACCAGTATCAGGCGGGCGAACTGGTTCACCAGCTTGCTTGGGGTAAGGTTGTTTGCCGCCAGCAGGCCCACCGGCACGGCCAGCACGACCGACAGGATCGTGCCCAGCGTAGCGATGTGCAGCGTTTCGAGCAGCGCGGCGTGCACGCCTTCGGGATAGAACGCCCAGTCAACCGGCCACATGCGGCCGAGCAGGTCGGCCATTTGTTCCGGCGCGTCGTAGAGGAACTCGGGGATGATCTCGACACTGCGGGTGGCCTGCACGATGGCGGCGACCACCACCAGGTACAGCGCGAAGCGCAGCAGCCGCTGCCCCATGGTGTAGCGGTGCCAGACGCGCGGATAGGCGGCGCCCGGCAGGGTAGTCGTGGACGCGTTCATTCGTCGGTCTCCAGGCGTTCCCGGGGTTTGCCGCCCAGGCCGCGCGCCGCGTCGAAGCGGCGCTGCAGCAGGGTATCGAAGCCCAGGTTGTCGAGGAATACTGCCCGCACGAAGCGCGCCAGCAATTCACCCACCATGATGATGGCGATGAGCGTGATCAGGATCGCGGCGACGAAATCGTAGTCGAAGCGCTGGAAGGCCGAGAACAGCGTGCCGCCGATGCCGCCCGCGCCCACGATGCCCACCATGGTGGAGTTGCGCAGGTTGGAGTCGAACTGATAGGTGGCAAAGCCGATGAAGCGCGCGAACACCTGTGGCAACACGCCGAACAGAATCACGTTGGCGAACGAGGCGCCCGTGGCGCGCACGGCTTCGACCTGCTTGAGCGAGATTTCTTCGATGGCTTCGGTAAACAGCTTGCCGATGAACCCCACCGATGCCACGGCCAGCGCCAGGATGCCGGCCAGGGCGCCAAAGCCCACCGCCTTGACGAACAGAATCGCGACGATCACGGGGTGCAGCGAGCGGCACAGGGCCACCAGCGCGCGGGCGGGCCACGACGCCCAGTTGGGCATCAGGTTGCGGGCGCCCAGCAGGCCCACGGGCAAGGCCACCAGAATGCCGATCACCGAGGCAAGCACGGCGATTTCCAGGCTTTCGGCCAGGCCTTGCCAAAGCGTGTCGGGTTGCTGGATGTGCGGGGGGAACATGCGCCCCAGCAGTGTGGCGGCGTGGCCCAGCCCCGCCTTGAAGCGGTCCAGGCTGAAATCGAGCTGGCCGGCCGCATACAGCGAATACACGATGACCAGCACCGTGCCCAGCTTTGCCTGCCATGAAAGCGCGAACGGGCGGCGCCTTACTGCAGCCACGATTCGCCTCCGTAGATGGTTTTCAGTGTGGCCGTGTCCAGGCCCTGGCCATCGCCGTCGTAGACGATGTGGCCGCCCGACATGCCCACGATGCGGGTGGCGTAGCGGCGGGCCAGATCCACGTCGTGGATATTGACCAGCACCGGAATGCCATTGGCGCTGCCTTGCTCGGCCAGCAGTTCCATGATCTCGACCGAGGTCTTGGGGTCCAGCGAAGAGGTCGGCTCGTCGGCCAGCAGCAGCTGGGGGCGCTGCATCAACGCGCGGGCGATGCCCACGCGCTGGCGCTGCCCGCCCGACAGTGCGTCGGCGCGCTGGTCGCTGAAACCATTGAGCCCCACCACGTCGAGCAGCTGGTATGCGCGTTCGATGTCGTCGGCCTCGAAACGCCGCATCCAGGCCTTGATGGCGCTGCTGTAGCCCAGACGGCCCGTAAGCAGGTTTTCCATGACGGTCAGGCGTTCGACCAGGTTGTATTCCTGGAACACCATGCCGATACGGCGCCGCGCCTGGCGCAGCGCCGTGCCGCGGATGGCGGCCAGATCAATGGAATCATTACCCGTCTGCAGCTCGATTTTTCCCCGGGTGGGGTCGATCAGGCGGTTAATACAGCGCAACAGCGTACTTTTGCCGGTGCCCGAGGGGCCGATGATGGCCGTCAGGCCCTGCCCCTCGACATGCAGGTCGATGTGCTTGAGCACCGGCCGGCCGGCCCGGTATTCCTTGACCAGGCCGGTAATACGTAAAGATGTGGTCATGCTTACTGCTTGCCCTTGCTCTTGGCGGTTTCGCGATCGTACGCGGCACGGTTGAAGCTTTCGCCGCCCGATTCGGCGACCTGCCGCACGATGGCCCAGTCTTTCTCGTAAGTGACGGGGTAGAAGCGGTCGGCGCCGTCGAAGGCTTCTTTCATGGCGTCCGGGAAGCGGTAGTCATAGAAGCACTTCAGCATCTGGTCGCGGAACTTCGGCTCCAGGTCGTGCGCGTAGGCGAACGACGAGGTGGGGAATTTCTCGCTGGTGTAGATGATGCGGAAATCTTCTTCCTTGACCTGGCCGCGCTCGGCCATGCGATAGAAGACGTCGGAGGCCACGGCGGCCGCGTCGTAGTCGCCCGAGTTCACGCCCATGACCGACTGGTCATGCTTGCCCGAGAAAATGATCTTGTAGTCTTGTTCCGGCACCAGGCCTTCTTTGGGGAACAGCGCCACGGGAGCCATGTGGCCCGAGTTCGACGAAGGCGAGGTGTGGGCGAGCTTCTTGCCCTTCAGGTCGGCGAGCTTCTGGTAGGGGCTGTCTTTCTTGACGATGACGATCAGGTTGTAGCCCTGGAAGCTATCGGCATAGCCCTTGACGGCAAACGGCACCGCGCCGGCGATGTTCACGGCAAAGGCCGTGGGGCCGGTAGAGAAGCCGCCCACGTGCAGCCGGCCCGAGCGCATGGCTTCGATTTCGGCCGCGTTGCTTTGCACCTGGTAGAACACCACGCGCTTGTCGGTGCATTCGGCCAGGTATTCCGTAAACGGCTTGAAGATGTTGGCGTACACGGCCGGGTCTTCGACGGGCGTGTAGGTGAACACCAGCGTGGACGGCGTTTTCAGCTTGGCGGGGTCGGTGGGCGTATCGGCGACGAGGTCCTTGTTGGCGTCGCAATACATTTGATCGAGGTCGCCCCGATTGGGGCAGCTGTCGGCCGCTTGGGCGGCTTGCATGCCGAAGGCCAGGGAAATGGCCGCGGCGGCTTGTATCAGGCGCAAGGCTTGCATGACGGTGTCTCCTTCAGTGTTCGAATATCACCAAACTTAAATATTCAAACACAAAAAAACGAAACCGCCCAGCGGGGGATTACTTGTATTTGTTTTCGTGTTGTTTTCGTGTCGGTTTCGTTTTTTTCGATTTGTTTTCGTTTTGCCGGATGGGGCCTGCGTTTATTTGCGATAACCGAGCTTGCGCGAAATTTCCCGCGCGCATTCGAGCAGCGGTTTGGCGATGGCGCCGTTCCATTGCGAATCGAACAGGCCGGTCGGCCCGAGCGCCGTCAGTGCCAGCACCACGGTGCCGGTACTGTCGAACACCGGCACCGAAAGCGCATCCACGCCGGGCAGGGGGTTGCCCAGGGCGCGCGCCATGCCATGCACGCGGATGTCCGCCAGTTGCGCCTCGACCTCGGCGTAGGTTACCTTGCGCGGCGGTTGCCGGCCGGCAATAACCGCCGTGTCGCCCGCTTCGCGCGAGATGTAGTGCTCGGCCACCTTGGGCGGCAGCCAGGCCGCGAATACCAGCCCGGTGGCGGTATGCAGCATCGACATCACCGTGCCCTTGCGCATGTTGACGTGCACGGGATAGCTGGCTTCGGTCATGTGGATCATAGTGGGCCCGTGCGAGCCCAGCACCGCGATACCCAGCGTGTGCCCGATCGTGGCCTGCAGCGCGGCGACTTCGGGCATGGCAACCCGCACCGGGTCCAGGCGCTGCAGGCTCACCAGCCCCATCTGCAGGGCGAACGGCCCGAGTTCGTACTGCCCCGTTGCCGAATCCTGCTGCACCAGCCCGACCCGCGTGAAGCTCACCAGATAAGGGTGGGCCTTGGCCGACGTCATGCCGGCGGCGCTGGCCAGATCGCGCAGCGTCAGGGGCTTGCCCGCGTCGACCAGGGCGGCCAGCAGCGGGAATCCGACCTCGACGGACTGGATGCTGCGCCGGCCGTCCGTGGCCCGCGCAGGGGGCGTGGGGGACGTCTTCACGATGCGGATCCGGCGGCTGCCCTGGCCTGCAACAGGCGGTCGGCCATTTCCACGAAACCGCCGCCGCCGTGGCGCGAGGCCACATAGGCGGGATGGTGGTCCAGGCGGTGCAGCAAGGCCTGGATGTTGGCCACGCCTACCGATACGGGAAAGAACCTGAACATGGGCTCGTCGTTGGGCGAGTCGCCGATGAACAGGCATTCGGGCAGCGCCTGGTCGATATCCAGGCCCAGTTCGCGCTCGAACAGCGTGCGCGTCATGGTGAGCTTGTCGTAGTCGCCGAACCAGCCGTTCACGTGGATGGAGCTGACTTTGGCCTGCGCGCCGGCTTCATGGAAGATGTCGACGATGCGGCTGATGGCCGCCTCGGGCAGGGCGGGCACATCTTCGCAGAAGTCGATGGCAAGGTCGGCCACGCGGTAGTCCTGGTCGCTGGCGACCGCCGCCCCCGGCACTTCGCGCAGTACCCGGTCGCGTATGGCGTCCAGGCGCTCGCGGCTGGACGCGCGCGCCTGGGCATCGGCCCAATAATGGGTTTTCATGCGCCGGGCGGCGCGGTCGTACGCATAGTAGAAGGCGCCGTTCTCGCCCACCACCGCGCGCACCGGCCACATGCGTGCGATGTGGTCGCACCAGCCCGCGGGGCGGCCGGTAATGGGCACGACCACGACGCCGGCGGCTTCCAGCCGCTCGAGCGCCGCGTAGGCGTCGGCGGGCAGGCGTCCGTCGGTGGTCAGGGTGTCGTCGATATCGGTGAGCACAATACGCACCGCTGCGGCAACAGTGGCAGGCATGGCTGCAAGCGCTTGCATGGGGGTCCTTGTCGTGAAGTCCGTGTGTCGGGATGTTTTCGCGTGATCGCTGTGGGTGGCAGTTTACCGTTCAGGCCGGCGCGGCAGGCGGCGACGTGGCCGCCCGGGTCCGGCCGCGGCGTGGCCAAGGGCGGTAAACTTAGCGTTTTCCTGCCGCTGTGGTCATTTTCATGCCTGCCCCGCTTGCTTCCATTGCGTCCGACGCTGCCCCGGAGTCCTTTGGCATTTCCTCGGTTGCCGAGATCATCGCCGAACTGCGCGCCGGCCGCATCGTCATTCTGGTTGACGAAGAAGATCGCGAAAACGAAGGCGATCTCGTCATGGCTGCCGAGTTCGTCACGCCAGAGGCCATCAACTTCATGGTTACCCATGGCCGGGGCCTGGTGTGCCTGACGCTTACCGAAGAACGCTGCCGGCAACTCGACCTGCCGCTCATGGCCAGCCGCAACGGCACCCGCTACGGCACCAACTTCACGCAGTCCATCGAGGCCGCCGTAGGCGTCGAAACGGGCATTTCGGCCGCCGACCGGGCCCGCACCATCCAGGTGGCCGTGGCGCGCGACGCCAAGCCCAGCGACCTGGTCCAGCCCGGCCACATATTCCCGGTGCGCGCGGTGCCCGGGGGCGTGCTGGTGCGCGCCGGCCACACCGAAGCCGGTTGCGACCTCACCGCCATGGCGGGCCTGACGCCTGCCGCGGTCATTTGCGAAATTCTCAACCCCGACGGCACGATGGCGCGCCTGCCCGACCTGGTCGAGTTCGCGCGCGCGCACAATCTCAAGATCGGCACCATTGCCGACCTTATCCAGTATCGAAGCGAACACGAGTCCGTCGTGCAGCGCGTGGGCGAACACCTCATGCAGACCGCCTGGGGCCAGTTCCGGGCGGTGGCCTATAAAGACACGGCCAACGGGGCAGTGCATCTGGCCCTGGTGCATGGGGCCATCGATCCGCAGCGGGAAACCCTGGTCCGCGTGCACGAGCCCTCGTCCATCCTGGACGCGCTCGATGCCGGCGCCACGGTGCACAGCTGGGGCGTGGGTCGCGCCTTGCAGGCCATTGCGCAATCGCCGGCGGGCGTGATGGTGCTCATGAACTGCCAGGCGTCCGCCGAACATCTTTTCGAACAGATCGCCGCCTGGGGCGACGCGGCCGCCCAGCCGCCGGTGCGCGACGGCGAGCGTTACGGGCTGCGCACGTACGGCATCGGCGCGCAGATCCTGCGCGATCTCAATGTCGGCCAGATGCGCCTGTTGGCCCGGCCGCGCAAAATGCCCAGCATGGCGGGCTTTTCGCTCACCATTACGGGTTACGATTGCGACCCTTCCACCTCTGCCACTTCCCCCAAGGCCGACTCATGAATCCTTACATCCTTACCCCCGACCTGAACGGCGAAGGGCTGCACATCGGTATCGTGCGCGCCCGGTTCAACGAAGAAATCGGCATGGCCGAACTCGATGCGTGCCTGAAGAAGCTGGCCGAACTCGGCGTGGACGAACGCGACGTCATGGTGGCCAGCGTGCCGGGCGCGCTCGAACTTGGCGTGGCGCTGTCGCACATGGCCGAAAGCTTCGAGTTTGACGCGCTGATCGCGCTGGGCGCGGTCATCCGCGGCGAAACCTATCACTTCGAAGTGGTCAGCAACGAAATGGCGCGCGCGATTTCCCGCATTTCGCTCGAAACGGGCATTCCCGTGGCCAATGGCGTGCTGACGGTCGACACCGACGAACAAGCCCAGGCCCGGGCGGCGGGCAAGGGCAGCGATTGCGCCGAGGCGGCCGTTGAAATGGCCAACCTGGTGGCGGCGCTGCAGCCCGAAGAAGACGACGAAGACGACGAAGACGAGGACGAAGATTTTGACGACGAAGAAACCGACAGCCGCTGATAGCGCGGCGCAGGCGCGCGCCAACGCTCGCAGCGCCCGCCGGCGTGCCCGCGAATTTGCGCTGCAGGGCGTGTACGCGTGGCTGTTGCGCGGCGGCGAAGGTACGCAGGACGCCGGCGAAATCGACGCGCACCTGCGCGACGCCGACGACTTCTCCGAAGCCGATGCCCAATGGTTCAAGACGCTGCTGCATGGCGTGTTGCGCGAGGCGCCCAACCTGCGCGAGCGCTTTGCGCCCTACATCGACCGGCCGTTGAACGAACTGTCGCCGGTAGAGCACGGCATCTTGCTTATCGGCAGCTACGAACTCGTGCACCACGTCGAAGTGCCGTACAAGGTGGCCATCAATGAAGCGGTCGAACTGGCCAAATCGTTCGGCGGCACCGATGGCTTCAAGTTCGTCAACGGCGTGCTCGATAAACTGGCTGCCGACGTGCGCGCCACCGAGGTGCAGGCAGCCGCCTCGCAGCGCCGATAGGCGCGGCGCGCGCTGCCGCGCGCCGTGCTGGAGACCCGCTTGGCCTCTGAGTTCGATCTGATCGCGCGTTTCTTTGCTCGGCCGGCGCCCGCGGGCATGCTGGGGGTGGGCGACGATTGCGCCATGTTCCCGGCGCCGGCCGGCATGCACATTGCCACCAGCACCGACATGCTGATTCAGGGGCGGCATTTCTTTCCCGATGTCGATCCCCACGCCTTGGGCCACAAAGCGTTGGCCGTCAACCTGTCCGACCTGGCCGCCATGGGCGCCATGCCCATCGGCTGCGTGCTGGGTCTGGCGCTTCCACAGGCCGACGAATCCTGGCTCGCGGCATTTGCGCAGGGTTTTCATGAACTGGCCGGCGCGCATGGCTGCCCGCTGATCGGCGGCGACACCACGCGCAGCGCGCACGAGCTGGCCATCAGCGTCACGGTATTTGGCGCAGTCGAGCCGGGCCGCGCCCTGCGCCGCGATGCCGCGCGTGCGGGCGACCAGATCTGGGTATCGGGCGCGCTGGGCGCGGCCGACGTGGCTTACCGCCTGCTCGACGGACAGCTGCCGGCCGACGACGCCCGGCTGGCGGCAACGCGCACGGCGCTGGAACGCCCGCAGCCCAGGGTGGCGCTGGGGCAGGCGCTGGCTGGGCTGGCGCACGCCGCCATCGATATTTCCGACGGCCTGCTGCAAGACCTGGGGCATATCCTGCGCGCCAGCGGGGCCGGCGCCCGGCTGGACTACGCGGCGATGCCGGTGGCCGTCCCCGTGCAGGGCCTGCCGGCCGAAACGGTGTTGCAGGCCGTGCTGGGCGGCGGCGATGCCTACGAATTGTGTTTTACCGCCGCGCCGGCCGACCGCGGCCGCGTGCTGGATGCGGCGGCCCGCGCCGGGGTGCCTGTCACCGCCATCGGATTCATCGAATCCCAGCCCGGCATCGTGGTGCTGGACGCGGATGGCCTGCCGCTGCGCGAACTGCCGCGCGGCTTCGATCATTTTCCTGTTTCCTGAATCTCTATGCCCGCCAGCCCCGATTCGTCTCCGGCATCCATGCGCAATCGCGTGCGGGTGGCCTATCCTGCCCCGCGCTGGGTGGCGGGCGACCCCGGCCGGCTGATCGCCTTCGGCCTGGGCAGCGGCCTGTTGCGTCCGGCTTCGGGCACCTGGGGCACGCTGCTGGCCTGGCTGATCTGGGCGGCGGCGGCGCCGGCCGCGTCCGACCTGGCGCTGGCCATCTTCCTGGCCCTGGCGTTCGCGTACGGCTGCTGGGCGTGCCATCGCGTCGCGCGTGAATTGCAGGTAGACGACCATGTCGGTATCGTATGGGACGAGATGGTGGCGTTCTGGCTGGTGCTGTGGCTGGTGCCCGGCACCTTTCTCGCGCAGCTGACCGCGTTTGGCCTGTTCCGGCTGTTCGATATCGCCAAGCCGCCGCCCATCAAGTATTTCGACGCCAAGATCAAGGGCGGCTTCGGGGTCATGTGGGACGACATCGTTGCCGCGGGCTATGCCTTGCTGGTCATGGCCATACTCGTACGCCTGGGGGTCTTCACATGACGTTGCCGCACAAGCCTGTGCCGGGCCTCGCGCCCGCTTCCCTGTCCCAGGCCCAGGCGCTGGGTTTGGCCGAACGACTGGGCGCCGCATTGCAGCGACGCGGCCTCGTGCTGGGCACGGCCGAATCCTGCACCGGCGGTTTGCTGGCCGGCGCCATCACGGCCGTGGCGGGCTCCAGCGACTGGTTCGACCGGGGGCTCGTCACGTACAGCAACGACGCAAAAATTGCCGAGCTCAATGTATCGGCCGATACCCTGGACAGGTTCGGCGCCGTCAGTGAAGAGACGGCGCTGGAAATGGCCAGCGGCGTCATGCTGGCCAGTCCCGCCGTGCATATCGCCGCGTCCACCACGGGCATCGCCGGCCCGGGCGGCGCCACGCCCGGCAAACCGGTAGGCATGGTGTGCTTCGGTTTCGCGATACGCAACGGCGACGGGATCACGTCGCGCGCAGACACCCAGGTGTTCGCCGGCGACCGGGCGCAGGTGCGGCAAAGTTCCGTGGTGTACGCGCTACGCGGGCTGCTGGAATTGATCGGCGAACCCGTCCATCGCAGCCGGCCATAAGCCCGGCGCGGCGGTGTCGCGGTGGCGGAAGGTGTCGCGGTGGCGGAAGGTGTCTGACACCCTTCGGGAGTCAGACACCGCATAGTTTGCAACGGGAGCGGTGTCTGGCTCCCGAAGGGTGCCTGACACCTTTCGCGCACGATACGCAACGGCGACGGGATCACGTCGCGCGCAGACACCCAGGTGTTCGCCGGCGACCGGGCGCAGGTGCGGCAAAGTTCGGTGGTGTACGCGCTACGCGGGCTGCTGGAATTGATCGGCGAACCCGTCCATCGCAGCCGGCCATAAGCCCGGCGCGGCGGTGTCGCGGTGGCGGAAGGTGTCGCGTGGCGGAAGGTGTCTGACACCCTTCGGGAGTCAGACACCGCATAGTTTGCAACGGGAGCGGTGTCTGGCTCCCGAAGGGTGCCTGACACCTTTCGCGCCCCCGACGGTGGCTGCTGTTTATCAGGTTTCGCGCACCCCGACGGTGGCTGCTATTTATCGGCTTTTGCGCACGCCCGACGGTGGCCGCTGTTTATCGCACGGCGTTGATGGCGTCGCGCAGATCCCTGGCTGCCTGTGCGGCCGCTTCGCGCCAGTCGTCGCCGCCGCTGGCGTACAGGATGGCCCGCGAAGCGTTGACCATCATGCCGGTGCCCGCTGTATTGCGCCCGGCATTCACTGTGGCGGTGATGTCTCCGCCCTGGGCTCCGATGCCGGGCACCAGCAACGGCATCGCCTCGCCTATGCGCTGGCGCACGGCCGCAAGCTCGTTGGGGTAGGTGGCGCCCACCACCAGCCCGCATTGCCCGTCGGCGTTCCATTTGTCGGCCACCATGCCGGCAACGTGCAGGTACAGCGGTTCGCCGCTGTCCAGCTTCAGGAACTGCAGGTCCGAACCGCCCGGATTGGACGTGCGGCACAGCACGATCACGCCGCGGTCTTTCCAGCCCAGGTAGGGCTCGACCGAATCCAGCCCCATGTATGGGTTTACCGTCATGGCATGCGCCCCGTACCGTTCGTACGCTTCGCGCGCGTAGTGTTCGGCGGTGGTGCCGATATCGCCGCGCTTGGCGTCCAGCACAATCGGCAGATGGGGATGCGTCGCGCGAATATGCGCGCACAGGGCCTCCAGCTGCTCTTCGGCCCGATGCGCGGCGAAGTACGCGATCTGCGGCTTGAAGCTGCACGCGTAGGGCGCCGTGGCGTCGACGATGCCGCGGCAGAACTGGAAGATGGCGTCCGGCTTGCCTTGCAGCTCGCGCGGAAAGCGCTTGGGATCGGGGTCCAGCCCGACCTGCAGCAGCGTATTGCCCTGCGCCCAGGCTTGTTCAAGTCGTTGTATGAAGGTCATGGATATTCAGTGCAGTTTCACGCGTGGATGTGTGCGCCGCATCAGCAGGCGCGCCAGCGCCAGCGTGGCGGTGCGCCGCAGGCCCAGCACCGCGTGGTGGTGCATCAGGTGCAGGCTCATGTACATCAGGCGCGCCAGTGTACCGCTGACAAACAGGCCCCGGCCCGCCAGCTTGCCCATCAGGCTGCCCACGCCCGCATCCTGCCCCAGCGACACCAGCGACCCGCGGTCGCGGTATTCGTAGGGCTCGCGGGGTTCGGCCTTGCCGCGGATGCGCGCCGTGATCTTGCGCGCCAGGTAGGTGGCTTCCTGGTGCGCGGCCTGCGCGCGCGCGGGCACCGTGCCCGAATCGCCGCGCGGCACGGCGCAGCAGTCGCCCAGGGCCAGAATATTCGGGTCGGGGGATTCCAGGCGGCTGTTTACCACCAACTGGCCGCTGCGGTTGCAAGGCATGCCCAAGGCTTCCATCAAGGGCAGGCCCTTGATGCCGGCGGCCCACATGCACAGGCTCGCCGGAAATTCCCGGCCGTCGGCCGTCTTGACGCTGCGGGCCGTGACTTCTGCCACGCGGCAATTGGTTTCCACGCGTATGCCCAACTCGGTCAGGCGCGCCAGCGCCGCTTCGGAAATTCTCTCGGGCAGAGCCGCCAATATGCGCGGTGCGCCTTCTACCAGCGTGATGGCCAGATCGCGTTCGGCGCGGAAGTTCGGCAGGCCATATGCGGCGACCACGCCGCCCGCTTCATGCAGTTCCACGGCCAGCTCCACCCCTGTGGCCCCGCCGCCGACGATCACCACATCCAGGCGGGCAGAAGGGTCGCGCACTTTGGATTGGTCCACGCGCGCCATCGCCTTGAGCATGGTCAGGCGGAACGCTTCGGCATTTTCGGTGTTGTCCAGCGTCACCGCGTACTGCTCGGCGCCCGGCGTATTGAAGAAGTTCGACACGCTGCCCACCGCAAGCACCAGCGTGTCGTAATGCAGTTCGCGTGCCGGCAGCACCACCTCGCCGTGCGCATCGGCCACTGCACTGATCTGGATGACGCGGCGTTCCCGGTCCACACCCTGCAACTCGCCCATCGCGAACGAGAACCCGCACAAATTGGCCAGCATCAGGTAAGACAGGCCTTCCTGGTAAATGTCCAGCGTGCCCGCGGCGGCTTCGTGCAGCGAAGGCTTCCAGATATGGATAGGGCGGCTGTCCACCAGCGTGACGTA
Source organism: Bordetella genomosp. 7 (assembly GCF_002261415.1). Taxonomy (NCBI): domain Bacteria; kingdom Pseudomonadati; phylum Pseudomonadota; class Betaproteobacteria; order Burkholderiales; family Alcaligenaceae; genus Bordetella; species Bordetella genomosp. 7. Next base: position 29,327 of record NZ_NEVI01000019.1, on the reverse strand, counting down.
GCGCGGGCCGTGCTTGCGCCCCAGCTTGGCGGCCAGCTCCAGGCCGCCTGCGCCGCCGCCGACGATCACGACGCGATGAGCGGGGTCTGGCGCAGGGTGGATCGGATCGTTAGCCATGCAGAAAAGTATAGAGGGAAGTCGGTGGGCGGGGGAGCCGCCCGTTGCCGGTTCCGGGCCGAAGCAAGCGGCATGCCGCCGGGCCTGCCTAGAGCAAGAACCGGCTGACGCCCACGGCCACCCACACGGCGATGGTGAACAGCAACATCAGCATCACGGCCGCACTGCCCAGGTCTTTGGCGCGGCCCAGCAAAGGGTGCGTTTCGACCGACAGCGCATCGGCCAGCGCCTCTACCGCCGAATTCAGCAGTTCCACCACCAGCACCAGGATCACCGAGGCGATCAGAATGAACACCTCGTCGGTGCTGCGTCCCAGGAAAAAAGCCGCCGGTATCAGCAGAATGGCCAGCACCAGTTCCTGCCGGAAAGCCGCTTCGTATTTGATAGCGGCTTGCAGGCCCTGCAGCGAATAGCGCAGCGCGTTGAGGATGCGCCGCAGGCCGCCTGTGCTTTTGTAGGGAGAAGGGTGCGGAGTATGAGACATGTACCGGGTATGTGCGTATGGCGCGTCGTTTTTAACAGATTCGCGTTGCATGCGGGGTAGGGTCGTAGCGGCCGGCCGCCGGGGCGCCTAGCGCAAACCCTAATTGTGCCCACCCGGCTGTGGCGCGCAACATGCGGACAACTGGTAAGGCCACTTTACCTTTTTGCCGCTTCCATGCCTTTTCATCCCATAGAACCGCGCCGACTGTACCGCCAGATTGCCGACCAGTTGCGGGTGCTGATCCAGGCGGGCGAATTCCCCGTGGGGGCGCGCCTGCCGCCCGAACGCGACCTTGCCCTGAAGCTGGGCGTGTCGCGCCCGTCCGTGCGCGAAGCGCTTATTGCGCTGGAAGTGGAAGGCCTGGTCGAAGTGCGCATGGGGTCGGGCATTTATGTGCGCAGCCGCGACGGATCCGCCAGCGTGGTGGCCGAGAGCCCGCTCGAGACCATATTGGCCCGGCAACTGGTCGAGGGCGAACTGGCCGCGCAGGCTGCCGAGCTTGCCCAGCCGGTGCAGGTGGAAGGGCTGCGCGAGGCGGTTCAGGCCATGCAGGAAGAGGCCGAGGCCGGACAGGTACCCATCCAGGGCGACCGGCTGTTCCATTTGCGCGTGGCCGAGATCGCCAATAATTCTGTGCTGCTGCGGGTGGTCGGCGAGTTGTTTGACGAACGCCACAACCCGTTGTCGGTCAAGCTGGGCGATTACTTTGAAAACCCGTCCAGCTGGCAAGCGGCCATCGCCGAACACGGCCGTGTTGTCGACGCCATCGCGGCTGGCGACGCGGCCCGAGCCCGCGAAGCCATGCGCCGCCACCTGTCGTGTTCGCACGACCGGCTGACCGCCAGCTGGGCGTCCGCTCCCAAGGTCCGGACATGAGCCTTGTCTGCAGAATCCACGGGGCGCGCGACCTGCGGCTGGATACCGACGGCGAAACGCCGCTGGGCGCGCACGACGTCGAACTGCGCCTGGGCGCGGCCGGCATCTGCGGGTCCGACCTGCATTATTTCCTGCATGGCCGTGTAGGCGACTTTGTGATTCGCGAGCCGCTGATCCCCGGGCACGAGGCGTCCGGCACGGTAGTGCGCGTGGGCAGCGCGGTCACCCGCGTGCAGCCCGGCATGAAAGTCGCCATCAATCCCTCGCACCCTTGCGGGCAGTGCGATTATTGCCGCGCCGGCCGCGACAACCTGTGCCGGCACATGCGTTTTCTGGGCAGCGCCAGCGTGTACCCGCACGTGCAGGGCATGTTCCGCGAGCGCTTCGTCATGGGCGAGCGGCAGCTTACTCCGGTGCACGAGGATATCTCGCTGGGTGAACTGGCATGTGCCGAGCCCTTGTCCATCGGACTGCACGGCGTGCATCGCGCCGGCCGCCTGCTGGGCAAGACGGTACTCGTCACGGGCGGCGGCACCATCGGCTGCATGACGGCCCTGGCTGCGCGGCTGGCCGGCGCCGCCAGTGTTGTAGTCGCCGACATCGCCGACCGGCCGCTGTCGATGGCGCGACAGGTCGGCGCCGACGACACGTTGCGATCCGACCGGGCGTCGCCGGCCGACTTGGCCGATCTGGCCGATGTGGCCATCGAGGCGGCCGGCAGCCCTGCGGCGCTGGACACCTGCCTGGCCGCCGTGCGGCGCGGCGGGCGCATCGTGCAGGTAGGCACGCTGCCCGCCTCGGGCATTGCGTTTCCCGCCAACAGCATCATGTCGCGGGAACTGGACTACGTGGGCGCTTTCCGCGCCGGCGTCGAATTCGATTGGGCCGTTTCGTTCCTGCGTACCCGGCGGGTCGATGTGCGGCCATTGATGAGCGCGCAATTGCCGCTCGAGCGTGCGGCCGAAGCCTTTGAATTGGCCGCCGACCGCACGCGCAGTACCAAGGTGCAGCTTGTATGTGACCCCTGACCACCAAAGGCAGCGGTATTCATAACAACCAGGCCGCCGCCCGATCAACCTCAGAAGAGAGGAGACAACGATGAAGCAAGGCAATGCCGTCAAGACGCTGCTGGCCTCGGCCATTCTGTCCGTGTCGGGCAGCGCGCTGGCACAGACCACGCTGAAGTGGGCGCATGTATACGAAACCTCGGAGCCCTTCCATACCAGTTCGGTGTGGGCCGCCCAGGAAATCGAGAAACGCACCAACGGCCGATACCATATCGACGTGTACCCCGCCTCGCAGCTGGGCAAGGAAAACGACATCAACCAGGGGCTGACGCTGGGCACCGTGGACATGATCATTTCCGGTTCCAGCTTTGCCGCCAAGAGCTTTCCGCGCATAGGCGTCACTTACTACCCCTACACCTTCCGCGACCCCGAACACCTGTTGGCCTATACCAAGAGCGATATCTACAAAACGCTGACCGACGGCTACCAGCAAAAGAGCGGCAACCATATCGTGGCCACCACGTACTATGGCACCCGTCATTCCACATCCAACCGGCCGTTCACCAAGTGCGACGAAATGAAGGGCCTGAAGATGCGCGTGCCCGACGTGCCGGCCTATCTCGCCATGCCGCGCGCCTGCGGCGCCAACACATCGCCGATCGCCTTTGCCGAGGTGTACCTGGCGCTGCAGAACGGCACCGTCGAAGCGCAGGAAAACCCGCTGACGACCATCGAAGCCAAGAAGTTCTTCGAAGTGCAGAAGAACATCGTGCTTACCGGGCACATCGTCGACCACCTGAACACGGTCATCTCAGGCAAGTTGTGGAAGAGCCTGTCGGAAGAAGACCGAAAGATATTTTCCGAAGTTGCGCAAGAGGCCGCAGCCAAGGCTTCGCAGGAAGTCATCGCGCGTGAAAAAGAGCTGGTGGAGATATTCCGCCAGAAAGGCCTGAACGTTGTCGAGGTCGATACCAATGCCTATCGCGACATCGTGCTGAAGAAGGTGCCATTCGAGCAGTACGGCTATCAGAAGGCCGATTGGGACGCGATCCAGGCCCTCTAGTAAACCGCGGCAGCGGGCCGTCATGCGGCGGCCCGCCTGGTTGCCATCGACAGGGGAATCGCATGCAAGCGCAAAGCGGTGCAGACGCACCAGTCCTGAACCCGTACCGAGACGATGCGCCGGCAGGGGCCGTGCACCAGGCGGCAGCCGGGCAGCACGCTTCGTCGGTCGAATCCATCGTCCACAGCTTCGAAGAAGCCGACCAGCACCAGAATATCGACCTGTCCGCCTATCGCTTCGAAGACTGGTTCTGCCTGGCCCTGTTCTGGATAATGGCCGTGCTGGTGTTCCTGCAGTTCTTCACGCGCTACGTCATGAACAATTCGTTCGCGTGGACCGAAGAACTGGCGGTGTATGCGCTGATCGGCGTGGTGTTCTTCGGGTCGGCCATGTGTGTGCGCATCTGTCGCCACATACAGGTCGATTTCCTGTACCGCTACCTGCCCAAGCCCTTGGGGCGAATACTGGCGACCCTTATCGACGTGCTGCGCACGACCTTCTTCGGCTATGCCGTGTGGCTGGTGTACCGCTATATAGAACTGGTGGGCGCCGAGCCCATGACCACCATCATGTGGAACAAGGCCTACGTGTACTGGCTGGCGCTGGCGGGCTTCGTGATGATGTTCGTGCGTTCGGTGCAAGTCAGTGTGCAGAACTGGCGCCAGGGCTACTCGTCGCTGGAAAACCCCGCCGCATACCAAAGCCTGGACTGAGCCACCCGCGCACAAGGAGCCCGTATGGGAATTCTGATCGGAACCTTCCTGCTGTTGATGATCGTCGGCGTGCCGGTGGCCGTGGCCATGGCCGGCGCCTCGCTGTTTTTTCTGTTGTGGTCTGGCGGAGTGCCCGACGTGGTGATCGCGCAGCGCATGATCGCCGGCGTGGAGTCGTTTCCGCTGCTGGCCGTGCCGTTCTTCATATTGGCCGGCAACTTGATGAACATCGCCGGCATCACCGGACGCATCTACAACTTTGCCGTGGCGCTGGTGGGCTGGATGCGCGGCGGGCTGGGCCAGGTGAATATTGTCGGGTCGGTGGTGTTCGCCGGCATGTCGGGCACCGCCATCGCGGATGCCGCAGGGCTGGGCACGATCGAGATCAAGGCCATGAAAGACCACGGCTACCAGACCGAGTTCGCCGTGGGCGTCACGGCGGCGTCGGCGACGCTGGGGCCCATCCTGCCGCCGTCGTTGCCCTTCGTGATCTACGGCATGATGGCCAACGTGTCGATCGGGTCGCTGTTCCTGGCGGGCGTGGTGCCGGGGGTCGTGCTGACGCTGATGATGATGTTCACGGTGGCCTATTTTGCCCGCAAGAACAATTGGGGCGGCGACGTGCCCTTTAACTGGAAGCGGCTGGCGGGTGCATCGCTGGAAGTGGCCGTCGTGCTCGCTTTCCCGCTCACCATCTGGGTGATGACCCTGTTCGGCGTGTCCGCCAACGTGGCTACGCTGGTGGCATTTGCGGCCTTGCTGGCGGCTGACTGGTATTTCGACTTTTCGGCCGTCATGGCCTTGATGGCGCCGGTCATCCTGATCGGCGGCATGACGATGGGCTGGTTCACGCCCACCGAAGCCGCCGTGGCGGCGGTAATCTGGGCGCTTTTCCTGGGCCTGGTGCGCTACCGGTCGATGACGCTGCGCTCGTTGGCCAAGGCTACGTTCGATACCATCGAGACCACCGCATCGGTGCTGTTCATCGTTACCGCGGCCTCTGTTTTCGCGTGGCTGCTCACCACCACGCAGGCGGCGCAGGCGCTCACCGACGCCATCCTGGCCGTTACCGACAACAAGTGGGTGTTCCTGCTGCTGGCCAACGTGCTGATCCTGATCGTGGGCTGCTTCATCGACACCATTGCGGCCATCACCATCCTGGTGCCCATCCTGCTGCCGCTGGTGTTGAAACTGGGCATCGATCCCATCCACTTCGGGCTGGTGATGACGCTGAACTTGATGATAGGGCTGCTGCATCCGCCATTGGGCATGGTGCTGTTCGTGCTGGCGCGGGTGTCAAAGCTGTCGGTGGAGCGCACGACCATGGCCATCCTGCCCTGGCTGGTGCCGCTGTTCGTGGCGCTGGTCATCATTACCTATGTGCCCAGCGTCAGTATGTGGCTGCCGGAGCTGCTTGGCGGACGCTGATCCCGGCAAACCCGGCCGCCTGCGGGCGGCCACAACAGGAGATCCCGGCATGTCGGGCAGATTGGAAGGAAAGACGGCGTTCGTTACCGCGGCGGGGCAGGGCATCGGCCGGGCCACTGCGTTGGCGTACGCACGTGAAGGCGCGCGCGTGCTGGCGGCCGACCTGAACCCGGACGCACTGAAGGATGTGCCGGGCTGCACGGCCATGAGGCTCGACGTGACCGACCCGGCGGCGGTGGCCCGGGCCGCGGCAGAGGCCGGGCCGGTGGATGTGCTGTTCAACGGCGCGGGCTTTGTGCATGCCGGCACGATTCTCGAATGCGACGAAGCCGCGTGGGATTTTTCCTTTGAACTGAACGTGCGCGCCATGTACCGGCTGATCCGCGCCTTCCTGCCCGGCATGATCGAGCGGCGACAGGGCTCCATTATCAACATGGCCTCGGTGGCGTCCAGCATAAAGGGTGTTTCCAACCGCTTCGTGTACGGCACCAGCAAGGCGGCCGTCATCGGCCTGACCAAGTCGGTGGCGGCCGATTTTGTGGGCCATGGCATCCGCTGCAACGCGATCTGCCCCGGCACGGTGGATTCGCCCTCGCTGCGCCAGCGTATCGCCGAGCAGGCGCGCGTCAGCGGCCAGGCCGAAGCGACGGTGCTGGCCGCATTTGTCGCGCGCCAGCCCATGGGACGCATCGGCCGCGCCGAGGAGGTCGCGGCGCTGGCCGTGTACCTGGCCAGCGACGAGTCGGCGTTTACCACCGGCACGGCACAGGTTATCGATGGCGGCTGGTCCGGCTGAACAGTTACGCTGCACATTCCGCCTTTTTCTTACTCATTACAAGGACACTGCATTCCATGAAGCTGCTGCGCCATGGCGCCAAGGGCGCCGAAAAACCCGCACTGCTAGACGCCCAGGGCCGCATCCGCGACTTGTCGGGCGTGCTGGACGACATTACGGCCGAAAGCCTGGCGGGCCCGTTGCAGCAGCGCCTGCGCGGCCTGGACGCCGACTCCCTGCCTGTCGTGACGCAGCCCGGGCGCCTGGCGCCTCCCTGGTCGGGCATGGGCAAATTCATCTGCATCGGCCTGAACTACGCCGATCACGCCGCGGAATCCGGCTTGCCGGTGCCACAGGAGCCCGTCATTTTCATGAAACCCACCAGCGCCGTGATCGGCTGCAACGACCCGGTGGTGCTGCCGCGCGATTCGGTCAAGAGCGACTGGGAAGTGGAACTGGGCGTGGTCATCGGCCGCCGCGCCCGCTATGTGCCGGTGCAACAGGCGCTGGATCATGTGGCGGGATACTGCGTGGTCAACGACCTGTCCGAGCGCGAATACCAGCTCGAGCGCGGGGGCACCTGGGACAAGGGCAAGGGCTGCGACACCTTCGGCCCGGTCGGCCCCTGGCTCGTCACCGCCGACGAAATCGCCGACCCGCAGTCGCTGGACCTCTGGCTCGACGTGAACGGGCAGCGCAAGCAGAACGGCAATACGCGCACCATGGTATTTGGCGTGGCCGAGCTGGTCAGTTATGTCAGCCGCTTCATGACTCTGCACCCCGGCGACCTGATCAGCACCGGCACGCCGCCGGGTGTAGGCATGGGCCAGAAGCCGCAGGCCGTCTACCTAAAGCCCGGCGACACCATGCGGCTGGGCATTGCGGGCCTGGGCGAACAGGAACAGCGCGTGCATGCCTGGAATCCCGAACTCATCGACGGCTAGGCCAGAACCTGCCGACTGGAACGACATCATGGGCGCCCCTATCGACCACCCGGTCATCCGCATCCATCCCGCCGACAACGTGGTCATCGCCCGGCGCCAGCTGGTGGGAGGCACGCCATTGCCTGCCGAAGGCATTGCCGCGGCGGGGCTGATTCCGCCAGGGCACAAGGTGGCGGCGCGCGCCATCGCCGCTGGCGCCCCCGTGCGGCGCTACAACCAGATCATCGGCATCGCGCGCCAGGACATCGCGCCCGGGCAGCACGTGCACAGCCACAACCTTGCGTTCTCGGAATTCGAACGCGACTATGCCGTGGGGCAGGACACGCGGCCCACCGATTACGTGGCCGAGCCTGCGACTTTCGACGGCATCGTCCGGGCAGACGGCCGCGTCGCCACGCGCAACTACATCGGTGTGCTGACTTCGGTGAATTGCTCGGCCACGGTGGCGCGCGCCATCGCCGACTACTTCCGGCGCGATATCCGGCCGCAGGCCCTGGCGGGGTTTCCCAATGTGGACGGGGTGGTGGCGCTGACTCACGGAGCCGGTTGCGCCACCGACAGCGAGGGCGATCCGCTGAAGGTGTTGCGTCGCACCCTGGGCGGTTATGCGCGCCACCCGAACTTCGCCGCGCTGCTGGTGGTGGGCCTGGGCTGCGAAACCAACCAGATTGCCGGCCTGATGGAACAGGAAGGCCTGCAGGAAAGCACGCGCCTGCATACCTTCAACATCCAGGGCACGGGCGGCACCCGCGGCGCGGTGGGGCGCGGCATCGAGCTCGTGCAGCAGATGCTGCCCGAGGCCAACCGGGCGCGGCGCCAGCCGGTGCCGGCCGGCCACTTGCTGGTGGGCCTGCAGTGCGGCGGTTCGGATGGCTATTCGGGCATCAGCGCCAACCCCGCGCTGGGCGCAGCGGTAGACCTGCTGGTGCGGCACGGCGGCTCGGCCATACTTTCCGAAACGCCCGAGATCTACGGAGGCGAACACTTGCTGACGCGGCGTGCCGTGTCCGACGCAGTGGCGCAGAAGCTGCTGGCGCGCCTGCGCTGGTGGGAAGACTACTGCGCGCGCAATAACGCGCAGATGGACAACAACCCATCGGCCGGCAACAAGGCCGGCGGCCTGACCACCATACTCGAAAAGTCGCTGGGCGCCATAGCCAAGAGCGGCACTACCAATCTGGTGGATGTATACGAATACGCCGAAAGCGTGACCGCGCGCGGCCTGGTCTTCATGGACACCCCGGGGTATGACCCCGTATCGGCCACGGGGCAGGTGGCGGGCGGCGCCAATCTCATCTGCTTCACCACGGGCCGCGGTTCCGCCTATGGCTGTGCGCCCGCGCCTTCGCTGAAGCTGTCGACCAACACCGAGCTGTGGCAGCGCCAGGCCGACGACATCGACATCAACTGCGGCGAAGTGGTCGACGGCCTCAGCAGCGTGCAAACCATGGGAGAGCGCATCTTCCGCCTGATGCTCGACACCGCCTCGGGCCGGCGCAGCAAAAGCGAGATCCACGGCTATGGGCAGAGCGAATTTGTGCCATGGCAACTGGGGGCAGTGATGTAGCGCGGGGCCAGCCGCCGGCAGCGCGCCGCATCGCCACGTGTTTTTTCTTCCATATGGGTTCTACATGAAAATCCGCAGTGCACGCGTCATCGTCTGCAGCCCCGGCCGCAATTTCGTTACCCTGAAAATCGAAACCGACGAAGGCCTCACGGGCATCGGCGACGCCACGCTCAACGGCCGCGAACTGGCCGTGGCCAGCTATCTTGCCGACCATGTCGCGCCCTGCCTGGTCGGCCGCGATCCGCACCAGATAGAAGACATCTGGCAGTTCCTGTATCGCGGCGCCTACTGGCGGCGCGGCCCCGTCACCATGACCGCCATCGCGGCGGTCGATACGGCGCTGTGGGACATCAAGGCCAAGGCGGCCGGCATGCCGCTGTACCAGCTGCTGGGCGGCAAAAGCCGCACCGGCGTCATGGTGTACGGACATGCCAATGGCCGCGACATCGATGAAACGGTGGACGAAGTGCTGCGTTACCGCGACATGGGCTACCGGGCGATCCGCGCGCAAAGCGGCGTGCCGGGCCTGAACGCCGTGTATGGCGTGGGCCGCGGCCGCATGTTCTACGAGCCCGCCGACGCCGACCTGCCTTCCGAACACGACTGGAGCACCGAAAAGTACCTGGATCACGCGCCCCGGCTCTTCGAGCGGGTGCGCGATGCGGTGGGCTGGGACACGCACCTGCTGCACGATGTGCATCATCGGCTTACCCCCATCGAAGCGGCGCGCCTGGGCAAGTCGCTGGAGCCTTTTCGCCTGTTCTGGATGGAGGACGCCACGCCGGCCGAGAACCAGGAGGCGTTTCGCCTGATCCGCCAGCACACGGTCACGCCGCTGGCGGTGGGCGAGATTTTCAATTCCGTATACGACTGCAAGGACCTGATCCAGAACCAGCTGATCGACTACATCCGCACCACGGTGGTCCATGCGGGCGGCATCACGCACCTGCGGCGCATCGCCGATCTGGCGGCCCTGTACCAGGTGCGCACCGGCTGCCACGGCGCCACCGATCTTTCGCCGGTATGCATGGGCGCCGCGCTGCACTTCGATATATGGGTGCCGAACTTCGGCATACAGGAATACATGCGCCACACGGACGAGACCGACGCCGTGTTTCCCCACGCCTATACCTTTGCCGACGGCATGCTGCACCCCGGCGACGCGCCCGGCCATGGGGTGGATATCGACGAGCAACTTGCGTCGCGCTATCCCTACCAACGCGCCTATTTGCCCGTGAACCGGCAGGCGCATGACGGCACGTTGTGGCATTGGTAATGCCATGGCTTGCCGCCTGACCGACGCCGCCCTGGCCGGCTTGCCGCATGATATTGCGCGCCCGGCCTTTGACCGGGCGCGGCTGCGGCCCGGTATCGTGCACCTGGGCATCGGCGCCTTTCACCGCGCGCACCAGGCTATGATCAACGACCTTGCGCTGGCTGCGACGGGCGACGCTCGGTGGGGAATCGTAGGCATCTCGTTGCGCAGCCCCGGCACGCGCGATGCCCTGCAGCCGCAATGCGGCCTGTACACCGTGGCCCTGCGGGACGCCGACGCCGCCGGTGCGCCGCGCGAATCGCTCAGCGTGGTGGGGTCGGTGATGCGCGTGCTGGTCGCCCCCGAGGATCCCGGCGCCGCGGTGGCGCAGATCGCTCACCCGGACACCCGCATCGTCAGCCTGACCATTACCGAAAAAGGCTACTGCCATGATCCGGCCAGCGGCCGGCTGCGGCTTGACGATCCGGATATCGCGCACGACCTGGCGCACGCCGGCGCGCCGCGCACCGCAGTCGGCCTGCTGGTGAGCGGGCTGGCGCGCCGCCGCGACAGCGGCGCCGGCCCCGTGACGCTGCTGTCGTGCGACAACCTGCCATCCAATGGCGATACGTTGCGCGCGCTGGTGCTCGAATTCGCCTCCGCCTCCGCCTGCGGCGCGCAGCTTTGCCGCTGGATCGAGACCCACTGCACTTTTCCCAATTCGATGGTCGACCGTATTGTGCCCCGCACGACCGATGCCGACCGCCGTCATATCGCCACGCGCCTGGGCGTGCATGATGCCTGGCCGGTAGTGGCCGAGCCGTTTCTGGAATGGGTCATCGAAGATCGTTTCGCGGCGGGGCGGCCGGCCTGGGATCAACCCGGCGGCGCGCGCTTCGCGAGCGATGCCCGGCCCTTCGAACAGATGAAGCTGCGCATGGTCAACGGGCCGCATTCCGCGCTGGCCTGCCTGGGGGCATCGGCGGGGCTTGATACGGTCAGCCAGGCGATGCAGGATGCCGCATTGCGCGGGTATATCGACGCGCTCATCCGCGACGAGATCATTCCGACCTTGCCCGACGTGCCGGGAGCCGACCTTGGCGCCATGCGTCTGCGCCTGCTGGCGCGCTTTGCCAACCCGGCGCTGCCGCACCGCCTGCAGCAGATCGCGATGGACGGATCGCAGAAGCTGCCGCAGCGCCTGTTGGCCACGCTGCGCGAGCGCATCCTGGCGGGGTCGGACTACCGGCGGCTGGCCCTGGCCGTGACGGCATGGCTGCATTACCTGCGCGGCCATGATGAAGCCGGCGTCACATACACCATCCATGATCCTCTGGCGGGCGAGCTGCAGGCGCTGCTTGCACGCGCAGGGCAGGGCGCTGACGCGGACCTGCGCCGCGCGCAGGCGCTGATCGCCTATCGACCCGTATTCGGCGACCTGGCCGGCCACCGCGGGCTGACCGACGCGGTGGCGCGCCATGCCTACACCTTGCGGCAGTGCGGGGTCCGCGCGGCCGTGCGCGAGGCCATATGAACCCTGACTCTACCCGCAATCTGCGTCATTGCCCCGCGTCCGAGCTGCGCGACTGGGGGCGCCGGTGCCTGGCCGCCATGCGCGTGCCCCAGGCCGATGCGGCGGCGCTGGCCGACAGCCTGGTGCAGACGAGCCTGTGGGGCGTGGATTCGCACGGCATCGCGCGCCTGCCCCATTATCTGAACCGCCTGGCCCACGGCTCGATCGACCCGTGCCCGGACATCCGTATCGAGCGCAGTGCTGCGGCCACGGCGCAGGTCCATGGCGCACGCGGCCTGGGCATCGTGGTGGCGCACCGCGCCAACCAGCTTGCCATGGAGCTGGCGCGCGAGACGGGGGTGGCGGCCGTGGGCGTCGACGATTCATCGCATTGCGGCGCCGTGGGCCTGTATAGCCGTGCCGCTGCAAAGGGCGGCCTGATAGGCATTGCGCTCACCCATTCTGATTCGATTGCCGCGCCATACGGCGGCCATGCGCCCTTCCTGGGAACCAATCCCCTGTCCATTGCCGTGCCGCGCCAGGACGGGCCGCCCGTGTGCCTGGATATGGCCACCACTTCCATCCCCTGGAATCGCGTCATGAATGCCCGGCGCGAAGGGCATGCCCTGCCTGCCGGCGTGGCGCTCGACGCCGACGGTCGCGAGGCCACCGACCCGCACGCGGCGCACGCCCTGCTGCCGCTCGGCGGCGCGGAACAAGGCTACAAGGGCTATGGGCTCGCGTTGATGATCGAATTGCTCTGCGGCCCCCTGAACGGCAATCCCTACGGACCGCACATCGGCCCGATGTACCAGCAGCTGGAGCGGCCCCGCCGCCTGGGCGCATTCTTTATCGTCATCGATCCGGCGCGCTTTGCCGGCGGGCCCCTGTTGGCGGCAACCGTCGCACGCATGGCCGCCGAGCTGGCCGCACAACCGGGGCAGCCGCGCATGCCCGGCGACCCCGAGTACGCTGCAGAGGCCGCCCGGCTGCGCACTGGCATTCCCATCGAGCCCGGCCTGTGGCGGGAATTCCTGCACTGGAGCCGCCGTCTCGGCGTAGACCCGCCTGACATCCGGGCACACTAATTGCGGCGGGCCTGCGTTTGCCTTATCAGTTCAGGAGCCCGCCATGCCGCATCCGTCCGCCGACGCGTCCGCCTCAGTCGCGCACCCTGAAGCCGTCACTACCACGCTGCGCGTCAATGGGCAGGCATGCACACTGACTCTGGACCCGCGCGCGTCCCTGCTGGATACCCTGCGCGAAACCCTGCACCTGACCGGCACCAAGAAGGGCTGCGACCACGGGCAATGCGGCGCCTGTACGGTGCATATGGACGGCCGGCGCGTCAACGCGTGCCTGGTGCTGGCCGTGTGCGCCGGCGGTCGCGACATCACCACCATCGAGGGGCTGGGCACCGAGGCGTCGCCCCATCCCTTGCAGACGGCGTTTGTCGAGCATGACGGGTACCAGTGCGGCTATTGCACGGCCGGGCAGATCATGTCGGCCGCGGCCCTGCTGGACGAACCCTGCGGCGACCACGATGACGATGTGCGCGAATTGATGAGCGGCAACATATGCCGTTGCGGCGCATACAGCAACATCGTTGCGGCGATCCAGCACGTGCGCGGCAACCGGTAGCCATCATGGAACGCTTCCAGTACACCCGTGCCGACGATATCCAGGCGGCCTTGCGCCTGGCCGCCAGCGCGCCCGGCCAGGCGCGTTTTATAGCAGGGGGCACCACGCTGGTGGACCTGATGAAGCTGGATGTCGAGACACCCGCTCAGGTCATCGACATCAACGGCCTGCCGCTGGACCAGGTGGAACAGCTCGCCGACGGGCGGACGCGCATCGGGGCCCTGGTGCGCAACGCCGATCTGGCTCGTCACCCCCGCATCGCGGCGCATTACGCCGTGTTGTCGCAGGCGCTGCTGGCGGGCGCATCGGCCCAGTTGCGCAATATGGCCACCACCAGCGGCAACCTGCTGCAGCGCACGCGTTGCGTCTATTTTCGTGACCGTGCCGCGCGTTGCAACAAGCGCGACCCCGGCAGCGGCTGCGACGCCATCGACGGGCACAACCGCAATCTGGCGGTGCTGGGCACCAGCGTGCACTGCATTGCCAGCAATCCGTCGGACATGAACGTTGCGCTGACAGCGCTGGACGCCACCGTGCAGGTGCAGAGCCTGGACGCCACGCGCGATATCCCGGTGCGTGACTTCTACCTTTTGCCCGGCGATACGCCCCATCGCGAAACCGTTCTGCAACCCGGCGAATTGATCACGCACGTCATCCTGCCGCCGCCTGTCGCGGGAGCGCGGTCGTGCTACGTCAAGCTGCGTGACCGTGCGTCGTACGAGTTCGCCCTGGCATCGGCCGCCGTCGTGCTCAAAGAAAGCGACGGCCGCATCGAGTCGGCGGCTATCGCGCTGGGCGGGGTGGGAACCCGGCCCTGGCATTGCGCACCGGCCGAGCAGCTGCTGGCAGGAGAGCGGCCCACGCTCGAACGCTACAGGCAGGCGGCGCAGGCGGCGCTGCACGACGCCGTGCCGCAAAGCGAGAACGGCTTCAAGGTCGAACTGGCGCGCCGTTGCCTGGTGCACACGCTATGCACGGCGCTGCCGCCGTCCAAGGAGGCATCCCATGGCTGAATCCGGGTTTGCGCATGCGGCCGCCATCGGCCAGCCGCGCACACGCATCGACGGCCCCGCCAAAGTGACCGGCGCGGCGCGATACACCGCCGACTACCTGCCGCCCGGCACATTGCATGGCGTGCCCGTGTGCGCCACAATCGCGCGCGGCCGCGTCATTGCCATCGATACGCAGGCCGCCGGCGACATGCCCGGCGTGCGCGTGGTCTTGCATCATGGCAACCGGCCGCCGCTCTATCGGCCGGCCGATGGCTCTATCGACGAGTCGCGCCCGCCGCTGGATGACGACATCATCCGATACCACGGGCAGTATGTGGCGCTGGTGGTCGCGGACACGCCGGAACAGGCGCAGGCCGCCGCCCGCGCGGTGGTGGTTCGCTACGCCGCCGAAACGCCCGATGTGTCGCCGCCCGCCGACGAAGACATGCCGAACCTGGACAGCAATCGCGGCGATGCGGCGCGCGCCTATGCCCAGGCGCCGGTGCAAGTCGATGCCGTCTACACCACGCCCGTGGAGACTCACAATTCGCTTGAACTGCATGCCTGCGTCGCGGTGTACGACGACGGCGACTATACGCTTTATGAAACCACGCAGGGCGTGGTCAACCATCGCAGCGTCATGGCGCAGATGCTGGGTGTCGGCAAAGAGAACGTGCGCGTTATTTCGCAATACCTGGGTTCGGGCTTTGGCGGCAAGCTCTGGCCGTGGCCGCATTCGCTACTGGCGGCGGTGGCGGCGCGCCTGCTCGGCCAGCCCGTCAAGGTGGTCATCAGCCGCGCCATGACCTTTCAAAGCGCGGGTCATCGCCCCTATACCCGGCAGCACATGCGGCTTGGCGCCACGCGCGAAGGCAGGCTGGTGTCGGTGCAGCACCACTACCTGAGCCAGGCGTCCGTCCTGGACGACTACCGCGAGAACTGCGGCGAGGCGACGCCCCGCATGTACAGCACGCCCAATCTGTCGGTCCGCTGGGGCCTTGCGCGGCGCAATGTCGGAGCGCCCACGTCCATGCGCGGCCCGGGAGCCGTGCCCGGCATGTATGCATTGGAGTCGGCCATGGACGAACTGGCCGTGGCGCTGCAGATGGATCCGGTGGCGCTGCGCCTGCTTAACGAACCCGAGCGCGACGAAGCCACCGGCCTGCCGTTCTCTTCCCGCCACCTGCGCGAATGCCTGCAGCAGGGCGCAGAACGTTTCGGCTGGTCGCGCCGCCGGCCCCAGGTGGGGTCCATGCGCCAGGGCGACCTGGTGCTGGGCTGGGGAATGGCCGCCTGCTCGTGGCCGGGCCTGCGCATGGCCACGGACGCCAGCGTCAGCCTCAATGCCGATGGCACGGCCAGGCTGGCGTGCGCCACCCAGGATATCGGCACCGGCACGTATACCGTATTGGCGCAGCTGGTCAGCGCCGAAACGGGCATTCCGGTCGATCGCATCCAGATAAGCCTGGGCGATACGCGCCTGCCCGCCGGCCCCGTGTCGGGCGGGTCGGCCGCCACCGCCTCTGTGGTGCCCGCGGCCCTGGCCGCCACGCGCAAGGCGGTGCAGGCGGCCTGCAAGCTGGCGGTCGCCGAAGACGGCCCATATGCCGGGCGCAAGGCCGATGCGCTCGCGATTCGCGATGGCCGTCTTTGCACGGCGGGCGACGCCGCCGATGCAGGCGTGCCGTTTGAACAGGTGCTGCAAGGCGCCGGAGTCGCGAGCGTGTCCGGCAACGGCCACGGCGTCAGCGGCAAGGAAGTCAGGCAGAAGTATTCGGTCAGTTCGTACGGCGCGCATTTCGTCGAGGTCACCTGGCACGCGCCCACCGCGCGGCTGCGGGTGTCGCGCGTCGTCACGGTGATCGACGGCGGACGCATCATCAACCCGCGCACCGGCCGCAACCAGATCGAAGGCGCCATCATCATGGGCGTGGGCATGGCCATGCTGGAACACACGCACTACGACAGCCGCTCGGGCGCGCCGGTGAACAGCAACCTGGCCGATTACCTGGTGGCCACCCATGCCGATGCGCCACAGCTGGACGTCGCCTTCCTGGACTATCCCGATACGGTCTTGAACGAGGCCGGTGCGCGCGGCATCGGTGAAATCGGCCTGGCCGGCATCGCGGCGGCCATCACCAGCGCCGTGCACCATGCAACCGGCGTGCGGGTGCGCGACCTGCCGGTGCGCATCGAAGACCTGCTGCAGGCCTAGCTTCGCGCGGCTACCAGCGCACGCCCAGGCCGGTGCTGTACACCGATTCGTTCAGGCTTTCGAAGCTGCTGCTGACCTGGTTGCGCGCGTACTTCAGGTACAGCGACAGCCAGCTGTTCACGTTGTAGCGCACGCCGGCCTCGCCATTGATGGCCACCTGCGCGTCGCCCTCCAGCGGGCGCAGCAGCTCGCCCCGGGTAAACAGCTCGAATTCCTTGCCGCTGAAATACCGCACATAATCCCATCGCACGCTGGCCGCATAGGCGGCATCGCTGCGGCCATCGCTATAGCCATAGTGCACCCGCCCCAGCAGGGCCGACAGGGAAAACGCGCCCAGCTCGTTATCCCAGAACTGATAGCCCGGCCCCGTGCCGTACGCTGTCTGGCGGTCCAGGTCTTCGATCCAGTCCCGCCGATGCATCAGGCGGGTCTGCCAGAACGCCTTTTCGGTAATGAACCGGTCCAGCGTGTAATTCAGCCCGTAGTTGTCGACGTTGATGCTGCCGTTTTCCTTGCTGCGCTGATAGGCGGCTGTCAACTGGTGCCGCCACAGGGCGTGGCGGATCGTCGTATCCAGCGTGGCTGAATAGTCTTGCGTATCGGTCGATGCCGTGCGCCGGTCGGCCGCCATGTCCAGCCGTCCCGTTATCGAGGTCTCGCGCAAAAAGGGGCGCGGACGCACCACGCTGTCGAGCCGGGCCAGGGGCACGTCCGCCCGCACGGCTTCCGTGCCTTCGCTATCGCGCCGCAAGCCTATCAGCATTACAGTGCCTGCCTCTGCGCCCGCCAGCCTGGCCCGGTAGTCGTGTTGCATCGATCCGTCGCGCACCACCAGCGGCGTGTCGCTTTGCAGCGTCTTGACGTGGCTGATATCGATGCGCACATCGCCGCCATAGTCGGTGCGTATCAACAGATAGCCACCGTCCAGCGACTGTATCGTGCCTGTCAGGCGGTCGCCATTGTTCAGCCAGACGGTGTCGGCTTGCGCCATGCAGGCCCAC
This sequence comes from Bordetella genomosp. 7, assembly GCF_002261415.1. NCBI lineage: Bacteria > Pseudomonadati > Pseudomonadota > Betaproteobacteria > Burkholderiales > Alcaligenaceae > Bordetella > Bordetella genomosp. 7. The sequence goes on along the minus strand of NZ_NEVI01000019.1, from coordinate 11,736 downwards.
AGCGCCAACGGCGCGGCCATCAGGCGCGGCAATGAAAAGGTAAAAGTGAACTTGTGCGCGGGCGGCCGGTACATGGGAAAGCAGAAGTGGACGTAACCGCCATGCTAAACCCGAGCCCGTCCAGCCATGTGACCGTTTCCATCAGGAAGCGGCACGTTATTACGCCTTACGACGGCTGGCCGCCATGATCCGTATCCGCAGCGAAGGCTTCGTGCGCACTGCGGCTGCCGAAGCGCTCGGCCACTTGCCGCGTGAACACGGCGCCAAAGAAGAAGATCTGGGCGGAATAATAAATCCACAGCAGCAGGGCGATCAGCGAGCCCGCCGCGCCGTACGCCGACACCGTGCCGCCGCGCCCCAGGTACAGGCCGATGCCCCATTTGCCCACCAGGAACAGCGCCGCCGTCACGATCGCGCCGGGAATGACATCGCGCCAGGGAATCGTCACACTGGGCAGCAGCTTGTACACCACCGCAAACAGGGCAGTAACCACGGCGAACGAAAACAAGTTCGCCATCCATCCGGCCACCACCGCAAACGTAGAATTGCTCCACAGGTCGCCGTAGTAGCCCTTGGCCGCGCCCAGCGCGGCGTTGGTCAGCAGCGATATCAACAAGAACAGCGCCAGCACCAGCACCAGGCCGAAGGCCACCATGCGGCTGCGCAGCACGCCCTGCAGCCCCGCCTTGCGCTGGTCGGTCGCGTCCCAGAGTTCGTCCAGGCTGGCCTGCAGCTCCGCGAAAGCCGTTGTCGCGCTGAACACCAGCACCCCTATCGACAACAGAGCGGCCAGCCAGCCGCCGCCCGATTCGTGCGCGCTGGCCAGCACGGTCTGGATGACTTCGGCCCCGCGCGGGCCGGTGAGCTCGCGCACCTGTGAAAACAATTCCGAGCGCACCGCTTCTTCGCCAAAGAAAATACCCGCCACCGCGATGACCAGGATCAGCATGGGCGCAAGCGAAAACACCATGTACAGCGACAGGGCCGCGCCCTTGCTGGATGCGCGGTGCCTCGACCATTGCTTCGCCGAATCAATCAGCAGCCCGTAGATTTCCGAAGGGCGCAACATTTGCAGCAGGCGGGGCGGGATAGTCATGGCTCATCTGGCAGTCCGGATGCCGGCATTGTAGGGTCGCAAACCGGCAGGCCACAATCCGCAAGCCCCGTGCCGCGCGGACGGTCGCGCCCAACAAAAACGCCCCCAAGGGCGAACCCTTGGGGGCGTGATCCTGGCATATCCCCGGGCAGGCCCGGGGATAACGCATCGGCAAGCCGGACTTAGAAGTCCATGCCGCCCATGCCGCCCATGCCGCCGGGCATGGCCGGCGCAGCGGGCTTGTCTTCAGCCAGTTCGACCACGGCGGCTTCAGCCGTCAGCAGCAGGCTGGCCACCGAAGCGGCGTTCTGCAGGGCGGTGCGGGTAACCTTGGTGGGGTCCAGCACGCCTTGTTCGACCAGGTCGGTGTACTCGCCGGTAGCGGCGTTGTAGCCGTAGTTGCCCTTGCCGTTCAGCACATTGTTCACCACCACGCTGGCCTCTTCGCCGGCGTTGGTCACGATGGTGCGCAGGGGCTCTTCAACCGCGCGCAGAATCAGCTTGATGCCGGCATTCTGGTCGGCGGTGTCGCCCTTCAGGTCGGCAATGGCTTGCTTGGCACGCAGCAGGGCCACGCCGCCGCCAGCCACCACGCCTTCTTCCACCGCAGCGCGGGTCGCGTGCAGGGCGTCTTCGACGCGGGCCTTCTTTTCCTTCATTTCGACTTCGGTGGCAGCACCGACGCGGATCACGGCAACACCGCCGGCCAGCTTGGCCACGCGCTCTTGCAGCTTTTCACGGTCGTAGTCGGAAGTGGCTTCTTCGATCTGGACGCGGATCTGCTTGACGCGCGCTTCGATCGACTTGCTGTCGCCAGCGCCGTCGATGATGGTGGTGTTTTCCTTGCCCACTTCGATGCGCTTGGCCTGGCCCAGCTCTTGCAGGGTGGCTTTTTCAAGCGACATGCCGGTTTCTTCGGAAATGACCACGCCGCCGGTCAGGATGGCGATGTCTTCCAGCATGGCCTTGCGGCGGTCGCCGAAGCCAGGCGCCTTGACGGCGGTGGTCTTCAGGATGCCACGGATGTTGTTCACCACCAGGGTGGCCAGCGCTTCGCCTTCGACGTCTTCGGCGATGATCAGCAGAGGACGGCTCGACTTGGCGACTTGTTCCAGCACGGGCAGCAGGTCGCGGATGTTGCTGATCTTCTTGTCGAAGATCAGGACGTACGGGTCGTCCAGCGCGGCGACTTGCTTGTCGGGGTTGTTGATGAAGTAGGGCGACAGGTAGCCGCGATCGAATTGCATGCCTTCGACCACGTCCAGCTCGTTTTCGAGCGACTTGCCGTCTTCGACGGTGATGACGCCTTCCTTGCCGACCTTGTCCATCGCGTCAGCGATGATCTGGCCGATGGATTGGTCGCTGTTGGCCGAGATGGAGCCAACCTGGGCGATTTCCTTGCTGGTGGTCACCGGCTTGGATTGCTTGGCCAGTTCGGCCACGGCAGCGGCCACGGCCTTGTCGATACCGCGCTTCAGGTCGATGGGGTTGAAGCCGGCGGCTACGTACTTCAGGCCTTCCTGGACGATGGCCTGGGCCAGCACGGTGGCGGTGGTGGTGCCGTCACCGGCGTTGTCGGAGGTCTTCGAGGCGACATCCTTGACCAGCTGGGCGCCGATGTTCTCGAACTTGTCTTTCAGTTCGATTTCCTTGGCAACGGAGACGCCGTCCTTGGTGACGGTGGGGGCGCCGAACGAACGCTCCAGCACAACGTTGCGGCCCTTGGGGCCCAGGGTGGTTTTCACCGCGTTGGCGAGGACATTGACGCCGCGGACGATGCGGACACGGGCGTCGTCGGCGAACAGGACTTGTTTGGCAGCCATTGTGAGCTTCCTTCGAAAATTCGGTTCAGGTAATTACTGGATCACGGCGAGGATTTCTTCCTCGCGGATGACGAGCAGCTCTTCGCCGTCGACTTTCACCGACTGGCCGGCGTACTTGCCGAACAGGACTTTGTCGCCAGCCTTCACGTCAACCGGCAGCACTTTGCCGTCTTCGGTCTTCTTGCCCGGGCCAACGGCGATCACTTCGCCTTGATCCGGCTTTTCGGCGGCGCTGTCGGGGATAACGATGCCCGAGGCAGTCTTGCGCTCGTTGTCCAGGCGTTTGACGATCACGCGATCGTGCAGGGGACGCAGGGCCATGAGGAAACTCCTGTTTCTATATAAGAAGATGAAAATGATCGGATTCAGGCCGGGCGCGCTGTTAGCACTCACCGGCAGCGAGTGCTAATTATAGGGATGATGTGCGCAGGTTCAAGGGGGAGTGGGGTTGTTGTTACATTTTGCGGCGCAGATCGGAGGTGGAATTCAGTCCGCTGCGTCGGGCAGGGCTGCCGCGACTGCTGCGTCGTTTATTCTATAAACGTTGTATCATCGAATAATGAACGAAGACCAAGCCATTGCCGCGCTTGCAGGCCTTGCCCACCCCCAACGCCTACGCACATTCCGCGCTCTCGTCGTGGCCGGGCTTGCGGGCCTCACCCCCAGTGTCCTGGCTGACCAACTTGGCGTTGCCCGCAACACCCTGTCTTTTCATCTCAAGGAGCTCGCGCATGCTGGCCTGGTCAGCGTCGAGCAACAGGGACGCAATCTGGTCTATCGGGCGGATTTTTCCCGGATGAATGGATTGCTCGGGTATCTCACAGAGCATTGCTGCGAAGGGGCCTCGTGCGACGCTTCCGATCCGGGCGGCTGCTCTATCTGCCGATAAGGGCCGGCTGCTGTGCTCCCACCGCACGCGCTTCACTCGCTGCTGCCGCGAAATTCCGATGTTGACTCCTGCTGCGTCCACGGCCCCGCTGCGCACTGAAATCTCGTCTTGCATCAACAGAGGTATCCCATGAGTTCCATCACGATCTATCACAACCCTGCCTGCGGGACGTCCCGCAATGTCCTGGGCTTGATTCGTAACAGCGGCGAAGAGCCAGCCATCATCGAGTACTTGAAAACTCCGCCTGACCCCGAAACGTTGAAATCGCTGATTTCTGCCATGGGCGTGCCGGCGCGAGACATACTCCGGCAGAAAGGCACACCATACGACGACCTGAAACTGGTGGATTCGAAATGGACGGAAGAGCAGCTGATCGACTTCATGCTCAAGTACCCGGTCCTGATCAATCGTCCCATCGTGGTTACCCCTCTCGGCACTCGTCTCTGTCGACCATCTGAGGTGGTTCTGGATATCTTGCCGCACCCACAGCGCGGCACATTCAACAAGGAAGATGGCGAACCGCTGATCGACGCGGAGGGCCGTCGTGTCTGATTTGCTCGTCGATCTGCCCAACATTGACCCGTCTCTTTTCGACGTTCCCAGGCCCGCGGAACTGTTTGCATCCACGCGTTCGACCCACGCGCCCCGCTTCTTGCTGCTATATGGATCGTTGCGCGAGCGGTCCTACAGCCGTCTGGTTGCCGAAGAGGCGGCGCGACTGCTCCGGGCCCTGGGAGGCGAGACGCGCTTGTTCAACCCGTCCGGGCTTCCATTGGTCGATGATGCCAGCGACAGCCACCCGAAGGTTCGCGAGCTGCATGAGCTGGTGCAATGGGCGGAAGGCATGGTCTGGAGTTCGCCGGAACGCCACGGCGCCATGACAGGGGTGATGAAGACGCAGATCGACTGGATCCCGCTTTCGGTGGGCGCCCTGCGCCCGACCCAGGGCAAGGCGCTTGCAGTCATGCAGGTCTCGGGAGGATCGCAATCGTTCAACGCAGTGAACCAAATGCGCTTGCTGGGCCGCTGGATGCGGATGCTGACAATACCCAATCAGTCGTCTGTAGCCAAGGCGTACCAGGAGTTCGACGATACGGGGCGCATGAGGCCTTCGCCTTACTATGATCGTATCGTTGATGTCGTGGAGGAGTTGGTAAAGTTCACCTTGCTCACGCGGGATATCGCACCGTATCTTGTGGATCGCTATAGTGAACGAAAGGAAACTGCAGTTGCCCTTTCCATGAGCCGAACCCCACAGGGGAACGCGCCGGTTTTGTAATGATGGCAACGCTTCGTGACCCCGGGCCCGAGCTGAAGTAACCGGTAATCTTGCCGGCATGCGGTAACAAAGAACGAGGAGTGGAATGATCTACCTTCACTCCATCTCTTTGCAGCAAGGTGCTTACATGAAAAAAATCCTGGCATAACAAGTTGTATGGGGCTCAGTCGTGGCGGGCGGTGTCAAACCTCGAAGTCGCCGCCATCGTCCGAAAAATCGCCTTCATCCTCGTAAGGCGGGGCAGCACCCTCGTCTGCCGGGGGAGCCTCGGCGGCCTGCGCCTCGTTGCCGGTGAACAAGCTGCCGAGCAGGTTGCCCAGCACATGCCGCCGGCCACGCCTACTGCGGTCTGCAGCGCGCCGGCCATGAAGCCTCCGCCCGCGGGCGCCGCGTTGTTGCGGCCAAAGCCGGTGCCCAGGCCGCCCGCGGCGGGACCTGCAGCCGGGGCGCGCCTGCCGAATGCCGTCGAGGGGCTGGCGGCCGTGGGGCTTGAGCCCGAAGGCTGCGCCGCGGCAGAGGGGTTCTTTTGTAGTTCCTGGATGCGCGCTTGCGCATTCTGCAGGGCCTGTTGCTGCACCAGCACGGTCTGCGCCAGGTAATAGGCAGAGCCAGGGTTCTTCTGCATTTCCTGGCGTATCAACTGCTCGGCGTCGGGATCGCGCGGATGCCCCTGCCGTTCGAGTTCCTGGATTCTGCTGAATACGCTGGCAATTGCGTCGCGGTCTTGGTCTTGCATAAGTGAATCTCCTGTAAACAGGGGGGTTGTCAGTTTGCTGCTGCCGCCGTTGCGGCGGCTTCCTGGTACGCGCGCACTTGCCCGATGCGCAAGCCATCGCGCGAAGTCACCTCGAAACTCCAGTCGCCCCAATGGATGACTTCGCCCACGACGGGCAGATGTCCGCACACGCGCAGCAATGCACCCGCCAATGTCGCGTCGGGCAAGGGCCGGGCCAGTTCGGCGCTGGCCAACAGCAGCCGCGCTTCCTCGATGGGCATTCCGGCATCCAGCAGCCAAGCGCCGTCTTCAAGGCGGGTGGCCTGGCTTGCCTCGCCTTCATGCTCGGGCAGTTCGCCGCCCACGGCCGTCAGTACATCCATCGGCGTCACCAGGCCTTCGCAGCTGCCGAGCTCGTCGACCACGATCAACATATGGTCGCGCGATTGGCGCAGCACTTCCAGCACCTTGAATACCGGCGTGGTTTCGATGACGAAGTGCGGCTCGCGGGCCAATTCAACCAAGTCGACGGGGCCGGGTTGCTGTAGCGCGGGCATCACGTCTTTGAAGTGCACGACGCCGATGACGTTGGACGCGTCGCGCTCGCACAGGGGCAGGCGCGCGTGCCCGCACGAGAACTTGCGCACCACATCATCGGCCGAGTCGGCCACGTCCAGCCAGACCATTTCCATGCGCGGGACCATGATCGAGCGTACGTCGCTGCTGCCCATGGCCAGCACGCGTTCAATGAGACCGCTTTCTTCGGCGGTAACCGCGTTGCCGCTGGCGATGCCGTCGACCAGCGCCGCGACGTCGTCCACGGATCCCGGTGCGCCGGTCTTGCCGCCGCGCAGCAGCCGCAATACCGCCTGGGCGGTGCGTTCGCGGGCGGTCAGCCCGTGGCTGCGGCGGCTGCGGTTGCGGCGCGCCAGCTGGTTGCAGGCCTCGATCATGATCGAGAAGCCGATGGCGGCGTACAGGTAGCCCTTGGGCACATGGAAGCCCAGGCCCTCGGCCACGAGGCTGAAGCCGATCATCAAGAGCAGGCCCAGGCACAGGATCACCACCGTGGGGTGGCGGCCCACGAATGCCATCAGCGGCTTGCTGGCCAGCATCATGACCGCCATGGCCAGCACGACCGCGATCATCATGATGCTGAGTTCCTGCACCATGCCGACGGCCGTGATGACCGAGTCCAGCGAAAACACGGCATCCAGCACGACGATCTGCAGAATGACCTGCCAGAACACCGCGTGCTGAACCGTTTGCGTGTCGCCGTGCGCCTGCCCTTCGACCCGTTCGTGCAGTTCCATGGTGCCCTTGAAGAGCAGGAACAGGCCGCCCAGGATCAGGATCAGGTCGCGCCCTGAAATCTCGGTGCCGAACACCGTGAACAAGGGCTCGGTCAGTGTGACGACCCACGCGATGCTCGCCAGCAGGCCCAGGCGCATCAGCATGGCCAGTGTCAGGCCGATCACCCTGGCCCGATTGCGCTGTTGCGGCGGCAATTTGTCGGCCAGGATGGCGATGAAGACCAGGTTGTCGATGCCAAGGACGATTTCAAGAATGATCAGCGTCGCAAGCCCCAGCCATGCCGTGGGGTCGGTCATCCATTCAAATATCATTACGAATTCCGGGAATAGCGCGGGCGCGCAATACGCAAGCGTTGCGGCGGATTGAGGGGAAGCAGGAGTGAAGCGGGTCGGGCGGGGCCCTGGGCCGCCGCGCGCGGGATGCGATGCGATTCACCTGCGCCGTGGCGCGGAGATGGTCGCTGCAGGTAGGTATGCGCCTGGACGAACGGCCTGCCCATTGCGCGACAACGGGACAGGGCCAATGGGCTGGCGATCTTGCGAGGGAAGCGCCACGTGTGAACATGCACGTGCGGCGCGGTGGTACTGGGTGGTTCTGAGTCCATTATGTTGATGCGCGGCGTCCAGTTGTTGCCCGTGGTCGCCCCGCATCACCGAAACTTACAAGAAACTGAATGATAACGAAGAATCGCGAGCCGCGCATCTTCGCACAATCGCCGGCCCGGCGAACGACGTTTCGTGGGCCTGTCTGGGGAAAGGGCCGCCGTGGCTGCCGCTTTGCGGGTAAGGTATCGTTTTGATTCCGCTGATTTTTCGCCTTACTGGCCTGCCGATACCATGAGAATGCCGCGTTCAGTCTTGCAATCCCTTGTGGCGGCGCTCGCCTGCGCGTGCCTTGCGGCCTGTGCCGACAGCCCGCCCCGTCAGGCCGATATCGACTACCGCACCCGCCCGGCCCGGGGCACGCCGGCGCCGGACGGCACGCCGCAAGGGGCTTCGCAGCAGCGCCTGACCATTCAGTCGGGCGAAGGCGAAAAACTGAATCTTCCCTGGTTTATCCGCGACGCCCAGGATTGGGTGAATACGCATTAAGGCCAGCGCCCCCTGCGGCCGGATCAGGCGTCCGGTGCGACGGCTTGCTGTACGGCCCTTGCGGCGGGCGTATTGCCGGGACTGACGACCGCGTACAGGTAGCGGCCTTGCTTCCAGTACTGCGCCATCAGGTCGCCGTCGCGGCGCTTGCCATGAGTGAAGTTCAGTGCGCGGCCCGGCGAGCGCATGTAGTACAGGATGCTCTCGCCATTGCTGGCCTGATACAGCACGATGGCGGCGGGGCCGGATTCCGTCGACATCAGCCGTCCGCCCACTGGCCGGTAGCCATAGGCATTGAAATCCGGCAGGGGCGCGGGCTGCATGAAATGCCGGTTCAGCCAGGCCTGCAGTTCCGAAGGTTGGCTGGAGCGGAAGTCGACCATGTTCGCGGCCGCATCCGCTGCGAACATGCGATACGCATGCACGGCATCGGCCATGGGCAGGTAGCCGGAGCGCATGGCGGTTTCCCTTGCCTGCCAGCCGCCCAGGCTGCCGATGCCCAGGGTCAGCGCAACCGTGGCGGCAAGCGCCATGCGTTGGCGGCGGCGGGTGCGCAAGGTCTTGCGCACGCAGGCGGGATCCAGCCGTTCGGGGGCAGCGTAGCGGCTCAGGTCGGCGTGCCGGCGCCGCAATGCCTCGGTCTGGCTTCGGATCTGCTCGATCTCTTCGGCGGCGTCGGGGTGCGACGCCAGATAGGCTTCGACATCCTGGCGACGTGCCGGATCCAGTTGCCCATCGGCATAGGCATGCAGGTCATGTTCACTGGGGATCAGCATGGTCATTTCATCAAGCGCAGCCCCGGCGCGGGGGCGGTGCGCCCTTCTGTCAGGCTGCGCAGCGCCTTGCGGGCGCGCGACAGCCGTGACATTACCGTCCCGACCGGGATATCGAGCACATCGGCCGCTTCCTGGTAGCCCAGGCCCTCGACCGATATCAGCAACAGCAGGCTTTGCTGGTCGGCGGTCAGGCGAGCCAGGTCGCCCAGCGCCTCGCGCGCCAGCGCGACGTGCTCGGCCGAGGGCGCGCGCGGTTCGGGCGAGCCGCTGAAAAAGTCCAGGATGCGCGCGTAGCGCCGGTTGCGGCGCTGGGTGTCAATGAAACACCGATAAAGAATCGCAAACAGCCAGGCCCGCAGGTCACCTTCCGGGCGGCGGCTGCCGGCCCGCGTCAGCGCGCGTTCCAGGCAGGACTGCACCAGGTCGTCGGCGTTGGCCGGGTCATGCGTCAACGACAACGCGAAGCGGCGCAGCCGGGGCAGCACGTCGCGCAGGTCTTCGTCGGTAAAGCCCGCCGCCATGGATAAAAAGCGCCTTTAAAAGTCAACGATGCCAGTCAGACGAATGGCGGCGCGGATTATTCCCGCCGGGGAGGGTGGTTACATATGTTGTTGTTATAGCGCCTTCGCCTGCGCCGCGGTATGGGCGGCGATGTATCGCGTATTGAATGAATGGCCATTCGATTTTTTAATTCTGGCCGGATACGCGGCACGGCGCCCCACAGAGGGCGCTATCAATATGCCCGGTGGGCAATGTAAAAGCTCAGCCGCCGGGCCCGTCGTCGGCCGCAAGCGGCCGACGCGGCTTATTCATCCGTGCATCCGAGTTCTTTCGCGATGATCCACTTGAACAGCGTCACGCCGCCCAGAATAATGGTCAGGCCCTTGGCGTCTCGCAGGCGTCGTACGACGGGCACGCCTTCCATGAAGCCCATGCCGCCGAAGATGTCGGTGGCATAGTTGGCGGCCTTCAGGGCGTTTTCCGCGGTCACATACTTCACCATCGCGGCCTCCGATACCGTCAGTTCGCCGCGGTCGTAGCGCCAGGCGGCCCGGTCGCGCAACAGCGTGCTGATCTCGATATCGGTGGCCATTTCGGCCAGCCATCCCTGGATAAGCTGTCTTTGCGACAGGGTGACGCCCCAGGTCTTGCGTTCTTTGGCGAAGCGCAGCGCCTCGTCAAGGCAGAAGCGCTGCCACGGGCGACACGTGGTTCAAGGTGCCGCCATGCATCAAGGTGACCTTGACCGGCCGGCTGCCCAAGGGCGTGCTGGGCAAAGACATTTACCTGCGCCTGCTGCAGGACCTGCGCGGCAAGGCCGAAGGCTGTGTGATCGAGTTCGACGGCCCTGGCGTGGCGACCATGCCGCTGGACGTGCGCATGGCCGTGGCCAACGGCGCGCCGCATATCGGCGCCACGACCATGATCTTCCCTTCTGACGACGTGCTGTTGCAGTATCTGGAAGGGCGGGCGCGCGAACCGTTCGTGCCGGTGCAGGCGGACGCCGACGCGGTGTATGACCAGTATTACCAATACGACCTGTCATCTTTCGAGCCGCTGGTTGCCGGTCCGGACGACCCGACCGTCATTGCGCCGCTGCGCGCATTGCAGGCCACGCGCATCGACGCGGCGTATATCGGGTCGTGTTTGTCGGGCCGCCTGGAAGACCTGGCGCAGGCCGCCGAGATACTGAAGGGGCGCAGGATCAGCGAGGGCGTGCGCATGGTGGTGACGCCGATTTCTACCGAGGTGATGATGCAGGCCGTCGAGGCCGGACATATGGCCACTTTCATCGCGGCTGGGGCCACGGTGACGGCGCCGGGCTGCGGCGCGTGCTTCTATGGCAATGCATCGCCGCTGCACCTGGAAGAGGGCGAGAACTGCATTACCGGGTCGGTCGAAAACTGGCCTGGCCGCATGGGTAGCAACAAGGCGAAGATTTATCTGGCCAATGCCGCCGTGGTGGCTGCGTCCGCATTGGCGGGCCATATCGCCAGCCCGGACATGGTACGGGCGAACCAGGCGGCTGCTGTTACACGGGAGCAATCATGATTCTATCGGGACGAGTCTGGAAGTTCGGCGACCAGCTGCGCAGTAGTTATTTCGTTTCCGGCAGATACGACCCGCTGGGCCGCGCCGGTAAGTTCGAGGAACTGGCGCAGCACGTGCTGGAAGATGTGGATCCGACGTTCGTGAAGAATGTCCGCCCTGGCGACTTGCTGGTGGTGGGCACGGCGTTCGGCACGGGCAAGCATCTTGATGGGCCGATCAACGCGTTCAAGGCGCTGGGCATCTCGGCGGTGCTGGGCAAGAGTTTTTCCGCGGCCTGGGAGCGGGACAGCATCAATCTCGGCCTGCCGGCGCTGGCATACCCCGAACTTTACGATCACGTCGAAACGGGGGATGAGCTGGAGATGGACCTGCGCGGCACGAAAGCCATCAATCGCAGCCGCCAGACCGCCATTGCCGTGCACCCGACGGATCCGGGATTGCTGGAATTGCTGGAAGCCGGGGGCGTTGCCGCATATACCGCGCGGCGCCTCGGCGTAGCCGACCGTCCCGCCGCTGCGTCCCACCACGGCTGAACCTGCCGTCTGGTAACACAAGGGGGTGTCAGGCACCTTCGTGAAGTGACCCCCAAAAGTTGGATATCAACTTTGGGGTTATTTCATGGAGAAGTACAGTGAATCGGTCAAACTGGCGTCGGCTCAGGAGTATTGCGAGGGCAATGCCGGGATTGCGGCGGTAGCGCA
>NZ_NEVI01000001.1:0-408731 GCF_002261415.1 Bordetella genomosp. 7 | reverse complement strand
GATCGGCAACCTGATGCTGGTGGTGCTGAACCTGCCGCTGATCGGCCTGTGGGTCAAGCTGCTGCGCGTGCCCTACCGCATCCTGTTCCCGGCCATCCTGGTGTTCTGCACCATCGGCGTGTACTCGTTGAACTACAACGTGTTCGACATCTACACGACGGCCGCGTTCGGGGTGGTGGGATACCTCTGGGCCAAGCTGCGGTGCGAAGGCGCCCCGCTGTTGCTGGGCCTGGTGCTGGGCCCCATGATGGAAGAGAACTTCCGCCGCGCCCTGCTGCTGTCGCGCGGCGACTTCCTTACCTTCGTCGAGCGCCCCCTGTCGGCCTCGCTGCTTGCCGCGGCGGTGGTGCTGGTGGTGCTGGTGGCCCTGCCGTCCATCCGCAAGAAGCGCGAAGAAACCTTCGTCGAAGAGGACTGACCCCAGCAATGCCGGTGCGGGCGCACGCCGCGCACCGGACGCCAGGGATACCAGCCGGCCCTTGCCAGGGCCGGCTTTCTTTATACCGTGCGCCGCCCGGGCATCCTCCGGATTTCACCGCTGGAGCGAGGGATTGCGGTAACGTTCAGGTTTTCACCTTGCACTACCGGAGACTTGAATGGCATCGATCGGTACGCGGGACTACGAAAAAGTCGTATCCCAGAAAGTTGCTTTCCTCGGCCTGGGCGTCATGGGGCTTCCCATGGCAGGACACCTGGCGCGGGCGGGCCACCAGGTGACGGTGTATAACCGCAGCATTGCCAAGGCGCAGGCATGGACGGCGGAATTCGGCGGGCAAAGCGCCGCCACGCCGCGCGAGGCGGCCGCCGGCGCGCAGGTCGTGTTCGCCTGCGTCGGCAACGACGATGATCTGCGCAGCGTGGTACTGGGCGAAAACGGCGCGTTTGCCGGCATGGCGCCAGGCGCGATTTTTGTCGATCACACCACCGCGTCGGCGGATGTTGCCCGCGAACTGTACGGGGTGGCGCGCGGCAAGCAACTGCAATTTGTAGACGCGCCCGTGTCGGGCGGGCAGGCCGGCGCCGTCAACGGCGTGCTGACTGTAATGTGCGGCGGCGATACCGACGCCTTCGAGGCGATCAAACCCCTGGCCCAGGCCTATGGACGCGCCGTTACCCTGGTGGGGCCGCCGGGCGCGGGCCAGTTGGCCAAGATGGTCAACCAGATCTGCATCGCCGGCCTGGTGCAGGGACTGTCCGAGGCGATTGCCTTCGGGCAGGCAGCGAAGCTGGACATGAAGCTGGTGCTGGATGTGATCAGCAAGGGCGCGGCCCAGAGCTGGCAAATGGAAAACCGCGGCGCCACCATGGTGGACAACAAGTTCGACTTCGGTTTTGCCGTGGACTGGATGCGCAAAGACCTGGGCCTGGTGCTGGCCGAAGCCCGCAACAATGGCGCGCGTGTTCCGGTGACCGCGCTGGTCGACCAGTTCTACGGCGACGTACAGAAAATGGGCGGCGGCCGCTGGGATACATCCAGCCTGATTACGCGACTGCGCGATTGATGGGGCGAGGCGCGGGCCGCATGCCGGCCGCCCGCGCCGCCCGGCAGACCTCAGGCCGCCAGACGCTGCTGCCCGGGCGCGCCGAGCAACGCATCAATACGCTGCCTGGCGGTGGCCAGGCCTTCGTGGGCCGCAGCATCGCCCATCGCCATGCCCTCGGCATAGATAAACGCCGGATCGGCCAACCCGACAAAGGCCAATACCTGTTTCAGGTAGGGCGACAATGTGTCGTCCGCCGTGCCTTCGGCCTTGCCGCCCCGGGCGCCCAGCACCACGACCTGCTTGCCGCGTATCAGCCCTTCGGGCACGCCCTGGGCGTTGTATCGAAAGGTCAGTCCCGCCCGGGCGATATAGTCGATATAGCTTTTTAACTGAGCCGGAAGCCCGAAGTTATAGACCGGCACGGCGAACACAATACGGTCGGCGTCGAACAATTCATTCACCAGCTCATCGCTCTTGGCGACGATGGCAGCCTGCGCTTCTGTGCGCTGGTCGGCCGGCGTGAACAGGGCGCCCGCCGTAGCGCCGTCAAAGTAAGGTACGGGATCTTGCCCCAGGTCGCGCAGCCGGACAGAGCCGTCGGGCTCGATAGCGCGCACCTGCTGGATGAGGTGGTCGGCCAGTTTGCGGGAATTGGAACGGTCGCCAAGGATGGAAGCAAGGATCACTAAGGTTTTCATGGGGAACTCTCCGGTTTCGCCGTGCGGCGCAATGACATGCCTTCACTTTAAGGAAGATGATTCGTTGCATAAACCCGGTTAAGATGAACTGCTTGTTCCGTTTATAGAACAGTAGCGGGAGTACTCCGTGCAAGATCTGAATGACCTGTTTTACTTTTCCCAAGTGGTCGAGCATGGCGGTTTCAGTGCCGCGGCCCGGGCGCTGGATATTCCAAAATCCCGGCTGTCGCGCCGCATTTCACAGCTGGAAGACACGCTGGGCGTGCGTCTGCTGCAGCGAACCACCCGCCGGCTGCGCCTGACCCTGGCCGGAGAGCGCTATCTGCACTATTGCCGCGAAGTGACGGCATCGGCGCGTGCCGCCGAAGATGCCATGCGGCAATTGCAGTCCGAGCCCAGCGGGCCTGTCGTGATCAGTTGCCCCGTGGCCATTGCCCAGCAAATGCTGGCGCCGCTGTTGCCGGAATTCCTGGACACGTGGCCGTCAGTGTCGGTGCAGGTGCTGGCGACCAATCGGCGGGTGGATCTCATACGCGAAGGCGTGGACCTGGCGCTGCGGGTGCGGACGCGGCTGGACACCGACGCCGAGCTGGTGGTCAAGCATCTGGGCATGGCCAGCAGCAGCATTGTGGCCAGCCCCGCGTATCTGCAGCGCCACGGCGTGCCGGCCACCCCGCAGGAGCTGCAATCGCACAACATTCTGAGTTTCAGCGAGCCGCAGGTTGAAGTGCGATGGCCGTTGCGCAACCGGCAAGACGAAGAAGAGATCATTACCCTGCAGCCGCAGTTGTGCTGCAACGATTTCATTGTGCTGACCGAAGCCGCGGTGCGCGGCCGGGGCATCAGCCTGCTGCCCATGGTGGCCACCTATGACGAGGTGCGCCGCGGCTCGCTGGTGCAGGTGCTGCCGGACTGGCGTTCGCCCACGGGCATCGTGCATTGCATTTACCCATCGCGCCGCATGAGCCCTGCGGTGCGGGCCCTGCTGGACTTTATCTCGGGGCGCCTGCCCGATATGTATGCGCGGGTAGAGCAGGCGGCATAGCGGCGCGCGTCCGCTCAGGACTCCGCGGCCGTTCCGGGCACGGGGGCTGCGGGATATGCGGGATCTGCCAGCGGCAAGCGCAATACCGCGGCCAGGCCGGCGCCGCCTTGCCCGTTCGGCTCGCCATCACGCAATTCGATTTCGCCGTCATTGCGCCGGGCATAGGCCCGGGCAATGGACAGCCCCAGCCCCGAGCCGGGCGAACCCGCCAGCCGGCCCGGCTCGACACGATCGAAGCGGGCGAAGGCGCGCGCGCGGGCGCCGGCGCTGATACCCGGGCCGTTGTCGGACACCGCGACTTCGGCGTAGCCGTCTTGCCGCCTGACCGACACGGTGATGCGGGCGCCGCCAGGGGCATAGTGAATGGCGTTATGTACCAGGTTGGACAGCGCCTCGTGCAACTCGACATTGCTGCCCATGACCGGCACTACCAGCTGGCCGGTATCGGATTCGTCGCGGGATGCCGGCGCCCATCCCAGATCCTGATGTTTTTCGTGTGAGAGGGGCAGGTACTGCAGCACGACATCGCGCGCGAGCTCGTTCAGGTCGAGCAGCTCACGCGCGCTCGGGCCGCCCTGGCTGGCATGGGCCAGCGACAGCAGCTGTTCGGTAAGCCGGCGCGTGCGCCCCAATTGGTCGACAATTGCCCGCAGGCCTTCGCGGGCGCGTTGCGGGTCGGGTTCGCGCAGGGCATATTGGGCCTGGGTCAGCATGATGGCGAGCGGCGTGCGCAATTGGTGCGACGCATCGGCAAGGAACTGCGATTGCTCGTCCAGCATGCGCCGGTGCCGCTCGACGTGGTGATTGACGGCTTCTACCAGCGGTATGACTTCGTTGGGCACGCGGCTGGCATCCAGCGGAGTGAGGTCGTTGGGAGGGCGTGCACGGATGTCGTTGCGCAGGCGGCTCAGCGGACGCAGCGACCACGCCACCCCCCACCACACCAGAATGGCGACCAAAGCCAGCATGCGCGCGTCGCGCAGCAATTCCTGGCGGCGGGCCGCGCTTTCCACTTGCAGCCGGCGGCCTA
Source organism: Bordetella genomosp. 7 (assembly GCF_002261415.1). Lineage (NCBI taxonomy): Bacteria > Pseudomonadati > Pseudomonadota > Betaproteobacteria > Burkholderiales > Alcaligenaceae > Bordetella > Bordetella genomosp. 7. The sequence goes on along the minus strand of NZ_NEVI01000001.1, from coordinate 404,474 downwards.
TGCTTTCGGCCACCAGAATCAGCACCTGACGGTGCCCGCCGCGGTAGTACAAGTCGCGAACCAAGGCGACGACGCGCACGGGGTCGTTGCGGTAGACGCTGTTGAAAAATACCGGCTCGCCGCGCTCGGACGGCCATTGCGGCGGGCGCGGCAGTTCGGGCATGCCCGTCACGAGCCTGCCGGCGGGCGGAACCTGGCGCCATCCTTCGGGGGTGGGCGGGTCGATTTCCTCGATGCTGAAGTACTTGCGCAGGCCCGCCGTGGATTCGAGGATGACCTGTGCGTACACCGGAGCGGCAACCATCAGGCCGCCCTCCCCGGTAAATTCGATGCTGCTTTCCAACACCCGGGCAGGTTCCAGCAACGCGCTGTCGTACGCTTCGTTGGTGATCGTCGCCAGGGTGCGATAGTCGTTCCAGCTGTCGATGACCAGCAGCAGGATCACGCCGGGCAGCAATAGCGTGATCAGAAGCGTGCGTATGCCCGCCACGCGCCAGGGGAAGCGCTTAGGTTCCGGAAGGCTCACTGGCGACGCTTTCAAGCATGTAGCCCAGCCCCCGCACCGTGACGATGCGTACGTCGCTGCCGGCAAGCTTCTTGCGCAGGCGGTGCAGTACGACCTCGATGGCGTCGAGGTTGGCTTCGCTGTCCTGGGTGAACACCTTGTCGAACAGCTGGGTCTTGTCTACCGGAAACCCGCTGCGGGTAAGCAGGGCGGCCAGGGCCGCATGTTCGCGCGGCGTGAGAAACAGCAGGTTGCCGTCGAGCGTAAAGGCGCGGCTTTCGCCGTCATAAGAAAGCGAACCGCATTGCAGGCGGGGCGCCTGGCGTCCGCGGCTGCGGCGCACCAGCGCGGCCACGCGAGCCTCGAGTTCTTCGAGCGCGAACGGCTTGGTGAGGAAATCGTCGGCGCCCAGGTTCAGGCCGCGCACGCGATCCTGCAGCGCCCCCTGTGCCGTGAGCAGCAATACGGGAGTGTGGTCGCTGCGCCCGCGCATGTCGCGCAGGACCACCAGCCCGTGTTTGTCGGGCAGCCGCAGATCCATGACGATCGCGTCGTACTCGTTGGCGGCCATCAGGGATTCGGCCGTGCGGGCATCGGGCGCATGGTCGGGGGTAAAACCGCTTTGCGCCAGCGCCCGGACCAGCCAGGACGCCATTTCGAGTTCGTCTTCAACCAGCAATATGCGCATGACCGTCAGGCTCGGCGGGCATGCCGTCGGCCGCACGCCCCTGGCCATGCACCCGCTGGCGCAGATAACGCGTTTCGTGCTGGCGCCGGAACAGGATGCTGGCGAGTTCGTTGAGCGCCAGGGTATAGACTTCGCGCTTGAACTCTATGACTGCGTCAAGCGGCACCCAGTATTGGCTCCAACGCCAGGCGTCGAACTCCGGGTGCTGCGTCGCGCGCAGGCATACGTCGCTGTCGCGGCCCACGAGGCGCAACAGGAACCAGATCTGTTTTTGACCTTTATAGTGGCCGCGCCACTCGCGCCTGACAAAATGATCAGGCACGTTATAGCGCAGCCAATCGCGTGTGCGCCCCAAAATGCGGACATGTTCGGGCTTCAGGCCCACTTCTTCATGGAGTTCGCGATACATGGCCTGCACCGGGCTTTCGCCGTACTTGATGCCGCCCTGCGGGAACTGCCAGGCGTGTTCCCGGATACGCTTGCCCCAAAAGACCTCGTTCTTGCTGTTGACGAGAATAATGCCGACATTGGGACGGTAGCCTTCACGATCGAGCATGGGCCACCCCCACCGAATTCAATACAATTACGGTCGATTATACGTATCTGTAGCCACCTTTTAATATGCGCGCATCCACCTACCATCTGAACACCCTGAAAGAGGCCCCCGCCGAGGCCGAAGTCGCCAGCCACCAGCTGATGACGCGTGCGGGCATGATCCGCAAGCTGGCCGGCGGCATCTACACCTACATGCCGCTGGGCCTCAAAGTGATCCGCAAGGTCGAAGCCATCGTGCGCGCCGAGATGGACGCCGCCGGCGCCATCGAACTGCTGATGCCGGTGGTTCAGCCGGCCGAGCTCTGGCAGGAATCGGGGCGGTGGGTGCAGTACGGCCCCGAACTGCTGCGCATCAAAGACCGCCACCAGCGCGATTTCGTGCTGCAGCCCACGTCTGAAGAAGTCATCACGGATATCGTGCGCAACGAAATCCACAGCTACCGGCAGTTGCCGCTGAACTTCTACCATATACAGACCAAGTTCCGCGACGAACGCCGCCCGCGCTTCGGCCTGATGCGGGGCCGCGAATTCACCATGAAAGACGCGTATTCATTCGATCGCGACGAGGCCGGGGCGCAGCGCAGCTACGACAAGATGTACGAGGCGTACATTCGCATATTTCAACGCCTGGGGCTGGAGTTCCGCGCGGTCGCCGCCGACACCGGCTCCATCGGCGGCTCGCGCAGCCACGAATTTCAGGTGATTGCCGACACGGGCGAAGACCTGCTGGTGTACAACCCGGATACCCAATACGCGGCCAACATCGAACTGGCCGAAGCCCCCTGCCTGCTGGCCGAGCGCGCCCCGGCCAGCGAAACCCTTCAGGCCGTGCCCACGCCGGGCGCCGCCAAATGCGCCGACGTGGCCGCCCTGCTGGGCCTGCCGCTGGAACGCACCTTGAAATCCATCGTTCTGGCCACCGAGCCCGAGCCCGGCAAGGTGCAGGTCTGGCTGCTGCTGTTGCGCGGCGACCATGAACTCAATGAAATCAAGGCGGGCAAGCTGCCCGGCCTGGCGGACTTCCGCTTTGCCACCGAAGAAGAAATCGTGACGCATTTCGGCTGCAAGCCGGGCTATCTGGGCCCCATAGGCACCGCCCTGCCCGTAAAAGTGATTGCCGACCGCACGGTGGCCCACATGGCCGATTTCGTCTGCGGGGCCAATCGCGAAGACTTCCACTACACCGGCGCCAACTGGGGCCGCGACCTTCCCGAACCCGAACTGGTGGCCGACCTGCGCAATGTCGTGGCCGGCGACCCCTCGCCCGACGGCGTGGGCACACTGGTGATCCAGCGCGGTATCGAGGTGGGCCACGTGTTTTTCCTGGGCACCAAGTATTCCGACGCGCTCAAGGCGACCTTCCTGGACGAGAGCGGCAAGCCGGCCACCCTGCAGATGGGCTGCTATGGCATAGGGATCACCCGCATCGCCGCCGCGGCCATCGAACAGAACCACGATGCCCGCGGTATTGTCTGGCCGCGCGCCATCGCGCCCTTCGAGGTGGTGATCTGCCCCGTCGGCTGGGGCAAAAATGAAACTGTTCGTAACGAAAGTGTAAAACTGTATGAGGCGCTGCGCCAGCGCGGGGTGGATGTCATTCTCGACGACCGCGACGCGCGGCCCGGGGTCATGTTCGCCGAATGGGAACTGATCGGGGTGCCATTGCGCGTAACAGTTGGAGAACGCGGCCTGAACGACGGTGTGGTGGAATTGCAGGCCCGCCGCGAAAGCGAGGCGGCGAAGATTCCCGTCGGGTCAGCCCTGGAACAGGTGCTGGCCAAGCTGGAAACCCTGTAGACTGCCCGGCCCTGCGCGTCCGGCGACCGGCAAGGCTGCCATACCCATTGTGAGCGAATCGTTTCCTGTAGAGTCCGTGCTGAAGGTCCGTGTCTATTACGAAGACACGGACGCCGGCGGCGTGGTGTTCTACGCGAACTACCTCAAGTTCATGGAGCGCGGGCGCACCGAATGGCTGCGCACGCTGGGAGTGGAACAATCCGACTTGGCAAAACGCGAGGGGCAGTTGTTCGTCGTCCATTCGCTGGACATGTCGTACCGGAAACCCGCGCGGCTTGACGATCTGTTGACGATACGCAGTCGTGTCACACGGATCGGCCGCGCTTCGATACACTTCGCGCAGCGCGCCGAACGCGACGGGGAACTGCTCGCGCACGGCAATATCCAAGTCTGCTGTGTCGACACCGTGAATTTGCGCCCAATGGCCTTGCCGGCCATCGTTCGCACCAAATTGGAATCCCTTCAGGAATAACCATGCAAGTCACCAACGACATGTCGTTGCTTTCGCTGATTGCGCACGCCAGCGTTCCCGTCCAGCTCATCATGCTGTTGCTGCTGGGCATTTCCATATTGTCCTGGACCTATATTTTCGCCAAGCGGCTGGCGATCAAGCGCGCCCATGCCCAGACACGGCGCTTCGAAGATGATTTCTGGTCGGGCGGCGACCTGTCGATGCTGCAGCAGGCCGTGGCCAGCCGACGCGACGAGCAAGGCGCGCTGGCGCGGATCTTCGACGCCGGCATGACCGAGTTTCTGAAAGCACGCCGCGCCAACGCGCACGGCGACGTCAACGTGCTGCTCGATGGCCCGCGCCGCGCCATGCGGGCGGCATACCAGCGCGAGATGGACGCGCTCGAATCGCACCTGAACTTCCTGGCGTCGGCCGGGTCGGTCAGCCCGTACATCGGCCTGCTGGGCACGGTGTGGGGGATCATGCACGCATTTATCGGCCTGTCGAACATGCAGCAGGCAACACTGGCCTCGGTGGCGCCGGGCATTGCCGAAGCCCTGATCGCCACGGCCATCGGCCTGTTCGCGGCCATTCCCGCCGTGGTGGCGTACAACCGCTACACCCACGACATCGACCGTCTGTCGATCCGTTTCGACAGCTTTGTCGATGAATTCCTGAACATCCTCCAACGTCAGGTACGCTGATGCCTTCAGTCCGGTCGTACGGCCGCGCGGGCCGACGCATGAAAGCCGATATCAACGTCGTGCCCTATATCGACGTGATGCTGGTGCTGCTGGTGATCTTCATGGTCACCGCCCCCCTGATCACCCCCGGCCTGATCAACCTGCCGTCGGTGGGCCAGGCATCTGAAGTGCCGGCCACGCCGCTGGAAGTGCAGATTTCCGAAGACGGCCAACTGGCGCTGCGCATGCGCGAGGCCGGCGCCACGCCGCAAGACATCCCCCGCGACCAGCTGGTGGACCAGGTGCGCCAGCGCATCACCGCCGAAACGCCGGTGGTGATCGCGGCCGATGGCAAAGTGCCTTATGAAACCGTGGTGAAGGTCATGGACGACCTGCGCAGCAACGGCGTGACGCGCCTGGGCCTGCTCGTCGACCAGGGCGCGGCCGCACAGGAACCGCAGAAGCGTTGATGCACCGCCGCCAGCCGCCACTGCAACGCCTATGACCCCGCCTCTTTTCAAACACGACGGCCAGGCCCCCATCACGCCCGCCGCGCAAGACAACCGCAAGGCGCTGGGGCTGGCCATCCTGGTGCATATCCTGCTGCTGGTTGCCCTGATTTTCGGCGTCAACTGGCGGTCGGAAAACCCGGGCCCGGTGCAGGTCGAGCTCTGGGCCGAAGGCGACACCCCCGACTCGCCCCCGCCGCAAGAGCAGCCCGAACCCGAGCCCGAGCCCGAACCCACGCCGGAACCGCAGCCGCAGCCCGAGCCGGAACCGGAGCCCCCGGCGCCGCAGCCAGAACCCCAGCCCGAGCCTGCCCCGGCGCCGCCCCCCGTGGAAAAGCCGTTGCCGCCGCAGCCCGACCCTGAAATCGCGCTGGAACAGGAACGCAAGAAGCGCGAGGAAGAAGAACGCGCCCGCCGCGAGGCCGAGGCCGCGAAGGAAAAGGCGCGCCTGGAAGAAGAACGTCGGCTGGCCGAACTGAAAGAAAAGCAAAGGCTCGAACAGGAACGCAAGGCGGCTGAAAAAGCCGCTGCCGAAAAGGCCGCTGCCGAGAAAGCTGCCGCCGAGAAAGCCGCCGCCCAGAAGGCTGCTGCGGAAAAGGCGGCCGCCGAGAAAGCCGCTGCGGAAAAGAAAGCCGCCGCGGAGAAAGCTGCCGCCGAGAAGGCCGCCGCCGAGAAAAAGGCGGCCGAGAAGGCTGCCGCAGAGAAAGCGGCTGCCGAGAAAAAGGCCAAGGAAGAAGCCGCCCGGAAAGCGGCCGCCGAAAAGAAAGCCAAGGAAGAAGCCGCCAAGAAGGCCGCGGCCGAGAAGGCGCTTCGCGAAGCGTTCCGCCAGGACGCCTTGGGCGCCGCGGGCATCCCGGGCGGCACCGCCGACCGCAACCAGCAAGGCGGCGGCCGCGACGACGGCTACGGCGCCAAGGTGCGTGCCTGCATCCGGCCCGGGGTAGCCTACCCCACCCCGCCGCGCAGCGGCTCGGCCAACCCGACCGTGCAATACCGGGTACAGTTGAGTTCAGACGGCAGGGTAACGGGTGTGAACCTCACCTCTTCGTCGGGCAACACAGGGTTCGACCGTGCCGTGGAAACCGGCATCCGGCGTTGCAACCCGTTCCCCAAACCCTCGACGGGCCGCTACGAGTCCGTCATTGATGTCGTGTACCGAATGTATGACTGACAGGAGATTGCTGACCATGACTCCCGCCTTTAGCCGCGCCCTTTCGCCAGGGCTTGCGCGCATGTATGGCGCGCTGTTCACCGTACTGATGGTAGCCGCGGCCGTGTTTGCGTGGCAGCCGGCCCATGCGCAACTGCGCGTCGATATTTCCGGAACCGGCGCCACACAATACCCCGTGGCCATTGCCGACTTCGCCGTAGATGAGGTGCACGGCCGCGCCATCGCCGAAGTCATCCGCGCCGATCTTACCCGTACCGGCCAGTTCCGCCTGATCAGCGCGGCTGGCTCGGGCCTTAACGTAGATTCGCCGGTGGCTTACGACGACTGGCGCACCAAGGGCGCCGACTTCCTGGCTTATGGCAGCATCACCCGTGGCCCGGATGGCCGCTACGAGGTGCGCTACCGCCTGGCCGACACGGTCAAGAAGGGCCAGCTGGACGGTGTGGCGTTCTCCGGCAGCGAAGCCGAGCTGCGCCGCGTCGCGCACCAGATCGCCGACCGGATCTACGAAAAGATCACCGGCGTGCGGGGCGTGTTCTCGACGCGCATCGCCTACGTGCTCAAGCGCGGCAACACCTATGAATTGCAGGTTGCCGATGCCGACGGACAGAACCCGCAGGTGGCCTTGCGCTCGCGCGAGCCCGTCATCTCGCCCTCGTGGTCGCCCGATGGCAGCAAGCTGGCGTACGTGAGCTTCGAATCCGGCAAGCCGGTGGTGTATGTCCACACACTGGCCACCAGCGCGCGCATACCCGTTGCCAACTTCAAGGGCAACAACAGCGCGCCGGCCTGGTCGCCCGACGGCAGCAAGCTTGCGGTGGCCCTGACCCGCGACGGACTGTCGCAAATTTACATCGTCAGCGCCGATGGAAGTTCGAATGCGCGCCGCCTGACGCGTTCTCCGGGCATCGACACCGAGCCGACCTTTACGCCCGACGGCCGTTCAATTATCTTTACCAGTGATCGCAGCGGTGGTCCGCAGATCTATCAAACCAGTCTCGATGGAGGCGATGCGCGTCGGATTACTTTTAACGGTAGTTACAACATCTCACCCCGAATTTCCCCCGACGGTTCCACGCTGCTGTACGTTTCCAGACGCGACGGCGCGTTTCGCATCGCCTCACTACAGCTTGCCACCGGCACTGAAACCTTGTTGACCGACGGGCGCGACGATCAATCTCCAAGTTTCGCACCCAACGGAATGCAGATTCTGTACGCCGCAGTTCAAAACGGGCGCAGTGTTTTGGCAGGAGTATCCAGTGACGGGCGCGTGCGCCAGACGCTCTCGGTACTGAACGGCGAAATACGTGAACCGACCTGGGGTCCTTTTACCCGCTAAACACGTATGACCCTTTTTGCAAAGGAACAATCATGAAAATGCGCATTGCCAAAAGCCTTACTATTGCAGCCCTTGCAGCCGCCCTGGCGGCCTGCAGCTCTGTACCGCTCGACGACCAGGCCGGCCAGGCCGGCTCCGGCACCAGCGGCCAAGGTACGGCATCCGGCCAGATCATGGATCCGTTCAACCCGCAGAGCGTATTGGCGCAGCAACGCTCGGTGTACTTTGATTTCGACAGCTACACGGTGCCCGAGCAATATCGTGGGCTGGTGGAAACGCACGCCCGCTACCTGGCGTCGAATCAACAACAGCGCGTCCAGATCCAGGGCAACACTGACGAACGCGGCGGCGCCGAATACAATCTGGCCCTGGGCCAGCGCCGTGCCGACGCTGTACGCCGCATGATGACCCTGCTGGGCGTCAGCGACGCGCAGATTGAAACCATCAGCTTCGGCAAGGAAAAGCCCCGCGCCACGGGCAACACCGAGGCCGACTTTGCGGAAAACCGCCGCGCCGACATCGAATATCAGCGCTAAGCACGTCTGCATCCAGGCACTGAAGCGCGTCGGAACGGTCAAGCGGCCGTTCCGACGTTTTTGTTTTGAGAATCCGGGAATCTTTATGCGCGCTCACGTTCTGCCTCTGCGTACACTGGTTTTGACGGCCGCCCTGGCCGCCGCCACTTCTGCCCACGCCTTTTCCGATGACGAAGCCCGCCGCGCCATTCTCGATCTGCGCAAGCAAGTGCAGCAGCAGAACGAGCAGAATCAGCGCGCGCGACTGCAACTGGCCGACCAACTGCAAGCCTTGCAGCAAGAGATCACCCAGTTGCGCGAACAGCTCGAGCTCGTGTCGCGCCAGCAACCCAGCACCCAGCCGGGCCAGGCCGGCGCAAACAACCCGCCGGGCGCCAGCGCGGCAGACCCGCGCGAACAAGCCGCGTACGATGGCGCCATCGACCAGTTTCGCAAGGCCCAGTACAAAGACGCTGCGGAATCACTGGCGGCCTTCATCGCCCTGTACCCCACCAGCCAGCTGGCGCCCAGCGCCAAGTTCTACCTGGGCAGCAGCCGTTATGCCGCGAAAGATTACAAGGGCGCCATCGAACAGCTGAACCAGCTGGTGCAGGAATCGCCTGACGATGCCCGCGCCCCCGATGCCCTGCTGGTAATTGCCGGCAGCCAGATCGAACTGAATAACCGCGCTGGTGCCAAGGCGTCGCTGGAACGCATCGTGCGCGACTACCCGAACACCCCCGCCGCCGAGACGGCCAAGAATCGCCTGCAGTTGCTGCAGTAAGCGACCGTCGCGGCTGTGCGGCCCGCCACCAGGCGGGCCGTTTTCATTGGCCGGGCGTCAGCCGGACCAGGCCAGCAATAAGCCCACGCCCAGGACGATCAATGCAATACCGGCAAGTTCGCGGCGGCTGGATGCATGCGAAAACAGACGCCGCGACAGCAACTGCGCGAAAAGAACCTCTACCAGCCCCAGGGTGCGCACGTTGCTGGCCGCGGTCAGCGCAAAACCCAGGAACCAGCCCTGCGATGCACTGGCGCCCAGAAGGCCGCCCCAGATCGAAGCCCGCCAGGCGGCCATGCAGGCCTTGAGCAAGGCGCGGTTGAACAACAGCATCCACAACACCAGCACCAGCGTCTGCACGCCCAGCGACCAGGCCAGCGTCCAGGTGGCCTGGAGCACGAAGCTGCCGCCGTCGAGTTCGAGAATGGCGCCGCGAAAGCCTATGGCGGACAAAGCAAAGAACGCGCCCGAGACCAGCCCCAGCAACGCCGGCCGCAACCTGCCGCGGCCGGCTGCGACCGCCGGATCGCCCGACATCAGGACGACGCCGAACGTGGCCACCATGATTGCGACAATGCTGAGCCAGGACAAGGGGTCGCCCAGCACCACAAAACCGAATACGGCGACCTGGATAGGTTCGGTCTTGGTCCAGGCGGTGACGACCACGAAAGACCGCTCGCGCATGGCGGCAAGCATCAGCGCGGTTGCGGAGATCTGCGCCAGCGCGCCTCCCAGCACGAACAGCATGAATTCATAGCCGCCCTGCGGGGCCTGGCCGCCATCGACCAGCATCACGATGGCCAGGAACAGCAAGGCGAAGGGGAAGCCGAACAGGAACCGCACCTGGGTCGCCCCCAGCGTACCCAGTGTTGCGGTAAGGCTGCGTTGCACGGCGTTGCGACCCGCCTGTGCGGCCGCGGCCGCTACGGTGGCGGGTATCCAGACCCAAGTCCAGTCCATGGAGATGTTCCTGGTGTGCGCTATGCGCGCAAGGCGATATCGGCAACCGGCGCGCCGGTCATGGAGGCGAGCTGCTGCGGGCTGAGCGGAAACACCGCATGAGGATGTCCCGCGGCGGCCCACAGGGTGTCGTACTGGAACAGGTCCTGGTCGATGAGCATGTTGGGCTTGACGGTGTGCCCGATGGGGCAGACGCCGCCGATGGCATAGCCCGTCATCTCGCGCACGTAGCGGGCGTCGGCCTTGCCGAGTTCGCCAACCAGCGAGGCCACCTTGGTCTCGTCTACACGGTTCACGCCGCTGGCGATGACGAGCACGGGCGCGTTGTCGGCCAGCCGCCGGAAAATGATGGACTTGGCGATCTGCGCCACCTGGCAGCCCAGGCCCTGGGCCGCTTCGGCGGACGTCTTGCCGGTTTGCGGCAGGATGACAATGGAATGGTCGTGGCCCAGCTCTTGCAACAGCCGGGCAACCCGCTGCGCAGATTCGGGCAAGGAAGCGACGGATTCAACAGACATGCTGTGTCTAGGTTCCGAAGGAAAAGTTTGGCGCCCTGAGGCAAGGCCACTGAGTTTAGCAGCGGCAACGGGGCGGGGCGCTAGAATCACGCGCTGGACACCCGGCCCGATACCCCTATGCGTTCAGAACCTCAGCTGCCGTTGCAGACGGCCATCATCAACGGCTACCCCCTGACTTACACCGAGCATGGCGCAGGCACTCCCCTGGTGCTGGTGCACGGCTCGCTGTGCGACTGCCGGTACTGGAAGTCGCAACTGGGCCCGCTGGGGCGGTCGTTCCGGGTGCTGGCGCTCAGTTTGCGGCACTATTGGCCCCAACAGTGGGACGGCACGGAATTTTCGTTGCGCCAGCATGTGGACGATCTGCTCGCCTTCATCGACCAGGTGGGCGAAGGCGCGGCGCACCTGGTGGGCCATTCGCGCGGCGCGCGAGTGGCCCTGGAAGCCGCGCTGCGGGGCACGGGCAGTGTGCGCTCGCTGACGCTGGCGGATCCCGGCCTGCCCTTGCCGGGAGTCGAGGAACGCGCACGCAGCGGGTTCCGGGAACGTGCCCTGGCGCTGATTGAATCGGGCGAGATGGATGCGGGGCTGGCCTTGTTCGTAGACACGGTGTCGGGCGCGGACACGTGGCGCCGCATGGTGCCGTGGTTCAAGGACATGGTGCGCGACAACGCATCGACACTGCGTGGCCAGGTGTCCGAATCTTTGCCGCCGGTGTCGCGCGAGCAGGTGGAAAGGCTGGGCCTGCCTACGCTGCTGATCGGCGGCGCGCTGAGCCCGGCGCCCTACCCTGCAGTGCTGGATATGCTGACGGAATGGCTGCCGACGGCCCGCAGGGAAGTGATACAAGGCTCTTCACATGGGATGAACCTGGGCAATCCGCGGGCGTTCAACGCCGCCATCGAAGACTTTCTCGGCTGAAAGAAGGGCGCCCGGGCCGGGCGCCCTTTGTTTCGGCGCGGCCCCGCCCGGGCGTGGCGCTATGCGCCGGCGCCGTCTCCGGCCGGCCCTCTCTTGGCACGGCGGGCGAGCATGTTCAGGGCTTCGACCAGGGCGGAAAACGCCATGGCGGCGTAGATGTACCCCTTGGGCACGTGGGCGCCGAAGCCTTCGGCGATGAGTGTCATCCCTATCATCAGCAGAAAGCCCAGTGCGAGCATCACCACGGTGGGATTGCGCTGGATGAAGCGCGCCAGTGGGCCGGCGGCCAGCAGCATGACCGTGACCGCCACGATGACGGCGATGAACATGATGGGTATGTGTTCGGTCATGCCGACGGCGGTGATGATGCTGTCGATGGAAAACACCAGGTCCAGCATCAGGATCTGCCCGATGGCGGCGGCGAATCCGAGGGTCGCGGGCTTGCCCTCGAACATGTCGCCTTCGGGCTCGCGGTCGACGTGATGGTGGATTTCTTTGGTGGCCTTCCAGACCAGGAACAGCCCGCCCGCGATGAGAATGATGTCGCGCCACGAGAAGCCCTGCCCGAACAAGGTAATGACAGGCTGCGTCAGCTTGACGATGATGGCGACGGTGCCCAGCAGCGCCAGGCGCAGGATCAGGGCCATGCCGATGCCGATGCGCCTGCCGCGCTCTTGCTGCTCGGGCGGCAATTTATTGGTCAGGATGGAGATGAAGATGAGGTTGTCGATGCCCAGCACGACTTCCATGGCGATCAGGGTAGCCAAGGCGGCCCACGCGGCGGGCTGCTGAGCAAGCTCTATCAGTTGATCCATGTGGCTCTCCGGCTGTAGGTCAGCCCATGATAGCTGCGTGCCCGCAGCCGCACCGCCCGCGCTGGCAACCGGTTGTTAACGGGCCGCGCCGCCATGGGCGGCAACGACCTGCGCGGCCACCTGGCCGGGCGCCTCGGCGTAGTGCTTGAATTCCATGGTGTAAGTGGCGCGCCCCTGGGTCAACGACCGCAGCGATGTGGAATAGCCGAACATCTCGGCCAGGGGCACTTCGGCGCGCACCAGCTTGCCGCCGCCTCCGGCGATATCTTCCATCCCCTGCACCATGCCGCGACGCGAAGACAGGTCGCCCATGACATGGCCGGTATAGTCTTCGGGCGTCTCGACCTCGACATGCATCATGGGTTCGAGCAGGGCCGGCCGGGCCCGCCGCATGCCTTCCTTGAAAGCCATGGAGCCGGCCGTGCGGAAGGCGTTCTCGTTGGAATCGACATCGTGATATGAGCCGAAAACCAGTGTGACCTTGACGTCGACCACCGGGTAGCCGGCCAGCACGCCCGCATTGAGGCTTTCGCGCACCCCGCGCTCGACGGCCGGTATGAATTCACGCGGCACCACCCCGCCCTTGATGGCGTCGACAAATGCGAACCCCTGGCCCGGCGGCTGGGGCTCGAGCCTGAGCACCACGTGGCCATACTGGCCGCGGCCGCCCGACTGCTTGATGAACTTGCCTTCGACCTCGTCGCAGGTTTGACGGATGGTTTCACGGTACGCGACCTGCGGCTTGCCCACACTGGCCTCGACATGGAATTCGCGTTTCATGCGGTCGACCAGGATCTCCAGGTGCAATTCGCCCATGCCGGATATGATGGTCTGTCCGGATTCTTCGTCCGTGCGCACGCGAAACGACGGATCTTCCTGCGCCAGCCGGTTCAGGGCCAGGCTCATTTTTTCCTGGTCGGCCTTGGTCTTGGGTTCGACGGCCTGCGAAATAACCGGCTCGGGGAACGACATGCGCTCGAGCACGATGACGCGGTTCGCATCGGTCAGCGTATCGCCCGTCGTGACTTCTTTGATGCCCACCGCCGCCGCAATGTCGCCCGCGTAGACTTCGCTGATCTCGCGCCGCTCGTTGGCGTGCATCTGCAGCAGCCGCCCCAGGCGCTCGCGCTTGCCCTTGAGCGGATTGAGGACCGAATCGCCCGACTTTACGACGCCGGAATACACGCGGAAGAACACCAGTTGCCCCACGAAGGGGTCTGTCATGATCTTGAACGCCAACGCCGAAAAGGGTTCATCGTCTGCCGGATGCCGTTCGATCTCGCGATCGCGTTCGTCATGGCCCCGGATGGCCGGCACGTCGGCCGGCGAAGGAAGGTAATCGATAACGGCGTCCAGCATGGCCTGCACGCCCTTGTTCTTGAAGGCGCTGCCGCACAGCATGGGCACGATCTCGTTGGCGATGGTGCGCATGCGCAGGCCGCGCTTGATATCGGCTTCGGACAGCGGCTCGCCGGACAAGTACTTTTCGAGCAGGGCCTCGTCGGCCTCGGCCGCCTTTTCGACCATATGGTCGTGCCATTGCCGGGCCTGGCCGGCGAGTTCGTCGGGGATGTCGCGGTACTCGAACTTTACGCCCTGGGTCGCGTCGTCCCAGATAATGGCCTTCATTTTGACCAGGTCGATCACGCCCTGGAAATGATCTTCGGCGCCCACGGGTATCTGCACGGGCACCGCATCGCCCTTGAGACGTTCGGCGATCTGCTTCTGCACGCGAAAGAAGTCGGCCCCGACTCTGTCCATCTTGTTCACGAACGCCAACCGCGGCACGCCATACTTGTTGGCCTGGCGCCAGACCGTTTCGGACTGCGGCTGCACGCCTCCCACCGCGTCGTACACCATACAGGCGCCGTCGAGCACACGCATCGAACGCTCGACCTCGATGGTGAAATCGACGTGGCCCGGCGTATCGATGATGTTGATGCGGTGTTCGGGGTAATTGCCGGCCATGCCACGCCAGAACGCGGTGGTGGCGGCCGAGGTAATCGTGATGCCGCGCTCTTGCTCTTGTTCCATCCAGTCCATAGTCGCCGCGCCGTCATGGACTTCGCCCAGCTTGTGCGTGATGCCGGTATAGAACAGTATGCGCTCGGTGGTGGTTGTCTTGCCGGCATCGATATGCGCGCTGATACCGATGTTGCGGTAATGATCGATACGCGTCTTGCGAGTCATGGCGGCCCCTGATGGTAGGTATCGGCGGGACGCCCGGCGCAGCGACGCCCTGTGCAGATATTACGCGCGCCCGATCGCAAAACACCAGATCCCCCTGCGCGCGCCGCAGGTATGGGCAAAAAACAAAACGGCCAGCCGCATGAAGAGATGCGACTGGCCGCCGGACGGCTCGGCGAGCCTTTATTTCTTTTCTTTGTCTTCCTTGACGCGGTACACCAGCACCGCGGTGTGGGCCAGCGACAGCACCTTGGCCGTGACGCTGCCCAGCAGCAGGCGCGACAGGCCGCTGCGGCCATGGCTGCCGATGAAGATGAGGTCGCAGCCGTTTTCGGAAGCGGCCTGCACGATGCCGTCGGCCACGTTGAAGTTGGACACGGCGCGCGACTGGGCCTTGACCCCGGCCGTGTCGGCACGGTCGAGGATCAGCTTCAGGTATTTTTCGGCTTGTTCGGCCGAGGCCTTTTCGTAGTCTTCATCGGTGATGGCGTAGGCGGCTGCCATGCCGTCGAACCCGATGGTGGCGGCGAAAGGTTGCGTGACGTGCAGCGCGACGACCTCGGCGTTTACCGAGCGCGCAAAGCAGATGCCGGCATTGGCGGCCTGCGCCGATAGCGGAGAACCGTCGGTGGGGATCAGGATTCTTTTGAACATATTGTGGGCTCCTGGCTGCTAGGTTGGAAATCCCATGCTACCGGAATTACCGGCAGGCCGCATTGCGGTCTACCCGCAGAATGCGAAGCGTCAAGACAACTGTTGCGACGCGACGAAAAGGTTAGTGCATCGGGTGCCGGTGCGGCAATACGCCAGCACGGGGCCCGGCATCGTGCGCAGCAGTTCTGCAAAGCGCGCCACATCGTCGGCGGTCATGGCGCTGCCGATGACCGGCTGGTATTCGACCTGCAGCCCGGCCTCGCGCGCCGCGCGTGCGACGTCGGCAGCCGTAGGCTGGTCGGGCCCGCCTTCGTAATCGGGGCGGTTGATGATTACACTTTTGTATCCGGCGGCGGCGACGCCCGCCATGTCTTCGGGCGTGAGCTGCGGCGCAACAGCGAATTTGTCGGTCAGTGGCTTGATCGGGACGTCGGCCATGGCGGTTCCTTGGTGATGTAGCTTATTAGAACAGAGGAACAGTATATGTCTTCCGCCGGCGCCGGGCATATCAATTGCCCGGCTCGGCCAGGACGTCGGCCAGGGCATCCCAGATGCCCGGAGTGTCTACCATGGCCACCGAGAACCGCATCATCGTCGAGGGCGCCTGCGCGGGCGAAAAAAGGCTGCCTGGCGCCAGCAGCAAGCCCCGGCTGGCCGCAGCACGCGCCAGGGTTTCCGAGTCGCGGCCGCAATCGGCCCACACGAACATGCCTGCGTGAGGCTCGTGACGCACGGACACCCCCAGGCCGGCCAGCGCCGCCAGGCATCGCTGGCGTGCCGTGTTGACGCGCGCGCGCACGCGTTCGATGTGCCGGCGGTACTGGCCTTCGACCAGCACCCGGTGCACCACCCGCTCGCCAAGTTCAGGCGTGGTCAGGCCGGCCAGCATTTTCAGGTCGGCCAGCTTGCGCACCAGTTCTTCGTTGGCCGCCAGGTAACCCACCCTGAGACTGGCGGCGAGCATCTTGGAAAACCCCCCGGCCAGTATCACGCGGTTCAGCCGGTCGAGCGAGGCCAGCTTTGTGGCCCCGCCGGGGTGCAGTTCGCCATAGGTGTCATCTTCCACCACCAGGAAATCATGCCGCTCGGCCAGGCGCAGGATGTCGTACGCGGCGCCCGCCGACAACGTGTGGCCCGTGGGGTTGTGCACGGCCGTATTGACGATGAACAGGCGCGGCTTGTGCAGCGCGGCCAGGCGGTCGAGCTGCTGCAGGTCCGGACCGTCGGGCCCGCGCGGCACGCCGACCAGCCTGGCGCCAAACGCGGCCAGCCGGCCGAAGATGACAAACCACGCCGGGTCTTCGACCAGCACTGCGTCGCCCGGGCGCACCAGGTGGCGGGCGATCAGGTCGAGCCCGTGTGTGACGCCGTTGGTGGTGAGCAAGTTGCGGTCGGGGTGCGCCGGCACGCCCTCGGCCTGCAGCCGCGACGCGAGTTGCTGGCGCAGCGGGCCATAGCCCAGCTCCGACCCATAAGACACCAGTTGTCCGCGCACCGAGCGGCCCACTGCGCGTACCGCAGCCGCGACCATGTCGGGATCGAGCCAGTCTGCCGGCAGCAGCCCTGCCCCGCCCGGCATGGCCAGGGCCGAGGGCTCGCGGAACATGCTGCGCAGCAACCACGCCACGTCGATACGGGCCGGCGGCGCCAACCCGGTGTTGCCGGCCGGGCCGCTGCCCGCCACGGGCGCCAGCGGGCCGCGCCGCGCGCGTACAAAAAAACCCGCGCCACGGCGGGACTGCACCAGCCCGCGGGCCACCAGGCGGTCGTAGGCCTCGACCACGGTAAAACGGCTTACGCCGGCCTGCTGCGCCATTTTCCGGATGGAGGGCAGCCGGGTGCCGGGCCGCAGACCCTGATCATCGATGCGGCGCGCCACGTCGTCGGCCAACTGCGTCACCAGCGTGGCGTCGGCCTGGCGCACGGGGCGCCAGCCCACGGGCACATCGGAGGAAGTTGCGACTGTCATGGCGGTTTTACCAGGCCAGTATTCAAGCTGATATGGAAAAGTGTACCGGTACTGTACTGACCAATTTGCGTAGAGTGGCAGAAACCTTCTCAACCCGCAAGCCTGTTCCCCGGTATCATTCTCTATGTCGCGCCCTACCGCTATTGCGCCGTCCGCCCCTGCAGCACCACTGGAGGGCTATGGCTACGGCCTGCTGGGCGTGCTGGTCTTTTCCCTGACGCTGCCCATGACTCGGGTAGCCGTCACCGAGCTGTCGCCAGCCTTGATCGGCCTGGGCCGGGCCTTGCTGGCGGCCGTGCCGGCAGCCCTGCTGCTGTGGCTTACTCGCAGCCGCCTGCCGCGCGGCCATGAGTGGTCCGGCGTTGTGCTGGCCGCGGCGGGCATCGTGGTGGGATGGCCCCTGGCCTCTACCCTGGCCATGGCAACGGTACCGGCCGCTCACGGCGCCGTCTTCAACGGTTTGCTGCCGCTGGCTACTGCGGCTTTTGCCGCGTGGCGAACCGGCGAACGCCCTTCGGCCAAGTTCTGGATATGGGCGCTGGGGGGCGCCGCTTTGGTAATGGGCTACGCGTTGCGGCAAGGCCATGGCAGTCTACAGACCGGCGATCTGTGGCTGCTGGTGGCTGTGTTGCTGGGCGGCCTGGGCTATGCCGAGGGCGGCCGCGTCGCGCGCACGCTGGGTGGCGCCCGCACCATCTGCTGGGCGCTGGTCGTCAGTGCGCCCGTGATCGCCGCACCCGTGGCGTGGATGGCTGCCCGCGCGCCGTGGCCTTCGCTGCCCGTGGCCGCTTCCTTCGCATACCTGACCTTCGGCTCGATGTTCCTGGGGTTTTTCGCCTGGTACCGGGGCCTGGCGGTGGGCGGCATCGCCAAGGTAGGCCAGGTGCAATTGCTGCAGCCTTTCATGACGGTGGTGGCCGCCGCGCTGTTCTTCAATGAAAGCGTCGACCCCCTGACCTACATTTTTGCGCTGGCCGTGGTCTTCATCATTGCCGGCGGGCGGCGCGCCATCGTGCGGAGGGCGTCATGACGCCATTACTGCCTGAGTCAACCTGGGCCGTATTGGGCCCGCTGGCCATGTTTGCCCTGGTAAGTTCCATCACGCCCGGCCCGAACAACATCATGCTGGCTTCTTCGGGCCTGACGTTCGGTTTCAGGCGCACCATCCCCCACATGCTGGGCGTGAACCTGGGCTTTACGCTGATGCTGGTGCTGGTCGGCCTGGGGCTGGGCACCCTGTTCGGCCAGCTGCCGTGGCTGTATACGGTGCTGAAGTACGCAGGCGCGCTGTATCTGCTGTACCTGGCATGGAAAATCGCGGGCTCGGGGCCCATGGAAGGCGGCAGCCAGCGCGGCCGGCCCTTTACTTTCTTGCAGGCTGCCCTGTTCCAGTGGGTCAACCCCAAGGCCTGGGTCATGGCGGTGGGCGTGATCGCCACCTATACTCCACAGGCTGGCTTTTACTGGAACCTGGCGCTGGCCGCCGCGGTATGCTGCGTGGTGAACCTGCCCAGCATCGGTGTCTGGACGGCCTTTGGCACGGCGCTGCAAAGGTTGCTGCACCATCCTCGCGCCATCCGGGCCTTCAATATCTCCATGGCATTGCTGCTGGTGGCTTCGCTGTACCCTGTCGCGCAGGACTTGCTGGCACTGGCCTGAACCGCCGGCATCGGCAGCGGGAACCCGGCGGCCCGTCGCCGGTCACATCCTTCATGCCCTTGCTGCCACGTCTATCCCTGCGCCGCCTGCTCGGAGCCGCCTTGCTCGCCACCGCCAGCGTGGTTGGCTGCACGCAGCTCGACGCCTGGCAGCGACACGCCATCTTCTCGCCGGAAACCGAACAGCAGCGCTGGTGGCGCGAGCCGCCCGCCGGCACGCAGATCTTCGATCTGCCCTTGCCCGGCGGCGACAAGGTGCATGCATGGTATTGGCAGCATCCGCAGGGCGACGCACCCACGGTGCTGTATCTGCATGGCGCGCGCTGGAACCTGAACGGCAGCGCCTTCCGCATGGAAAGCTGGACGCGCATGGGCTATTCGGTGCTGGCCATCGACTACCGGGGGTTTGGCAAATCCACGCCCCTGTTGCCTTCCGAAGAAACCGCCAGCGAAGACGCCGCGGCGGCCCTGCAGGAACTGGCGCGCCGCCAGCCGGATCCGGCCCGGCGCTTCGTGTACGGCCACAGCCTGGGCGGCGCCATCGCCATCGGCCTGGCCGCCCGCCCCGACATGCCACCCTTCGCCGGGCTGATCGTCGAGTCCAGCTTCACCAGCATCGCCGCCATGCTGGGCACCCTGAAATGGGGCAAGCTGCCCGGCGCCAGCCTGTTGGTGACCCAGCCATTTGCGTCCGTCGAGAAGCTTGCCACGCTGACGACGCCGATGCTGCTGATGCACGGCACTGCCGACCGCGTGGTGCCGCACACGATGAGCGACGAACTTTTCGAGGCCGCGCTGAAGGTGCCGCCGGACCTGAAGCGCCTGGTGAAAATCGACGGGGCTTCGCACTCCGGATCGGTGCGCAGCGGCGCGGTCTATGAAACCGCCGTGCGCGGTTTCATACGGGATGCGCAGCGCGCCTACCGGCACGGCGCCGGGGGCAATCTGGCGGCGCTGCCTTGACCCGCCCATGCAATGACGAAAGCGCAAGGCGTTGCACCTTGCACCCTTAGTCGTGCCGGCCCGACCGGCCTGCGGGGCGAACGCCGCTCAGGCAGCCAGCAGCTTGAGTTTGGGCGACTCGCCGGCAGCCTGCCCGGCCTGCGCGTCCGCCAGTGCGCGGTTCTGCCTGCGCAACTCCACGGCATCGACCTCGGCCAGCGAAACGTCCCGGTCGCTGAGGCGGAACACGCGTATCGTGTCATGCACAACGCTGGCCTGCTCGTTCAGTGAACTGGCGGCCGCCGCCAATTCTTCGACCATGGCGGCATTCTGCTGGGTAATGTCATCAAGCTGAGTGACCGACGTGTTCACCCGGCCGATACCGGCGGCTTGCTCCTGGCTTGCATCGTTGATGCGCTCCAGCGAGTGCATGACACGCTCGATGGCGCCCATGGCCTCGTCCATGCGCATGCTCGCCTCGCCGGCCCGCTGCTCGCCCAATTGCACCCGTTCGCCCGATTCGTGGATCAGGTCGCGGATTTCCTTGGCCGCCTGGCTGGTGCGCTGCGCCAGCGCGCGCACCTCGCTGGCCACGACGGCGAACCCCTTGCCATGGCTGCCGGCGCGGGCGGCCTCGACCGCGGCGTTCAACGCCAGGATATTGGTCTGGAACGCCACGCCTTCAATGACCTGGATGATGTCGGCGATTCGTTGCGATGCCTGAGAAATCTCGTGCATCGTCGCCACCACATTCTGTACCGCATCGTGGCTGCGCTGCGCCGCGCCCACCGTCTCGCGCGCCAGGTCCGCGCCGGATTCGGCCATGCTGTTGGTCTGCCGCGCGGCGTGATTGATTTCATCCATGGCCGACGCGGTAGCTTGCAGGCTGGCCGCCTGCGCCTCGGTGCGTGCCGACATGTCATGGTTGCCGCTGGCGATCTCTTGCGCGCCCCCGCGCAGATTGACGACTTCCTCGCGCACATCGCGCACCACGGTGCGCACGGATACCGCCAGCTGCGCCAGGGCCAATTGCAGCCGGCCCAGCTCGTCTTTGCCATTGACCCGGACATGCTGGGTAAGATCGCCCGCGGCCAGGATATTCGCGGTGCCTATCACGTCGCGCAGCGGACGGACCACGACGCGCACCAGGTGATGCGCGGCCAGGGCCGCCCCCAGCAATCCGGCCAGCAGCGGCACCCATGCGGGCGCGCCATAGGGCTTGGCCACAAAGTAGGCAAGCGGCGTGGCGGCGGCGGCAAACCCCGCGGCCAGCACGATCTGCGCCCGCAGGCCCAGCGAAAACACGCGCCGCAGGCGGCCCGACAGGCTGCGTTCGCGCAGCACGCCGCCCTGCAACACGTGTACGCGCCGGCCCTGCGCGGCTTCCTCGCGCATCGCGGCGTACAGCGCCTCGGCTTCGTCGACCTCGTCTTGCGGCGCGTGCGTACGCACCGACAGATACCCCACGATCTGCTCGCCGCGGCGCAACGGCGTGGCATTGGCGCGCACCCAGTAGTAGTCGCCGTTCTTGCGACGGTTCTTCACCAGCGCCGTCCAGGGCGCGCCCGATTGGATCGTTGCCCACATGTCGCGGAACGTCTCTTCCGGCATGTCGGGATGGCGCACCAGGTTATGCGGCTGCCCAATCAGTTCAGCGCGCGAATAGCCGCTTACCTCGGCGAAATTGGCATTGCAATAAGTAATGCGTCCCTTCAGATCGGTAATCGAGACCAAGGTCTGGTCAGGAGGGAACTCGTAGCTATGCTGGGTAACCGGCAGATTGACGCGCATTTGACTCTCCACGGGGCCAAGGCGATTGTTCTTATAGGCAGCATCGCCATCGCCCACCCCATCCAAATTTGCATCTATGATATACAAAACATTTTTATTTATTTGTAATAATTTTGTTTTGTTGCAAATAGACGCTAAGCTGCCGGCAAGTGCCGGCGCGGGCGATTTCAATAGTGTTCGTCGTCAGCCTGCCGCTGATACGCGCGCGCCAGCGAACACACCCCAAGCAACGCCAGCACGCCGGCCAAGCCCAGCACTGCTACGGCAATCCACATCACCCCTGTCCGGTTAAGTCACGTCCAAGCCAGAGCGTACGCGCAACGAAACGCCGCCAACGCAAGAATCACTCGCGGGACATTGCCGTTGTTCGGGAGATCAAGAAACGAAGAGGTGTCGGTACGCAAGCCGCAAAAACACCAAGGGCCTAGCCATAACGGCTAAGCCCTTGGTGCTTTGGGAATCCTGGTGGGTGGTACAAGGTTCGAACTTGTGACCCCTGCCGTGTGAAGGCAGTGCTCTACCACTGAGCTAACCACCCAAAGAGGCGAAATTCTAGCACAGCCTTTAAAGGCTGTGCAAACACGCGGCCCTGCTTCGTTCGCCAGGCGCTTTATGCGGCTTCGGCCTGCGGTTGGGTCAGCGCGCGCCACACGCTGGTGCCGCCGGCGGCCTTGTCCAGGGCGGACAGGTATTCGTCGTGCTCGGCCAGCTCTGCGTCGGTGGCGTACACCACGGGAAGCACCGATCCGTCGAAAGCGCCAAGGGCCAGCCCCGCGCCGCCCGCCTGGGCGGTGTCGTCCACGTCGATGAGCAGCGCATCCTGCCCGCGCGTCATCGCCAGCCAGACTTCGGCCAGTAATTGTGAGTCGAGCAAGGCGCCGTGCAGGGTGCGGTGCGCGTTGGAGATGCCGTAACGGTCGCACAGGGCGTCGAGCGAATTGCGCTTGCCAGGGTACAGGCTGCGGGCGTGCAGCAGCGAATCGGTGATCTGGCCGCAATGTGCGGCAAGCTCGCCGCGCCCGATGCTGGCCAGTTCGGCATTGAAGAACTTCACGTCGAACGAGGCGTTGTGCGCGATGAGCTCGGCGCCCCGGATGAAGTCCAGGAACTGGTCGGCCACCTCGGCGAAACGGGGCTTGTCGGCGAGGAATTCGGTGGTCAGGCCGTGCACCGCCAGGGCTTCCGGATCGCTGTCGCGGTCCGGGTTCAGGTAAAGGTGCAGGGTGTTGCCGGTAACGGTGCGGTTGATGATCTCGACGCAACCGATCTCGATGATGCGGTGCCCCTGGGCGGGATCCAGGCCGGTGGTTTCGGTATCGAAAATGATCTGACGCATTGTGGCTACTTGGTTACGGGGGGCGTACCGTGGCTGTGAGGATGAGCGGCCGGGCCTGCCTGGCCGGACTTGCGGCGCGCTGCGGCCACCAACGAGTAGGCCACGGGCACGACGTACAAAGTCAGTAGTGTACCCAGCATCAGCCCGCCGACCAGCACCCAGCCTATCTGCTGGCGCGACTCCGCGCCGGCGCCTTGCGAAACCGCCAGGGGCAGCGTGCCCAGCACCATGGCGCCCGTGGTCATCAGTATGGGGCGCAAGCGCAGGACGCTGGCTTCAGTGACGGCGTCCACCAGCTCGCGGCCCTCGTCGCGCAACTGGTTGGCGAATTCCACGATCAGGATGCCGTGCTTGGTGATCAGGCCCACCAGCGTGATCAGGCCGATCTGGCTATAGATGGACAGCGTTCCGCCGCTGGCCCACAGCGCGAGCAGCGCGCCCGTCATGGACAGGGGCACCGACAGCATGATGATGAACGGATTGCGCCAGCTTTCGAACTGCGCCGCCATCACCAGATAGATGAAGGCCAGCGCCATGGCGAATACCAGGTAGATGCTGCCCGAAGAATCGCGGAATTCGCGCGACTGCCCGTCCAGATCGGTGACGACGGTATGCGGCAGCACGCGTCGCGCCACGTCGTGCATGTGTTCCAGCACTTCGCCCAGGGCGTAGCCCGGCGCGACCGCGGCTTCGACCTTGACCGCGCGCAGCCGGTTGAAGTGGTTGAGCGACTGCGGCGACACGCTTTCGTGCACGGACAGCAGGTTGTCCAGCTGCACCATGCCGCCCTCGCGGGTGCGCACGTAGATGCCCGAGATGTCGGTGGGATTGGCACGGTCGCGCGGCAGCACCTGCACGATCACGTCGTATTGTTCGCCCTGGTCTTTGTAGCGGGTGACCTGCCGGCCGCCCAGCATCGATTCCAGGGTGCGGCCGACCACGTCCACCCCGGCGCCGACGTCGGCCATTTTGTCTCGGTCGACCTGTACCCGCAGTTCGGGCGTGTTCAGGCGCAGGTCGGTGTCCAGGTTGACCAGGCCGGGATACTTGCGCAGCTCGGCCGTAAAAACGTCGACGAGCTTGGCCAGTTCGGCGTATGACGCCTGGCTCATGATCACGAATTCCACCGGCTTGGAACGGGCCGACTGGCCAAGCGATGGCGGATTGGTGGGAAACGCCCTGACGCCCGGCAACCCGGCGAACTTGGGCTGCAGCTCGAGCGCGATGTCTTGCTGCTTGCGGTCGCGCTGGTCCCAGGGCTTCAGGCGCAGAATGGCCGTGCCGTCACTGACGGTGGGAAACCCTACCGACACCTGGTGGGCCGCGCCTTCGGGAATCTGGTCATAGAACTGCTCGAGTTCGAGCATGCTGTCCAGCGTGTAGTTCAGCGTGGCGCCTTCGGGCGCCGAGACCAGGCCGAATATCACGCCACGGTCTTCGACCGGCGCGAGTTCGCTCTTGACCACGGAAAACAGCACGCCGCTGGCGGCCGCCACGGCCAGTCCCACGCCCACCACGACGGCCCGATGCCGCAACGCCAGCGCCAGCGATCGGCGATAGCCCAGCGCCAGGCTTTCGAGCCAGCCCTCCACCATGTTGTACCAGCGATTGTGGCGGGGTTCGTGGCGCAACAATACCGAGCACATCATGGGGGTGAGCGTCAGGGCCACGAAGCCCGATACCAGCACCGCCCCGGCCAGCGTCAGCGCAAACTCGATGAACAGCCGCCCCGTTCGCCCGGTGGCGAACGCCAGCGGCGCGTACACGGTTACCAGTGTCAGCGTCATGGCCACCACGGCAAAACCGATTTCTTTGGAGCCGCGGAAAGCCGCCTGCCTGGGTGACATGCCCTCTTCGATATGGCGGAAGATGTTCTCGAGCACCACAATGGCATCGTCGACCACCAGGCCAATGGCCAGCACCATGGCCAGCAGTGTCAGCGTGTTGACCGAGAAGCCGAACAGGTACATCAGCCCGCACGCGCCGATCAGCGACACGGGGATCGTGACGATGGGAATGATGCTGGCGCGCAGGTTGCGCAAGAAGAAGAAGATCACCAGCACGACCAGGACGATGGCCTCGCCTATGGTCTGGAACACCGACTGGATCGATTGCTCGATGAACACCGACGAATCGTAGGCGATGTTCAGTTTCATGCCGGGCGGCAGGGTTTCGTTGAGCTGGGCGATTTCTTCGCGCACCGCCTTGGACAGATCCAGCGGGTTGGCGGTGGACTGCCGCGTCAGGCCGATGTTGATGGCGGGCCTGCCATTGAAGCGCGACAGGATGCGGTCTTCGGCCGCGCCGATCTCCACCCTGGCCACGTCGCTCAGCCTGACCGGGTAACCCTTGACGTTGGCCACCACAATGGCCGCGAACTGCGGCGGCGTCTGCAGGTCGGTGGACGAAACCACCGAGAATTCCCGGTCGCGCGATTCGATGCGGCCTGCCGGAATCTCTACGTTCTGGCTGGCCAGCGCAGTCTCGACATCCTGGACGGTAAGGTTATAGGCCGCCAGCTTGTCGCGATCGACATAGATGCGCATGGAAGGCAGCCGCTCGCCATACACGCGCACCTCGGCCGCGCCGGGCAGCACGGAAAGCCGCGTCTTGATGTAGCGATTGATGTAGTCGGATGTCTGGATCGCCGAAAGCGACCCGGATTCGACGGCGATGTAGATGATGGGCAGCGAATCGGCCTCGACCTTGCCGATGATGGGTTCGTCGATTTCGTCGGGCAGGTAGCGGCGGGCCCGCGAGACCTTGTCGCGCACTTCGGCCGCGGCGGCGTCCGGGTCGCGCGACAGGTCGAACTTGATATTGATCTGGCTGCGTTCGGTGCGGCTGCGCGAGGTCATGACATTGACGCCCTCGATACCCGCAAGCTGGTCTTCGAGCGGCTTGGTGACCTGCGATTCGATCACTTCTGGCGACGCGCCCTTGTAGGTGGTGTTGACCGAGACAATCGGCTCGTCGATGTTCGGGTACTCGCGCACGGTCAGGCGCGTATACGAAATCAGGCCGATCAGCACGATGATCAGCGACAGCACCGATGCGAACACCGGCCGCTTGATGCAGACTTCGGACAGGATCATGAGCGCGGCGTCCCGGGGGCGCCCGCGGCGGCGGGCTTGACGATCTCAACGGGCGCGCCGTCGGTCAAGCGCTGGAACCCGGCCACCACGACCTGTTCGCCGGCCGCAACGCCGGTCAGGATCTCGACCTTGCCGTCGCGGCGTTCGCCCAGGGTGACCTCGGCGCGGTGCGCCCTGCCGTCGCGCACACTGAACACGTACTGGTTCTGCCCGGACGGCGCCAGCGCCGCCTCGGGCACGGCCAGCACCTGGTCGGCGCCAAACCGCAGCTGCACGCGCGCAAACATGCCGGGGCGCAGCCGCGAATCCGGATTGGGCACCGTGGCGCGTATCAGGATCGAGCGCCCCCCGGCATCGACCAACGGGCTGACCGCATAGACGCGGCCTTCGCGCTCTTCGCCCGGCAGCGCATCCAGCCGCACCGTCATGTCCTGGCCGACGCGCACCTTGCCGAAATACATTTCCGGAATGCGGAAGTCGACTTTCAACGGGTCGATGGCTTCGAGCGGTGCCAGGTCTTGCCCCTGGTCGACGTAGTCGCCGACCGACATGTTGCGCAACCCCACGATGCCGGCAAACGGGGCGCGTATGGTCATTTTGTCCAGGCGCGCCTGGGCCAGCGCGGCGGCCGCCTGCTGCACCTTGAGGTTGCTGGCCGCCTCGTCGCGCGCCTGCTGGCTGACAAAGCCGCGCCCCTGCAGATCGACCGCGCGCCGATAATGGCTTTGCGCCAGCGCCAGGTTGGCGCGGGCCTGGTCGAGTTCGGCGCGGGGCACCGAATCGTCCAGGCGCACGAGCACCTGGCCTTGCCCTACCGGCTGGCCTTCCTGGAAATCTATATGCTCGATACGGCCCGCCACCTCCGGACGCAGCATTACCGACTCATCCGAGCGCAGGCTGCCAACCGCGGATATCCCCCGGGGGAAGGTCAATTGCTGGACGGGTGCGACTTCCACGCGAATGGCCGTCGGCGCCGACGCGGCGGCGGGCGCCGCCGGCGCGGCGATGTCGGCCGGGGCATCGAGCCAGCGGGGCGCCAGATATCCCAGGACAGCGCCCGCGGCGAGCCCGGCCGCGGCCGCGGTCAGCAGAACTACTTTTTTCATGCGATTCGGGAATGCATCGGAGCCGCCCGGCACGGTGCGGTCCGGGCGCGTCAGTGAGAAGCGAGCCTGGCACTGTAGCACCAGCTCTTACATACTGGCACAACTACGGGACTACCGGTACGCAGGATGCCTTGCGACTGGGGTAATCCCCAGTATGCGTCAGCGCCGGCCCCGCGCCACGGTCAGCACGCCCTGGTTGGCCAGCGCGTCCGCGCGCTCGTTGCCCGGGTCGCCAGCGTGGCCCCGCACCCAGCGCCAGGCGACCTGGTGGCGCCCGACCTGCTCGTCCAGCGCCTGCCACAGCTCGGCGTTCTTTACCGGTTTTTTGTCTGCCGTAAGCCAGCCGCGCCGCTTCCAGTTGGCCAGCCATTCGGTCATGCCCTTCATGACGTATTGCGAGTCGGTATGTATCAGCACCTTGCACGGCCGCTTGAGCGTGCGCAGGCCTTCGATTACCGCCAGGAGTTCCATGCGGTTGTTGGTGGTGTTGGGCTCGCCGCCATGCAGGGTTTTTTCGTGGGCCCCGGCGCGCATCAGCACGCCCCAGCCTCCCGGCCCGGGGTTGCCCTTGCAGGCCCCGTCTGTCCACATCTCGACCTGCGGGCCGTCGTTATTGCTGTCAGTTTGCATCGTATGAATGTGTAGCAGGCATGAAAGGCGCGCGAGCGCCCATATGCCTCAGGTTTTGCCCGGCCCCGCCTGGCGGTTGACCGCCACGGATGCCGCACGGGCGCGCTTGCGCCGCGATTTCTTCCAGGCGGGCCCGATCAGCCGCATGCCGGCCACGCGCTTGACGGCAGACACGACATAAACCGCCCCGCCCACGGCCCACCAGCGCCGGCCGTAGGCTTCCATGAAATTCCAGCGTCGCAGCCATTTATCGGTCCGGCACGCCGGGCTGTAGCAGCCGAAGCGGCCGGGCCCGACATCGAACGACAACAGCTTCAGCCAGTCTTTCAGGCGCGGCAAGGATACCTGAGCGGACGGCGCGTGCGGCAGCCACGGCTCCATGCCCGGCATGCGGTTGCGCGCTCCCCACAGGCTCCATGGATTGAAACCCGAGATCACGAGCCGGCCTTCGGGCACCAGCACCCGCTCGGCCTCGCGCAGCACATCGTGCGGCGCGTCGGTGCATTCGAACGCATGGGGCAGCAGCAGCAGGTCGACACTCTGCGATTCGAAGGGCAGCGCGTCGGGGCGGGCCAGCACGCAGCCTTGCCATTGCGCGGCCTGTTCGGGCGCGGGCATCTCGGTGCCCACCCAGCCCTTGAAGGGCATGCGGTTGGCCTGCAGCAGATTGATATCCGCCAGCCCGGACTGCCAGGCGTAGTATCCGAACACATCCGCCACGATGGCGTCGAACTGCGCGCGTTCCCAGGCCAGCACGTATTCGCCCGGCGGGGTCTGGAACCATTCGGCCAGTTCTACAATCGGCGGAGTCTGTTCGGTCAAAGTGAGTTCCTGAAATGAAGCCAGCCATGCCCCCGCCCCGCGGCTCTGTCATGCCGCTGCCGGCGTTTTCCGACAACTATATCTGGGCCATTGTGCGCGACGGCCAGGCGGCAGTGGTCGACCCCGGCGAAGCCGGCCCGGTGCTGGACATGCTGGCCCAAAGTGGCCTGCAGTTGCGCGCCATTCTACTCACCCATCATCACGGCGACCATGTCGGAGGCGTGCTGGAACTGCTGCGGCATGCGCCTGCGACCGTGTACGGGCCCGCCCGCGAGAACCTGCCGCACTGCGACGTGCGCCTGTCCGAGGGCGACCGGGTGGCCCTGCCGGAGCTTGACCTGGATCTATCGGTGCTCGATGTACCCGGCCATACGGCCGGCCACATCGCCTACCATGGCCGGGCAGCCGGGCAGGAGCCCGTGCTGTTCTGCGGCGACACGCTGTTTGCGGGGGGCTGCGGCCGGCTGTTCGAAGGGTCTCCTGAACAAATGCACGCATCTCTGCAAAAATTCGCTGCATTACCGGCCGATACACAGGTATGCTGCGCACACGAGTACACTCTAGCCAACTTGCGCTGGGCCATGGCGGTGGAACCCGCCAACCGCAAGCTGCAACAGTGGTATCGGCAGGCCCGGCAATTACGTGATGAAGGCCGTCCCACCCTGCCGTCCACGCTGCGGCTGGAGCTGGACACGAATCCCTTCATGCGTACCCAGCAAGCCGAGGTTGCCAGGGCAGCATCGCAGCAGGCCGAAGGTGTGCTCGACACCCCCGTGGCCGTATTCGCCGCCCTGCGCCTCTGGAAGAACAATTTCAAGTGACCGCCCCCTGATGATCCTGTTACGACTACTGCTACCTATTGTTCTTGCCTTGCTCGCCGGCTGCGCCGGCACCGCTCGCCAACCGGTACAGGCGGTCGACGCTGCCAATCAAGGGCCCTATGTGGCCCAGGACACATCCCGCACTGTCGACCTCACGAGCCCGCCCGCCGACGCCTGGGATCGCATCCGCCGCGGTTTCGCCATCCCCAACCTGAACACCCAGCTTGCCCAGGAATGGACCGACTACTACGCGGCCCACCCCGAATCCGTGCAACGTATGGCCGAACGCGCGGGCAAGTACCTTTATTTCATTGTTGACGAAGTCAACCGCCGCGGCCTGCCCACCGAACTGGCCCTGCTGCCGTTCGTGGAAAGCGCTTACAACCCCACGGCGCTGTCCCGCTCGCAAGCTTCGGGCCTGTGGCAGTTCGTGCCCACCACGGGCCAGTACTTCAACCTGAAACAAGACTGGTGGCGCGACGAACGCCGCGACCCCATCGCCTCGACCTACGCGGCGCTGGACTATCTGGAAAAGCTGTTCGAAATGCAGGGCGACTGGTACCTGGCCCTGGCCTCGTACAACTGGGGCGAAGGTTCGGTGCAGCGGGCCATGGCAAAGAACGAGGCGGCCGGCCGTCCATCGGACTACCTGTCGCTGGACATGCCCGAAGAAACGCGCAACTACGTTCCCAAGCTGCAGGCCATCAAGAACATCATCGCCAACCCCCGCAAGTACGCCGTTGCGCTGCCCCCCGTTGAAAATTCCCCGTATTTCGCCATGGTGCGCAAGAACCGCGACATCGACGTCGAGGTTGCGGCGCGCCTGGCCGAGATGCCGCTTGAGGAATTCAAGGCGCTGAACCCATCCTACAACCGCCCGGTCATCCGCGGCGAACACCAGCCGACGTTGCTGCTGCCCACCGACCGCGTGGCGACCTTCAACGCCAACCTGCTGGCCTACAAGGGCGACCTGAGTTCCTGGAAGGTATACCAGCCGCGCCGCGGCGAGTCGTATGCAGCCATCGCCAAGCGCCACGGCATTTCCGAGGCCGAGCTGCGCCGGGCCAACGGCGTGCCTGCCCGCCGCAAGACGGCCAGCGGCGGCACGTTGCTGGTGCCCAGCAGCGGGCAGCCGGCCGGGGTGCAACTTGCGTCGTTGTCCACGCCTGCCGGCGCGCTGGAGCCGGCGCCGGCGCGCACCTCGCCCTCTGCCCGCCGCAGCAGCCGCCCCAACGTGCGGGCCCACAAAGTCCGGGCCGGCGACACGCTGTTCGCGCTGGCCCGCCGCTACGGCACGACCGTCGACACGCTGCGCGCGCTGAACAACCTGAAGGGCACCAACCTGAAAATAGGCTCGCAACTGCGTATCCCCGGCACCGACGCGCGGGGCTGATGCGAACCGGGGCGGGCCCAGGCCTGCCCTGCGCCGATACGCTCTAAAATAGCGGCCTTCCGCACGGATTCTAAGGACAACACACATGGGTTTTCTCGCCGGCAAGCGCATCCTGGTTACCGGGGTGCTTTCCAACCGATCCATTGCCTACGGCATCGCGCAGGCCTGCCACCAGCAGGGCGCCGAACTGGCCTTCACCTATGTGGGCGATCGTTTCAAAGACCGTGTAGGCGAATTCGCCGCCGAATTCGGCAGCGACATCGTGCTGCCCTGTGACGTCGCCGAAGACAGCCAGATCGAAGCCGCCTTCGCCGAACTGGGCAAGCGCTGGGATGGGCTGGACGGCCTGGTGCATTCCATCGGTTTCGCGCCGCGCGAAGCCATTGCGGGCAACTTCCTGGACGGCCTGTCGCGCGAGAGCTTCCGCATCGCGCACGACATTTCGGCGTACAGTTTCCCGGCCATGGCCAAGGCGGCGCTGCCCCTGATGCAAGGCCGCCAGGCGTCCGTGCTGACGCTGACCTACCTGGGCGCCGAGCGCGTCGTTCCCAACTACAACACCATGGGCCTGGCCAAGGCGTCGCTGGAGGCCAGCGTGCGCTACCTGGCCTCGGCGCTCGGCCCGCAAGGCATCCGCGCCAATGGCATTTCGGCCGGCCCCATCAAGACGCTGGCCGCCAGCGGCATCAAGGACTTCTCGGCCATTCTGAAGTTCGTCGAAAGCCACGCGCCTCTGCGCCGCAACGTCACAATCGAAGAAGTCGGCAACGTGGCGGCGTTCCTGCTGTCCGATCTGGCGGCCGGCGTCACGGGCGAAATCACGCATGTCGACGCGGGGTTTTCCACCGTGACGGCGGGCATGGAAGGCTGAATGCCTACCGGTGTCTGACACCCTTCGGGAGTCAGACACCGGTAGGCCGGCTTCGGCGGCTGGGACTCGGGTTGTTGCGCTAGCCGTGGGGGTGTCTGACACCCTTCGGGAGTCAGACACCGGTAGGCTGGCTTCGGCGGCTGGGACTCGGGTTGTTGCGCTAGGCGGTGGGGGTGTCTGACACCCGGCGGGTGTCTGACACCGACAAGTCGGCTCCCGCCAGGCCTCAGGCTGGGCGCACCACCAGGGTGGATACTTGCACGTCTACCGCGGTCATCAATTTGTGCACCGGGCATTTTTCTGCCACGGCGAACAGTTCGTCGATGTGCGCGTCGCTCAGCGGGCCGTGCAGCGTAAGCTTGGCTGTCAGCCGGTATATGCCCTTGCGTTCTTCCCCGGCGTCGCGCACGACGTCGACGTCCACCGATTCCAGCGGGATTTCCTTGCGCTGGGCATACAGCATCACCGTCATGGCCTTGCACCCGCCCAGCGCCGTATCGAAATAGTCGTGCGGATCGGGGCCCGCCCCTTGCGGCTGCGGCATGTCCAGGGGCAGCGCATGCCCCTCGGCCGTGGCCGTGAACTGCAGGCTGCGGGGGGCGTTCTGGCGTATGCGTATCGTCATCAGTGTCTCCGGCAAAGCGGCCGGGCGGCCGCCCCAGTCTTTGTAGCACTTCCCTGCCCCATCGTGGGCGAGCCGGCCGGGCGTATCTGCCAACCGGGGCGCGTCGCGCCAGGCAAACGCATGTATACATGTGCAACTGAACTCTGGCACCGGTTGCCGGTCTGACCTGACCACATTCGCATGATGAAGGAGCCCGCATGAGCGCCCGCCAGTTACTCGATCAACTTCTGCAATCCGGCCAGAGCCTGGCTCGCGACGCCACCGCGCGCGCGCAGTCGGCCAGTGCTTCGGCACACGCCCCGTCGTTTCTGGCCGGCCTGGGTGGGGGCGCGCTGGGGGCAGGCGCGTTGAGCCTGCTGATGGGAAGCAAGAAGGCCCGCAAAATCGGCGGCAAGGTCGCCATGTACGGCGGCATGGCGGCGCTGGGCGCTCTGGCGTACCGCGCCTATGGCGATTGGCAGCGCAAGCAGGCTCAGCCTGACGCCCAGCCGCCCCAGACGCTTGACCGGCTGCCCCCCGCCCAGGCCGAGCAACATAGCCTGGCGATTCTGTCGGCCATGATCGGCGCGGCAAAATCCGACGGGCATATCGGCCCCGAAGAACGCCAGCTGCTGGAAACCGAACTGGGCAAGCTGTCGGGGGATGCCGCCGACAAACAGTGGCTGGAAACCGAGCTCGGCCGCCCGCTCGACCCGGCAGCGGTGGCCGCCGGTGCGCAAACCCCCGAAATGGCGGCCGAAATGTACCTGGCCAGCCTGCTGGTGGTGGACGAAGAAAGCTTCATGGAGCGCGCCTATCTGGACGAGCTGGCCCGCCAGTTGAAACTGCCGCCCGATCTGAAAGCGCAACTCGAGGCGCAGGTAAAAACGGCAACGGCCTGACGGCCGGCTCCGATGGACAGCGGCGCTTGCAGGCGGGCAGGCGCGCACCGAAGCGCCGCCGCGCCCATCAACTGTCCAGCCCGATATCCAGCGCCCGCGCGCTGTGCGTGAGCCAGCCTATCGCCATCAGGTCGACGCCGGTGGCCGCCACGGCGGGCGCCGTGTCCGGCGTGATGCCGCCTGACGCTTCCGTCACGGCCCGCCCCTTGGCGCGGCGCACCGCCTCGCGCAATGTCGGCAGGTCCATATTGTCGAGCAGCACCACGTCGACCCCAAGCTCGAGCGCCTCGTCCAGCTGTTCCAGGGTATCGACTTCCAGCTCTATCTTCACCAGATGCCCGATGGCAGCGCGCGCACGCTGCACGGCCTGGCGCACGCCACCGGCCACCGCTACGTGGTTGTCTTTGATCAGCACTGCATCGTCCAGGCCGTGGCGATGATTGCTGCCGCCGCCCACCCTTACCGCGTACTTCTGCACCGCCCGCAGGCCGGGCAGCGTCTTGCGGGTGCAGGTAACCTTGGCGCCGTGCGGCCGGATTGCATCGGCAATGGCTGCGGTGGCCGTGGCCACCCCGCTCAAGTGGCACAGGAAGTTCAGCGCGGTGCGCTCGGCCGTCAGCATGGCGCGCGCCGGGCCTTCGATGACGGCGATCTCGGCGCCGGGCCGCAAGCGCGCGCCGTCGGCCAGTGCGGCGCGCACTTCGATAGCGGGGTCCATCAGCCGGAACGCCAGGCGTGCCAGGTCCAAGCCTGCCAGAACGCCGTCCTGGCGTGCGACCAGGCGCGCACGCGTGTGCGTGTCGGCCGGCACGATGGCGTCAGTGGTCAGGTCGCCCGCCCGCCCCAGGTCTTCTTGCAATGCCGCGCGCACCAGCGGCTCGATCATCACGGTGGGCAAAGGCGCGACGGGCAATGCGGATTCGACGGTCGTGGCAGCGGCCATGGATATGCTCACTAAGAGTATTTGTTGAGTGAAGAAAAACCGGCGTGTGCCGGAACAATTATGCTATTGCTGAGCATAATTCATGTCAAGGGGTCGATGCTGTGTGTCTGGTGTCAGACACCCTGCGGGAGTCAGACACCAGAGTACATACAGCGCGGGCCAGCAAGGCTGGTGTCGCGAATGTGCCGGGGCGAGCCAGCAACGCGGTGTCGCGAATGTGCCGGGGCGAGCCAGCAACACGGTGTCGCGAATCTGCCGGGCGGGGTAGCGGACCGGTGGCAGATTCCGCGCCACGAGCGGGCGTGGAAAGCCGAAGGTGGCTTATTCCGGCTGGCGGGCCAGGGGCAGTTTGCTGCCGGCGATGGCGCGCTCGAGCAGTACGTCGCGCCGGAAGCGGAACAGTTTGGCGGGCCGGCCGGCGGCGCCGGTAGCGATATCGCCGGTGTCTTCCACCAGCGCCTGCTGTTCGATCAGGCGCCGGAAATTCTGCTTATGCAGGCCACGGCCCGCCAGCGCTTCGACGGCCGTCTGCAATTGCAACAAGGTGAAGGCGGGCGGCATCAGCTCGAACACCACCGGCCGGTATTTGATCTTGGCCCGCAGGCGCGCCATGCCCGTGGCAAGAATGCGGCGGTGATCATGGCGCATGGCCTGCCCCGGCGCCATTGCTCCCCCGGCAGCGCGTACGTCGCCTGCCGCGCGACGGGTTGCTTCGGGCACCAGGCCGGCCTCGAACAGCAGTTCGTAGCGCTGCAGCACCATGTCTTCATTCCAGGCGGCCCCATCCAGCCCGAATGTCAGCGCAGCCCGCTGGCGGCGGTACGCCTGGGTGGCCCGGTCGCCGGCCGCGCGTGCCCATGCCATCAGGCTGGGGCCGATCAATTCGCCGATCACCGCCGGAGGCCCGTCGCGACGGTCTTCCCACGGGAAATAGCGGTACCAGTCCTGCCAGCCCACCTGCGCGACGCCCGTCTCGCCCGTTTCGCGGGTCAATCCCAGATAGCTGACCGAAATCACGCGCCGCCCGTCGTCATTGGAGCGGTCGCGGTCGGCGAATGTGTAGAGTTGTTCGATATAGCCCAGGGGATGATGCGTCTGGGTCTCGACCCAGGCTCGCAGCCCTGCCTGCAACGACCGGTGTTCCAGTTCGAAGGGGCCGGCGGGCAGCGCGCTGGCGTCTTCGGTGGTCAGCACACGCGGCTGGCCTTGGGTGACGGCCACCAGCACGGCGACGAGTTCGGCGGAAACAGAGCGTTCGACAGGATCGGTCAAGGCGGCGCGCAACAGATAGTGGCGATGCGGGGATTATAAGAGGCCCCACACTGCAACAGCCCCTTGCAAAGGACACAAGCCGACAACCCTGTCGCGCCGCGGCCCGCCTACCATGGGCTTATCCCGACGCCGCAAGGCGCCGCCCGTACTGATGGAGGCCATCATGAACAAAACCGCACGAGAGTCCCTGCCGGCCGAACACGCCGGCAACCAGCGTCCGGAATCGCCTGCGGACAAGCGACAGGGCACGCGCGAGATGCCCATGCCCGACAACGCCCCCGACGTCGCCGGCCGCCCCCGCCAGGGGCGCGCCATTGCGGAACCCGGCGACCCGGGCGTGATCGCGCCCGAAGACGATGTTCTGGATACCTCGCAACACTCGACCCCGGGCCGCTGACCCAACGCACACGCTCGCGCGCCGCCGTCACGCGGCGCGCGAGCGCTCATCGAGCGCTTCGCGCAAGCGCACGTAAGCCGTGCGCCCCAGCTGCACGGGCAAGGCAGCATTCAGGAACTCGACCTGGGCAGCCAGGCCGCCTTCGGATCCCACTCGGCCCACCTGTTCCATATTGATCACCACAGAGCGCGACACCTGCACGAAAGGCAGCGTGCCCAGTTGCGGCAACAGGCCCTTGAGGGTGGTGTACATCAGGAAGGTCTCGCCCTGCGGCGCATGCAGCTTCACATAATCGCGCTGCGCCACCAGCGCCGCCAGCGTGTCTGTCCGGATAAGCTGGCTGTGGCCCTGGTTGCGCACCGTCAGGAACGATGCATCGCCCCACGGGCGGTTCAGGCGCGTATACAGCCGCTGCACCGCCTGGCGCAGCCTGTCCGGGCCCACAGGCTTCAACAGGTAGTCGACGGCGCCCACTTCGAAAGCCCGCGTGGCATACAGCGCATACGCCGTCACGAACACGATGCAGGGCTGGCATTCGAGCGCGCTCAGCACGTCGAACGATGTGCCGCGCGTCAGTTCAATGTCGAGAAAGATCGCATCCGGTTTCTGCCGGTTGACGATTTCGATGGCGCTGTGCATGCAGTCGGCTTCGCCGACCACCTGGGGCCCTTCAAGCGATTCGAGCATGCGGCGCAGATAGCGCCGCGCGGGAGCTTCGTCGTCGACCAGCACTACCCGCAGCACGACCGCCTCCGGCGTGGCAAGGCCGCACGCTGCGGGTGGGCGATGCGCGGCGGCCTGTAATGGGGGTGATGCAATTGAAGGCGATGTCGTCCCATGCAATGGAGTCGATACGGGCGGCACGGTACGCGCAAAAGCGCGCTGGCTATTTTCGTTGAAAATATCCGATGGCAAAAGAATTTGTACGTAACATAGCGTCACGTGCCGTCGACCGCCTGGCCGGATCAGGCCGCCTTCGCGGACGCGTGCGGCGCGGGGCATGTACTATCCCAAGCTTCGCTACTCCGCTGCCAGAGCGGACCGGCGCCCAGCTCGCGGCGCCGGCCATCGCGGACAAGCGGCTTTTTTAACCTGTGGATCAACCCGGCTTTTGATAACTATGAGAATCGAGACGCTCGCAGTACATGCAGGCTACACGCCCGACCCCAACACCAAATCGGTGGCCGTCCCCATCTATCAGACTGTCGCCTACGCGTTTGACAGCGCCCAGCATGGCGCCGACCTGTTCGACCTGAAAGTCGCGGGCAATATCTACACGCGCATCATGAACCCCACTACCGACGTGCTCGAACAGCGCGTCGCGGCGCTGGAAGGCGGCGTCGGCGCGCTGGCGATGGCCTCGGGCATGGCCGCCGTCACGGCCGCCATCCAGACGCTGGCCGAATCCGGCGACAACATCATCAGCGCCAGCACTCTGTATGGCGGCACGTATAACCTGTTCGCGCATACCTTCCCGCAGCAAGGCATCGAAGTCCGCTTCGCCGACCCGCGCGACCCGGCAAGCTTCGGCAAGCTGATCGACGAAAAGACCAAGGCCGTTTTCATCGAATCCATCGGCAACCCGCTGGGCAACGTCACCGACATCCGCGCCCTGGCCGACGTGGCGCATGCTCATGGCGTGCCCCTGATCGTGGACAACACCGTGCCCACGCCCTACCTGCTGCGGCCCTTCGAGTTCGGGGCGGACATCGTGGTGCACTCGCTGACCAAATACCTGGGCGGCCACGGCACCAGCGTGGGCGGCGCCATCGTCGACAGCGGGAAATTCCCGTGGGCCGAACACAAGCAACGCTTCAAGCGCCTGAACGAGCCCGACGTGAGCTATCACGGCGTGGTGTATACCGAAGCATTCGGTCCCGCGGCCTATATCGGACGCGCGCGCGTTGTGCCGCTGCGCAACATGGGCGCGGCGATCTCGCCGCAGAACGCCTTCCAGATCCTGCAGGGCATCGAAACGCTGCCGCTGCGCATGGACCGCATCTGCGAAAACACGCAAAAAGTGGCTGAGGTTCTGCAGAAGCACCCCAAGGTGGAATGGGTGCGCTACGCGGGGCTGAAAGACCATCCGGACCACGCCATCGTACAGAAGCAGTCCGGCGGCCGCGCGTCAGGCATCCTGTCGTTCAGCATCAAGGGTGACAATGCCCGCGAGGCCGGGGCGCGCTTCCTGGATGCGCTGAAACTGTTCACGCGCCTGGTAAACATCGGCGACGCCAAGTCTCTGGCCACCCACCCCGCGTCCACCACGCACCGGCAGCTCGACGCCGACGAACTGGCCAAAGCGGGCGTCACCGAAGGCATGGTGCGCCTGTCGCTCGGCATCGAGCACATCGATGACCTGCTCGAAGACCTGGAGCAGGCGCTGGCGCAGGCTTAAGGGCTGAATCCGGCAACGGCGCGGCGCGTCACGCGCGCAGCCGCGCCAGCATATCGTCACAGCCGGCAATGTCGGCCACCGAGCGCAGATCGGCCAGCGCCGCGTCATGCAGATCTGGGCGCGGCGCGGCGCAGCCGTCGGCCAGTATCGTTACCCGGTAGTCGCGCATGTGCGCGTCGCGCGCCGTGCTGGCCACGCCGCCATTGGTGACGATGCCGCATATCGCCACATGGTCGATGCCCGTACGGCGCAGCACCCAGTCCAGCTGCGTGTTGAAGAAAGCCGAATACGCGACCTTGCATACCGCCACGTCCACCAGCCCATCAAGCTCGGCCACGCAGGCGTGGCCGGGGCTGCCTGCCACGAAGTCGCCCCTGCCCAGGAACGGCCGCAGCTGCTTCAGATGCGGCGAGATCATGGGTTCGCCGCGCGCATCGGGCCACAGGGTAAACAGGCTGGCGGCCACATAGCCGCCCGCCGCCTTCAGGGCCCGGGCAACCGGCGCCACGCGCGCGGGCACGGCGCGGGCCTCGGCGGTGGCTGCGG
This sequence comes from Bordetella genomosp. 7, assembly GCF_002261415.1. Taxonomy (NCBI): domain Bacteria; kingdom Pseudomonadati; phylum Pseudomonadota; class Betaproteobacteria; order Burkholderiales; family Alcaligenaceae; genus Bordetella; species Bordetella genomosp. 7. The sequence goes on along the minus strand of NZ_NEVI01000001.1, from coordinate 365,926 downwards.
CGCCCCGGTCGTAAGCGCCGCCCGGCGACAGAAAGTCATTCTGCAGATCGACGATGACCAGCGCCGTTTTCCGTGGGTCTGTCATGTGCATGGCTGCTCCTGCATGGCGGGGGTGATCAGCAGATTGCCCAACGTATCCACTCTGGCCGTGAAACCGGGCTCCAGCCAGATGGTCGTGTCCGGCTGCTCGAAAACGGCGGGCCCCGCAACCGCGGCCCCTGCGGGCAGGTCCAGCCGGCCATAGCGCACGGCATCCCACCACCGGCCGCCGTGATAGACCGCCTGCGTGCCCAGTGGGGCCGGCATGGTTTTCCCGGTGGGGCCCAGGACGGCAAGATCGAATTTGGGGCGCACGCCGATGCGCGCATAGCGCAGGTTCAGAACGCGCACCGCGATGCCCGGCAGCACGCGTCCATACGCGCGGCGATACGCCGCATCGAAGGCCGCCGCGATGGCTACGCGCGCAAGCGTCGAACGCGTCAATGCCACCGACACCGTGTGGCTCTGCCCTGCGTACAGCATGTCGAGCTCGATATCCTCGCGCACCGTTTCGAACGCCACGCCGGCAGAATCCAGCCGCGCCTGACAGGCCTGCGCCATCGCGTCGATGCGGGCGTCCAGGCTATCGACGTCCAGCGCATCCAGGGCCACGTTCAAGGTTTGCACACTGTCGTGGCGCATATCGGCCATGACACAGCCCAGCGCCGAGGTCACGCCCGGATAGCGCGGGATGATGCCTTGCGTGCACCCCACTTCGCGCATCATGGCGCATACATGCAGTGCGCCGCCCCCGCCAAAGGGCATATAGGCAAACTTGCGCGGGTCATGGCCGCGCTCGATCGACACCAGCCGGACTGCGCCGGCCATCTTGGCGTTGGCCACCGTCAGGATCGCTTCGGCCGCGGCGCAAGGGTCCAGGCCCAGCGGCTCGCCCACGTGCCGTGCGATGGCCGCCCGGGCCTGCGCGATGTCCAGTTGCGCAAGCAGGCCGCCCCCCAGCGGGCGGTCGGCGGCTATGCGGCCCAGCAGCACGTTGGCATCGGTAACGGTGGGCCGCGTATTGCCGCGCCCGTAGCATGCCGGCCCGGGGTTGCTGCCGGCCGACTCGGGCCCCACCTGCAGCAGCCCGCCCGCGTCCACGCTTGCAATGGAACCGCCCCCGGCGCCTATGGTTTCGATCTGGATCATGGGCGCGCGCACGACCATGCCGAACTCTATGGACGTCTGCGCCGACAGCGACGCCTGGCCGCCCGACACCAGCGACACATCGAACGACGTGCCGCCCATATCGCCAGTGACCACGTCGGGCACCCCGGCGGCCCGCGCGATGGCCGCACACGCGATCACCCCTGCCGCCGGGCCCGACAGGGCCGTGCGCACCGGCACATCGCAGGCGGTCTGGCGCGACATGACGCCGCCATTGCTCTGCACGATCAGCAGCTCGCCGGCAAAACCCTGCGCCTGCAGATCGGCTTCCAGGCGCTGCAGATAGCCGCCCACGACGGGCTGCAACGCCGCGTTCAACGTGGCGGTGGAACAGCGTTCGAACTCGCGGATTTCCGGCAGCACCTCGGTGGCCGCGGTAACGTAGCCGTTGGGCCACATGGCGCGCACGCGCTGCACCGCCCGCGCTTCGTTGACAGGGTTGGCGTACGCGTTGATGAAGAACACGCAAACCGCCACGCAGCCGCGCGCCAGCAGCTCGCGCGCGGCCGCCTCGACCTGCTCCACATCCACCGGCGTGTGCACGGTGCCATCGGCAAGCACCCGTTCGTCCACCTCCACGCGCAGGTTGCGCGGCACCACGGGCACGTAGTTGCCGCGCAGACCCCACGTGTGGGGGCGGTCGCGCCGGCGCATTTCGAGCACATCGCGAAAACCCGCCGTCGTGATAATGCCCGTAGGCGCCACCTTGCGCTCCAGCAGTGCGTTGGTGCCTACCGTGGTGCCGTGCACAATGGTGGCGATCGAGCCGGCCCCGTCCGTCGCGCGGGCGACGCCATCCATGAAACCGCGTGACTCGTCGCCGCGCGTGGACGGCACCTTGACCACCGCCGCCGTGCCGCGCCGCTCGTCCAGCACGAAAAGATCCGTAAACGTGCCGCCCACGTCCACGCCCACCACCAGGGACGGCTGCGCTGTGCTCATACGGCTTGCTCCTGCTTCTTGTCCGTCACATAACCCATGACCAGGTCATGCCCGCGCGCGGCCTCGCTGCGCGCCTGCGGCGGTCCATAGCCGCCTCCGCCGGGCGTCTCCAGGCGCACACGCTGGCCACGCTTGAGCGCGATGCCCAGCATCTTGGAAGCCATGGGCGGCGCATGCCAGCCGTCGTCCTGCTGATAGCGGAACACATTGGGCGCCGCCGCCTGCCCGCCCGCGATACCCTTGGGCGCGCTGCGCCCGCGCTCGCCGAAAATGAATGCCTCGGCGCTGTCTTCAAGCAGTTCGATCTCGTAGACGGCGCCCAGCCCGCCCCGATACGTGCCGTCGCCCGCCGAGTCGGGCCGCAATGCCCACTGGGTAAAGCGTATGGGATAGACCGCTTCCAGTATTTCCAGCGGTGGGATCGTAGCCGTGGAAATCGGCGCGTTGCCATGGCTCAGGCCGTCGCCGTCGCTGCTGCCGCCGTGCCCGCCGCCGAAGAAGCTGAACATCACCCAGCGCTGCCCGCGGCGTGGCGCATCGCTGCGATAGCCGGCGATGGACAGCGCATTGATGGTGCCATAGGCCTGCGCCGGCGCGCGCTCCGGCGCCGCCTGCGCCATGGCGCAGAACACCACATCTATCATGCGCAGGATAGTCTCGGTATAGCCGCCCACCGGTCGCGGCCGCGTAGCCGAGATCAGCAGGCCATCAGGCAGCACCACCTCTACCGCGTCCAGCACGCCGGCGTTGGCGGGCACGTCGGGAAACACATGCTTCAACGCCACATAACAGGCAGCAATGGCCGTCGCGCGCGAAATATTCACCGGGCCCGCGCAGGCGGGCGACGTCTGCGAAAAATCCAGCACCAGCTGGTCGCCGCGCACGGTAAGGGTCAGCGCAATGCGCAGGGGCTCGTCGCGCACGCCGTCGTTGTCCAGCGTGTCCTCGAACCGGTATTCGCCGTCGGGCAAGCGGCGCACGTGATCGCGCATCAGGCGCTGGGCGCGCTGCCGCAGTGTGTCGAGCGCCTCTTTGACGGCGGCGTCGCCGTATTCGTCCAGCAGGGCCTGCAGCCGCCGTGCGCCCAGGTCCAGGCCGGCCAGTTGCCCGTTCAGGTCGCCCCACAGACTGTCCGGCAGCCGGGTATTGGCCTTGAGAATGGCCAGGACGTCCTCGTCCAGCTCGCCTGCGCGCACGATGCGCACCGGCGGTATCTGCACCGCTTCCTGCCAGCACTCGGTGGCGGCAGGGTTGTAGTTGCCCGGCACGGCGCCGCCCACGTCATGCCAGTGCGCGGCCGACGCCAGAAAGCAGAACAGGCTGCCGTGCCGGAAGACGGGCCGCACCAGCTTGAAATCGTTGGCGTGCGTGCCTCCGTCGTACGGATCGTTGAACAGCCAGATGTCGCCCTCGACCATGCCGCCCCGCCCCGCGGCGGCGCGCGCGGCCGCCTGCACGGCGAACGACATCGCGCCCACGAACACCGGCAGGCCCGACTTACCCTGCACCAGGGTAGCGCCCGTGGCCGCATCGTACAGGCCGTGGCAGGCATCATGGGCCTCGGCGATGATGGGGTTGAAGGCGCTGCGGTACAGCGTCGCGTCCATCTCGTCGGCGATCTGTTCCAGGCGCCCTTTCAGTACGGCCAGGGTAACGGGATCAAGCATGGCAGACATCCAGCGCAATAGGAGAAAGAAACCGGTGGCGGGCCTGCGGCATGGCTACATTCCCAGGTAGGCGCGCCGCACGCCGTCGCTGGCCAGCAACTCGGAGCAAAGCCCGCTGTAGCGGACCGCGCCCTCTTCCAGCACATAACCGCGCTGGCCGGCCTCCAGCGACTGCGCGACGTTCTGCTCTACCAGCAGTATCGACAGCCCTTCGGCATGCAGCCGGCCGATCAGGCCGAACATCTCGTCCACCATCAGCGGCGACAGCCCCAGCGACGGCTCGTCCAGTATCAACAGCCGCGGCTCGGCCATCAGGCCGCGCCCGATGGCAAGCATCTGCTGTTCGCCGCCAGACATCGTGCCCGCGCGCTGGCCCAGGCGTTCGCGCAGCCGCGGAAAGATGTCCAGCACCTTGTCCAGGTTGCGGGCGCGCTGCCCGCGCCCCCGCGCATAAGCGCCAAGCTCCAGGTTTTCGCGCACATCCAGGTTGGGAAAGACACGACGCCCCTCGGGCACCTGGATCAAGCCCGCACGCACGATGTCGCGATAGTGGCGCCCTGCAATTTCCTGACCATCGAAACGCACTTGGCCGCTCCAGGGGCGGCACAGGCCGCACACCGCGTTATTCAGCGTCGACTTGCCGGCGCCGTTATTGCCCAGCAGCACCACGATCTCGCCGTCATCCACCCGCAAGTCCACGCCCCGCAGCACCTCGGTACGGCCATAGCCCGCGCGCAGGCCGCTGACTTCCAGCAACGCCGTCATTGCGCCGCCCCCATCGCCGCCAGGCGCCGGGCGGCGCCATGCCCCAGGTATGCCTCGATGACCGGGGCGTCGCGCGTCACCTGGGCGGGCGCGCCCTGCGCGATCAGCCGCCCCTGCGACAGCACCCAGACGTGTTCGGCCAGGCTCATCACGGCACGCATCACATGTTCGATCATCAGCACCGCTACGCCGTCGGCCACCACCTGGCGCAACACCGGGATCATGTCGTCGATCTCCGAAGGGTTCAGACCAGCCAGCACCTCGTCCAGCAGCAGCAGCCGCGGGCGAGTCGCCAGGGCGCGCGCGAGCTCCAGGCGCTTGCGGCCGGCCACGGTAAGGTCCGCGGCGGGCTTGTCCAGATGGGCCTGCAGATTGACGCGCCGCGCGATATCTTCGGCGGCCTCAAGCGCCTGCCGGCGATCGGCCAGCCGCAGGTGCGCGCCCACGGCAATATTCTGGCGCACCGTCTGCGCCCCGAAGGGCTGCACGATCTGGAACGTGCGCGTCAGGCCCAGCCGCGCGGCCTGCTGCGGCGGCATGCCGGTAATATCGCGGCCCGCGAACACCACCCGGCCGTGCGATGGGCTCAAAAAGCCAGACAGCAGCGCGAACAGCGTCGTCTTGCCGGCCCCATTGGGCCCGACCAGCGCCGTCAGCGACCCGGCCGGCACATCCAGGCTGACGTCCTGCACCGCCTTCAGGCCGCCAAAAGCGATAGAGAGGTTGCGCGCCTGCAGCAGCGTATCAGCCACGGCGGCGCTCCCCCGCGCCCAGCAGGCGCCTGGCCGATATGCCGGCGCCGGCAACGCCGCGCGGCGCAAACATCACGATCAGGATCAGCACTACCCCGTAGATCACCATATTGATGCCGGGCAGTTCGCCAAACAGGTTGCGTGTCAGGTCGGCCACCAGATGCAGCGCCAGCGCGCCCAGCACCGGCCCCCACAACGTGCCCATCCCGCCCACGATGGCGCCCACCAGCGCCTCGACGGAGACGGCCGGCCCGAATGCGATGCCGGGGTCGATGTACTGGAACACTTGCACATAAAAGGCGCCGGCGGCCGCCATGAAGCCAGCCGACCACCCTATGCCGCCCAACTTGATGCGCAAGGGATCGATGCCCACCGCGCGGGCGGCGTCTTCGTTGTCGCGCACGGCCTGCAGGTACGCGCCAAAACGCGAATGCCTCAGCCATGCCGTCACCAGCAGGGCCAGCATCACAAACGCCAGCAACAAGTAGATATAGCCATGGCGCGTGGCAAACTGCATGTTTGCCGCGCCTTCCTGCAGCGGCACCATCAACCCGACGCCGCCGCCGGTAAACGGCACCGACACCGCCAGAATGCGGAACACCTCGGCGAACGCCAGCGTCACCAGCGCGAAATAAGACCCTCGCAAGCCGTAGCGGAACGTCAGCCCGCCCACCGCCAGCCCCGCCCCGGCGCCCAGCGCGATGGCAAGCGGCAACGCCAGCCACGGGTTCAGGCCCAGGCTGAGCTGCCCCAGCGCCTGCCCATATGCACCCACGCCAAAGAACAGCGCATGTCCGAACGACAACTGCCCGCCATAGCCACCCAGAATATTCCATGCCTGCGCGAGCAGCGTGGCGTACAGCGTCATCATGATGAACGTCAGGGCCACACCCGACTGCATCATCGTGGCGGCAACCGCCACGGCCACACCGAACACCAGCACGGCATACAAGTCTTTCATGATCAGGCCCGGGCTCCGAACAAACCCTGCGGGCGGAACAGCAGCACCAGGATAAAGATGGCGAAGATGCCCATCTGCCCCAACGTATCGCCCCACAGCAGCCCGCCCACCGACTCGACCACGCCAACCAGCAGCCCGCCGGCCAGCGCGCCGGCAAAGCTGCCCATGCCGCCCAGCACCACGATGGTAAAGGCCACCAGCACAAAGCCGCTTCCCACCTGCGGGTTGACGTAATATGCCGGCAACAGAAAGCATGCCGCCGCCCCCAGGCACGCCATGCCGATGCCGAACGACAAGGCATACACGCGTTCGACATCGATGCCCATCAACTTGGCGCCCTGCTTTTCGCGGGCCACCGCGCGTATCGCGCGGCCCAGGTCGGTGCGGCGGATCATCCACAACAACGCCGCCGCCACCACCAGCGCCCCGGCAAACGCCATGAGCTTGGGCAGCGCGATGAAAGCCGGCCCGATCTCGACCGTGGACAAGGTATAGGGCGTATCGATACTGCGCGTATCCGACTTGAACCAGACCAGCGCCAGGTTTTCCAGCACAATGGCCAGGCCCAGCGTCACCAGCAGAATGTTCTCGTCCTTGCCGTGGCTGGCCCGGCTGATCACCACACGCTGAAGGGCGTAGCCCAGCCCGAACATGCCCGCCATGACCAGCGGCAGCGCCACATACGGGTCGATTTCCAATCTGACTTTCAGCCAGTACACCGCGTACAGGGCCACCATCAGGGCGGCCCCGTGCGCGAAATTGATGATGTGCAGCACGCCGTAGATCAGCGTCAGCCCCAGCGCCACCAGCGCGTACACCGCGCCGGTGGTCAGGCCGTTGAGCAGCGCCGTGAACAGGATCGCCGGGTCCAGCAGCACGGCGTCAGGCCTTCAAGGGAAACACGGCTTGCGCCTGGCGGTACTCTTCAGGAAAAACCACCTTGATGTCGCCGTCGAGCACCTGCGTCAGCAAGGGCCGCGCGCCGGTATTCTGGCCGTCGACGAACTTGGTGGGCCCGTACGGCATCAAGTGGTCTGCGAACGTGCTGCCGGCCAGCGCCTGCGTGACAGCGGCCCGGTCGGCCGACCCGGCGCGCTCCAGCGCGTCGGCCAGCAGGAACATGCTGGTGTAGGTCATGAACACTTCATAGCTGAAATAAGCGTCCTTGGCCTCGACCCGGGCCTTCAACGGCGCCACGCGCGCATCCTTGGGATTGAACCAGTGGTTGCAGTCCAGGATGCCGTTGGCCACATCGGGAAATTCCTTCAGGAACTTGTAGCTCGACGCCGCGCCGCCCAGCACCGAATAAATGGCCTTGGGCTGCACCTTCTGCTGCTTCATGGCGCGCAAGAGCAGTGCGTATTCGTTGTAATAGTTGGCGGGGATTACGATGTCCGGCCGCGCCGAGCGCATGCGCAGCACAATATTGTTGAAATCCCGGGTGGGGTTGGGATGCTTGAGCACTTCGGTGATCTCGAAGCCGTGCCCGGGCAACGCCTTGGACAACAGCGCGGCCGTGCCCGTGCCGAACAGCGAGTCCTCGTGCACGATCATCACTGTCTTGGCCGGCTTGCCCGCCGCGTCGTTCAGTGCCACCAGGTCGGCGATGGCGCGTTCGGTGCAACTGCGATATCCCGGCCCGAAACGAAACGTGTTCTTCAGCCCGCGCTCGACGATCTGGTCGGCCACGCCCACGTCCACGACATGGGGCAGGCCGTACTTGGCGGCCGCCTGCGTCGTGGCCAGGCAGATGGCCGACGCATAGGCGCCCACAATGGCCGACACCCCCGCCGAGTGCATTTTCTCGACCTCGGCCGAGCCCACCTCGGGGCGCGACTGCGCATCGCCCAGCACCGCCTCGAGCGGCGCGCCGCCCAGCGATTTGATGCCGCCCGCCTTGTTGATGTCTTCGATGGCCAGCAGCGCGCCCAGGCGGCACTGCTGGCCCGAATAGGCCAGCGCGCCGGTAACCGGGTGCAGCACGCCCACTTTCACGGGTTGCGCGGATTGCGCGCGGGCCATCCACGGCGCCGCCATCATGGCGGCCGCCCCGGCGGATCTGGCAAGGAATATGCGGCGCGTAGTCATGGGTAGATCTCCGTTTTTATCAGTGGAACTGGGCGGACAGCTCTTCGCTGACCCAGACTTTGGCGTCGATACTGCCAACGCGCGACAGCTGTAGTTGATACTGATAGCGGTCGGGGCGATACAGCCCCTGCAGCAACTGCACCGGGCGGTCGTGCACGTCGCGCACCAGCCGCGTAACGGCCAGCAGCGCCGAGCCCACGGCCACGTCCAGGTGCCGCGCCACCTGCGCGTCGGCCAGCCGCGCACTGATGGTCTGCGTGGCCACGCCGAACTCCACGCCCGCGCTTTCCAGCAGCATCAGCAGCGGCTGGTGCTCCAGGTCGGCGCGGCTGAAATCCGCAACCGAACATGGCACATAGGTGGTGATATATGACAGCGGCCCCGCGTCGGTGCTGCGCACCCGCAGGCTCTTGTGCACCGCAGCGCCCGCCTGGATCTCGAGCTCGCGCGCCACCGCCGGCGTGGCGCCGACGCGCTCGCTGTCGAGCACCTGCACGGCGGTGCGCAACCCCATGTTGACGATGTTTTCCAGAAGGCCGGTCAGATGGGCCTTGTGCGCGTCATCGGGCGGCAACGCGTGCGCCCCGGCAGCCGGCCGGATAACGCGCGTGCCGCGGCCGGGCCGGCGCGACACCAGGCCGTCAGTCACCAGCATTTCCATCGCCTTGCGGATGGTGATGCGGGCGACGCCGAACTGGTCCGCCAGCGCATGCTCGCCCGGCACGCCGTCGTGGTCGTAGCGCCCTTCCTGCAACTGCTCGCGCAGCACAAGATAGATCTGGTGATACTTCGGGAGCGGCAGAGAGGTTCCCATAGTGCATGCACTCTAGGATTCTCTTAATGTAGGGTCAATAGAACAAATATGGCGCAAGCTGTTCTATCGGGAAAATACTAAGGTGGCCGGCGCAACGGCGTTTGCGCCGGCCACGCGCCGGCCCGCTGCGTGTCAGCGGACGGCTTTTTGTATAAAGGCGGCCAGAAGCTCGGTAACTTCGTCGGGCGTCTCCAGCGAAGACACATGGCCGGCGCCCGCCAGTTCGACGAACTTGCAGCCCAGCGTCTCGGCCATCGCCCTGCCCTCTGCGGGCGGCCGCGAACGATCCTGCTCGCCGGTGACGACCAGCGCGGGCATGGTCAGCCTGCGCAGATCGGCCAGCCCATCGCGCCGCCCGAAAATCATCCGACCCAGGGGAACAATGCTTTGCACGATATCTTCGCGGCTGGCCTGGCGCAGCCCCTGGCGGAACATGTCGATCAGGTCCTGGCGATGCGCCAGCGATGTGGCGCTGAAGAACAACGGCAATATCGCGTCGACGATGGCCTCCGGCACCGCACCGACCGACTCGGCCGTCTTGAGCATGGAGAAATAGCGTTCCCTGGACGGCGCAGGCTCGCTGCCGAAAAACGTGCCCAGCAGCACCAGCCCCGACACGCGGTCAGGAACCTGCAAAGCGAGCTCGACGCCCCACATTCCGCCCACCGAAAGCCCGGCGACAACGAAGTTCTCAACCCCGAGCCGGTCGAGCAGTTCAAGATGCTGCCGGGCCAGATGCCCAATATCAGCCGTGCCGGGCGGCATGGCGGCGCTTTTGCCATGCCCCCAGAGCTCCGGCACGATGACGCGGCAATGCTCGGACAGCGCCGCGATCTGCGGCGCCCACATCTGGGCAGACCAGAGATAGCTGTGCCCTAAAACCACCGTCGGCCCCGACCCGATATCAAGGTACGACATGGTCGACCCGCCGATCTCGGCGAGCCGTTTCTCTTGCTCAAAATCTATAGACATTACTACCCTTCAAAGTGATTTTTGCATTCCGCGGGAAAGCGCCTTGCCGGGCGCGCGTTGCGCGCCACAGCGTGTGTCTTATGCGGCTGCCAGGGGCTCGACTGCGCGCAGGCTGCCGCGCCGCTGGCGAAACGCTTCCAATGCGACAGTCAGGCAGGCGATGGCCCAGAACACGGGGTATTCGTAGCCCCCGCTGTTCCAGACCCAGCCTTTAAAGCCGGTAACGCTATGCAATGCGTACGCGGCTGTCAGGAGGATGAACGCGCCCGCCAATGCTGCGTATCGAGTAAAAATGCCCAACACCAGCGCCACGCCGACCACGGCTTCCAGCACGGCAGCCAACCACACAAAGGCGGCCGCTGGCGAAAAGCCGGCGGTTTCAAAAAAACCCAGCACCATGGGGTTGATGGTAGTGAAGCCGACGAACTTGCCGGCAACGTGCGGAAAGAAAAATGCGCCAGCGGCGATGCGCAGCAGATTCCAACCGTTGGTGAGATCGAAGCGGCCCTTGGACATCAGCTGATCTCCAGTGAGGTGATCTTGCCTTCGACCAGGCCGAACACATGGTCGAGCTGCACCGGGCTGCCCGGAAAGTCGCCCGCGACACGGGTCACGACCTTGAGCCGGTCTCCTACAGGGGCAACACTGACGGGCGTCACCGTATAAGTGAACTTCTTCTGCGCCTCGCGCTGCCACGATTTGATGGCATCGTGCCCGCGATGCGTGCGGCCTTCATCAAAGACCACTGCATCGGGTGCGAACACATGGACGACATCTTCAATGTCTACGCCATTGGCGATTTTCAGGTAAACAGAAACGGGCTCGGGCAGGGTAAGCGTCATCGTTGCGTGCTTGCTCTATCGTTTGTGGGGCAGCAATTTTCACAACGATCGGGCAAGTCAACAAGAACGCACGAAAAGGTAAGCAACGGAATTGACGGGAAGCTGGCTAATCCAGGGCATTCCACCGATAGGGGCTGAAGCTGTACGATCCATCGAAATCCAGATAGCATGGCGGTCTCTGCGTGCTTGCACCCATCCAGATGGACCTGAAACAGCTGCGCCAGTTTGTTGTTCTCAGTGAAACGCTCAACATCAGCCTGGCCGCTCAGAAGCTTTTTTTAGGGCAGCCAGCGCTGTCCGTGTCGCTCCGAAAACTTGAAGAAGAATGGGGCTGCCAATTGTTCGAGCGCACTCCGCGCGGCATGCGGCTTACCATGGCGGGCTCCGCGGCGCTGGAAGATGCCCGGCGGGCCCTCATGCATGCCCATCAGGCTCGCGACAAGGCACGGCTGGTTGCCACCGGCCAAGCCGGCACGCTCAAATTGGGGTTCATCGGTTCGGCAATGAGCACCATATTGCCAAGACTATTAGCCTGGTTCTGCCTGCGGCACCCCCAGATCCGTCTTGAACCGCTGGAACACACGAATTCCATCATCGTGGAACGCGTCAAGAGCGGAGACATCGATATCGGCGTCGTCCGGTTGCCCATCGGCGATCATCCAGACCTAAGCATCGCCCACTTGCAAGATGACTGGCTGGAAGTGGTCATGCCCCGCAATCATCCTTTGGCGTCGCGGCAACAGGTCACCCTGTGCGAGGTCGCAGGGTATCCGTTCATTCAATATACGGGCGAAGTGCATGGCGGCCTGTCCCACATCATCGAGGGTCTCTTCCAGGCCGAAGGCCACATGCCCAATGTGACGCACAAAGCGGTGCAGGTCCAGTCGGTCGTGGGGCTTGTGGACGCCGGGCTGGGTCTGGGCATCGTGCCAAACTCCCTGGCTTCGCGGCTGCCCGACTCGCTGGTCCTGCGGCCGCTCGCTGGCGACCACGCCCCAAAAACAAGCTTGGGCTTGATCATGCCAGCGACCTCATCCACTCCGGCTTGCGAGTTGTTTTACACAGCCGCCATGGACTGGAAAACGTCAACCCTGCAAGTCCGGTAAGGCCTGCCGCTCCCAGCCGCTCAGGCGCTCGATGGCACGAGCCACCCGCAGCACCGTCGCCTCGTCGAAATAGCGGCCCACCACCTGCACCGCCAAAGGCAGGCCTTGCGCGGACAACCCCACAGGCACGGTGACCGTCGGATGCCCGGTCACATTGAAGAGGTAGGTTTGCACGGGCCAGAAGCGAAAATACGGCGTCGGCTCAAAGGGTGGCGCCACATCGAGCGTCACAGCGGTAAGCAGCACGTCCACGTGCTCCAGGACGCTGTTTACGTCGGCGGCCAACTGCCGCCTCACCCGCATGGCAGTCAAGTAATCTTCGGAACTGATTGCGGCCCCGAGCACGAAGCGGGGCAATGTCAGTTCACCGTAGTCGTCCGGACGCTCGCGGATCCAGTCCCGATGTACCGAAAAAATCTCGGCGCTGTTGATCACGCGCCCGCATGCCAGAAATACGGCGGGATCGGGCAAAGTGATTTCGCTCACAACGGCGCCGGCCTCCTCGAGCTGGATTTCCGTATTGGACATCGCGTCGAGAAACGCGGCAGAGGCAAGTGGCGAATTCTGAAAGGTATGCCGGGGCACGCCGACTCGAAGCTTCTCGACCCCCTGCTCCAGGTCGCTCGTATAGTCGGCGACCGGCACGGGCGCACTGGAGGGGTCGCGCGCGTCATGCCCCGCCAGCACCTGCAGCGTCAGGGCGGCATCTTCGACGCTGCGCGTGAGCGGGCCACAATGGTCTAGCGTCCAGGATAGGGGAAAGACGCCATACTTGGAAACACGGCCATAAGTGGGCTTCAGCCCGACGGCGCCGCACCAGGCGGCGGGAACCCCGATAGACCCCCCGGTGCAGGTTCCCAGCGCAATCCGGGTGTAGCCGGCCGCGATCGCGGCCCCTGAGCCAGACGACGACCCCCCCGGGATGCGGCTCAGGTCCCAGGGGTTGCGCGCGGGCGGGAAAGGCAGGTCAAAGCTCGGCCCGCCCAATGCAAACTCATGGGTGGCGAGCTTGCCAAGTAACACGGCGCCGGCGTCGCGCAGCTTTTGCACCGGGCCCGAATCATCTTCGGCTACGTGGTCCAGCCGCAGTTTGGAATGACAGGTCGTGGGTTGGCCGACAACGTCGTATAGGTCTTTAACCGCAACCGGAATACCATGCAGCGGCGAACGGACGCGGCCGTCCGCGAGCTCGGCATCGGCCTGGCGGGCTGCCGCCAGCGCGCCGGCCGCATCCACACGTATGAAAGCGCAAGTGCGCGCGTTGGTGGCGGCGATGCGGGCCAGCAGCGCTTGAGTCAATGCCACCGACGTTTTGAGTCCGCTACGCAGATGTTCGGCTTGCCGACGAATGGAAGTGTCGGTGCTCACGGCAGGCCCCCCGGCGCGATAACCGTCATGATGTGAGAACGCGCGCTCGAATCAAGCCGCTGTTCCAGCAAGTTCATCTGGTCTCGCAATAGGCGGTACTCTGCCAGTACCAGTTCAAGCCGCTCATCGGGAACCTTGATCCTGTTCCGGGCGAGTATCTCGAGCAACTGCTGCATATCGCCGCCAGTGGAAACGGATGCCTCCGACATGGCAAGCCTCACAGTTGCTCGATGTCGGCGTCCTGCACGACGCGCTTCCACTTTTCGACATCACGCGCAATGAACGCCTGGGTGTCCTCGGCGCTTTGCCAGATGGTCAGGTTGCCGAGTCCCGCAAACCTGGCGCGGATGGGCTCGCTTTCGAGAATGGCCTTCATTTCCGCGTTCAACGTATCGATGATCGCGCGCGGGGTGCCTTTGGGGGCCAACAGCACGGTCCAGGCGGCCTCATGAAATCCGGAAAGCATTTGCGGACTTTGCTCTGCCAAAGTAACCCACTCGGGAGCCAAAGGCGAACGCTCGCGGGTGGCAATGCCGATCCCCTGGACACGCTTTGCGTCTACATGCTGCCGGCCACTGGACATCTCATCGAAGGCAATATCGACCTGCTCGCCAATGAGCGCATTCATCGCCGGCCCGGCGCCTTGAAAAGGAACATGCACCATCTTCAGGCCCGTGGCCAGACTGAATACCTCCATGGCCATGTGCGACGAGGTGCCGTTGCCCGGGCTGCCGTATGTCAATTCTTGCGGCCGGCTCTTGGCCACCCGAACCAACTCTTCTACGCTGGATACCTCCAGACCGGGGCGACTGATCAATATGAGCGGCCCTTCGTTAATGGTGCTGATGGCCTCGAAGTCGTTCACGATGTCGTAGCCGACGTCTTTATAGAGCGCCGCGCCGATGGTCTGCGCGGTGGTGCCGATCAGAAGCGTATAGCCATCGGCTTTGGACCGGGCCACGTAGCGGGATCCCACATTGCCGGCGGCGCCGGAACGATTCTCAACGACCACGCTCACCTTCAGGCGCTCGCTGAGTTCCTTGCCGATCAGACGGCCGACAAAGTCGGTGGCCCCGCCAGGCGGAAAGGGCACCACGAGTGAAATGGGTTTATCTGGCCACGCCGCTTGGGCGATGCAGGAAACGCTGCATAGCAGACCGGCCAGCAAGGAACTCAGAAGATTCTTCATGATTGCCCGCACCTTTTTTAAGAAGAATGAAAAACGGAAAGACGGCGGGGGTGTGGCTTGTATGGCAAGCGCCGTCGTCGCAAGCAACTATACGAAGCGTGCGACGACATTGACTAATACCGTTTGGCAATGGCGATATTGACGGCATCAATAGCCAGGCATTCAGGCCTCATGCAGCATGACATCGGCCCGCGGCCGCCTATGCCTGGTCTTTCAAATACACGGCGAATTTCCGCAGCTGCACTTCGCTTTCTTCGATTTCCTGCAAACTGGCGCGCCCGCCCCGGGCGACCAGCAGGGCGACCAGCGTCTGCGCCACGGACAACGCGGGCACTACCGACGGGAACAACGACGGCGTCGCGTTGGCCACCACGATCAACGCGGCGGCCCGCGCCGCGATCGGCGACACGACGCTGTCGGTGACGCTGACCACGCGCAGGCCGCGCCCGCGTGCGAACCGCACGGCAGATACCGCGTCGCGCGCATAGGGCTCGTAACTGAACACCAACAGCGCATCGTCGGGCCCCGCGCGACGCAGATCGTCGGCGAACGTGCCCGCGATCCCGGACAACAGCGTCGTGTTGTGCTTGAACAGGCCGCAGGCATAGTTGAAGTAGAAAGCGGCTGGAAAAAGACTGCGCAAGCCCGCCACATAGATGTGCCGGGCCCCGGCCAGAACGTCGGCTGCCGCCCGGATGGCGTCTAGCCCTGCCGGGTCCAACAGCGATTGCAGATTGCCGCTGTCGGCATGCACAAGTTCGCGCACCAGGCTTTCCGTTTTGTCGCGCGCGCCGCGCTGCTGCAGCGCCGTGGCGCGCTGCGAGAACGAGCCGGCCCCATTGGCCAGCCAATTGCGGTAAACCGTGCGCAGCGCCTCGTAGCCGTCGAACCCCAGGTGCCGCGCCAAACGGTGCATGGCGCTGGACTGCAGGCCGGCCTCGGCGGCCGCGGTACGCATGGAGTGCAGCGCGATAGCCTGGGGATTGTCGATGACGTAGCGGGCCGCGCGTTGCAGAGTGGGTGGCAGCGCGTCATACTGTTTTTCGATGAGTTTATCGACCGCGCTCTTGTTCATCGACGTTCCTGTGTTGATGCCGGGCGCCTATTTTACGGTTGGCATCGCGGCGATCGCGGCGTCGATCGATACGCCCAGCAGTTCGACCGCGGCGTCCAGTTCGGCCCTGTTGGTCACGTAGGACGGAGCCAGCAGCACGTGGTCGCCGCGTTCGCCGTCTATTGTTCCGCCGCCGGGATAGCACAGCAACCCCCGCGCCAGGGCCTCTTGCTTGATGCGCGCGTGCAGTTGCAGCGCGGCATCGAACGGCGTGTCGGGCTCGCGCCGGGCCACCAGCTCGATGGCCTGGAACAGGCCGCGCCCCCGAATGTCGCCCACGTGGGGGTGCTCGGCGAAGCGCGCCCGCAATTGTGCGTGCAGATAAGCGCCCAGCTGGTCCGACTGCTGCACCAACCCGTCGCGCGCCACGATGCGCTGCACGGCCAAGGCGGCGGCGCACGCGACCGGGTGGCCTACATACGTATGGCCGTGCTGGAAGGCGCCCGACCCCGCGACAATGGCGTCCACCACCCGGTCGTGCGCCATCACGGCCGCGATGGGCTGATAGCCCCCGCCCAGTCCCTTGGCCAGGCATAGCAAGTCGGGCACCACGTCTTCGCGCTCGAACGCATGATAGGCCCCGGTGCGGCCCAGGCCCGACATGACTTCGTCCAGGATCAGCAGCACGCCATAGCGGTCGCACACGGCGCGGATCTTGCGGAAGTACCGGGGCACCGCGCATACCGCGCCGGCCGTGGCCCCCACCACGGTTTCCGCGATGAAAGCACTGACCGTCTGCGGCCCGAGCGCCAGGATCTTCTGTTCCAGTTCGTCGGCCAGCCGCGTGCCGTAGGCCTCGTCGGACTCGCCGGGGTGGCGGTAGTGCCGCGCGAAGCAAGGCGAAACATGGTGGCTGTCAGGTAGCAGGGGCTGGTACAGCGCGCGCCGTCCGCGGTGGCCGCCGATCGCCAGCGCCCCCAGCGTATTGCCGTGATAGCTCTGCATACGGGCGATGTTGTGGCGCCGGCCCGGTTCGCCGCGCTCGACGTGATATTGCCGCGCCATCTTCAACGCCGTTTCCACGGCCTCGGAACCACTGGACAGGAAGTAGACGTGCCCAAGGCCGGCCGGCGAACGCCGCGCCAGCAGATCGGCCAGCTGCTCGGCGGGCTCGGACGTAAAAAAGCTGGTGTGCGCGTATTCCAGCTTGCGCATCTGGTCGACCACCGCCTCGATCACTTCGGGATGGCCGTGCCCCAGGCACGACACCGCCGCCCCTCCCGAGCCGTCGTAGTAGCGCCGCCCGGCCTGATCGAACAGGAAACTGCCCTCGCCTCGCAAGGCGGTGGCGGGGGGCTTGCGGGGGTTGCGGTGAAAGATATGCGTCATGGTGAATGGTGCCCGGGCCGGTTGACTCGAGCCCCCTAAAAATGGATCATATGATTCATACTATCAGAAAATGGATCGTTTGATCACTTGTCGGACGCGCCCGGCCAGTGTGCTGACCCGCCACCGGAACATGGTCATGAAAATTGCCTGCATACAGATGCGCAGCACCGAAAACCTGCAGCAGAACCTGGCCAAGGCAAGCGCCTATGTAGCGCAGGCCGCCGGCCAAGGCGCCGAACTGGCGGTGCTGCCGGAATTCTTCAATACCATCTTCTTCGCCCAGTACCAGGATCCCAAATACCACGCGCTGGCCGAACGCGATGACGGCCCCAGCATTACCGCCATGCGCGAGGCCGCGCAACGGCACGGCATCGCGGTCGTGGCCACGCTTTACGAACAGGTCGAGGCGGGGCTGTACTTCGATACCGCCATGCACATCGACCCCGCCGGCGAAATCATCTTCAAATATCGCAAGGTCCATCCCGCCGCCGTGCGCAGCCTGGAAAAGATCTACTTCCGCTATGGCACGCGCTTCGACACGTACCGGCTGGACGACTGGCGCGTGGGCATCGGTATCTGCTATGACATGGGTTTTCCCGAGACCGCCCGTTGCCTGGCTGCCAATGGCGCCGAACTGCTGATCGCGCCGTACGCCACGTCGCGCACCCACATGTTCCAGGAGGTACTGCGCACCCGCGCCTTCGAAAACGGCTGCTTCCTCGTTGCCGCCAATAAGGTTGGACGCGAAGGCGACTGGCACATGGGCGGTGGCAGCCTGATCGCGGCGCCGGACGGCACGGTGCTCAAAAGCGCCAACACCACCGAAGATGCCTTGCTGCTGGCCGATATCGACCAGGCCCAAGTCGAGCAAGCCCGCATCGCCTATCCGTCGCGGCGCGACCGACGGCCCGATCTTTACGGACCGCTGGTGCGCGAAGCGGATGCGAACCTATAACAGACATCCGGACGTTTTCCGACGCCTTTTTCAGGCGACATTCACAGACAAGGGGTTGACCACCATGCAGAAGCAAGTCCGTTCTGGCCCCGGCGCCGCGCGCCGCCAGGCCCTGAAATTCCTGGCCTGGCCAGCCGCCGCCGTGGCGGCGCTGGCGCTGGGCGCGCAGCCCGCCTACGCCGCCGACAATTGGCCCACCAAGCCCATCGTGCTGATCGTGCCTTTTGCCGCCGGCGGCACCACCGACCTGCTGGCCCGCCTGGTGGCCGACGGTCTATCCAAGGGCCTGAAGCAGAACGTCGTCGTCGAGAATAAGCCCGGCGCGGGCGCCAACATCGGCGCAGCCGAAGTGGCGCGCGCCGCGCCCGACGGCTACACGCTGCTGATGGGCACGCCCGGGCCTCTGGCCATCAACCCGTATGTGTATTCGCAGATGCCGTTCGATCCGGCCAAAGACTTCACGGCGGTATCCTATGTGGCCGATGTGCCGAACGTCATCCTGGCCAATCCAGCAACGGGCCTGAAAAACATTTCCGACCTGCTGGCTCGCGCCAAGGAGCAGCCCGGACAGCTGAACTGGGGCTCGCCTGGCGTAGGCAGCACCGGCCATATCCAACTGGAACTGCTCAAGCAACTGTCGGGCGTAGACATCGCGCACGTGCCGTACAAGGGCGCGTCTCAGGCGTCGGCCGACCTGATCGCAGGCCACATCGAACTGGCAGGCGACAACGTGCCCACCGCCCTGGCGAACATCCGAGCCGGCAAACTGGTGGCCCTGGGCGTAGCGAGCAATGACGAACTGGAAGTGCTGCCAGGTGTGCGGCCGGTACGCGAAGCCGTACCGGGTTATCTCCTGCCCTCCTGGTTCGTCATCGTGGCGCCGGCGGGTACGCCCCAGCCCGTCGTCGACAAGATCAGCGGCGTGATCGACGCCTTCGAGAAAGAGCCCGCCACCATCGAGAAATTCCGCGCACTGGGCGCCGTGCCGGTGGGCGGCCCCGCCGAACGCCTGGCCAAGCACCTGAAGGCCGAGCAGGCGCGCTACGGCGACGTGCTCAAGAACATCCAAGGAACTTCCAAATGACGCGCAAACGACTGGCCGTGGCACGCCTGTGGTTCGAAGGCAATGCGTTCGGGCCGGTGCCCGCAGGGATGCCGCAATTCGAGCAATACGAATGGCAGGCCGGCCCCGCCGTACTTGATGCCATGCGCGGCACCGCTACTGAACTGGGTGCCGTGGCCCGTTTCGCGGATACGCATCCCGAATGGGAAGTCGTGGTGCTGCGCTGCGCCGCCGCGCTGCCGGCTGGCCCCATCGACGAAGCCGTGATGCAGCGTTACATGCATGAAGTGCGGGCCGGCCTGCAGGCCGGCATTGTCCAGGGCGGCTGGGATGCGGTCTATCTGTCGTTGCATGGCGCCGCCATCACCGACCAGCGCGAAACCCCCGAACTGGACATCGCCCGGATGGTGCGCGAACTGCTGCCCAGCGTGCCGCTGGGCGCCAGCTTCGACCTGCACGGCAATATGCCCCCGGCCTGGGCCGACGTACTCGACATAGCCTCCGTGTATCGCACGCACCCGCATATCGACATGGATGAAGCGGCCGATCGTGTGCTCGACGGCCTGGTGCGCTGCGCAACCCGGGGCTTGCGCACCCGACGCGTGCTGCTGAATGAAGGCGTGGTCCTGCCCAGCATCAATATGCGCACCGCCCCCGGCGGCCCGATGCATGTGCTGGAGCAGGCCGCCCGCGACGCCACGGTAGGGCCCGTGATCGACGTGTCGGTATTCGGCGGCTTTCCCTATTCGGATACCGCGGCCACCGGCGCATCGGTATTCGCGGTCAGCGATGCCGGGGCCGACCCCGACGGCCGGGCGGCGGAGGCGGCCGCCCGCCAGGTGATGAACCGCATCCACGAACTGGCCGAGGCATTCCGCATGCGGCTGCCGTCAGCCAGCGAGGCCCTGAGCGCGGCGCTTGCCAACTCCAAGCCTGGCTTGATTGCGGTCACGGATTCGGGTGACAACCCGCTGTCGGGCGGCGGCGGCGACACGCCAGGATTGTTCCAGGCCCTGATCGACGCAATGCCGCAGGTGCCCACCCTGTTCGCCAGCTTTGCCGATCCGGATACCGTACAGGCCGCGCACCGGGCCGGCGTGGGCCGGCCCGTACAGGCCACGCTGGGTGGACGCAATGGCCCCCACTTTGGCGCGGGCGTTCCTGTGCGTGCTGTCGTGGAACGCCTGACGGACGGCGTGTTTATCAATACCGGCCCCATGCAAACCGGCGTGGAACGGCGCTGCGGCCCGAGCGCGGTGCTGCGCATCGAGGGCTTGCCGTCGCTGCGCGTCATCGTAACCGAACGCGTGGTCGCGGCCGACGACCCCGCCTTCTATACCTTGCATGGCATCGATCCGGCAGATCTGCGGCTACTGTGCGTCAAGGCAAAAAACCATTTCCGCGCCGCGTTCGCGCAGCGCTGCGCGGAAATCATCGATTGCGATGCACCCGGGCCGGCCTGCCTGGACTTATCCAAGCTGCCGTTCAAGCATCGCCATATCTCGGCGGGATACTGATGTGCACGGCGCAGGACTAAGCCCAATCAGAACGCCTTTATCGAGGGACCACTATAGACTATAAGCCCTTGATTTTTCACGAAAAATAAAAAAGGCCCTTGATTTTCAAGGGCCTTTTTAAACTCTGGCGGACAGAGGGGGATTCGAACCCCCGATACGCTATGAACGTATACACGCTTTCCAGGCGTGCGCCTTCAACCACTCGGCCACCTGTCCTACATAAGCCGGCCTCGACAGCCGGACCAGCCGGGCGAAGCCGCAAATGCGAATCCGCGATTCTAGCAGAATGACGAGCGGCTGGCATAAGGGGCCAGCGGGGCGAGCATATAGGGACAGATGGATCGGCAAGGTCGCGGGGCGGGCGCCGCTCTTGTTGAAGGGTGTCTGACTCCTTGGGAAGGGTGTCTGACACCTTCGGAGTCAGACACCGGGGGCATCATGCCGGCCGGTGCGACACCCGAGCTGCGCGGCCCGAGCTGCACGGCCCGACCCGCGCGGCCCGACCTGCCCTGCCCGACCTTCGCAGCCCGCTACGGCTCTTACGAGGGGGTGTTGGTCGGGTTGACTTCGCGGTATGCCAGCACGCTGCCGTCGGGCGCGGTTTCTTCCAGGCGGACCTTGAAGCCCCACAGCCGGCCCAGGTGTTTCATGACCTGCTCGGCGTCTTCGCTGGCCAGCGGCCGGCCGCGGGTTTGCAGGTGGCGCAGCACCAGCGAACGATCGGACTCGCGGCGATAGCGAACGACCTGGATGTCGGGCACCTGGTTGTCGCGGTTGTGCTGCGCGGCCAGCAGTTTACGGATTTCGCGATAGCCGTCGTCGTCGTGGATGGCGGCCACTTCCAGATAGGGGTCGGCCTCGTGGTCGGCGATGGCAAAGAACCGGAACTCGCGTATCAGCCGCGGCGACAGGTACTGCGAGATGAACGACTCATCCTTGAAGTTGCGCATGGCGAAATCGAGCGTCTTTACCCAGTCGGCCCCCGCAATGTCGGGAAACCAGCTACGGTCTTCGGGCGTTGGGGATTCGCAGATGCGACGGATGTCCTGCATCATCGCAAAGCCGAGCGCGTACGGGTTGATGCCGCCATAGCCCTGTTCGTCGAAGCCGCGCTGGCTGACGACGTTGGTGTGGCTTTGCAGGAATTCCATCATGAACCCGTCGGTGACCAGGCCTTTTTCGTGCAGGCGGTTCAGCAGGGTGTAGTGCCAGAAGGTGGCCCACCCTTCGTTCATGACTTTGGTCTGCCCTTGCGGATAGAAGTACTGCGAGATCTTGCGCACGATGCGCACCAGCTCTTTCTGCCACGGCTCGAGCTTGGGCGAGTGCTTCTCGATGAAATACAGCAGGTTTTCTTCAGGCTCGGGCGGGAAGGCCGTGCGCCGCTTTTCTTCGGCCGGATCGGGCTCGGTGCGCGGCAGGGTGCGCCACAAGTCGTTGTACTGCAGGCGCGCATGTTCTTCGCGCTCTGCCTGGCGCTGGGCTTCTTCCTTGTACGAAATGGGAGCCGGACGCTTGTACCTGTCTACCCCGTGCGGCGCCAGCGCGTGGCACGAATCCAGCACTGCCTCGACCGCGTCGATGCCATACCGGCTTTCGCAGTCCATTACGTACTTGCGGGCGAACACCAGGTAATCCAGGATGCTGTCGGCGTCGGTCCACTGGCGAAACAGGTAGTTGCCCTTGAAGAAAGAGTTGTGGCCATAGCAGGCGTGTGCGATCACCAGCGCCTGCATGGCCATGGAATTTTCTTCCATCAAATAGGCGATGCAGGGGTTGGAGTTGATGACGATCTCGTACGCCAGGCCCTGCATGCCGCGCCGGTAGAACTGTTCGTTGCGGATGAATTCCTTGCCGTACGACCAATGCGGATAGCCCAGAGGCAGGCCTGCGGATGCGTAGGCATCAAGCATCTGCTCGGACGTAATGACTTCGATCTGGTTCGGGTAGGTGTCCAGCCCGAACTCCCCCGCCACTTGTGAAATGGCTTCGTCATAGCGCTGGATCAGTTCGAACGTCCACTCGGAACCTTCGGAGATGGGCCGGGCACGCCCAAGAGCCTCCAGCTCGGCACGAGAGCCCACGATGGCGTTCATGCTGTTTCCTTTTTGAACAGATCATGGAACACGGGGTAGATTTCGCCGCGCTCATGAATGCGTCGCATCGCGAAATGCGGCGCAGATTCCTGCTCGTACTCGGCCCACAGGCTGCTTTTGCGGGCCTCTTGCGAGTCGGGGACTTCGATGTACGCAAAGTAGCGGGTTGCCGGCAACAGCTTTTCGGCCAGGAACCGGGCGCTCTTGCCGGCGTCGGCGCCAAATGAATCACCGTCGCTTGCCTGCGCGGCGTACACGTTCCAGGCGCCGGGCGGATAGCGCTCAAGCATGATCTCGTTCATGAGTTCCAGCGCCGACAGCACGATGGTGCCCCCGCTTTTCGGGTCGTAGAAGAACGTGTGTTCGTCCACCTCTTCGGCGTTGTCGGTGTGGCGGATGAACACCACGTCCACGTGTTCGTATTTGCGCGACAGGAACAAGTACAGCAGCGTGAAAAAGCGCTTGGCCAGGTCTTTCTTGCCTTCGTCCATGGACCCCGACACGTCCATCAGGCAGAACATGACCGCGCGCGCCATGGGCATGGCAACGGACACGCGGTTGCGATAGCGCAGGTCCAGGTCGTCAAGGAAAGGCAGGCGCGCCAGACGGTTGGTGCAGTCTTCAACCGCTTTGCGCAGCGCGTCGATTTCGTCTTGCGGCGCGCCGGCGGCAATGGCTGCATCCAGCTTGCCCTGCGCTGCCTCGAGTTCGGCGCGCGCGGCCACGCCCAGCGCCACGCGCCGCGACAGCGATGCCTTAAGGGTACGGCTGACGCTCAACAGGCTGGGTGACCCGGTGGTGGTGTAGCCGGCTCGCTGCCATTTTTTCTGGGTGACGTCGCCCAGCTGGGTGCGGATCAGGTGCGGCAGTTCCAGGTCTTCGAAGAACAGGTTCAGGAACTCCGCGCGCGACAGGCTGAAGGTGAACTGGTCGACCGATTCGCCTTCGCCGGGCTCGCTGCCGCCCTGCCCCTGCCCGCCGGATGGCCGCTGGAAGGTGTCGCCCTTGGCGAACTCGCGGTTGCCCGGGTGCACGAGTTCGCGGTCGCCGCCGGGGCCGTGGCGGAAATGCGGCTCGGAAATATCGCGCGCGGGCAGGTTGATTTCCCCGCCCTGGTCCATGTCTTCGATGGACCGCTCGCGCACCAGATCCTGTACGGCCCGCCGGATCTGGTTTTTGTATCGCCTGAGAAATCGCTCGCGGTTGACCGCGCTTTTATTGCGGCCGTTCAGGCGCCGATCGATGAGTGAATTCATGATTCACCTCGCTCAGGATGACTTCCTTACGCGCAGGTACCATTCGCACAGCAGGCGTACCTGCTTTTCGGTATACCCCTTTTCCACCATGCGGTCGACAAAGCTCTGGTGTTTGCTCTTGTCTTCTGCGGAAGCCTTGGCGTTGAAGGATATGACAGGCAACAGGTCTTCGGTGTTCGAGAACATTTTCTTCTCGATCACTTCGCGCAGCTTTTCGTAGCTGGTCCAGTTGGGGTTGCGGCCGGCGTTGTTGGCGCGGGCGCGCAGCACGAAGTTGACGATCTCGTTGCGGAAGTCTTTGGGGTTGGCGATGCCGGCGGGCTTCTCGATTTTCTCGAGCTCGTCGTTCAGCGCGCTGCGATCGAAACTTTCTCCGGTTTCGGGGTCGCGGAATTCTTCGTCCTGTATCCAGCAATCGGCAAACGTGACGTACCGGTCGAAGATGTTCTGCCCGTACTCGGAATACGATTCCAGGTAGGCGGTCTGGATTTCCTTGCCGATGAACTCGGCATACCGCGGCGCCAGGTAGCCCTTGATGAAATCCAGGTAGCGGCGCCGGATTTCTTCAGGGTAGTCTTCGCGGGCGATGCGCTGTTCAAGCACGTACATCAGGTGCACCGGGTTGGCGGCCACTTCAGTCTGGTCATGGTTGAACACGCTGGACAGGATCTTGTAGGCAAAGCGCGTGGATACGCCCGTCATGCCTTCGTCGGTGCCCGCGTAGTCTTTGTATTCTTGCAAGGCCTTGGCCTTGGGGTCGACGTCTTTGAGCGACTCGCCGTCGTACACGCGCAGCTTGGAATAAATGCTGGAGTTCTCGGGCTCTTTCAGGCGCGTCAGCACCGAGAATTGCGCCATCATTTCCAGGGTGCCCGGCGCGCAAGGCGCCGTGGCCAGCGAGCTGTTGCGCAGCAGCTTTTTGTAGATCTCGACCTCTTCGGTTATCTGCAGGCAGTACGGCACCTTGACGATATAAATGCGGTCAAGGAAGGCCTCGTTGTGCTTGTTGTTGCGGAAGGTCTGCCATTCGGATTCGTTCGAGTGCGCCAGGATGATGCCGTTGAACGGAATAGCGGAAAAACCCTCGGTGCCCTTGAAGTTGCCTTCTTGCGTGGCCGTCAGCAAGGGATGCAGCATCTTGATGGGCGCCTTGAACATCTCGACAAATTCCAGCAGCCCCTGGTTGGCCAGGCACAGGCCGCCCGAGTAGCTATAGGCGTCGGGGTCGTCTTGCGAGTGGCGGTCCAGCTTGCGGATGTCGACCTTGCCAACCAGCGACGAGATGTCCTGGTTGTTTTCGTCGCCCGGCTCGGTCTTGGCGATGCCTATCTGCCGCAATACCGACGGATTCAGGCGCACCACGCGAAACTTCGATATATCGCCTTCGAATTCCTTCAGGCGCTTCACGGCCCACGGCGACATGATGCCGCTGAGATACCGGCGCGGAATGCCGTATTCTTTTTCGAGCGTATTGCCGAACCGGTCGGGATGGAACAGCCCCAGCGGCGATTCATTTACCGGCGAGCCTTTGAGCGCATAGATGGGGTAGGCTTCCATCAGCGCCTTCAGCCGCTCGGCAATCGACGACTTGCCGCCGCCTACCGGCCCCAACAGATACAGGATCTGCTTGCGCTCTTCCAGGCCCTGCGCAGCATGCTTGAAGAAAGCCACGATCTGGTCGATGACTTCTTCCAGGCCGAAGAATTCTTTGAACGCGGGGTAGCGACGCACGATCCGGTTGGAGAACAGCCTGGACAGCCGTGGATCGTTGCGGGAGTCGACCAGTTCGGGTTCGCCTATCGCCGCCAGCATGCGTTCTGCCGGGCTGGCATAGGCCATGGGGTCTTCTCTGGCCAGAGCCAGGTATTCCTCGAGGGAAAGTTCGGTTTCCTGGTCTTTCGCGTACAGCGACTTGAAGCCTTCGACGATGTTTTGCACGGATAACCTCCTACAACGCATGGCCTGGTCGGTTAAAAAGTCCGTTGCCCCATTGTGTGCCTGAACGCATGATGTAGCCAGACTTTCTGGTTATGGGGTCATGCACATCATCTTGATATGTTGCTTTCGCCACACACCACAGCTAGGGCTGACGAGCTTCTTATCGGTTAGGCTACCCTACATCGAAACAGTTCCGCGAATCTGGAAAGATTCATTCCAACACGTTTCGACATACGGGCGCCTTGCCACGCTTGAGTCGTACCGTAGCAAGCGGCGGGCCCGTTGCGCCGCTTTGGCAGCGCACACTTGCAAGCGCTAGCAGCCGACCGGCATACTAGTTGTGATCGTAGGCCGGCTGCCGCGCAGAAAATGACAATCAGCGAGGCAACGACATCATGCGCGCGACGTATCGCGCAATGGTGTCCACCTCGAGGTTGACGCGATCGCCCGGCTGCACGGCACGCAACGTGGTAACGGCCTGCGTATGCGGGATGATGTTGATGCTGATCTCGCACCCTTCGGCTGTATCGGCCACCCGGTTCACCGTAAGGCTGATGCCATTGACGGTGATGGAACCCTTATAGGCCAGGTATCGCGCCAGCGACGTGGGCGCGCGAATGACCAGTTCGCGCGATTCGCCCGCCGTATCGAACCGCAGCACTTCGCCCAGCCCATCGACGTGGCCCGATACCAGGTGGCCGCCGATCTGGTCGCCCACCCGCAGCGACTTTTCCAGATTGACTTCACCCTGGCTATCCAGGCCCGTGGTCAGATTCAGGCTTTCCCGCGACACGTCGACCTGGAAAACCTGGCCCTGCATCGCCACGACCGTCATGCAGGCGCCCTGCACGGCAATGGAATCGCCGATACGCACATCGGCCAGATCGAGCTCGCCCGCATCGATGTGCAGGCGGACGCCGCCCGCTGCATTGTCTGCCAGCGGTTCGACGCGGACGATGCGGCCTACCGCCGCTACCAGTCCAGTAAACATGGATCAGTCTCCTGCTGTAAATGTGTCTGAAGGGATCAGCGGCACACTGTCTGGCGTTGCAACGCTTGCCAGCGGGCCGGATCACGCGCGCGCAGGCGCAAATCGGGGCCTATGCGCGCCAGGTCGGTGAATTCAAAGCGCCGGGCGCTATCCAGATGTTCGATCAGCGGCAGCCGCAACATGGCGGCGGCATCGCCCAGCAACACCGGCGCCAGGTACACCAGCAGCTCGTCGACGCACCCGGTGGACACGAGCGCGCCGCCCAGGCCCGCGCCGGCCTCGACATGCACCTCGTTGAAATCGTGTTCGCCCAGCCAGCGCATCATGGCGGGCAAGTCGACGCGGCCGGTGTGGGCATCAGGCAGGGCAACCACGCGCACGTTGCGCCGAGCCAGGCGCGCCGCCTTGGCGGCATCGGGCTGCGCCGTGAAAATAATGACATCGCCCCCGTCGAACAGGCGCGCGTCTTCGGCAATGGCAAAACGGCCGTCCACTACGGCACGCGGCGGCTGCCGCGAGGTGGCGACGCTGCGCACGTTCAGTTGCGGATTGTCTTTCTGCACCGTGCCCATGCCGGTCAGCACAACGCAGCTGCGCGCGCGCCACGCATGGCCATCGGCCCGCGCCGCTTCGCCGGTAATCCACTGTGAAACGCCGTTGTGCAAAGCGCTGCGGCCGTCCAGCGACGTGGCCATCTTGACCCACGTCCATGGCGTGCCCCGGCTCATGCGGGCCACGAAGCCGGCGTTGATTTCCAGCGCCTCGTCGTGGCAGACGCCCGTGCTGACCACGATGCCGGCCTCGCGCAGCCGCGCCAGGCCGCGGCCGCCCACCTGCGGGTTGGGATCGCCCATCGCCACCACGACGCGCGCCGGCCGCGCCGCAATGACGGCATCGGCACAAGGCGGCGTACGGCCATGATGGCTGCAGGGCTCGAGCGTGACATACATCGTGGCGCCCTTTACCGATTCGCCGCGCGCCTGGGCATCGCGCAGCGCGCAGACTTCGGCGTGCGGGCCGCCGGGCGGCTGTGTGGCGCCCTCGCCCAGTATCCGCCCGTCGCGCACGATCACGCACCCCACGCGCGGATTGGGCGTGGTGGATGTCATCACGGTGCGGGCCAGCGCCAGGGCGCGCCGCATCCAGATCAGGTCGTCGGGGTCGGAAAAATCGATCACGCCTGAGATTGTATGCTCCGCCGCAAGAGCAGGCGGCCGTCGGGCTGCCGGGCTGGCCGCCGCAGCCCGGCGGCCCGGTCTCAGGAACCTGGCTTGAAGAACGGCACCGGCACCATCAGCTGATTGCGCTGCGCCACCAGATACCCCGCTTCACTGCTGCGGGCCAGGTAGGCAGCCCATTCGGGGTCGGCCTGCAACGCCATGCGCTTGCGCGCCCGATCCGCGGCGTCTTCATACACCCAGATATGTACGTAGCTGTTGACGTCGCCCGTTTCGGTCTGCATATACGCCAGTGGTTCGCCCAGGTGGCGGCGTTGCACCGCATAGCCGTATTCGGCGTACAACGCCAAGTGCTTTTTGATCTTGCCGGGCTGGCATGTATAGGTTCTGACGTCGTAAAGCATGAAATCTCCAGAGCGAACATAAGAAGGCGGGGAACCGGCCGCCGAGGGCGGCCAGCCAGCGCCGGATCAGTTGGGCGAAGCGCCGGACGCCACGACCAGGGCCCGCCAGCGGTCCACTTCCTGCGCCACGTAAGGGGTGAAGGCGGCATGGCCGTCGCCGACGGGGTCGGCGCCCAGGCCCTTGAGCCTGGCCTGCACCGCAGGGGCGGACACGCTCTCCACAATCGCGGCAGACAGGCGTTCCACGGCGGACTGGGGCGTGCCCGCACGCACGAACAGCCCGAACCAGGACCGCGCCGTCATCTTGTCAAAGGGCGTCTCGGCAAAGGCGGGCACGTCGGGCAGCGCCGCGTGGCGCTGTTGGCCGGTGACGGCAACCGGCTTGAGACGGCCGGCCTGCACATGCGCCAGCACTTCTGGCAGATTGGCGAACATGAACTGCACCTGGCCTCCGACCAGGTCGTTCAGCGCCAGCGCGCCGCCCTTGTACGGCACATGCGTGGCGCTGGCCTGCGACAATGCGTTGAATTGCGCGCCGGCCAGGTGCGCCGCCGTGCCCGTGCCGCCGGACGCATAGGCCAGGCGGTCGCCGTGCTTGCGCAGGTAGGCCGACATATCCTGCGCAGTAGTGGCAGGCACCTGGGGGTTGACTACCAGCAGCAGCGGCACGGACGCCAGGTTGGACAGGCCGACGAAATCCCTGGTCAGGCTGTAGTCCAGGTCGCGGTACAGGGTAGCGTTGATGGCGTGGCTGGACGTGGCCATCAACAGCGTGTACCCATCGGCATCCGCCCGGGCCGCGGCGCTGGCGCCGATATTGCCATTGGCGCCGGCACGGTTCTCGACGATGACGGGCTGGCCCAGCTTCGCCGCCATTTCCTGTGCCACGGTGCGCGCAATGACATCCGTGGCGCCGCCTGCGGCGAACGGAACAATGATCCGCACGGGGCGATCGGGGAAAGCGGCCGCCGCCGCGCAGCCGAAGGTAAGCGCCGCGGCAAGCGCAGGACGCAACAGATGGGCGAAAAGGGGTTTCATGCTCTTGTCTCCTGGGGCGGCCCGTCGAGCGGGGCGCATCGTTCGTATCTCGAGATGCCGGTTGCCGGATGCGGCCGCAGCCTCTCGCGTGCTGCACACTTTATGCAGGAACGGCCCGATACCGTTAGGACGAATCAGAGCTTGAGTTGCACTTTTCCGTCGCTCAGGCCCGCAAGTCGCGGGTATCAGCGCGGAACTGCCCCGGCGTGAGCGCCGTATGCTTCTTGAAGAAACGGGCGAAATACGCCGGGTCTTCGAAATTGAGCTGGAAGGCGATCTCGGCGATGCCCAGCTCGGTGTTGGCCAGCAAGCGCTTGGCCTCCAGCACCAGACGTTCGTGCACTACACGACTGGCGGTTCGGCCCGTGGTTCGTTTGACGGCGTCGTTCAACTGTCGCTCGCTGACCGCCAGTGCATCTGCGTAGTCGCAGATGCTGCGCAGGTCCAGGTAGTGTTCTTCGACCAGCAACGCAAACCGCCTGGCCAGGGGATAGCTACGCCCCGCCCGCAGCGCATGATCGTCCAGGGCATACAGGCGTCGCAGCCGCGTCAGCAGGATAAGCAGGTAAGAGCGCACGACGTCGTAGTATCCCGCCTGGCGCGTCTGCATTTCCTGCTCCATGGCCTGCAGCAAAGGCGCCATGTCGTCATGCTGCGGGGGGCTCAGGTACAGCACCGGCTGCCCCCCGGCCGGATGAAAGAACGGAAACTTGGCGATGTCATCGGCGCGCGGGAACATATGCGTAAAAAACGCGGTGCTGATATTCAGCACATAGCCTGCCGGAGGCACGGACGAACTCCACGCGTGCAACTGGCCCGGCCCCAGAAAAAACACCGATCGATCCCGCACGTCCAGGTGCTCAAAATCAACCATATGCGTGCCTTGGGCACGTGTCATCCAAAGGATGTGGTAGTAGGCGTGCCGGTGCGGAAATCCCCGCGGGATCTCGGGCCTTTCCTGCAGCCTGGCCAGGTCGAAATAGAACGACCCCACGCCCGCGAAGTCGGTCGATTCAAACGTGGGGAAATCCGCCGGACCCGGCCCGCGGCGCAGGCTGCCTGCGGGCGCGCCCGTCATGGCATCCTTGCGCGGCGCGGCCGTCATGATGTGCAGGCCGATAAGGCGCTAGCGCCGCCCTGCCTGATTATTTCCGCGCAGCTTGCCCGGCAGCATGGGGCCCTGCATTTCGCGGATGGCATCGACGAATTCGCCTATGTCTTCGAAGTTCTTGTACACCGAGGCGAATCGCACATATGCCACCTTGTCGAGCTTCTTGAGTTCGGCCATGACAAGTTCGCCGATGCGCTCGGTAGGCACTTCGCGCAGGCCGCTGGCCAGCAGGGTTTCTTCGATGCGGGCAACGACGTTGTCGACCTGCTCGGTGCTGACGGGGCGCTTGCGCAAGGCCAGCGACAGGCTGGCCCGCAGCTTGGCCGTGTCGTAGTCGCTTCGGCTGCCGTTGCGCTTGACCACCGAAGGCATGGCCAGTTCGATGCGTTCGTACGTGGTAAAGCGCTTGTCACAGGACAGGCAGCGGCGGCGACGCCGTATGGTATCGCCTTCTTCGGACACCCGGCTGTCTACCACCTGTGTGTCGGCGTTGCCGCAGAATGGGCATTTCATATTGCCGGCCCCCACTGAAATAGTTGGCGTATTGTAACGACGCCGGCCCAAAAGGGCCGGCGCGAAATGCATATACGCCAGTCGGCGGCACCCGGGCCGCCGCCCTGCCGACGATCAGCCGCCGTACACCGGCAGGCTGGCTGTCAGTTCGTTGACCCGGGCGCGCACGGCCGCGATGTTGGCCTCGTCGCGCGGGTTGTCCAGCACGTCGGCGATCAGGTTGGCGGTGAGCTCGGCCTCGGCTTCCGTGAAGCCGCGGGTGGTCATGGCCGGGGTGCCCAGCCGGATACCGCTGGTCACGAAGGGCTTTTCGGGGTCGTTGGGGATGGCGTTCTTGTTGACCGTGATGTGCGCCTGGCCCAGCACCGCCTCGGCTTCCTTGCCGGTAATGCCCTTGGGGCGCAGGTCGACCAGCATCACGTGGCTTTCGGTGCGGCCCGACACGATGCGCAGCCCGCGCTTGACCAGCGTGTCGGCCAGCACCTTGGCGTTCTTGACCACCTGCTGGGCGTACTGCTTGAACTCGGGCGACAGGGCTTCCTGGAAGGCCACGGCCTTGGCGGCGATGACATGCATCAGCGGGCCGCCCTGGATCCCGGGGAAGATGGCCGAATTGATGATCTTCTCGTATTCGGACTTCATCATGATGACCCCGCCGCGCGGGCCGCGCAGCGACTTGTGCGTGGTAGACGTGACGAAATCGGCATGGGGCACCGGGTTGGGGTAGGCGCCGCCCGCCACCAGGCCCGCGTAGTGCGCGATGTCTACCATCAGCAGCGCGCCGTTGTCGTGCGCGATGCGCGCCAGGCGTTCAAAATCGATATGCAGCGCGTACGCCGACGCGCCCGCCACGATGAGCTTGGGCTTGTGTTCCCGGGCCAGTTGCTCGACTTGGGCGTAGTCCAGCACTTCGTTGGCGTCCAGGCCGTACGAAACGAAGTTGTAAAGTTTGCCGGATGCGTTGACCGAGGCGCCGTGGGTCAGGTGGCCGCCTTCGGCCAGGCTCATGCCCAGCACGGTATCGCCCGGCTTCAGCACAGCCATGTATACGCCCTGATTGGCCTGCGAACCCGAATTGGGCTGCACGTTGGCGGCTTCGGCGCCAAACAGCTGCCTCAGGCGGTCGATGGCCAGTTGCTCGACCACGTCGACGTATTCGCAGCCGCCGTAGTAGCGCTTGCCGGGATAGCCTTCGGCATACTTGTTGGTCAGCTGGGTGCCCTGGGCCGCCATGACCGCGGGGCTGGCGTAGTTTTCGGAAGCGATCAGCTCGATATGCTGTTCCTGGCGCACTTCTTCTTTCTGGATGGCGGCCCAGACTTCGGGGTCCACCTGGGACAGGGTGAGTTTGCGGTCGAACATGACGGGGAGTTCCTGGAACGTAAAAGACGGAAAGCGGGGATGAGGAATGGGCAGTAGTTTACCGCGCCAGCGCCCCGCATCCCGCGCCATGACGCCGAAAATCAATCGAAAATCGCCCTTGGCCGCTCAAAAGGCGCGTATCTGCCTGCTACTCTGCAAGCAGGCTCAAGTCAGCGTGAGAAAGATTCATTTTGCCGGGCACGGGGTGTCAGGCACCTTCGGAGCCTGACACCTGGAATTCGCACAGCAAGCCAGGGTATTGCAGTGGTAGCAACACAGGTGTCTGGCTCCCGACAGGGTGCCAGACACCTACTGACGCCGGCTGCGGTGCGCGGGCGGTGTCAGGCGCCTTCGGAGCCTGACACCTGGAACTCGCACAGCAAGCCAGGGTATTGCAGTGGTGGCAACACCGGTGTCTGGCTCCCGACAGGGTGCCAGACATCTACTGACGCCGGCTGCCGTGCGCGGGCGATGCCGGGCGCCGTCGGAGCCTGACACCCGGAACTCGCACAGCAAGCCAGGGTATTGCAGTGGTGGCAACACCGGTGTCTGGCTCCCGACAGGGTGCCAGACATCTACTGACGCCGGCTGCTGTGCGCGGACGATGCCGGGCGCCGTCGGAGCCTGACACCTGGAACTCGCACAGCAAGCCAGGATATTGCAGCGGTAGCAACACCGGTGTCTGGCTCCCGACAGGGTGCCAGACACCTACTGGCGCCGACTGCTGTGCGCGCGGGCGATGTCAGGCGCCGTCGGAGCCTGACACCTGGAATTCGCACAGCAAGCCAGGGTATTGCAGTGGTAGCAACACCGGTGTCTGGCTCCCGACAGGGTGCCAGACACCTACTGGCGCCGGCTGCCGTGCGCGGGCGATGTCAGGCGCCTTCGGAGCCTGACACCCGGCGGATGGCGGGTCAGGCCGAGGTGCTGCCGATCTGCTTGGGGGCGAGATCGGGGTTGAGGGTGTAGATGCCGGTAAGACTTGCCTGGGCCAGCACATGGCCCTGCATGGCCTTGAGCACATCGTGGCCGTTGAAGTTGCCTTGCACGTCCAGGCGCGGCACGTCCAGGGCATAAAGAGTGAATACGTACCGGTGCGGCAGTTCGTCGTTCCAGGGCGGGCAAGGCCCGTCGTAGCCGAAGTAGTCGCCGCTCATGTCGCGGTCGGCGGCGAACCAGGTGGTGTAGTCGTTGATGCCCTGGCGCGCATCGCCGGGCGCCAGCGGCCCGCCCTTGCCCCGCGGCGTGATGCCATTGGAAAAAAAGCCCTCTTCGATTTCGCGACGGTCGGCCGGCAGGTCGATGAGCACCCAATGAAAGAAGTCGACGCGCGGCAGATCGGCCGGCACGGCGCGGCCTTCCTGGTTGACGTCGTCGGGCTTGGACGGCACGTCGGGATCGTGGCAGATCAGGGCGAACGACTGGGTGCCCTCGGGTACGTCGTCCCAGGAAAACTGCGGATTGAAGTTTTCCGCCAGTGCGACGTGCGACTGCGGGTCGATCTTGCCGAAAGCGTAGCGATCGGGAATCGATTCGTTATCGGAAAAAGACAGACTCGATAGTTTCATGTCGTGCTCCTGCGAAAACGTAGGCGCTTCCTACCCTGCCAAGTTAACACGAGCGAACTTGCGCTTGCCCACCTGGAGCACGTAGGTGCCCGCCTGTAATTGCAACGATTTGTCTTCAACGCGGTCGCCGTTGACGCGTACGCCGCCTTGTTCGACGTTGCGCTGCGCTTCGGCGCCCGAGGCCGCCAGCCCCGCTTCGCGCAGCACTTTGAGGATGCCGAGCGGCGCGCCGGCCATATTGATTTCGGGGATGTTCTCGGGAATGGCGCCATCGCGAAAGCGCGCCTGGAAAGCCGCCAGCGCGTCTTCGGCGGCGCGCGGCGAATGGAAGCGCGCCACGATTTCCTGGGCCAGCGCCACCTTGGCGTCGCGCGGGTTGGCCCCCGCATCGATACCGGCCTTCAGCGTGGCGATATCTTCAAGCGAACGGAAGGAAAGCAGCTCGTAATACCGCCACATCAGCGTGTCGGAAATCGACATCAGCTTGCCGAACATGGATTCGGGCGTTTCGGAAATGCCGATGTAATTGCCCTTGGACTTGGACATTTTCTCGACGCCGTCCGTGCCTTCGAGCAGCGGCATGGTCAGCACGCATTGCGGCGCCTGGCCGTATTCTTTCTGAAGCTCGCGCCCCACGAGCAGGTTGAATTTCTGGTCGGTGCCGCCCAGCTCGAGGTCGGACTTCAGCGCCACCGAGTCGTAGCCCTGCATCAGGGGGTACAGGAACTCGTGCACGGCGATGGGCACGCCGCCCTTGAACCGCTTGGTGAAGTCTTCGCGTTCCATCATGCGCGCCACGGTGTAGCGCGAAGCCAGCTGGATCAGCCCGCGGGCGCCCAGCGGGTCGCTCCATTCGGAGTTGTAACGGATCTCGGTGCGCGCCGGATCCAGCACCAGGCTGGCCTGGGCGTAATAGGTCTTGGCGTTTTCTTCGATTTGCTCGCGCGTGAGCGGCGGCCGGGTGGAATTGCGCCCGCTGGGGTCGCCGATCATCGAGGTGAAATCGCCGATCAGGAAAATGACGGTATGCCCCAGGTCCTGGAGCTGGCGCATTTTGTTGAGCACCACGGTGTGCCCCAGGTGGATGTCGGGCGCGGTGGGATCCAGCCCCAGCTTGATGCGCAGCGGCACGCCCGTGGCGCGGCTGTTGGCCAGCTTGCGGGCGAATTCGGACTCGACCAGCAGTTCGTCGCAGCCGCGCTTGGCGACACGCAGGTCGGCCTCGACTTCAGGAGTAATAGGGGCTTCGGATTGAGACATAACAAGGGGAAACAGGGGCGGACGGCGCAAAAAAGGTGTAAAAACTGCCAAAAAAGGCCTAAAGTCGGTCGAAAATTCTATCCGAATCGGCTAGGATACGGCCCTAATCATACGCAACTGTCGCCGTTACAGTAGCTGTCTTCGTTACATACCAGTTGTTCACCCGATGCGTCGCAGGGGCGCAAGCCCGTCCGCGTGCCGTTACGCACGCCAGGGGCAGCCTGCATCCCGCGCCCGCATCCTGAGTCCACAACGTACCATCTGAAAGGTCCCGCACGATGAATCGAGGCTCAGACAGCCCGGCCGGCACCCGCAATAGAATAGCCGCCCTGTTCGCCCCCCGTTCAGCGTCCTCGTCGTCCCGCCGCCCCGGCCTGATCCGCCGCACTCTTCTGGTTACCGCCATTGGCCTGTTCGCCGGTGCCGCCGCGCTGGGCATGGTGCAACAGCCCGACCGCACCGAACTGCCCCCGCAGCGCCAGATCCAGAGCGTGCTGTCGCTGGAACCCACCGATGTCAGCGTCAGCGCCACCGACAGCGCGGCGCCGTATATCAGCGAAACCCGCATCCGCCCCGGCGACACGCTGGCTTCCGTGCTGCAACGGCTCGAGGTCGACGCGCCCGGGCTGCAGCGCTTTCTTACCCAGTCGCCCGACGCCCGCAGCATCTATAAGCTGTATCCCGGCCGTTCGGTGCAAGCTGCCACCGATGCCGAAGGCAAGCTGGTATGGCTGCGCTATGTGCACACCCCCGGCGAAGAAAACAACGGGCAGGTCACGACCAGGATGCTCCTGGTCACGCCTTCCAGCACATCCTACACGGCCCGCGAAATCAGCGACAGCACCGAGAGCCAGACGCGCGTAGCCGTAGGCACCATCCGCTCGTCGCTGTTCGGCGCCACCGACGCGGCCGGCATCCCCGATTCGGTCACCATGCAGATGGCCGATATCCTCAGCTCCAAGATCGACTTCCTGCGCGACCTGCGCCGCGGCGACCAGTTCCGCGTCGTCTACGAGGTGCGCTCGCACCAGGGCCGTTATGCCGGCGCCGGGCGTGTCCTGGCCCTGGAATTCGTCAACAATGGCAAGACGCACAGCGCCGTCTGGTTCAGCCCCGACGGCAAGAGCGGCAGCTACTACGATTTCGAGGGCGCCAGCCTGCGCGGCGCCTTCCTGCGCACGGCACTGAAGTTCTCTCGCATCAGCTCGACCTTCGGCATGCGCATGCATCCGGTGCACAAGACCTGGATGGGCCACAAAGGCGTCGACTACGCCGCCCCCACCGGCACCCCCATCCATTCCACGGCCGACGGCACGGTGGAATTCTCCGGCTGGCAGCGCGGCTACGGCAACGTCGTCATCATCAAGCATTTCGGCAAGTATTCCACCGTCTACGCGCACCAGAGCCGCATCGCGCCCGGCATCAAAAAGGGCTCGAAGGTCTCGCAAGGCCAGCTGATCGGTTACGTGGGGTCTACCGGATGGGCTACCGGGCCGCACCTGCACTATGAATTCCGGATCGACAACCGGCCGGTCAACCCGCTGGCGGCCGACTTGCCCGTGTCGCGTCCGCTTGAAGCCGCCGAGGCCGCCAAATTCAAGACGGCGGTGCTGCCCTACAAGCAGCAAATCGCGTTGCTGAAGGAATTCCAGCAAACACTGCCCGAGGCCGCCACCAACGTGGCCAGCCGCTAGGGCTGCGCAGCGCCAGCCATGACGCAATCCGGCGGCCAGCATATGCCCGTAGCTGGCCGCCTTTTCATTGGCCTGATGTCGGGCACCAGCATGGACGGCGCCGACGGCGTGCTGGTGCGCCTGGCACCCGGACAGGCGCCCGAAGTGCTGGCCACGGCGGCCCTGCCCATGCCGGGGCCGCTGCGCGATGAGCTGCTGGCGCTGAACCGCAGCGGCGCCGACGAACTGCACCGCGCCGCCCTGGCCGCTCAGGCATTGGCCAGGCTGTACGCCGATGCCGTGCAGGCCCTGCTGCAGCAGGCCCGTCAGCCCGCCAGCGCCGTCAGCGCCATCGGCGCGCACGGCCAGACCGTGCGCCATCGCCCCGAACTGGGCTATACCCTGCAGCTCAATGCCCCCGCCCTGCTGGCGGAACTGACCGGCATCGACGTAGTGGCCGATTTCCGCAGCCGCGACGTGGCGGCCGGCGGCCAGGGCGCGCCGCTCGTGCCACCGTTCCATGCGGCCATGTTCCAGGCCGCCCACGAACGCGCCGTGCTCAACCTGGGCGGTATCGCGAACCTGACACTGCTATCGCCCGGTGCGGCGCCGCGCGGCCTGGACACCGGCCCGGCCAACGTACTGCTGGACCTCTGGTGCCAGCGCCACACCGGCCAGCCCTATGACGAGGCGGGCCAGTGGGCAGCCAGCGGACGTGTCCTGCAACACTTGCTTGACCACCTGCTGGCCAGCGAGCCCTGGCTTGCACTGCCTGCTCCCAAATCCACCGGGCGCGACCTTTTCAACGCCGCATGGCTGGATGAGCGCCTGCGCACCTATGGGGGCCCCGCCCCAGCGCCAGCCGACGTGCAGGCCACCCTGCAGCGGTTTACTGCGCAGACTGTCGCCGACGCCCTGCATCAGGCCGCCCCGGGCGCCGTCGACGTGCTGGTGTGCGGAGGCGGCGCGCGTAACCCGGGGCTGATGCGCGAACTGGCTGCTTGCCTGCAAAGGCCCGTAAAGCCCACCGACGCCGAAGGCGTTCCCGCCCAATGGGTCGAAGCGCTGGCATTCGCATGGTTGGCGCAAGCCTTTCTAGACCGCACGCCAGCCGGCGTGCCGCAGGTTACCGGCGCGCGCGGGCCGCGTGTATTGGGCGCGCTGTATCCGGCGTAGGCCGGCGCCAAAATGAAAAAGCCCCCATGCCGGGGGCTTACATGCAGCCTGGCGGGGCTGACTTACACCGAGAACGAAGATCCGCAGCCGCAGGTGGTGCTGGCGTTGGGGTTACGGATGACGAACTGGGCGCCTTCGAGATCTTCTTTGTAGTCGATTTCGGCGCCGACCAGATACTGGAAGCTCATGGGGTCGACCAGCAACTGCACGCCGTTCTTGTCGAGCACGGTGTCGTCGTCGTTGACGGCTTCATCGAACGTGAAGCCGTACTGGAAACCCGAACAGCCCCCGCCCTGCACGAACACGCGCAATTTCAGTTCGGGGTTGCCTTCTTCGAGCAGCAGGTCCTTGACCTTGGCCGCGGCGGAATCGGTGAAGACCAGCGGCGACGGAGGCGCCTGGAGGTCGACGGTTTCGGTGACAGCATTCATGGTAGAGCTCCTGGCCGCGTGGGGCCGTATATTAGGCAGGCGGACGCGCCGCCATCTATGTGTTCACTATAGCGCAGACGGGGCGAGGCTCAAAATTCGAGCTTGACCGTGCGCGAGGCGCGTACGGTGCTGCCCTCGAGCACGCTGATTGTCACTGTTTCGGGGACAAAACCCGCGGGGATTTCCAGCACCCCTTCGCTGCGCTGGTATTGGTCGAATTGCAGCGCCAGCGGCCCGCCGCCCGATGCGGGCACGGCGCCGGGGTCGGCCGGCGTATCGGTCTTGAGCTGCATCGGAACCAGGTCTACTGATACCGTTTCCCCCTTGAGCACGCCCGCCGCCTGGAAGCGCAGCATGCCGATGAAAGGGCTGTCGCCACGGCCGCTGCGCATCAGCAGGACCCGGTACTTCAGGCCGGGCCCTTCGCGCTGGAGTTCGGCGCCTCGGATATCGACCGCGCCCTCCGGCCCCGGCGGCAGCAACTGTTCAAAAAAGGCGAGCCGGTCGCGCACGGCGCCCAACTCGGTAGTGGCGGCGCGCAACTGGGCTTCGAGCTCTTGGCGCGCGGCGCGCTCGATGGCGATTTCGCCATCGGCTGTATCAAGCTGGGCCCGCAGGAAACGGACTTCGGCCTGACTCTGGCGCAAGGCGGCTTCGTGCGCGGCCATCTGGGCGGACGTGACCACGACGGTGTTGTCCGAGGCCGCGGATTGGCCCGCGTACCACCAACCCGCCGCCGCGCCCAGCGCCAGCCCCATAACCAGCACGCACAACAACGCCGGCCAGCGCCAGGCCGATTGCGTACGCTGTGCGACGGCGGGATCGGGTGCGGGCTGCATTACGACTGGCGGGCCGGATGCGTGGCGCAGCGGGACCGGCCGGCATTACGGCAGAATGGCAACGTGCTCGAGCCCGGCGGATTCAGGCAGGCCGAACATCAGGTTCATGTTCTGCACCGCCTGGCCCGAAGCGCCCTTGACGAGGTTGTCCTGCACCACCAGCACCACCAGCAGGCCCGAGCCCTGCGGACGGTGCAGCGCGATGCGCAGGTTGTTGGACGCCCGCACGGAACGCGTTTCGGGCAGGCTGCCGGCAGGCATGACGTCGACAAAGGGTTCGTCGGCGTAGCGCTTTTCGTACAGGGCCTGGAAGTCGGTGTCCATGGCTTCGGGACGGATGCGCGCATACAGCGTCGAATACATGCCGCGTATCATGGGCACCAGGTGCGGCACGAACGTCAGCCCCACCTTGCCGCCCGCCAGCTTTTCGAGCTGCTCGGTGATTTCGGGGTGGTGGCGGTGGCCCGCGACGCCATAGGCCTTGAAGTTGTCGCTGGCTTCTGAAAACAGCGAACCCACTTCGGCTTTGCGCCCTGCGCCCGACACGCCGGACTTGCAGTCGGCGATGAGGGTTTGCGTATCTACCAGCTGCGCGCCGTTTTCGAGCACCGGGGCCAGGCCCAGCAGCACCGTGGTGGGGTAGCAGCCGGGGTTGCCCACCACGCGCGCCTTGGCCACGGCGTCGCGATTGAGCTCGACCAGGCCATAGGCCGACTCGGACAGCACATCGGGGCATGCGTGCGGCATTTTGTACCAGCGCTCGAATGCGGCCGTGTCCTGCAGGCGGAAATCCGCGGCCAGGTCGATGATGCGCGTGCCGGCGGCGAGCAGTTCCTGGGCTTGAGCCATGGCCACGCCGTGCGGCGTGGCAAAGAACACCACGTCGCAATCGGTAAGCCTGGCTTTTTCGGGCGTAGAGAAAGCCAGCTTCACGCGCCCGCGCAGATTGGGATACATGTCGGCCACCGCCATGCCGTCTTCTTTGCGCGACGTGATGGCGGTGAGTTCGACGTGGGGGTGCTGTGACAGCAGGCGCAGCAGTTCGACGCCGGTATAGCCGGTGCCGCCGACAATGCCGACCTTGATACGGGAATTCGATGCCTGGGCCATGGTGAGTGCTTCCGTAAGACGAAAAACAATTGTATCGCTAGCGCGCGGCGGCTAGATGCAACGGCCGGTGCATGAGCAGGCGCATAAACAAAAAGGCCGCTTTCGCGGCCTTTTTGCAGGACATTAGCGCTTGCTGAACTGCTTGCGCCGACGAGCCTTGCGGAAGCCGACTTTCTTGCGTTCGACTTCACGGGCGTCGCGAGTGACGAAGCCAGCCTGCGACAGCGCGGGCTTGAGCGCCGCGTCGTAGTCGATCAGGGCGCGGGTGATGCCGTGACGCACGGCACCGGCCTGGCCGGTGACACCACCACCATGGACGTTGACTTTGATGTCGAACGATTCCAGGTGGCCGGTGAGTTCGAGCGGCTGACGCACGATCATGCGGCCGGTTTCACGAGCGAAGAATTCGTCGACGGGCTTGCCGTTGACGATGATCTTGCCCGACCCTTTCTTGATGAAAACACGAGCCACCGAGGTTTTGCGACGGCCGGTTCCGTAGTTCCAGTTACCGATCATGGCGTTTCCTTAGAATTCCAGCGGCTTGGGCTGCTGAGCGGTGTGCGGGTGCTCGGCACCGGCGTACACCTTGAGTTTCTTGATCATGGCGTAGCCCAGCGGACCCTTGGGCAGCATGCCCTTGACAGCCTTCTGGATGGCGCGGCCGGGAAAACGCT
Organism: Bordetella genomosp. 7; assembly: GCF_002261415.1. NCBI lineage: Bacteria > Pseudomonadati > Pseudomonadota > Betaproteobacteria > Burkholderiales > Alcaligenaceae > Bordetella > Bordetella genomosp. 7. Next base: position 324,658 of record NZ_NEVI01000001.1, on the reverse strand, counting down.
GCTGCATTTTCTCGAAGTTCGTTTCACGGATACCGCCCGGGTAGGTGGTGTGGCGGAAGTACTTCTTGTCTTGCGCCTTGTTACCCGTGACGACGATTTCAGCGGCGTTGATGATGACGATGTAATCGCCGGTGTCAACGTGCGGCGTGAATTCGGGTTTGTGCTTGCCACGCAGGCGGCGTGCGACTTCGCTGGCCACACGACCGAGGACTTTGCCCTTGGCGTCGATCACAAACCAGTCACGCTGGACTTCATGCGGCTTGGCCACAAAGGTCTTCATGATGGTTCCTAAGTAGAAAATTTTTCTTGCCGGAAAAGCCAGGCAAGAATTTTTCCCTGGTTTCGGTGTGTTTTGGGAATGAACCCGCCACAGGCCTAAGCGTTATTACCCGCCCGTGCCGCGAACCGGAATAAGGGAAAGCTGATGATTCTAGCACGATTGCGCAAGTATTGGGCAGGTTGTGGGGGCTGAGTCGCTCTCGGGAAACTGCGATTTGAGTTCTTCAGCCGCCAGGGCGTGCCGCAGTGGGGCCGGGCAAAGCCCGTCGGGCTCGGGCGCATACAGGCGCCCTCGGCCGGCTGCGCCGGCTGCCCCGCCGGTCAACTCGCCCGGCCCCACTGCGGCACGCCCTGGCTCACAGAAGGGCAAATTGGTGCCGTTGCACTCGCGTGAAGGTTGCAGTGGCAGCGTCCCGGGGCTGCCACGCTGGCCATTGAGTCTGAAGACAAGACGCCACGGCCTGCTTCTCCGTAGTCCTGGGTGGTCTGGGCAGGCGGGGGCGGCGCACGTGCGTCGGGCTCGGGCGCATGCAGGCGCCCTCGGCCGGCTATGCCGGCTGCCCCGCCGCCCAACGCGCCGCCCCCGCCTGCCCAGACCCCCAGGACGGCCCCGGCAAGCACTCACAGCGTGCCACCCTCTGATGCCCTGGATATATGAGCACCCGATCCCGGCGAACAAAAAAATCGGGGCGAGCCGCAGCCCGCCCCGACATCCGGGCGGCCCACCCGCAGGCAGGCCGCCAGCAGCCAGACTTACTTGTTGGCCGACATCGCCACGCCCAGGTACTGGTCGTACGAGCCTTCGGCAAGCCGGAACCAGGGCACCACGCTGTCGCGAAAGCCCATGTAGTTCTCGTACAGCGCCTTGAACTTCGGATCTTTGTCAGAGAACTCTTTGTACACCGTTTGAGCAGCCGCGTACGACGCATCCATGACCGAACGCGGGAACGGGCGCAGTTCGGCGCCCGCGGCGACCAGCTTGCGCAGCGCGCCGGGGTTGACGGCGTCATAGCGCGACGTCATGGCCACGTGGGCCACGCGGCTGGCGGCTTCGACGATGGCCTGGTACGACTTGGGCAGGCTGTTCCAGGCGCCTTCGTTCAGGTACAGCGACACCTGGGGACCGCCCTCCCACCAACCCGGGTAGTAGTAATACTTGGCGACCTTGTTGAAGCCCAGCTTTTCATCGTCGTACGGGCCGACGAATTCCACGGCGTCGAGCGTGCCTTTTTCCAGCGACGGGTAGACGTCGCCGCCCGCCAGCTGCTGCGGCACCACGCCCAGGCGCGAGAGCACCTCGCCCGCGAAACCCGCGGTGCGCATTTTCAGGCCCTTCAGGTCGTCGACGGACTTGATTTCCTTGCGGTACCAGCCGCCCATCTGCACGCCCGTGTTGCCCATCGGGAAGTTGATGATCTTGTGCGGCGCGAACATTTCGCGCGTCAGCTTCATGCCGTCGCCGTCGAACATCCAGGCGTTCATCTGGCGCGCGTTCAGGCCGAAGGGCACCGCCGCATCAAAGCAGAATGCCGGGCTTTTGCCGTAGTAGTAATAGGACACCGTGTGTCCGCATTCGATCGTGTTGTTGGAGACTGAATCCATCACCTGCAGCGCAGGCACGATTTCGCCGCCAGGGAAATGGCGAATGGTGAACTTGCCGGCCGTGGCTTCGTTCACGAACTTGCAGAAGATCTCGCCAGTGCCGAACAGCGTATCCAGGCTGCGCGGAAAGCTGGAGGCCATGCGCCAGTTCAGGGTGGGCGCGTCTTGCGCGAATACCGGTGCGGCAACCGCGGCGCTACCCGCCACGGCGCCCAGGCCGGCATGTTTCAGAAAGGAACGACGTTGCATATGGGTTGGCTCCTCGGTGGCAACTCGGTATGGGATATCGCGGGCGATACGCCGCAGATGCGATACGCCGCAGATATTACACGCTGTTAAAAATTGGCTCTATGCGGGGTTTCCGCGAATCAGGGATGCGGAAATTCCCGGACCGCGCGGGGGCCGGGGCGGCCCCGGGCGGGCCCCGCCCCCTGCGGCGCGTGTCAGGCGCCCGCGATCGACATCTGTTCGATCAGGATGGAGCCGGTGCGCTTGGTGCCGCGGGCGATGGTGTCCGCCCCTACGGCCACGATCTGGCGGAACATGTCGGCCAGATTGCCGGCAATGGTGACTTCTTGCACCGCGTGCTGGATTTTGCCGTTTTCGACCCAATACCCGAACGCGCCCCGGGAATAGTCGCCCGTGACGTAGTTGACGCCCTGCCCGATGAGCTCGGTGACCAGGAATCCCGTGCCCAGCTTGCGCAGCATGGCCTCGAAATCATCGTCGGGCCGGGTCAGGCGCGATGTAAGGGTCAGGTTGTGCGAGCCGCCGGCGTTGCCGGTGGTAACCATGCCCAGCTTGCGTGCGGTATAGCTGGACAGGAAATAGCCTTCCAGCACGCCGCCCGACACAACACTGCGCGCCCGCGTGCGCACGCCTTCGTCGTCGAACGGCGAACTGCCCATGGCTCCTGGTACATGCGGGTCTTCGGCCACGTCGATGTGGCTGGCAAAAATGGGTTTGCCCAGCGAGTCGACCAGGAAGCTGGCTTTGCGGTACAGGGCTCCGCCGCTGGCGGCCTGCGTCAACGCGCCCAGCAGGCCCAACGCCAGGGGCGCCTCGAACAGCACCGGGAATTTGCCGGTGCGTATGCGCCGCGCCGACAGGCGCGACAGCGTGCGCTCGGCGGCATAGCGGCCGACGGCCTCGGGCGCCGCCAGGCGGGCCGGGTCGCGCTCGGACGTGTACCAATAATCGCGCTGCATGTTGTTGCCGCGCCCGGCGATGGGCGCCACGGACAGGCTGTGGCGCGAATACGGGTAGCCGCCCAGGAAGCCGCGCGTATTGCCCATGACGAATTGGCCTTCGTACGTGCCGACCGTCGCGCCGTCGGTATTGCTGATGCGCGGATCGACCGCGCGGGCAGCGCGCTCGGCGCGCAGCGCCAGCTCGGCCGCCTGCTCGGTGCTGACCGGCCAGGCATAGTGCAAGGCCAGGTCGGGAATGTCGGTGGCCAGGTGCTCGGCGTCCGGCAGCCCGGCGGCCGGATCGGCGGCCGTGTGGCGCGCGATGTGCCAGGCTGCCTCGACGGTCTGGCGCAGCGCCGCATCGGAGAAGTCGGACGTCGAGGCCGAACCGCGGCTATTGCCGGCGTAGACGGTGAGGTCCAGGGAGCGGTCGCGAGTCTGCTCGACGGTTTCGATATCGTTCTTGCGCGCCGTGACCGAAAGGCCAAGGCTTTCGGAAACTTCGGCCGCGGCGTCGCTGGCGCCGATCTGGCGCGCGTGCGCAAGAACCTGTTCGATTAATTCGCTGAAGCGCGCGTGGTTGGCGGCCAGGGGCAGTGAGGAGGAGGAAGAATTGACCATTGCAGTCCAGTGTACAGAGACGGTTATCATAGCCAAGTCTGTGTCTACGCTGTTCCCATGACTTCCCCTATTCCTGACCCGGCCGAACCCGGCTTCGACGACAACGGCTACGACCGCCCCAGCAAATCGCAGGTCAAGCGCGAAATGCATGCCCTGCTCGACCTGGGCAAGCAACTGATAGACCTGCCCGACGACAGGTTGAAACAGTTGCCCCTGGCCGAACGCCTGTACGAAGCCATCCGCCTGGCGCAACGCACGACCAGTCGCGAAGGCCGCCGCCGCCAGACCCACTTCGTGGGCAAGCTGATGCGCGACGCGCCGGCCGAAGAAATCCGCGCGCAACTCGATACCTGGCAGAACGGCTCGCGCGAAGAAACGGCCGCCATGCACCGGCTGGAAACCCTGCGCGAGCGCCTGCTGCAAGACGACGAGGCGCTGACGAAGCTGCTCGAAGACCACCCCGGCGCCGACGTACAACAATTGCGGGCCACCATCCGCGCGGCGCGCAAGGAAGCGCAGCACAATGCCAATCTGCAGCCCGGCCAGGAACCGCAGCGCAAGCACTACCGTGCCCTGTTCCAGGCCCTGAAGGCCCTGACCGCCTGACCCGCCGGCCCGCCGCGCTTGTGCGGCCCCGTCTTCTCTTATTGATTGGAATACCTATGAGCGATCAATCCGCCCTGCTCGACGGCATCGAGATCGAAACCGCCCCCAATCCCACGCATGCCGTGATCTGGCTGCACGGCCTGGGCGCCGACGGCAACGACTTTGCGCCCATCGTGCCCGAACTGGGCCTGGGTTCCGCCCCTGCGGTGCGTTTTGTTTTTCCACACGCGCCTGTACAGCCCGTGACGATCAACGGCGGCATGGCCATGCGGTCGTGGTACGACATCCTGGTCACCGACCTGGTCCGCCAGGAAGACGCAGCGGGCATCCGGCGTTCGGAAGCCGCCGTGCGTGCGTTGATCGCACGCGAGAATGCGCGCGGCATTCCCACGTCGCGCATCGTGCTGGCCGGCTTCTCGCAGGGCTGCGCAATGACGCTGCACACCGGGCTGCGCCTGGAAGAAAAGCTGGCCGGCATGATCGGCCTGTCGGGCTATCTGCCCCTGCTGGATCTTGCGGCGGCCGAGCGCCACGCTGCCAATGCCGACACGCCGATCTTCCTGGCCCATGGCACGTTCGACCCCGTCGTGGCGCTGCCGCGCGCCCAGGCGACGCTTGCGCACTTGCAGGCGCAGGGCCACGACGTGCGCTGGCATACCTACCCCATGCCGCATTCGGTGTGCGCGCCGGAAATCGCGGATATCGCGGCGTTCCTGCGGGAAGTGCTCGCCGGCTGACGCCCTTCCCGCGCGCCTGAGACGGCCGTTCAGCAGCCGTCTCAGGCGCCGGCCCGGCCCGTCTGCGCGGATGCCAGCGGCAGCCATACCCGGCGCATGGTGGGATCTTCCGGGTCGGGGTCGTTGGTAAAGCCCAGGCGCGTCATAAGGGTCAGCATGGGGCGGTTATTGGCCAGCACCAACCCGTCGATATATTCCAGGCCCTGTTCGCGCGCGGCGTCGATCAGGGCCTGCATCAATTGGCCGCCCAGCCGGCGGCGCTGCCATTCGTCGCCGATGACCAGGGCATATTCGGCGCCGCGCCCGTCGGCGTTGCGCAGGTAGTGCGCAAAACCAATGATGACTTCGCGCGGATGCCCGCGGTTGGCCGGATTGGGCACCTGGGTCGTGGCCACCAGCGCCAGTTCGCGGTGGTAGTCGATCTGCGTGTAGCGCGCCACCATGCGCGGCGTGAGCTCGCGCATCATGGACACGAACCGCATATATCGCGACTGTTCGGACAGGCCCCGGATGAATTCCTGCAGGCTCTGGGCGTCTTCGGGACGAATGGGCCGGATCACCCATTCGGTGCCGTCGTCGAACTGGCGGGCTCGCACCAGCCGGGCCGGATACGGGTGTATGGCCATGTGCGGATAGCCGCTGGCCCGGGGCGTGGCGCAGCCGGGCTGGGCGCACAGCGTGACGCGCAGCTCTGCCGCGCGCAACAGCGTTTCGCCCGCGTACAGCGGATCGATGTCGAGCGTTTCTACGTCGGGCAGTTCTGAAATCAGCTCGGACACCTGCACCAGCGCCTGCTGCACGGCCTCGGCCGCGGCACCGGTGAGCTTCGGGGCGAACACACGGCGCCACGCCCGGCTGCGCTCGATCAGCTGGCGGGCCAGGAAACTGTTGAGGGGCGGCAGGTCCATGCCGCGGTCGGTGCCGCTGGCCAGCACGGCGTCGGGGCCGCCCGCGCCGAACTGGATGACCGGCCCGAAGCGGGGGTCGCGTCGCACACGGATCGCCATGGGCCGCGATTCGGGCCCGCCGGGCAGCACGCCGGGCGGCACGTCACGCAAGGGAACGTAGAACGCGTCAAGCAGACTGCGGCATTCGGAGGCCGACAGATCAACGCGGCCCTGCGCGCGGGCGCGTTCGACGATGGCGCGCGCCCGGGCGATGTCGGGCAGCCGGCTGGGGGGCTCGGGCGGCAGCGTCTGCAGCAGCAACTGCTGGTTGTAATAGTGCGTGGCCAGCACGCCGAAGGCGTCGGCGGCCGACTCCGGCGTGCGGAACGCCGGCGTGCCGGCATCGTCAAGCATGCGGCGCAGAGGTCGCATGCCGGCATCGCCCATGAAACAGCTGACCACAGGCTTGGAGGCCTTGGGCGTCAGCTCCGCCAGCTGGCGCGCCACCGCCGGCATGTCGGCCAGCGCATCGGGAGCCAGCAGCACCAGCACGCCGTCGACACCGCTGTCGTCGATAAGACATTCGAGTGCCACACGAACACGTTCGGGCGTCAGCGGAACATAGGTGATGACGGGATTGTCGGTAGCCGCGTCGGGTTCGAGCAGGCCGGCCAGCGCGCGCCGGGTGGCGGGCGCCAGTTCGGCCTTGAGCACCGCCGCATCGGGCCCGATAAGATCCAACGCAAGCTGCGGCGGGCCGCTGCCGTTGGAAAGCAGCGCCACGCGCCGCCCGCGCGGACGGCGCTTGTAGCCCAGCACCTTTACGGCAGAGAACAGCTGCACAAAATATCGCACCCGCACCGCGCCGGCGCGCCGCAGTGCCGCGTCGAGCGTGGCGTCGCTGCCCGGCGGGCCATCGCGCCCGGCCTTGAGCACGATGACGGGCTTGATACTGGCCGCGGCCCGTAGCGCGCTCATGAATTCGCGCGTGGCGCCGGGTTCTTCAAGGTACAGCACGATGCTGTCGGTGCGCGGGTCGCTGGCCAGGAAGTCGAGCACCTGCGCCAGGCCGACCACGGCTTCGTCGCCCAACGACACGGCGGTGGAAAACCCGATGTGCACGTCTTCGGCCCAATCCATGACCGCGGCGGTGATGGAACGCGACTGCGCCACCAGCGCCACCCTGCCCGGGCGGGCCAGGGCGGGATGCTGGCTGAGATTCAGCCCGGCGTGCGGACGCTGCGCCCCGAAGGCGCGCGGCCCCAGCAGCGCGCAGCCGGTTTCCTGGGCCCAGGTGCGGCAAAGGGCCAGGGTGCCGCCCGGGTAGGGGTCTGGCAGTTCATGCGGCAGCACGATGGCCGCGTGGGGGCGCAACGGCGCCAGGCGACGCAGCGTTTCGGGCAGCACCGCGGGGGACACGCACACAATGGCCAGATCGGGCCGCTGGCCGTCGGCCAGGCCTTCGCAGGCCGACGGGAGTTCGGGCGCCACCCCGACCTCCGCGTCGATGCGAGTGGTGCGTCCGCGCAGCGCCGCGGGCAATGTGTCGGCCAACGGCAACAGCCGGTCGGCGACGATCAGCAGCGATCGGGGCTCGAACAACGGGGCAAGCGCATGTCGCAGCATGGGCGAATCGGGGCCGTCATCTAAAATACGGCCATCGTAACAAGACGGGCACCGGGCCGCCATGACCGCGCCGGTGCATTTCCCGCGACCCGTACGCGGCCCGCCCCCCTGCTTTTTGCTGCCTCTATGACTGCTACCCCTGCCACCATCCGTACCCGCTTCGCACCGTCGCCCACAGGCTTTCTGCACCTGGGCGGCGCGCGCACGGCGCTGTTCGCCTGGGCGTTTGCCCGCCACCACAACGGCGTATTCGTCCTGCGCATCGAAGATACCGACGTCGAGCGTTCCACCCCGGAAGCGGTGCAGGCCATTCTGGACAGCATGGATTGGCTGGGCATGCAGCCCGACGAAGGGCCGTTTTATCAAATGCAGCGCATGGACCGCTACCGCGAGGTCATCGCGCAGATGCTGCGCGAGGGCACTGCCTATTACTGCTATAGCTCGCCCGAAGAAGTGGAAGCCATGCGGGAAGCGGCGCGCGCCCGGGGCGCCAAGCCCCGCTACGACGGCACCTGGCGGCCCGAGCCGGGCAAGACGTTGCCGCCCGTGCCGGCCGGCCGCCAGCCGGTGGTGCGGTTCAAGAGCCCGCAAGACGGCGCCACGGGCTGGAACGACATGGTCAAGGGCCCGATCAGCTTCGATAACGCCGAGCTCGACGACCTGATCATCGCGCGGCCCGACGGCACGCCCACCTACAACTTCTGCGTTGTGGTCGATGACTGGGACATGGGCATCACGCATGTGCTGCGAGGCGACGACCACGTCAACAACACGCCGCGCCAGATCAACATCCTGCGCGCGCTGGGCGCCGAACTGCCGGAATACGGCCACGTGCCCATGATCCTGGGCCCGGATGGCGAGAAGCTTTCCAAGCGCCATGGCGCGGTCAATGTCATGGAATACGACGCGCAGGGCTATCTGCCCGAAGCCATGGTGAACTACCTGGCGCGACTGGGCTGGAGCCACGGCAATGACGAACTGTTTACGCGCGAGCAGCTCGTGCAATGGTTCGATACCCGCAATCTGTCGAAATCGGCCTCGCAGTGGGACCCGAAAAAACTGAACTGGGTCAATGCGCACTACATCAAGCAGATGGATGACGCCGAACTGGCGGCGCGCGTGGCGCCGCGCATCCAGCGGCGCGGCGGCAACCCGGCGGCGGTGGACCTGGCCGCAGCCGTGGCTCTGTTGAAAGACCGCGCCGAAACGCTCGAGCAGCTGGCCGAGGCCGCCCTGCTGTTCTGCAAGCCGTACCAGCCTGCCCCTGCCGAACTCGCCGAGCAGCACCTGACGCCGGCGGCGCGCGAGGCGCTGGCCGATTTTGCGCAACGCGCGCGTGGCGCCGACTGGACGAAGGATGCGATTTCGGCGCTGATCAAGACGGTGCTGGCCGAGCGCGGCCTGAAAATGCCGCAACTGGCGATTCCGTTGCGCGTGGCCGTGGTCGGTCAGACGCAGACACCGGCAGTGGATGCCGTACTGGCGCTGATCGGCAAAGACACCGTGCTGCAGCGCCTGGACGCGGTGGCCGCGGCGTAGCGGCGCTGCGCCGCCGAACGCGGCGGACGGATGCGCGCCGGCCTTAGCCGGCCGGCGGCGGCGCGGCCAACTGGCGGCGTCGCAACGCCCAGGCGAAGCCCGCGCCCACCACGGGCAGCAACAGGGCAGCGGCCCCGAACAGGCTGGCGGCGCCCGCGGTGTCCACCACCAGTCCGGCCAGAGCGACACCAACGGCCTGGCCGATGAACAGCGACGACGCGAACCAGGCAACCGCCGTGCCGCGTGCGCTGGGCACCATCTGCGTGGCATGGGTCTGCAGCGTGGCGTGCAGGAAGTAATAGCCCAGACCCGCAAGCACGCTGGCCGTCAGCGCCCATGGCCAGCCCGGCCCCAGCAGGTAGCCCAGGAACGCCGCGCTCAATAACAGGCCGCCGGCGACCGCCAGGCCTCGTTCACCAAGGCGCCGCAATACGGGCGCGGCAATCACCGTATAAAGCAGGCCCCCCAGCGCATATACCGAGGCGACCGCGCCGGCGCTGGCCAGCGGCAGCCCGAAGCGGGCATGCAGATACGCCGGCACAAAGGCCAGCGCGCCAAAAACCAGCAAGGCCTCGACAAAGACAATGGCAAGCACGACCCGCGCCCACGGCACACCGAGCACCGTGCGCGCCTGGGCCAGCAAGCCCTGACGAGGCGCCGCGCCGGCGGCAACGTGCGGCGCCTGCGCCGCAGCCTCGCGGCAGAGCAGCACGCCCACCACCAGAAAGCCGGTTACCAGCGCGGCGAAGGCCCAGCGCCACCCTATCGTGTCGGTAAACCAGCCGCCCAGCAGCTGGCCGGCGGCCATGCCGAGGATCGTGCCCGTAAGAAATCGCGCCAACGTCGCCTGGCGATGCTCGTACGGCACGTTGTCGCCTATCCAGGCCATCGCCAGCGGCACGATGCCCGCTCCGGCCGCCCCCGACAGCGCGCGGCATATCACCAGCATGTCCAGCGACGAGGCAAAGACGGCCCCTGCGCTTCCGATGGCGCACGCAAAAGTGGCCACGGCCACCACGCGATACTTGCCATAGCGGTCGCCCACCGGGCCGAAGAACATCTGCAGCACGCCATAGGCCACGGCAAAAGCGGTAACCGTGGCGGCCGCCTGGCCGGTAGAGGTGCCGAAGTCCGCCGCCAGCCTGGGCAGCACCGGGTCGCATATGCGGATCGCAGCCGCGCTGACGAACGCGGCCAGCGTCAGCAACAACAAGGCGCGACTGTGCGGGGAAGCCGGTGACATGAACTGCCGCCCGTCAGTCGGGCAGGCGGTAACCGGCGGGCATGCGGCGAGCCGTGATGACCTGGCCGCCTTCCCTCAATTCGCGCAGCGTCAGGCGCGCGCCGTCGGCTTTGACGACGCGATAACGGTTCTGATAGATGGGGTCCGCCGCATCCACGAGTTCGCCGTTGGATCGCGTGGTGTGCAGGGTGAGCACGCCGTCGGCCAGTTTCCAGCAGCCGGTCTCGCGCAAGCCGGGACGCACCCGCTTGCCTACCTTGAGTTGGGTGGTGAACGACATGGTTCCGTCGGCCGACAGGGTCACAAGCGCGGTGTACTGCCCGGACACCCCGGGCGGCCGCGTGTTCGACTGCCAGACGCCTGCCAGGTTCTGGCCCGGCGCGGCTGGGGTGCAGGTCGGCGCCGCGGGCGCCGCAGGCGCGGCAGAAGCCGCAGACGAAGCAGAAGATGAAGCGCCATTGCGTGCGACGCATCCGGCCAGCACCAGCACGGCGCCTGCCGCGCCGATCCGGCGTAACCACAACTGAGTGTTCATGAAATCCTCATTACCGCGCGCGCCGGCCGCGGCAAGCAGCCGTCGGCACGTCGGCGCGCGCATGTGGGACTCTAATGACCGCACCGCCGCGATGCAATCGCGGGGCGCCGGGATGGTGTGCGTGCGCAACACTCGTCCCCGCGCCGCCGGGCTCATCCCGCGTTCAGCGGCAGGCGCACTTCGTGCTTGATTTCGCGCAGCGCCACAATCGTGCGCGTCTGGCGGATGCCCGGCAGATTGAACAGGAAGCGATGCAGGAACCGATCGTAGGCCTCGGGGCTTTCGACCAGAATCTTCAGCAGAAAGTCGGAATCGCCCGTGACGGCATAGCATTCCAGGATCTCGGGCGCATCGCGCACGGAACGCTCGAAATTCTCGACCGTGCTGGCCGAATGCCGTTCCAGGCTGATCTGCGCAAACATGCAGCCCTGCAGCCCGACCTTGCCGCGGTCGACCTGCGCGCTGTATCCGGTAATGACTCCGGCGGCTTCCAGCGCCTTGACCCGCCGCCACACCGGGGCGGCCGACAGGCCCACCTGCTCCGACAGCTGTTGCGCCGAGGCCCGGCCGTCGGCCTGCAGCGCGCGCAATATGCCTATATCGGTCTTGTCCATGCCCACCCCCTCCTGAACGAAATGTTTATTTCAAATTATAGGGATTACACGATCCGATAACGCAATGTTTGCGCAGTGCCACGCACCTATCATGAACTCTGAGAATAGGAGCGCCCATCATGGACGGCACGCCCGCACACGAGCCATGCCTGGACCTGGACTACCAGCTGCAGGACAACCTGACACGCACCCGCGGCCGCATCTTCCTGACCGGCACGCAGGCACTGGTGCGCATGCTGGTGACCCAGCGGCGGCTGGATCGCGAGCGCGGCCTGAATACGGCGGGGTTCGTGTCCGGCTACCGGGGCTCGCCGCTGGGCGGCGTGGACATGGCCATGTGGAAGGCGCACAAGGTGCTCGACGCGCACCAGGTCACCTTTGTGCCGGGCATCAACGAGGACCTGGCCGCTACCGCCGTGATGGGCACGCAGCAGGCCGGCGTGCGCAGCGACCGCAAAGTGGATGGAGTGTTCGCACTATGGTACGGCAAGGGCCCGGGCGTGGATCGCGCCGGCGATGCCCTGCATCATGGACATGCGGCCGGCGCATCGCGGCATGGCGGCGTCCTGGTCGTGGTGGGCGACGACCACACGGCGGTGTCGTCGTCGATTCCCCATTCGAGCGAAGCGTCTCTGATCGGCTGGCAGATGCCCATCGTGCATCCGGCCTCTATTGACGAATATGAAGCGTACGCGCTGTGGGGCTGGGCCCTGTCGCGTTACAGCGGCGCATGGGTGGCCTTCAAGGCCATTTCGGAAACGGTAGAAAGCGGCCAGAGCTGCCTTCCGGCGCCCGCCGTGCATTACGACATGCCGGCCGACCCCGGCCTGCCGCCAGAAGCGCTGGAATACACCGCGCGCGACTTCCTGTCGCCGGCGGTCGAGTTGCGCATGCAGGCGCGGCTGCGCGCCGTGCGCGCCTTCGCGCGCCGCCACAGCATCGACCGGCTGGCCTGCCCCGCGCCGCGCGCCCGGGTGGGGCTGGTGGCGGTGGGCAAAGCCTATCTCGACACCATCGAGGCGCTGGCCCGGCTGGGCATCGACCCGCATGGCGCCGATACGCCTGTGCGCATCTACAAACCGGGCCTGACCTGGCCGCTGGATGCCGAACGCGTGCTGGACTTCGCCCGCGGGCTGGCGCACGTCATGGTCATCGAAGAAAAAGGCGCGATAGTAGAAAGCCAGATCAAAGACCTGCTCTACAACTTGCCCGAGCGCCCCACCGTGGTGGGCAAGGCCGGGCTGGATGGCGAGCCGCTGGTGCCGTCGGCGGGCCAGCTGCGCGCATCCCTGCTGGCCGCGCCTTTGGCGGCGTGGCTGGGACGCAGCGCCGGCATACGCGCGGCCGCCGATCCCGCCCTGCTCAGCTGCCCCGCCCCGCTTTCCAACGATGCGGACGGCATGCGGCGGCGACCGTATTTCTGTTCGGGCTGCCCGCACAACAGTTCGACCAAAGTGCCGCAGGGCAGCCAGGCCTTGGCCGGCGTAGGCTGCCACTATATGGCCGCGTGGATGGACCGCGACACCGGCGGCCTGACACAGATGGGCGGCGAAGGCGTCGACTGGGTGGGCGCGTCGCGCTATATAGAAATGCCGCACGTGTTCCAGAACATGGGCGAAGGCACGTATTACCACTCGGGCTACCTGGCGATCCGCCAGGCCGTGGCGGCGCGCGCCAATATCACCTACAAGATCCTGTTCAACGATGCCGTCGCGATGACAGGCGGCCAGCCGGTGGACGGACCGATATCGGTGCCGCAGATCTGCCAGCAATTGCAGGGCGAAAACGTGGCGCGCATCGTGATCACCACGGACGAGCCCGAAAAGTACCGCGGCGTGAAATTGCCCGACGGCGTGGATGTGCACCATCGCCGCGAGCTTGACCGCATACAGCGCGAACTGCGGGACACGCGCGGCGTCACCGTGCTCATTCACGACCAGACCTGTGCGGCCGAAAAGCGGCGGCGACGCAAGAAACAGCAGTTTCCCGATCCGCCGCGCCGGCTGCTGATCAACAGCGCCGTCTGCGAAGGTTGCGGAGACTGCGGGGTGCAATCGAACTGCCTGTCTATCGTGCCGCTGGAAACGCCGTACGGCCGCAAGCGCGCCATCGACCAGTCCAGTTGCAATAAAGATTTTTCCTGTGCAGAAGGCTTCTGCCCCAGTTTCGTGTCGGTGCTGGGCGGTACGCTGCGCAAGCAGGCCGCGCCGGAGCCACAGGCGCCGGCATGGCGCGACCGCCTGGCCGACCTGCCCACGCCGTCCGTGCATACTCCCGAGCAGCCGTACCGCATTCTGGTGGCGGGCATGGGCGGAACCGGCGTCATTACGATCGGCGCGATCATCTCGATGGCTGCGCACCTGCAGGGTCTGTCCGCGTCGGTGCTGGACCTGACCGGCCTGGCCCAGAAAGGCGGCACCGTCATCAGCCACATCCGCCTGGCCCCGCAGCACGCAGCCAATGGCCCGGTGCGGCTGGATTGGCAGCAGGCGGATGCGGCCATTCTGTGCGACCCCGTGGCCGCCGTGTCGCCCGATTCGCTGGGCGCGCTGCGGCGCGGCCATACGCAGGTTACCGTCAACACCTACGTGGCGCCCGTGTCCGAATTCACGCGCGACCCCGACGCGGCCCTGCGCCCGGAGGCGCTGTTGGCCAAGATCCGCCACGCGGCCGGGGAATCCGCGACGGCCGCGCTGGATGCGCATCACGCCGCGCAGGCTTTGTTCGGCGACAGCATCCTGTCGAACATGTTCATGCTGGGTTACGCGTGGCAGCGCGGCGGCGTGCCGCTGTCGCACGCCGCGCTGGCCCGCGCCATCGAACTGAACGGCGTGGCCGTCAAGGCCAACCAGGATGCTTTCGAAGCCGGGCGCCTGGCGGCTCACCAGCCTCAGGCGCTGGAAAGCGCGCTCAGGCCGGCCGCGCAAGTGGTGCAGCTGCATGTGCCCGAATCGTTCGAAAGCGTGGTGCAGCGCCGCGTGCGCGACCTGACGGCCTACCAGAACGCCGGCTATGCGCGCCAGTATCGCGAACTGGTCGAGCAGGTCGCCCGGCGCGAGCGCGAGCTGGCTCCCACGGCCCGCACGCCGCGCCTGGCCATGGCCGTCGCGCGCAATCTGTTCAAGCTGATGGCCTATAAAGACGAATACGAAGTCGCGCGCCTATATACAGATGGCGCGTTCCAGCAGCAGCTGCGCGCGCAGTTCGAAGGCAGCTATACGCTGCGCTTTCACATGGCGCCGCCCTTGCTGGCGCGCAAAGACCCCCATACCGGCGTGGCGCGCAAAGTGGCCTTCGGCCCCGGCCTGATGCCCGCCATGCGGGTACTGGCGCGCATGAAAGGCTTGCGCGGCACGTGGCTGGACCCGTTCGGCTACAACGCCGAACGACGCCTGGAACGCGAACTGATCGACGAATACCGCGACACGGTACAAGTGCTGCTGGCCCACCTGAGCCCCGCCAACATCGGGCAGGCCGCCGGCATCGCCGCCATGCCCGATATGGTGCGGGGCTTCGGACACGTAAAGGCGGCTAACATCGCAAAGTACCGCGACGGCTTGCGACGGGCATTGCAGAACTACGTGCCGCCGGCTTCTCCGCCGGTTTCCCTGCGCAGAACCGCGTAAAACCGACGCTGATAGCAAGCACTACGCCGTGCGCGCCACACTGACGCCGCTATTACATTTGATCACAATTAAAACATCGAACTAACGTCTCCTGCGCCTTGTCCCCCGCGGCCCGCATCACTAGAATTTGTATGACCAGAGGGGGTGTTACACTATATGTAGTGGTCGCCAGAACAGCCGGATTCACTTCCGCCTGGCGCAGCCGAGGGCATTTCCCCGGCAATATAGACCCCTTTTCCCGATACATCAGCGCCGGCATGGGCCCAGCCCATGCCGCTTATCTACGCTAGTCCCACAGGAGCTTCCATGCAGACTTCGATCGCCTCTGTGACCCGGCCCGCCGCCGTGCCGCCGTCTCAAACCGACGCCCCCGCCGATCCCAACGCGGGTCAATGGGCCAGCTACAACGTCATCCGGCGCAATGGCTCCGTGGTGGGTTTCGAGCCCAGCAAGATCGCCATCGCCATGACCAAGGCCTTCCTGGCCGTCAACGGCGGCCAGGGCGCCGCGTCGGCGCGCGTGCGCGAGCTCGTCAGCAACCTGACCACTCAAGTGGTCAACGCGCTGGTCCGCAACCGCCCCGCCGGCGGCACCTTCCATATTGAAGACATCCAGGACCAGGTCGAACTGGCCCTGATGCGCTCTGGCGAACACGACGTGGCGCGCGCCTACGTGCTGTACCGCGAAAAACGCGCCCAGGAACGCGCCGCCGCCGCCGAAGTGCTCGAACAGGCCGCGCCCGCCGCCGCGCAGGAAAGCCACCTGAACGTCGTCGACAACGGCGTGCAGCGCCCGCTCGACCTGGCCGCCTTGCGCGCCACGATCGAGGCCGCCGGCGAAGGCCTGACCGAATTCATCGACACCGAAGCCATCCTGAAAGAAACGGTCAAGAACCTGTACGACGGCATCCCCGTCGACGAAGTGTTCAAGTCCGCCATTCTGTCGGCGCGCGCGCTGGTCGAAAAAGACCCGGCCTACAGCCAGGTCACGGCCCGCCTGCTGCTGCACACGATCCGCAAGGAAGTACTGGGCGAAGAAGTTTCGCAGGCCGCCATGGCGACCCGCTACGCCGATTACTTTCCCACCTTTATCCAGCGCGGCATCGAAGGCGGCCTGCTGGACGCCAAGCTGGCCGAATTCGACCTGGCCCGCGTAGCCGCCGCACTGGACGCGCAGCGTGACCTGCAATTCGGCTACCTGGGCCTGCAGACGCTGTACGACCGCTATTTCCTGCACATCCGCGGCACCCGCATCGAACTGCCGCAGGTGTTCTTCATGCGCGTGGCCATGGGCCTGGCGCTGCGCGAGCCCGACCGCGAAGCCCGCGCCATCGAGTTCTACGAGATTCTCTCGTCGTTCGACTTCATGAGCTCGACGCCCACCCTGTTCAACTCGGGCACGCTGCACTCGCAGCTGTCGTCGTGCTACCTGACCACGGTGTCCGACGACCTGGAAGGCATCTACGACGCCATCAAGGAAAACGCGCTGCTGGCCAAGTACGCTGGCGGCCTGGGCAACGACTGGACGCCGGTGCGCGCGCTGCGCAGCCACATCAAGGGCACCAACGGCGAAAGCCAGGGCGTGGTGCCGTTCCTGAAGGTCGTCAACGACACCGCGGTGGCGGTGAACCAGGGCGGCAAGCGCAAGGGCGCGGTGTGCACGTACCTGGAAACGTGGCACCTGGATATCGAAGAATTCCTCGAACTGCGCAAGAACACCGGCGACGAACGCCGCCGCACGCACGACATGAACACGGCCAACTGGATTCCCGACCTGTTCATGAAGCGCGTCATGGAAAACGGCGAATGGACGCTGTTCTCGCCGTCCGACTGCCCCGACCTGCACGACAAATACGGCAAGGCATTCGAAGAAGCCTACCTGGGCTACGAAGCCAAGGTCGCCCGTGGCGAATTGACGCTGTACAAGAAAATGCCGGCCGTCTCGCTGTGGCGCAAGATGCTGTCGATGCTGTTCGAAACCGGCCACCCGTGGATCACGTTCAAGGATCCGTGCAACATCCGTTCGCCGCAACAGCACGTCGGCGTGGTGCACAGCTCGAACCTGTGCACCGAGATCACGCTGAACACCAACGAATCTGAAATTGCTGTTTGCAATCTGGGTTCCGTGAACCTGGTTGCGCACATGAAGCCGGCTGCCGGCGGCGGGTTCGAACTCGACCACGACAAGCTCAAGCGCACGGTGCGCATTGCGATGCGCATGCTCGACAACGTGATCGACATCAACTACTACGCCGTCAAGAAGGCCAAAGATTCCAACGAACGCCATCGCCCGGTGGGCATGGGCATCATGGGCTTCCAGGACTGCCTGCAGATGATGCGCGTGCCGTATGCGTCGCAAGCCGCTGTCGAATTCGCCGATCGCTCGATGGAAGCCGTGTGCTACCAAGCATATTGGGCATCGAGCGAACTGGCGCAGGAACGCGGCCGCTATCCTTCGTACGAAGGCTCGCTGTGGTCGCGCGGCATCTTGCCGCAAGACACGCTGGCGATGCTGCGCGAAGAACGCGGCGGCAATGTCGATGTCGATGAGTCGAGCACGCTCGATTGGGATGCGTTGCGTGCGCGCATCAAAGAACATGGCATGCGCAACTCGAACTGCATTGCAATTGCCCCAACTGCGACAATTTCAAATATCATTGGCGTATCTGCGTGCATCGAACCCACTTTCCAGAACTTGTACGTCAAATCGAATCTCTCCGGCGAGTTCACGGTCGTAAACGAATACCTTGTTCGTGACCTGAAGAAACTCGGTCTCTGGGACGAAGTCATGGTCGCCGACCTCAAGTACTTCGACGGCAGCCTGTCCCGTATCGATCGCGTACCTTCCGAACTTCGCGAACTCTACGCCACCGCATTCGAAGTCGAACCGCGCTGGCTGGTCGAGTGCGCATCGCGCCGGCAAAAG
Source organism: Bordetella genomosp. 7 (assembly GCF_002261415.1). Taxonomy (NCBI): domain Bacteria; kingdom Pseudomonadati; phylum Pseudomonadota; class Betaproteobacteria; order Burkholderiales; family Alcaligenaceae; genus Bordetella; species Bordetella genomosp. 7. Next base: position 306,628 of record NZ_NEVI01000001.1, on the reverse strand, counting down.
TGGATCGATCAGGCCCAGTCGCTCAACATCTACATGGCGGGCGCATCGGGCAAGAAGCTCGACGACACATACAAGCTGGCGTGGCAGCGTGGCCTGAAGACCACCTACTACCTGCGCACGCTGGGCGCCACGAGCGCCGAAAAATCCACGGGCCGCGGCGGCGAGCTGAACGCCGTCAGCGCCACGGGCGCCGCTTCGGTGGCCGCCGGTGCGGCCCCTGCCTTGCCGGAACCCGAAGTTCTCGGGGCGGTTTGCACCATGAGGCCGGGCGACCCCGGCTTCGAAGAGTGCGAAGCCTGCCAGTAATCACCACCGCCTCCGGAGAATTCATTCATGCTTAATTGGGAAGACGACAAGCTCGCAGTACAACCGGCACAGGCGCCCGCCCCCGCGGCGGGCGGGCAGCCGGCGGCTGCGCAACCCACTCGCGCCGCCACCGGCGTGTTCGGCGATGCCGCGCTGCCTACCCCGGCCGCGCCGCAGCATGCCGGCAGCCTGGCTGCCAGCGATGCCGCCGCGCATCGCGTCAAGGTTGCCGACAAGCGCATCATCAACGGCAAGACCGACGTCAACCAGCTGGTGCCGTTCAAGTACAAATGGGCTTGGGAAAAGTACCTGGCCACCTGCGCCAACCACTGGATGCCGCAGGAAATCAACATGTCCCGCGACATCGCCCTCTGGAAGAACCCCAACGGGCTCACCGAAGACGAGCGCCGCATCGTCAAGCGCAACCTGGGCTTCTTCGTGACGGCCGACTCGCTGGCGGCCAACAACATCGTGCTGGGCACCTATCGCCACATCACGGCGCCCGAATGCCGCCAGTTCCTGCTGCGCCAGGCGTTCGAAGAAGCGATCCACACGCACGCATACCAGTACATCGTTGAAAGCCTCGACCTGGACGAAGCCGAGATCTTCAACGCTTATAACGAAATCCCGTCTATCCGCGCGAAAGACGAATTCCTGATCCCGTTCATCGACGCCATCGCCGACCCCAACTTCAATACGGGCACGCCCGAAGCCGACCAGACACTGCTGAAGTCCCTGATCGTTTTCGCATGCCTGATGGAAGGCCTGTTCTTCTACGTTGGGTTCACGCAGATCCTGGCGCTGGGCCGCCAGAACAAGATGACCGGCGCAGCCGAGCAATACATGTACATCCTGCGCGATGAATCCATGCATTGCAATTTCGGCATCGACCTGATCAACACTATCAAGCTGGAAAACCCCCATCTGTGGACGCCGGAGTTCCGCGAGGAAATCCGCGGCCTGTTCCAGAAGGCGGTAGAACTCGAATACGCATATGCCGAAGACACGATGCCGCGCGGCGTGCTGGGCTTGAACGCTCCCATGTTCAAGTCGTACCTGCGATTCATCGCCAATCGTCGTTGCCAGCAAATTGGGATAGAACCGCTGTTCCCACAGGAAGAAAACCCCTTCCCCTGGATGGCGGAAATGATCGATCTTAAGAAGGAACGCAACTTTTTCGAAACACGCGTGATCGAATACCAGACCGGCGGCACGCTGAGCTGGGAATAAAACGCATCCGTCGCCGCGCGCCTGGCTGGCGCGGCGACGGATGCCGGCTCCGTCGGCCTGGGTATTCGAATACGCAGTACCAAGCGGTAGGCGCCCCATGTGGGGCGCCTGCCGGCGCCATTTGAGATGGCTCGCGCAGAGCGTGGGGGCCATATCAAATGGCTGTGCCGAATTCATTAGCGCACACCGCAGTAGCTGCCGCCCGTATGGGGCAGCGGCATGCGCCGATGAATGGCCCGGGCGCGGCCCGTCGTTCGACGGATCGTGGCACGGGTTTAAGTTCTGGGACCCCTGAACCTAAGGAGCATGACCATGGCAACAGCCAAGAAAGCCGCCAAGAAGGCGGTGAAGAAACCCGCCGCGAAGAAAACCGCGGCCAAGAAAGCCCCGGCCAAGAAGGCCGTGAAGAAAGTCGCTGCCAAGAAAGTCGCAGTCAAAAAAGTAGCGGCCAAGAAACCCGCCGTGAAAAAGACCGCGGCCAAGAAGCCGGCAGTGAAGAAAACCGCCGCCAAGAAAGCCGTCAAGAAAACCGCTGCCAAGAAAGCAGTGAAGAAGACTGTTGCCAAGAAGGCGGTCAAGAAAGTTGCCGCCAAGAAGGCCGTCAAGAAAGCCCCGGCCAAGAAAGCGGTAGCTAAAAAAGCCGTTGCCAAGAAGGCCGTAGCCAAGAAAGCGGTAGCCAAGAAGGCGCCTGCCAAAAAGGCCGCTGCCAAGAAGGCCGTAGCCAAAAAGGCGCCCGCCAAGAAGGCTGCTGCCAAGAAGGCGCCTGCCAAGAAGGCGCCTGCCAAGAAGGCCCCTGCGAAGAAGGCTGCGCCCAAGAAGCCCGCCACGCCGCCTTCCACGGCTGCTGCCCCGGGCGCCAAGACCGCGCTGAACCCTGCCGCGTCGTGGCCGTTCCCGACCGGCGGCCGTCCGTAATATCGACGGAACCGTTAGGCGGTACCTTAGCCGCCTGGCCCCGGCCAGGCGGCTTTTGTTTGTGCGCGGCGCCGCGGCGCGCCCGAGCCGACGCAACACAATGGCGCCATGCGACAATAAACGCCATTACATTTTTGCAGATCGCACCCTATGCTCGGCGACATCCTTCGTTTCCTGCTCGAGATCACTTTTACGCTGTTCGGCGCCGCCCTCATCGCGCGCGCATGGATCCACGCGGTACGCCTGCATCCTTTCAATCCGCTGGCTCGCGGCATCTACCAGGCAACCAACTGGCTGGTGCTGCCCATACGCAAGGTGATTCCGGCCGGCAATTCCATCGACTGGACCAGCCTGGTGGCCGCGTGGCTGACCGCCCTGGCCTACCTGGCGCTGATGTGGCTGCTGGCTGTGGGTTCGCTGATTCCCGCCGCGCTCGTGCCCGCTGCGCTGGGCTCGTCGCTATTGATGGTGATCAAGTGGGCGCTGAACCTGATTGTGTGGCTGACGCTGCTGCAGGCCGTGCTGTCGTGGGTGAACCCCATGTCGCCCTTGATGGCCCTGCTGCAAACGCTGACGGCGCCATTGCTCGACCCCATTCGCCGCCTGTTGCCGCGCACCGCGGCCATCGACTTTTCGCCGCTGATATTGCTGATTCTGGCGCAAGTGGTGTTGATGATGCTGGCGCGCCTGACCTACGGCTTGCTGGGAGTGTAGGCTTGCACGGCGTGCAGTACGCCTGCACTGCCGTGCTGGACACAGGTGCCAGGCGCCCTGCGCACGCCTGACACCTGCGGTGCGGCTTAGTACGGCGCCACGCGGGTGGGGCCGGCGCCGCTGATGACCTGCACACGTTGGCCCACGCTGATGGGCACGTCGGCTTCCTGGGCCACGACACGGGTTTCGCCGTTGTCGAGCCGCACGGTGATTTCCAGGCCCGAGGTACGGCCCGCGCGGTTTTCCACGGCGTTGCCGGCCAGCGCGCCCAGAATGGCGCCGCCCACCGTGGCCAGGGCGCGGCCTGTGCCGCCGCCCACGGCGTTGCCCGCCACCCCGCCCAGCGCACCGCCGGCGACCATGCCTACGCCGCTGGATTTGTCGTCCTGGATGGTGATGGGGCGCACGCCCGTGACGGTGCCGATGCGCACGATTTGTTCGCGCTGCGCCTGGTCGTACGAATAAACGCCACTGGACGCGCTGCGGTTGGCGCAGCCGCCCAATACGGCCAACGAGGTCACGACGGCGGCCACGGCCAGCCAACGGCCCGCGCGCGGCGCAATGATGGAAGAAGACAGGTGATGGCTCATGGGGACTCCTTGGGTCGGTAGGCCTATTTTATGCAACTGATAATACTCTGGCGCGCAAGGAATGCGCCGGTCCGAAACAGCATGCAACGAATACGGCCATAACCGTGTACGGCGTTACGCCCGCTTATAGCTGATGCGCCGGCAGGCGTGGCGCAAAAGGCTTGGACCGTGGTCCGGCCGAAGGGTTCCTAGGCCGGCAGTCCGATTCCGTACGCTTGGCGCAACCGTGCGTCGATGTCGGCGCGCGCGGGCGCGTGGTTCTGCGGGCCTCGCGACGCGATCTTGATCGCGCCCATCAGGTTGGCCAGCCGGCAGCAATCGATCCAGTTCCAGCCCTGGGTCAGCCCATACAGCAGCCCGGCGCGATGCGCGTCGCCGCAGCCGGTGGGGTCGACAATGTCGGTGGGCCGCACGGGCGGCACCTGGGTTTCGGTTCCGCCCGCAAGCAACGTGGCCCCCGCCGCGCCGCGCGTGACCACCACGGCCTGCAAGTGCGATGCAATCTGCGCCATGCTGCGCCCGGTGCGCTGTTCCACCACGCCGGCTTCATAGTCATTGACGGTAAGAACCTGCGCCAGGCCCAGCATGCGATCGAGGTCGGCGCCGTCGAACAACGGCATGGCCTGGCCCAGGTCGAAAATGAACGGAATGCCCGCCGCGTGCAGCCGCTGTGCATGCGCGAACATGCCGGCCTTGGCATCCGGCGCGACAATAGCCCACGATGCCTGGGCGCCCGTCAGGTCGTTCTGCGCCGAAAGCTCCATGGCGCCGGGATGAAAAGCGGCGATCTGGTTGTCGTCGAGATCGGTGGTGATGTAGCACTGCGCCGTGAAGGTGTCGGGCATGACGCGCAGGCGCGATGTGTCGATGCCCATCGCCGTGAAGCGGGCCAGGTAGTCGGCCGCGTCTTCGCCCACCGTGGCCACCGGCACCGGCTGCCCGCCCAGCAGCTTGAGGTTGTAGGCGATATTGCCGGCGCAGCCGCCAAACTCCTTGCGCATGGACGGCACCAGGAACGACACGCTGAGCGACTGGATGCGGTCGGGCAGGATATGTTCTTTGAAGCGGCCATCGAATACCGCGATTGTGTCGAACGCCATCGAGCCGCAAACCAGAACCGGAGCCGTCATGCTAGTCATCCTTCAGGGAAAGAACTTGTCGAGTTGGTAGCCGTTGACCTGCGCGCCTTTCACTTCGATGGGCACTTCGATATTGCGCTCGGCGCCGGGCTCGAAGGGCGCCGCGGACTGGCCGGGCGGCAGGTAATCGTCGGGCAGCAGCACCTTGCGCACCACCACGGTATCGGAAAGATCGGTAAGGTCCAGCCGCAGCGCCGGCCAATGCTGGGGCCTGTCGTAGCGGTTACGCAGCGATACGCGCAATACCAGGCGGCTGCCGTCGTCCTGCCCCTGGGCGCCGGCCTGCCCGCGCGGCGGCTGCAGCGACGAAGCGGTGATGAAAATGCGCTCGATGCGGCGCGCGTAGCCGATCTCGCAGCCCAGCGGTTCGCACACGCTGGTCAGCAACGGGCGCAGTTGCGGCATGGCAACCGCGATCGCCGTGCGGTACACATACACCACTTGCAGCGCCAGCAGCAGCAGGCCCAGCACACAGCCATACCCCCACAGGCTGCGGACCATGCTGCGGCGCGCCTGGCGCTCGGGATCCAGAAATTCCGGAGGGCTGCGGCCGACATCGGTAACGCCGTAATAGCGGGTGCGGGCCTCGCCGCGCACGGCGGGAACGACGTCCGGATCCGGGTAATCGCCGTGGGCTTCAGGAGCGTGGCCCACGGGCGCGCCGCCGGCGACAGGGGACGGCGCCGGCGCGGCGATGTGCGCAGGGGCATCGTCAGGCTCGCCGCCGTAGTCTTCCGGTTGCTCTTCGAAACCGGGCGCCTCGTCATCCATGCTGTGGCGGCCCAGATAAGGATCGTGCCTGCGGATGTCGGTGCGGCCGCGCAGCACTGCGGGAGGCGTCGCCGGAGCCGCACGCAATTGGGGTTCGGCTCGCGACGCGGCCGGCTCGGGTATGGCCCGCTCGGGTATGGACGGTTCCGGTAGCGACGGTTCCGGTATCGGTCGCTGCGGCAAAGACACCGGTACCGACGGTTCCGGCACGGACGGTTCCGACAAGGACGGTTCCGGCACGGGCGGCGGCGCGGGCGGGCGCGGCACGGCAGACGCCGCGACGGCGGCGGCCGACAGCGTCTGGGGAATCTGCGCCACCAGGCAGGCCCGGCCATCGAACACGGTGTCGCAGGCGCCGCAGCGCACCAGGCCATTGCGCACCCGCAACTGGTCGGGCACGACTTTGAAAGCGGTGCCGCAGTGCGGGCAGCGAGTCGTCAGGGCCATGGCGCTACTCTACCCGGCATTCAGGTTCTGCGGCCGTGCAGGCAGACCCAGCCTTCCCGTGCCTGCCATACCGACAGGGTGAGCCACGGCGCGTAAGCAGTGGCGACTTCTTCGGCCTGACGCTCGAGCACGCCCGACAGCACCAGGTGCCCACCCGGCGCGACGCGTCCGGCCAGCATGGGCGCGAGCACCTTCAGGGGGTTGGACAGGATATTGGCCACCACGACCTGGTAGGCGCCATCGGCCAGCGCGTCGGGCAACAGCGCTTGCAGTTCGACGCGGTTGACGCGCGCATTGTCGGCCGTGGCCTGCACCGCCTGCGGGTCGATGTCGACGGCTGCCGTGGCGCCCGCGCCCAGCTTGCGAGCCGCGATGGCCAGGATGCCGGAGCCGCAGCCGTAGTCCAGCACGGTGGCGCCTGCGGGCAGCTCGGATTCGAGCCAGGCCAGGCACAGGTGGGTGGTGGGATGGCTGCCCGTGCCGAAGGCCAGGCCGGGATCGAGCTCGATGTGGATGGCGTTGTCGTCCAGGCCGGTGACCGCGGGCACGGCCGGGTCGTCGCGGTGCCAGCTGGGCACGATCCACAGGCGCGGGGATATCTGGATGGGGCCGAACTGCGACTGCGTCAGGCGCACCCAATCGGCGTCGGGCACGTCGCGCACGGCCCAGCCGCCGGCCATGATGGGATCGATGCCGGCGCCGGCCATGGCCTGCTCATAGATCTGGGCCGGATCGACGCCATCGGGCAACAGGGCCACGACACGGTTGTGTTCCCAGGCCTGCACATCGGGCTCGGTGCCGGGCTCGCCGAACAGAGGGCGTTCGGCCTCGGTGCCGAGATCGGCGTCTTCGACCGATACCGACAGGACGCCAGCCTCGAGCAGCGCATCGGATAGCGCTTCGGCCTGCGCCTCTGGGCAATGAAGCACAAGTTCACGCATACGATTCTTCCGGTATGGCGGGCCGCCCGTGCGGCCCGCCAGAGCATCAAGGGCGCTGGGCCAGCTTGTGCTCGAGATAGTGGATGCTGGTGCCGCCCTCGATGAAGCGGGCGTCCTGCAACAGTTCGCGATGCAGCGGAATGTTGGTGGAAATTCCTTCTACCACCATTTCGGACAGGGCGATACGCATGCGGGCCAGAGCCTGGTCGCGGGTATCGCCGTACGTAATGACCTTGGCAATCATCGAGTCGTAGTTGGGCGGCACGAAATAGCCGTTGAAGGCATGCGAATCGATGCGCACGCCGGGGCCGCCAGGCGTATGCCAGTTGGTGATGCGGCCAGGGCTGGGCACGAAGCGGAACGGATCTTCAGCGTTGATGCGGCATTCGATTGCATGGCCCTTGAAGCTGATGTCGCGCTGGCGCAGCAGGAACTTTTCGCCCGAGGCGATGCGGATCTGCTGCTGGACCAGGTCTACGCCGGTAACGAGTTCGGTGACGGGGTGCTCGACCTGGATACGGGTGTTCATTTCAATGAAATAGAACTCGCCGTTTTCGTACAGGAACTCGAAGGTGCCCGCGCCGCGATAGCCCATCTTGCGGCAGGCATCGGCGCAACGGTCGCCGATGCGCTCGATCAGGCGGCGGGGAATGCCCGGCGCCGGAGCCTCTTCGATGACCTTCTGGTGGCGGCGCTGCATGGAGCAATCGCGCTCGCCCAGCCACACGGCATTGCGGCCGCCATCGGCCAGCACCTGGATTTCCACATGGCGCGGGTTCTCGAGGAACTTCTCCATGTAGACTTCCGGGTTGTTGAACGCCGCACCGGCCTCGGAACGCGTCATGGTGACGGCATTGAGCAGCGCGGCCTCGGTATAGACCACGCGCATGCCGCGACCGCCGCCGCCCCCGGCGGCCTTGATGATGACCGGGTAGCCCGTTTCGCGGGCCATCCGCAGGATTTCCTGCGGGTCATCGGGCAGCGCGCCTTCCGAACCGGGCACCACCGGCACGCCGGCCTCGATCATGGCGCGCTTGGCGCTGACCTTGTCGCCCATCAGGCGGATGGTGTCGGGCCGGGGGCCAATGAACACAAACCCGCTTTTCTCGACCCGCTCGGCGAAATCGGCGTTTTCGGAAAGAAAGCCGTAGCCGGGGTGGATGGCCTCGGAATCGGTGACTTCGGCGGCCGAAATAATGGCCGGCATGTTCAGGTAGCTTTCGCGCGACGGCGCCGGCCCGATGCACACGGATTCATCGGCAAGGCGCACGTACTTGGCATTGCGGTCGGCCTCGGAATGCACGACCACCGTCTTGATGCCGAGTTCGCGGCAGGCGCGTTGGATACGCAGCGCGATCTCGCCGCGATTGGCGATCAGGATCTTTTCAAACATAGGTGCAATCAGCCAATGACGAATAGCGGTTGGCCGTATTCGACGGGTTCGCCGTTTTCGACCAGGATCTCTTTGATGACGCCGGACTTGTCGGCTTCGATTTCATTGAGCAGCTTCATGGCTTCGATGATGCACAGGGGGTCGCCTTCTTTGACGGACTGGCCGACATCGACGAAGGGCGCGGCGCCAGGATTGGGTGCGCGGTAGAAGGTGCCGACCATGGGCGCCTTGACGACGTGACCCTGGGGCACGGCGGGCGCTTCGGGCGCGGCAGCAGGCGCTGCGGCGGCGGCCGGCGCGGGCGCGGCGGCGGGCGTTTCGGGCACGTGGTACGCCACAGGCTGCAGGGTCTGCGAGAACTTGACGATGCGGACCTTGCCTTCGCCTTCGGTGATTTCAAGCTCGGCAATGCCCGATTCCGCCACCAGGTCGATCAAGGTCTTGAGTTTTCGGAGGTCCATAGAAGCTGCTTCCCGATTAATGTTGGCGACGCGTCTGCGTGTAGGCCGCGCCGTATCGAATAGAGGATGTAAAGGTATAAGTCCGGAGACTGGAGCGCCGCGCTAATGCCGCGCCGCATAGCGGACAGCGGCCTCGTAGCCATCGGCGCCCAGCCCGCAGACCAGGCCCACGGCCAGGTCGGACAGGTACGAGTGCTGCCGGAACGGTTCGCGTTTATACAGGTTCGACAAATGTACTTCAACAAAAGGAATGGCGACCGCCGCCAAGGCGTCGCGCACTGCCACGCTGGTGTGCGTGTAGGCTGCCGCGTTGATGACGATGAAGTCGGTGCCATCCTGGCGCGCCGCCTGGATGCGCTCGACCAACGCACCTTCGTGGTTGCTTTGCCAGGCGGTGAGCCCGACGCCAAGCTGCGCCGCCAGCGCTTCCAGGCCCTGGTTGATCTGCGCCAGCGTCAGGCTGCCGTAGAGATGGGGTTCGCGCGAACCCAGCAGGTTCAGGTTGGGGCCGTGCAAAACCAGGATATGTTGCGCCATGTGGGATGCGCCGAAGGCCAACCGCAACGTGTCGGCAAAACTATCGATAAACCGCCTTTTTACGCCTATTCACAGCATTTGTCCAACTAAGTCATACTGCAACCATGCTGGCGCAACCAGGCGCGGAGCCGGATTTTAGCCTGCCAGGCCCTGCAACGTGCGATCCAGATCGTCTGCCTGGATCTGCCCCAGAATTGTTCGGTTAATGCTGCCATCAGCAGCCAACACCAGTGTAAAAGGCAGGCCGCCGGCCGGGTTTCCCATGCTGCGCAGGGTATCGATGGCCCCTGCCCCCATCACCAGCAAGGGGTAGGTAACCGGCACTTTCTGGATGAATTCGCGCATTTTCTCGGCTTGATCGACGCCGATGCCCACGAATTGAATGTCGGGATATTTTTCGTGCAGCGCCTGCAGTTCGGGCATTTCTTTTACGCAGGGCGCGCACCAGGTTGCCCAGAAATTGACCACCATGGGGCGGCGGCCCTGCCAGTCGGCCAAGGCGCGCTCGCGCCCATCGAGATCGGGCAGGGACAGGTTGCGCAGCACGGCTGCCGGGTCTGCGGCCGGCGCCGGAGCCGGCGGGGCCGAAGCAGGTTGCGGAGGTTCGGGTTCGCGGCGATCGCGCCAGGCATAGCCACCAGCAACGGCCACGGCTGCCGCTGCGCCAGCGTACAGGAAGAAGCGACGGTTCATGGACCGGATCATAACCCCACGCGGCCGCGCCCGACGAAGCAGCCTCTACAATGCGCGCAGGAGATTATCAATGCACCTGCACATTCTTGGTATTTGCGGCACTTTCATGGGCGGCCTGGCGCTGATCGCACGGGCCGCGGGCCATCGGGTCACGGGCTGCGACGCGGCGGTCTACCCTCCCATGAGCACCCAGCTTGCCGAACAGGGCATCGAACTCATTGAAGGCTACGAGGCAGGCCAGATGGCGCTGCGCCCTGACCTGTATGTGGTGGGCAACGTCGTGACGCGCGGCAACCCGCTGATGGAAGCCATCCTCGATTCGGGCGCGCGCTATGTATCCGGGCCCCAGTGGCTGGGCGACAATGTGCTGCCGGGCGCGCATGTGCTGGCCGTGGCGGGCACGCACGGCAAGACCACCACCAGTTCGATGCTGGCCTGGATACTCGAGGCGGCAGGGCTGCGCCCCAACTTCCTGATCGGCGGCGTGGCGCACGACCTGAAGGTATCCGCCCGGTACGACCCCACGATACGGCCGTTTGTCATCGAGGCGGACGAGTACGACACCGCCTTTTTCGACAAGCGGTCGAAGTTCGTGCATTACCGTCCGCGCACGGCGATCCTGAACAATCTGGAATACGACCACGCCGACATCTTCCCCGATCTTGCCGCCATCGAGACCCAGTTCCATCATCTGGTGCGCACCGTTCCGTCTCGCGGACGCATCGTGCGGCCCGCCAGCAGTGATGCGCTGGACCGCGTCATCGCACGCGGCTGCTGGTCTGAGACCGTGAGTTTCGGGCCGGGCGGCGCCTGGCAGGCCGGCCCTGCCGACGCGGATGGCGCTTTTGAAGTGCTGTTCGACGAGCAGTCCGCCGGCACGGTGCGCTGGGCGCTGGGCGGCGAGCACAACCGCATGAACGCCCTGGCCGCGCTGGCGGCCGCGCAGCATGCGGGCGTGGCGCCCGCCGACGGCGTGGCGGCATTGAGCCGGTTCGGGGGCGTCAAGCGTCGCATGGAACTGCGCGGCACCGCCGGCGGCGTAAAGGTATATGACGATTTCGCGCACCATCCGACCGCCATCGCGACCACGCTCGAAGGGCTGCGCCGCCAAGTCGGGCAGGCGCGCATCCTGGCCGTGCTGGAACCGCGCTCGAACACCATGAAGCTGGGCGCCGTGGCGGCGCGCCTGCCGCAGGCGCTGCAACTGGCGGACCGGGTCTTCTGCTTTGGCGAGCGCAGCGGCAAGCATGCCCTGGGCTGGAACCCCGCCGAAGTGCTGGCCCCGCTGGGCGATCGCGCCAGCGACTACAACGACCTGGGCCTGCTGGTAGAGGCCGTGACGCAAGCCGCCCGGCCGGGCGACCATGTGCTGGTCATGAGCAATGGCGGCTTTGGCGGTGTGCACGACAAGCTGCTCCAGGCCCTGGCCCGCCGGGAGCCCGCATGATTCTGTATCTGCACGGATTCCGCTCGTCTCCCGTGTCGTTCAAGGCCCGGCTGATGGCCCAGGAACTGGCCCGGCGCGGGCTGGCCGGCCCGCGCGACTGGCAATGCCCGCAATTGCCCGCCAGCCCGCGCCAGGCGCTGGACCTGTCGCTGCAACTGGCGCGCGACCTGCTTCAGGGCGCCGACCACCCTCGCCGCCTGACCATCGTGGGCTCGTCGCTGGGGGGCTATTACGCTACCTGGCTGGCCGAGCGGCTGCAGTGCAAGGCCGTGCTGCTGAACCCGGCCGTCGAGGCCGCGCGCGATCTGGCCACGCAGGTGGGCCAGCATCACATGTATCATTCCGACACGCCGTTCGAGTTCCGCGCCGAATATGTCGACGAGCTTGCAACGGCCCGCGTGGCTGCGATCACGCAGCCCGACCGTTATTTCCTGGTGGCCGCCACGGGCGACGAAGTGCTCGACTGGCGCGAAATGCAAGCCCGCTACGCCGGCTGCCGTCAACGCATTGTGCAGGGCAGCGACCACGGGTTGTCGGACTTCGAACGCTGGCTGCCCGAAGTGCTGGACTTTGCCTTCGAAGCTCCGGACGCTTGATCCCGTTCTGCATCCCGCAATATATACAGGCCGGTAACCGCGCTGCGCAGGCCAGCCCGGACGCCGTGCCCTCGATGGACTGAATATGTACGTGTTTTACGAAGAAGACGGCAGCTTCAAGGCCGGCAATATCCTGTCGGAAGCCGACGCCAGCCTGCAGGTGGAATCGGAGTCGGGCAAGCGCAGCAAGATCAAGCGGGCCAATACGCTGTTCACTTTCGCCGAGCCGGCGCCCGCCGCGTTGCTGGCCGAGGCCGCCGCGGCCGCCGAGGAACTGGACCTGCAGTTCCTGTGGGAATGCGCGCCCCAGGAAGAATTCGACGCCGCCGCGCTCGCGGCCGATTATTACGGACAGGCGCCCAGCCCGGTTGAGCGTGCGGCGCTCGTGATGCGCCTGCACAGTGCGCCGGCCTATTTCCACCGGCGCGGCACCGGGCGCTACCGCCCCGCCCCGCCGGACATCCTGGAGGCCGCGCTGGCGGCGCTGGAGAAAAAACGCAAACAGGCCGAGCAGCAGGAGCATTGGGTCGAAGAAATGGCCTCCGGACGCCTGCCGACCGAGATCGCCCAGGCCGCCGAATCTTTGTTGATCCGCCCGGACAAGAACAGCATGCCCTGGAAGGCGCTGGACGCCGCCTGCGCGCGCCTGCAGAAAAGCCCCGAGCGCCTGCTGCTGGACCTGGGCGCCTGGCCCCATGCACTGGCGCTGCACAAGCGCCGGTTCCTGTCGGCATATTTTCCGCGCGGCACAGGGTTCCCCGAGCTGCCGGTGCCACCGATCGAACGCGACCTGCCGCTGGCCGCGGACCTGGAAATCTATTCCGTAGACGACATCACCACCACCGAGATCGACGACGCCTTGTCGGTGGTCACGCTGCCGGACGGCAAAGTGCGGGTGGGCATCCACGTGGCGGCGCCCGGGCTGGCGGTGACGCGCGGCGGCGAGCTGGACAAGGTGGCGCGCGCCCGCCTGTCGACCATGTACATGCCGGGCGAGAAGATTCCGATGCAGCCCGACAACGTGATCGAGGCCTTCTCGCTGGATGCCGGGCGCGAGGTGCCGGCGGTGTCGCTGTACGTGACGGCCGATCCGGCCACCGGCGAGATCGCCGAGTCGGAAACGCGGCTGGAACGCGTGATAGTGCGCGAGAATCTGCGCCACAACATGCTGGACGCGCAGGTTACCGAGCAGGCGCTGAATGACCCTGACGCGCAGTTTCCATATTGCCATTGGCTGCGGCCGCTGTGGCGGTTGGCCAGCGCGTTGTCGGCGCAGCGCGACCTGGTGCGCGGCAAGCCCGAGAACAATACGCGCGTGGAGTACAGCTTCTACCTGGACGGCGACCCCAACGACCCGGACACGCCGGTGCGGCTGGTGCCGCGCCAGCGCAATGCGCCGCTGGACCGCATGGTGGCCGAATACATGATCCTGGCCAACAACCTGTGGGGCGGCCTGCTGCAGCAGCATGGGGTGCCGGGCATTTACCGTTCGCAGCAGGCTGGGCGGGTGCGCATGAGCACGCAGGCGCTGCCGCACGAGGCTATCGGCGTGCCGCAGTATGCCTGGCATACGTCGCCGCTGCGCCGGTATGTAGACCTGGTGAACCAATGGCAGCTGATCGCCGCGGTCGATCACGGCGTGTCGGCCCGCCTGGTGGCGCCCTTCAAGCCTCGCGACGCGGATCTGTTCGCCATCATCGGCGCGTTCGATTCCCAATATGCGGCGTGGGGCGAGTTCCAGAACAATATGGAACGCTACTGGTGCCTGCGCTGGCTGCAGCAGCAGGGCGTTTCCCGCACGGTGGCGCATGTGCTGCGGGACGATCTCGTGCGCTTTGCGAATGCGCCGCTCGTGACCAGGGTGGGCGGAATGCCCGAGCTGGAACGAGGCGTGGCGGTCGAAATCGACATTCTGGGCGTGGATGAACTCGCGCTGGAGGTGGAATGCCGATTTGTGGGGGTTGTCGGGGCATAGCGCCGGAACAACGCGCGCAAGGCGCGCATTGTCGAGCAAGGCGTCTAAAATGCCCTGGTGCAATTTTCTGTCGATAACCTCTCGACGCCGGGCCGGTTTTTGCATTGGCTGAGCGCGCCGGCCCAGCACTACCTGCGGATCGGGATTGCGATTTCGCTGCTGTTGCACGCCGGTGCGCTGGCGTGGCGGTTCGGTGCGCCGTCGCCAGCCAGGCCCAGCCAGGCGCCGCTGGAGATCGTGCTGGTCAATGCCCGCACGGAATCCACACCGGTGCAGCCGCAGGTGATCGCCCAGAACGCGGTCGATGGGGGCGGGGACGCCCGCCAGGGCGTGGCCGCATCGCCCTTGCCCCGTACGGGCGAGTCGGCGGAAACCATCGTGCTGCAGGCCATGCGCAAGCGCCAGGCGCAGCTCGAGGCCGAGCAGATGCTGCTGCTGAGCCAGCTGCAGGCCAGCAACAAGGCCGGCATGGAACGCCAGCCGGTCTATCCGTGGCCCGACGCCACGGCGCCGGGCGAAGATGTGGATGACCAGCCGGGCCTGGTGCAAAATGCGCGGATCGCGGCGCTGGCCGCCCGGGTGCAGGCGTATAACGCGCAACCTCGCAAGGCCTTCGTGGCGCCGTCGGCGCAGGCGTCGCACTATGCCGCCTACCTGGATGCCTGGCGCGCCCGCATCGAGGCCGTGGGCACGCAGCACTACCCCGAAGACGCGCGCGGCCGCATCTACGGCACGTTGCAGATCACCGTGTCGGTGCGCGCCGACGGCAGCGTGGCCAGCGTCGAGGTCGACCGGCCGTCGGAGCATGCCGTGCTGAACCAGGCGGCTCGCCGCATCGTGCAGATGGCCGCACCCTTCCTTCCCTTTCCGCCCGAAATCGCACGAGAAGCCGATATGCTGGTCATTACCCGCACCTGGCACTTCGTCAACGACACGCTGGAAACCCATATCCCATGACCCAGGACCTCAGCCTGCCCCGCTACGCCGTCATCGGCAACCCCGTCGAGCACAGCCGCTCGCCGCAGATCCACGCGCTGTTCTCGGCGCAGACCGGCAAGCCGCTGCAATATGAGCGGCTGCTGGCGCCGCTGGATGGCTTCGCAGCCACGGTGCAGGCGTTTCGCGAGCAAGGCGGGCTGGGGTTGAACGTGACGGTGCCCTTCAAGGAAGCGGCCCGCGACCTGGCTGGCGAGCACCTGAGCGAACGGGCGCGCCTGGCCGGCGCGGTCAACACGCTGTGGCTGCGCGACGGGCAATGGCATGGCTGCAATACCGACGGTGTCGGCCTGGTGAGCGACCTGCTGCGGCTGGGCGTCGTGCTGGAGGGCGCGCGGGTGCTGCTGGTGGGCGCCGGCGGCGCGGCCCGCGGCGTGCTGCAGCCCCTGGCCGACGCGGGCTGCGCGCGCATCCAGATCGTGAATCGCAATGCCCAGCGCGCCCACGACCTGGCCGCCAGCTGGGCGGCCGCGGGCGCGCGGCCGGGCACGCACGTGACCGCGGGCGCCCTGTCTGAAGCCCGCACGCCGGGCGGCTGGAATGTGGTGGTCAATGCCACGGCCAGCAGCCTGCAGGGCGCCGCGCCCGAGCTGCCGAAGCAGCTCTACGCGCCGGACGCACTGGCGTACGACATGATGTACGCGCCCCACCCCACCCCCTTCATGCGCCAGGCCACCGCCGACGGCGCCGCCCGCACGGCCGACGGCCTGGGCATGTTGGTGGGCCAGGCGGCCGAAAGCTTCCTGATCTGGCACGGGGTGCGGCCCGACCCATCGCCCGTACTGACGACCCTGCGCGCCGCGCTGCTGGCCCAGGGCTGAGCACGCATGTCCGCGCGCCGCTCGACACTGAGCCGGATACGTTGGGGGCGGGTGATCGGGGCAGGCATCATGGCCCTGCTCTGCCTGCTTATCATGTACCAGCTGTGGATGTTCTGCCTGGTGGTCTGGTACGCCTACCGAGACCCCGGCAGCAGCGCCATCATGCGCCAGGAGCTTTCGCGCCTGCGCGAAACCGACCCCGATGCCGAACTGCGGTACACCTGGGTGCCTTACGACCGCATCAGCAACACGCTCAAGCGCGCCGTAGTGGCTTCGGAAGACGCCAATTTCACCGAGCACGACGGCGTGGAATGGGACGCCATCCGCAAGGCCTGGGAATACAACCAGCGCCAGCAGGAACGGGGGCGTACCAAGATGCGCGGCGGGTCCACCATCACCCAGCAGCTTGCCAAGAACCTGTTTCTGTCGGGCTCGCGCAGCTACCTGCGCAAAGGGCAGGAACTGGTGCTGACATACATGATCGAGCACGTCATGCCCAAGCGGCGCATCCTGGAGCTGTATCTGAATGTGGCCGAATGGGGCGTGGGCGTATTCGGGGCCGAGGCCGCCGCGCGGCACTACTACAAGACCAGCGCCGCCAACCTGGGAACCTCGCAGGCCGCCCGGCTGGCGGCCATGCTGCCCAACCCGCGCTATTACGACAAAAACCGCAATACCAGTTATTTGAAGTCGCGCACCAATACACTGACCCGCCGCATGCGCCTGGTTGACATTCCCTGACACAGCAGCAGGGGCCCGGAACGGGGCCCGATTTTGGTAAGCTGTCACGTTTACGCGCCGACGTACCCATTCCATTTCATGCGCACAGCACGCCGCTACCTGGCTCGCGAGATCTATCGTTCTTGTGCAGTGGTCTTACTGGCCCTGCTGGGCCTGTTCACCTTTTTTGCGCTGGTCGACGACCTGGACAACGTGGGCGACAAGTTCAGCATGGTGGCCCTGCTGTACATGCAGGCCCTGGCCCTGCCCACCCGCCTGTACGACCTGCTGCCCATCGGGCTGCTCATCGGCGCCGTCCTGGCGCTGGCCGGCCTGGCGCAACGCAACGAGCTCGTGATCCTGCGCGTGTCGGGTGTCAGCGGCATGCGGCTGCTGCGCATGCTGTGGCTGATCACCCTGCCGCTGGTGGTCGGCGCCACCCTGTTGTCGGAATTCGTCACGCCGGCCGCCGAAATCAAGAGCGGCGAGGCCAGCCTGATGTTCCGCGGCAAGGCCAGCGGCACCCGCATGGACAGCGGCTACTGGTTCAAGGAACCCACGCGCAACGGCGGCACCCGCATCATCAATATCGCCAAGCTGCTGGCCGACGGCAACGTCGAGGGCGTGACACTGTACGAATTCAAGCCGGGGCAGCAGCTGACCACGCTTTCTACCGCCGCCACCGGCGCCTTCGCCGGGGACAAGCTGGTGCTGCGGGATGTGGCCGAGACGAACATCACCGAAGGCGCCCCCGACGCGCTGGCCGATGGCAAGCCGCCACCGACGGCGCCGGCATATGTATCGAAAGTCCCCGAGCGCGAACTGGACACCACGCTCAGCCCCGAACGGCTGCTGGCCCGGGTGCTGACGCCGGAACGCATGTCGCTGAACACGCTGCTCGACTACATCGATTACCTGCATCACAACCAGCTTGACGCGGGGCGGCAAGTGGTTGCCCTGTGGCGCAAGGTGTCTTATCCGTTCACCCTGCTGGTGATGATCACCATCGCGGCGCCCATCGGGTTCATGCAGACGCGGCGCGGCGGCGTCGGCGCAAAGGTATTTATCGGCATACTGCTGGGCGTAGGCTTTTTCATGCTGAACCAGCTGGCGCTCAATGTCGGCATGCTGAGCCGCTGGCCGCCCTGGTTGACGGCACTGGGCCCCAACATGGGTGCGGTGCTGGTGGCGCTGGGCGCCCTGACCCTGATGGAATACCGCCACGCTACGACACGCTTTGCGCGAGCGCGCTGGCCCTGGAGACGCAGCCCGGCATGAAAGGTAGCATCTGGATGATAGGCGACGTGCAGGGTTGCTGCGCGCCGCTGGAACAACTGCTCAGCCACCCCGAACTCACCGGCGATCCGGACGCCCGGTTCTGGTTCGCCGGCGACCTGATCAACCGGGGCCCGGAGTCCCTGGCGAGCTTGCGGCGCATTATCGATCTTGGCGAACGCGCGGTCTCGGTGCTGGGCAACCATGACCTGCACTTGCTGGCCGCCGCCGCCGAGGTGCGCAAACCGTCCAAGTCGGACACCATCAACGAGATCCTGCACGCCGAAGACGCCGGCGACCTGATCGACTGGCTGCGCCACCGGCCCCTGGCGCACTTTGAACATGGCCACCTGCTGGTGCATGCGGGAGTGTTGGCCAAGTGGGATGTGGCCAAGACGCTGGCGCTGGCGGGCGAAGTGCAGGACGCCTTGCGCGGGCCCGACTGGCGCAAGGCTTTGCAGCGCATGTATGGAAACGAACCCACGCGCTGGAAGGAACGCTACACGGGCGGCAAGCGGCTGCGGGTCATCATCAACGCGCTGACGCGCATCCGGCTGTGCACGCCGTCGGGCGAAATGGAATTCGCCACCAAAGTGGCGCCCGGCGCCTGGCCGGAAGGCCTGGTGCCGTGGTTCGACGTGCCCGACCGGGCCACGCGCGACGTGACGGTGGTATTTGGACACTGGTCCACGCTGGGCCTGCTGTTGCGGCCCGACGTCATCTGCCTGGACACGGGCTGCGTGTGGGGCGGCGCACTGACCGCCGTCCGACTGCAGGACCGCAAGCTGGTGCAGATCAAATGCGAGCAGTTCCAGGATCCGCTGGCCGATTAAACCCGGAAAGCAGCAGCGGCGCGGGGGCCCGGCCGGTGTCTGACTACTGAAGGATGCCCGACCGGTGTCTGACAACTGAAGAAGGATGCCCGGCCGGTGTCTGACTCCCGTAGGGTGTCTGACACCTTCGGAGTCAGACACCGTGGCGACGACAGCCGTACAGCGGGGCGGATATCTTGCCAGCAGCGGCACGCGTGCCCGGCCGGTGTCTGACTCCCGCAGGGTGTCTGACACCTCCGGAGTCAGACACCGTGGCGACGGCCGCCGTGCAGCGGGGCGGATATCTGGGCAGCAGCGGCGCGGGGCCCGGCCGGTGTCTGACACCTGAAGGATGCCCGTCCGGTGTCTGACTCCCGAAGGGTGTCTGACACCTCCGGAGTCAGACACCGTGGCGACGGCCGCCGTGCAGCGGGGCGGATATCTTTGCAGCAGCGGCGCGGGGGCCCGGCCGGTGTCTGACAACTGAAGGATGCCCGTCCGGTGTCTGACTCCCGCAGGGTGTCTGACACCTCCGGAGTCAGACACCGTGGCGACGACTGCCGTACAGCGGGGCGGATATCTGGGCAGCAGCGGCGCGGGGGCCCGGCCGGTGTCTGACTCCTGAAGGATGCCCGGCCGGTGTCTGACTCCCGCAGGGTGTCTGACACCTCCGTGATTCAGACACCGTGGCGACGGCCGCCGTGCAGCGGGGTAGATATATGGGCAGCAGCGGCGCGGCTATAGCCGGGCGGCGATGGCGTCGCGGGCCAGGCTGGACAGTTCCAGGCGGGTGGGCGGCGAGCCTTCGGGTGTGTGGGTGGGCACGGGCGGCAGGAATTCCACCTGCACCGACAGACCGGTGGCGCCCAGCACGCGCCACAGGTTGGCGGCCAGTGTTTCTTCGCCCACGAATGCCGCCAGCGGGCTGCGTTGCCCATGCTGCAGAAAGCGCAGTACCACGGGCTGCACGGGTACGCCCGCCGCGCGGGCGGGTTCGAACAGGCTGGCATGGAACGGCCGCACCGTATCGCCTTCGCTGGTGGTTCCTTCGGGAAACAGGCCCACCGCGGCGCCTTGTGCGAAGCGGGCCCGCACCGACTCGCCCATGGCATGTACGGCGTGGCGCTGGCCGCGTTCGATGAAAAGGGTGCCGGCGCCCGCCGCCAGCCAGCCGATCAGCGGCCATTTGCGGATTTCGCTCTTGGCGATGAACGAGGTGGCGCGCACCGAATTCAGAACGAAAATGTCGATCCACGACACATGGTTGGCCACCCACAGCACCGGCCCCTGCAGCAGCGGCGCGCCCTGGACGGCGAGGCCAATGCCGCACAGCGACATCAGCCGGCGCGACCAGTAGCGGTTCAGGTTGGCGCGCGCCCGCGCCGTCATGGATGGATAGGCGAGTCCGACGCACAGCAGGCCGAACAGTATCCACGGCACCACCAGCGCGAAGCGCAACACGAAACGCAGGAATCTCAGCAAACTCGGGCTCCCCGGCTGCTGCGGCGCGCATACGGGAGGCACGCCGCCGGCCGGCCTGCATCATACCCGCGAACAGGCAGGCCCATAAACCGGCCGGGGCGCGGCCAGGGGCGACCCGGCCGCGCGTGCGTCGTCCGCCTGCGCGCCATCACGGCAAGGCGTCGAGGTACCGCTGCAGGATCACCGCTGCCGCCACGGCGTCATCGGGCGCGTGGGTGCCCAGCAGCCGCTGCGCTTCCATGCTGGACCCGCGTTCGTCCACGAGTTCCACCTTCAACCCATAGCGGCCATGCAACTGGTTGGCGAAGCGGCGGCATCGGGCGGTGGCCGGCTGCTCGCCGCCGTCACTGGCCAGCGCCAGGCCCACGATGACGCGCTGCGGCTGCCATTCGTGCAGCAATTCGGCAATGCGCGCAAAGCGCGCTTCGCGCACCTCGGAAAAAATGATTTCGAGCGGGCGCGCCTGCCGGGTCAGCGTATTGCCGATGGCAATGCCGATTTTCTTTTCGCCGAAGTCGAAAGCCAGCAGCGTTTCGTCAGGCATGCCCCGCACCGACCGCGAGCATCACCGGATCGATTCCCAGCAGCTTCAGCGCCGCCGGATAACGGTCTTCGGGCGGAACGTCGAAAATGATGTCGGCATCGGCGCCGACATTGAGCCATGCGTTCTGGGCCATTTCGCTTTCGAGCTGGCCAGCGCCCCAGCCGGCGTAGCCCAGCGTCACCAGCATGCGGGCAGGGCCCGCTCCGTCGGCCACGGCCTGCAGCACATCGCGCGAGGTCGTCAGCGCCAGATCGCCCAGGTTGATGCTGGACGTGTAGTTGCCTGCCGGCGCGTGCAGCACGAAGCCCCGGTCGGTTTGCACGGGACCGCCGAAAAATACCGGCGAATCTTTCACGGGCCGGATCTCGAGCTTGAGATCGATGCGTTCGAACAGGCTGGCCAGCGTCAGGTCGGTTGGCCGGTTGATGACCAGGCCCAGCGCTCCACGCGCCGTGTGCTCGCACACGTAAATTACCGAGCCTGCCAGGCTGCCTTCGACCATGCTGGGCATAGCGATCAGGAACTGGTTGGAAAAGTCGGTAGCCGGCGCGTCGGTGGCGTCGTCGTCGGACCGGGTGTCGTATTGATCGGTCATGGGAACCCCTCGGGCGCGGTGCCCGGGCGGCCTGGCCGCATACGGCAGGACGCCCGCGCGATCAGATTTCCATCAGTTCGAAGTCTTCCTTGCGGGCACCGCATTCGGGACAGACCCAATTGGGCGGAACGTCTTCCCAGCGCGTGCCGGGAGCGATGCCTTCGTCCGGCAGGCCGGCCTCTTCATCGTATACCCAACCGCAGATTAAGCACATCCAAGTACGCATAAATTCTCTTTTATCTGTTACATCAAAAGCCCGCCCCCCGGACGAGGGGCAAAGCGCGTGGCGCATCCATTAGAATGGGGCAATCTTACCGAAACCCAATAGGGGTTGCCGGGCGGCCATGGCAAGGCCCGCGCAACACTCTTCAATATTCTGCAGCTCGTGTCCCCCTTGATTCCCCCTGTAGTGCTGATTTTCGGGCCCGTCGACCCATCCGGGACCGACGGCCTGCCTGCTGACGCGGTGACTTGCGCGCGCCTGGGGTGCCACGGCCTGGCCGCGGCCACCGCGCTGACCGTGCAGGATACCGCCGGCATCGAAGAAATCCACCCCACCGCGCCGGAGCTGCTGGACGACCAGGCCCGCTGCCTGCTCGAAGACATGCCGGTGCAGGCCATCAAGGTCGGCGGACTGCACAGCACCGAAGCGGCCAGTGTCGTCGCCCAGGTGGCGGCCGATTACAGCCAGGTGCCGCTGGTGCTGCACCTGGGGCAGCGCAGCGTGCCCGCGCACGATGCCGCGTCGCAGGACGACGCCGATGACCTGCTGGCCGCCACGCTGGAACTCGTGCTGCCCCAGACTGATCTGGTGGTGGTCGAACATCTGCGCCTGGCCCAATGGCACGCCGACGGCGACATCGACATCGGCGACGCGCCCAGCCCCATGCACGCCATGCTGGCCGGCGGCGCCCAATGGGCACTGGTGCTGGGCTCGCCCGTGCGTCCCGGCCATTACGCCAACGTGTTGCTGGGCCCTGAGGGGCAGACGTCCACCTGGCCATGGCAGGCGCCGCCCGAGCGCAACGCCGATACGGGTGGAGTGGCCGCCACGGCCGCAGCCGCCATGCTGGCCCAGGGGCTCGACATGCCCAAGGCCGTCGAGCAGGCCCTGCGCCATGCCGACCAGGCCGTCGCCACGGCTTTCCTGGCGGGCATGGGCAAGCGCGTTCCCAACCGGGTGGCCGCTCCATGACGCCCGCCGGTTTTCAGGGCGCCGACACACTCGCCGGACGGCTGCGCTTTCCCGGCGGTCTGTACGGCGTCACGCCCGAATGGGACGACACCGACCGCCTGGCGGACGCCGTGCGCCGCGCGGCGGCCGGCGGCATGACCGCCCTGCAGCTGCGCCGCAAGACAGCCACCGAGGCGCAACGCGCCGCGCAGGCGCACGTGCTGGCTGACGTGTGCCGCGAGCTGGGCGTGGTGTTCCTGGTCAACGACCACTGGCGCCTGGCGCTGGATGTCGGCGCCGACGGCGCCCACCTGGGCCGCGACGACGGCGACCTGGCCCAGGCCCGCGCCCAGGCCGGCTCGGGCCTGCTGCTGGGCGCGTCCTGCTACAACGACCTTGCCCGCGCACGCGAACTTCTCGACGCGGGCGCCGACTACATCGCGTTCGGCGCGGTGTTTCCGTCTGCGACCAAGCCGCAGGCCGTGCGCGCGCCCTTGTCGCTGCTGGCCCAGGCACGGGAGCTGGCCGCCGGCATGCCCGGCCCGCGGCCCGCCGTGGTGGCCATCGGCGGCATCACGCCGGCCAACGCGCCCCAGGTGGCGCAGGCCGGCGCCGACAGCATTGCCGTCATCAACGGGTTGTTCGAGGCGCCCGATATCCAACAGGCCGCCGCGGCCTGCGCGGCGCCGTTTTCCGCTTCTTCTTACTCAAAGCCGTAACGCCATGTCCAGTAACGCCCAGCTATTCGATCGCGCCTGCCGCAGCATTCCCGGCGGCGTCAATTCGCCCGTACGCGCCTTCCGCTCGGTAGGCGGCACGCCGCGCTTCATCAAGCGCGCCCAGGGCCCCTATGTGTGGGACGAAGAGGGCACCCGCTATATCGACTACGTGGGCTCGTGGGGGCCGGCCATCCTGGGCCATGCACACCCGGATGTCGTCGAAGCGGTGCGCACGGCGGCGCTCGACGGCCTGTCGTTCGGCGCGCCCACCAAGGCCGAGGTCGAGCTGGCCGAAGTGCTGATCGAGCGCCTGCCTTCGCTGGAACGCGTGCGCCTGGTCAGTTCGGGCACCGAGGCCACCATGACGGCCATCCGCCTGGCGCGCGGCGCCACGGGCCGGGCCAAGATCGTGAAGTTCGAGGGCTGCTACCACGGGCATTCCGACAGCCTGCTGGTCAAGGCCGGGTCGGGGTTGCTGACCCTCGGCAATCCCAGTTCGGCAGGCGTGCCCCCCGAGTTCGTGGCCCACACGCTGACCCTGGAATACAACAACCTGCAAGCGGTGCAGGCGGCCTTTGACCAGCATGGGGCCGACATCGCCTGTGTCATTGTCGAGCCGGTGGCCGGCAACATGAACCTCATCAAGCCAGCCGAAGGCTTTCTGCAGGGCCTGCGCGATGTCTGCTCCAGGCACGGCGCGGTGCTGATCTTTGACGAGGTCATGACCGGTTTCCGGGTCGGCCCGCAAGGGGTGCAGGGGCTGTCCGGCGTGACGCCCGACCTGACGACGCTGGCGAAGGTGATCGGCGGCGGCATGCCCGTGGGCGCGGTGGGTGGTCGCGCCGACCTGATGCAGCATATGGCGCCGCTGGGCGGCGTGTACCAGGCCGGCACGCTGTCGGGCAACCCGGTGGCGGTCGCGGCGGGGCTGGCCACGTTGCGACTGATTGCGCAGCCGGGTTTCTATGAACAATTGTCGCGCCAGACGCTGCGCCTGGCCGACGGCCTGCAGCAGCGCGCCCGGGCGGCGGGCATCCCGTTTGCGGCCGATGCCATCGGCGGCATGTTCGGCCTGTATTTCCGCGACACGGTGCCGACCTCTTTCGCCGAAGTTTCGGACAGCGATACCGATGCCTTCAAACAGTTTTTCCACGCCATGCTGGACCGCGGCGTACATTTCGCGCCGTCGGCCTTTGAAGCCGGATTCGTCTCGGCCACGCACGACGACAGCGTCATCGACGCCACGCTCGACATCGCCGAAGCGGTTTTCGGGGAAATGAAGAAATAAGGTCGGATGCGGGGCGGGTGTCTGACACGTGAAGCGCTAATGGGGCGGCTGTGCCTGGGGTGGAAAGGTGTCTGACACCCTTTGGGAGTCAGACACCAGAAGCGCTTAAAGGGGCGGCTGTGCCTGCAGTGGAAGGGTGTCTGACACCCTTTGGGTGTCAGACACTTGGCATCGGCCACCTGCATCCGCACTGAATATGTCTTAATATTTCGGGATCTTACAAATCCCGAACTCTGGCCCATGATGCCGGTGTTCAGTCCGGAGGACGGCATGGGCGACGATGCAGTGCAATTGGCCGTGGATCCCGCGACGGGCGTGCTGTCGGCCACCTTCGGCGCGGCGGGCGCTGGCGGCCAGCCAATTACCTGGGACACGCTGGCTGCGGCCGCGCAGCGACAGGGCTGGGGGCCCGAAGTACTGGACCACGCCCAAGCGGCGGCATTCGTGCAGCAGTGCCGTGACGCCGATGGCCCGGTTACCGCGGTGGTGGGCGAGGTGCGCGACGGCGCAGTGCAGGTGGATGTCGAGCCCGACCGCATGACCGCCCTGCTCACGCTGGCGCCGCCGCGCGGCGGCCGCCCCGTCAGTCAACAGGATATCGAGGCCGCGCTGGCCGCGCAGAACGTGGTGGCCGGCATCGATGCCGCGGCGATCCGCCTGGCTCTGGAACGCGGGCGTTGCGAAGCCATGCCCGTCGCGCACGGCGTGCCCGCCCGGCCCGGCACGCCCACCCGGTTCGAAAGCCTGATCTGCAACCCGCTGGCGCAGATTCACGATGACAACGCGCCCGTGGACTACCGCAACCTGGGCAACCTGGTGCTGGTGCAGGCCGGCACGCCGCTGGTGCGCCGCATTGCCGCGACGCCCGGCACGGACGGCCAGGATGTGACCGGCCAGCCGGTGGCCGCCGAGCCGCAGCCCGACCTGCCGTTCGCGCCGGGGCTGGCCGGCGTGGCTGTCGACGAACAAGACCCTGACGTCCTGCGCGCGGCGGTGGCGGGCGCGCCCATGCTGGTGCCACAGGGTGCGCTGGTGAACTCGGTGGTCGAGGTCGAGGCGGTGGACCTGCATTCCGGCAATGTCGAATTCGACGGCACCCTGCGGGTCAAGGGCGATGTGACTGCCGGCATGACCGTACGCGTCAGCGGCGATGTCGTGGTGGGCGGCACGGTCGAGGCGGCGCAGATCGTCGCCGGCGGCAGCCTGACGGTGAATGGCGGCATCATCGGCATGGCCGAGCCTGCGCCGGGCGAAGGCCCGGGCGGCTCCCGCGCTGCTCACATACAGTGCCAGGGCTCGGTGAAGGCGCGCTTTATCGAACACGCTCTGGTTCACGCCGGCCAGCAGGTGATGGCCGAACGTGAAATCCGCCACAGCCGCGTACTGGCCGGGCACAGTGTGATGGTAGGGCCGCCCGGCTCGCAGCAGGGCGTGATCACCGGCGGCGAAACCTGCGCGCTGCATGCGGTGCGCGCCGGCACGCTGGGCTCTATGGCGGCCGTGCCCACGATCGTGCGTGTAGGCCTGGACCCTCATGCACAGGCCCGGCGGGCCGTGCTCAAGGACGAACGCCAGCGCCTGGAAGAAGAAAAGTCGAAGCTGGAAAAACTGTTGGTGTTTCTGCGGATGAATCCGCAAAAGGCCGCAGGTGACGTGGGCGAGCGGGCGCACAATACGCACGCCAAAGTGTGCGCCGGGCTGCAGGGCGTGCAGCAGCAGGAAGCCGAGCTGGAACGGCGCATGCAGCCGCTGCAATCGGCCGCCATCATCGCCGGCAAGCGTTTCTACGGCGGCTGCACGCTGCAGGTGGGCGTCAAAGTGGAAACCTTGCTGGAAGACCAGCCGGGCGGGCAGGCCCGCCTGGAGGCGGGCGAGCTGGTCTTGCGCTGACGCGGGCCCGGCCGGATCAGGCCGGAACCACTGCGGTGACCTCGATCTCGACCTTCGCGCGGTCTTCGATAAGGTCTGCCACCTGCACCGCCGTCATGGGCGGGAAATGCCGGCCGATGACCTCCCGGTAGTGCTTGCCGATTTCGGGATACGCCGCCACATATTCCTGCTTGTCGGTCACGTACCAGGTCATGCGCACAATGTGTTCGGGACGCGCGCCGCCTTCGGCGAGAATGGCCACGATGTTCTCCAGCGTCTGGCGCACCTGGCCCGCAAAGTCGTCGGTTTCGAACTGCTGGTTGCAGTTCCAGCCCACCTGTCCGCCTACGAACAACAGGCGGTCGCCCACGCCCACCTGCGTCATCACGCCGTTCGAGTATCCACGCGGCGGCGTCCAGCTGGGCGGTTGAAGAATCTTCATGGGGTCATCCTGTAATAAGAAACGCCTGCATGCGCTGGCGCAAATCATCGGGAATGGCCGTCGAGCGCATGACGCGCAGGTCGACCGTCACAATCGTCAGCTCGGCCTTCAGGCGCGTGCTGCCGTCGGGGCCGGCAAAGCGCACCCCGGCCGTAAACGAGGCCCCGCCGATACGCCGCACGGCGAGTTCCTGGCGCAGCCTTTCGTGCCAGCGGCTGGGCGCGGTGAAATCACATTGCACGGACGCCAGCGGCGTGCCGATCTGGCGATCAACATGCAGGGCATGAAAAGGCATGCCCATCCCTTTGTCGAACCACTCTTCGACAAAGTCGTTGATCATCTCGAAATAGCGCGGGTAGAAGACGATGCCGGCCGGGTCACAGTGCCGGAAGCGTACTTCGACTTCGCTGACAAACGGCGCGCTCATCCCTGCCCCTGTGCCAGCTTGCGCAGCGCAAAGCGCTGCAGCTTGCCGGTTTCGGTGCGCGGCAGCGCATCCACGAAGTCGATCGCGCGGGGGTATTTGTAGGGCGCGATGGTGGCCTTTACAAAAGCCTGCAGCTCGGACGCCAGCTCGGGGCTGGCGGCATGGCCGGGCTTGAGCACCACAAACGCCTTGACCACCTGGCCGCGCTCTTCGTCGGGGGCGCCCACCACGCCGCATTCGGCCACGGCCTCGTGGCGCAGCAAGGCGTCTTCGACTTCGGGGCCGGCGATGTTGTAGCCGGCCGAGACGATCATGTCGTCGTTGCGCGCCTGATAGAAGAAATAGCCGTCATCATCCCGTATGAACGTATCGCCCGGCAGGTTCCAGCCCTGCTGCACGAAGCGGCGCTGCCGTTCATCGGCCAGGTAGCGGCACCCGGTGGGGCCCTTCAGCGCCAGGCGGCCGGGCGTGCCGTTGGGCACCGGCTGCATGTCGTCGTCCACAACGCAGGCCACATAGCCCGGCACCACCCTGCCGATGGCGCCCGGGCGCACCTGGTCGGGCGGGCTGGAAACGAACACATGGATCATCTCGGTGCCGCCGATGCCGTCGATCATCTCGATGCCCGTGGCCTGTTTCCACAGCTGCCGCGTCGCGTCGGGCAGCGCCTCGCCCGCGGACACGCTCTTGCGCAGCGAACTGATGTCGTACTTGCCCGCCGCCGCCGCCATCTGGCGATAAAAGGTGGGCGCGGTGAACACAATCGTGGCGCGGAAATCCTGGATCAGCTCCAGCAGGCTGTCGGGCGTGA
Source organism: Bordetella genomosp. 7 (assembly GCF_002261415.1). NCBI lineage: Bacteria > Pseudomonadati > Pseudomonadota > Betaproteobacteria > Burkholderiales > Alcaligenaceae > Bordetella > Bordetella genomosp. 7. Next base: position 278,498 of record NZ_NEVI01000001.1, on the reverse strand, counting down.
GCTTTTCGCCCAGGACAGTGCTGGCGCCCACGCGCAGCGGAAAGCACAGCAGTCCGCCCAATCCGAACGTGAACGCCAGGGGCGGCGTGCCGCAGAAAATATCATCCGGGCCCGGCTTGATGACGTGGCGCGGGAACAGGTCGCACATGGCAAGCACATCGCGATGAAAATGCATGCAGCCCTTGGGCGAGCCGGTGGTGCCGCTGGTGAAGGCGATCAGGCATACATCGTCGATCGCCGTGTCGCACGCCGTGAAGTCGTCGGGCTTGGCGGCCGCGCGGGCGTCCAGCGCGTCGGCGGCCGGATCATTGAACAGCACGATCTGCCGCAGGTCTTCGCAATAGTGCTCGTGCCCGGGCTGCATGCAGTACTGCGCCTCGGTGCGCAGCTGTGCATCGCACAGCATGGCCGATACGCGCGCCTTGGTGATGATCTGCTTGAGTTCCTTGGCGCGCAACAGCGGCATGGTGGGCACCGTGACCAGCCCGGCCTTGATGGCCGCCAGCCACGACGCCGCCATCATGGGGTTGTTGGGGCCGCGCAGCAGGATGCGGTTGCCGGGCACCAGCTTCATGTCTTCGACCAGCACGCGCGCGATGCGGTTGGTCAGGGCCTGCAGCTCGGCGTAGGTCATCACGGCGGCCGCGCCGTCGCGCCGCCAGCGCAGCGCCGGGCGCGAGCCGAAGCCGCGCCCGACCATTGCGTCCACCAGTTCCACCGCGCAATTCACCCTCGCGGGGTAGGCCACGTCGGGGCTGTCCAGCAAAAACTCGGGCCATTCCTCGACGGGCGGCAGATGATCGCGGGCGAAAGTATCCACGTGGGCAGAGCGTTCCATGCTAATCCCCTTGGCAATGCGGTGTATGGCTGCCGTCAGTCTTTGAGCAGCTCTCGTGCAATGATCAGTTTCTGGACTTCGGTGGCCCCTTCGTAGATACGCAGGGCGCGGATTTCCCGGTACAGCTTCTCGACGGGCATGCCCGACACGACCCCCGCGCCCCCGAACATCTGCAGCGCGCGATCGATGACCGTTTGCGCCGATTCGGTGGCCGCCATCTTGGCCATGGCGGCCTCGCGGGTCGTGCGCCCACCCTGCACGTCGCGCAGCCAGGCGGCACGATACGTAAGCAGGGCCGCCGAATCGATGGCGGTTGCCATGTCGCCCAGCGCGGCCTGGGTCAGCTGCATGTCGGCCAGGGTCTGGCCGAACATGCGGCGCTCGCGCGAGCGCTTCACGGCTTCGTCCAGCGCGCGGCGGGCAAAGCCCAGGGCCGCCGCGGCCACCGACGCGCGAAAGATGTCCAGCGTCATCATGGCCAGCTTGAAGCCCTGCCCGGCGTCGCCCAGACGCTGGCTCGCGGGGATGCGGCAGCCGTCGAACGCCAGCGTGGCCAGCGGGTGCGGGGCGATGACGTCGATACGCTCGGCGATTTCCAGGCCGGGCGTGCCCGCATCCACCACAAACGCGCTGATGCCGCGTGCGCCGGGCGCCTCGCCCGTACGAGCGAACACGCAGTAGAAATCGGCGATGCCGCCGTTGGATATCCAGGTCTTGGCGCCGTCCAGCACATAGCTGTCGCCATCCTGGCGCGCCTGGCACGACAGAGCCGCCACGTCAGAGCCCGCGTCCGGCTCCGACAGCGCGAAGGCCGCGATGGCCTGCCCGCTGGCCACGCGCGGAAGGTACCGCTCGCGCAACGCATCGGGCCCCATCAGCGCAATGGCCCCGCTGCCCAGGCCCTGCATGGCCAGCGCGAAATCGGCCAACCCGTCGTGCCGCGCCAGCGTTTCGCGCAGGATGCACACCATGCGCGAATCAATTTGCGGCAATGCGCCGCCCCACGACTGATCTGGCCCGGCCGGCACGCAATAGCGCAGCCATCCCGCCTGCCCCAACTCGGACACCAGCTTGCGGCAGGCCGCGTCGGTGTCGCGGTGGTCGATGCGGGCCAGCGCATCCACACACCATGCCTCTAGCCCGGCCGCCATGGACCGATGCCCATCATCGAAGAACGGCCAGTCCAGCCATGTCGTGTCGGCCACGTCAGTCTCCCTCGAATACCGGCTTGCGCTTGGCCACGAAGGCTTCATAGGCGCGGCGGAAATCGCGCGTCTGCATGCAGATAGCCTGCGCCTCGGCCTCGGCCTCGATGGCTTCGTCCACGCCCATGTTCCATTCCTGGTGCAGCAGCTTCTTGGTAATGCCGTGCGCGAACGTCGGGCCGGCGGCCAGCTGTGCGGCCAGCCCGTGCGCCGCGTCCATCAGCGCCGCGCCGTCGTGCAGGCTGTTGAAGAAACCCCATTGCAGGCCCTCCTCGGCGCTCATGGAACGGCCGGTGTACAGCAGTTCGGACGCGCGGCCCTGCCCGATGACGCGCGGCAGCAATGTGCAGGCCCCCATGTCGGCGCCCGCCAGCCCTACCCGGCTGAACAGGAACGCCGTGCGCGCCGCCGGCGTGCCCAGCCGCATGTCCGAGGCCAGGGCGATCATGGCGCCCGCGCCGGCGCACACGCCATCCACGGCGGCCACGATGGGCTGCGGGCAGGCGCGCATGGCCTTGACCAGGTCGCCGGTCATGCGGGTGAAGTCCAGCAGTTCGGGCATGCTCATGCGGGTAAGCGGGCCGATGATCTCGTGCACGTCGCCGCCCGAACAGAAATTGCCGCCCGCGCCCGTAACGACCACCACCTTCACATCGGTGGCATACACCAGGCGGCGGAACAGGTCGCGCAGCTCGGCATACGAATCGAAGGTCAGCGGGTTCTTGCGCTCGGGCCGATTCAGCGTAATGGTGCCCACCTTGCCGTCGTCCGACACCTGCCACAGGAAGGTGCGGGCGGCGTAGTCGGCGCAGGGGCGCCGGTGGTGTTTCATGGTGTGTTCGGATGCTGCCTGGTTCATGGGGTCTCCTGGCCGGAAGGCCGATGTCAGCCGGGCATGACTTCACCGCCGTCGACGGCGATCGCCTGGCCATTGATGGCTGCGGATGCGGGCAGAGCCAGCCAAGCGACGGCCTCGGCCACTTCGTCGGGCTGCACCAGCCGGCCCTGCGGGTTGCGCGCGGCCAGTTCGGCGCGCGCCTGTTCGGCGGTGCGCCCGGTCTTTTGCACAATGTTGTGCACCGCGTCGCGCACAATATCGGTTTCGGTAAAACCGGGGCATACGGCGTTTACCGTGACGCCCTTGCGCGCCACCTCGAGCGCCAGCGCCCGTGTCAGGCCCACCACGCCGTGCTTGGCCGCGCAATAGGCGCTGACGTACGGGTAGCCGATCAGCCCCGCGGTGCTTGCCACGTTGATGACCCGCCCCCAGCCGCTGGCCAGCATGGCCGGCAGCGCCGCCTGGATGCAGTGGAATGTGCCCGTAAGGTTCACGGCCAGCATGGCCTGCCACATCTCGGCGTCGGTACGGTCAAAGCGCTGGCTGACGGCCTGCCCGGCGTTATTGACCAGGATGTCCACCGGTCCGGCCTCGCGTGCGGCCTGCTCGAACGCGGCGCGCACCGAACGTTCGTCGGCAATATCGGCAGACACGGCGCGCACCGCGCCGTGTCTGCCCAGGTCGGCAACCGCCGCATCCAGCGCCGCGCGGTCGCGGCCCAGCAAGGTCAGCGCAGCGCCGCGCCGCAGCAGCGCCTGCGCGCAGGCCAGGCCGATGCCGCGCGCGCCGCCCGTTACCAGCGCGTGCCGGCCGGCCAGGGAAATCACGGACGATGTCATTTCAGGTCCTGTTGCGCCATCATCGCGGCGCGTTCGAAATTGGTTTCGAGTTGCCGCTTGCCGGCCATGTACTGCGGCGGCCAGGTGGTGTCGCTGTAGCCTACCCGCGCGGCCTCGCGCAGCGTCCAGGCCGCATCGGCCAGGTGCGGACGCGCCAGCGCGCACAGGTCGGCGCGGCCCGAGGCGATGATGCCGTTGGCGTGGTCGGCCTCGAAAATCGCCCCCACCGCGATGGTGGGTATGCCCGCTTCGTTGCGCACCCGGTCGGCGAATGGCGTCTGATACATGCGGCCGTACACGGGTTGCTGGTCGGGGCTGACCTGGCCCGAAGAACAATCGATCATGTCGGCGCCGGCCTCTTTGAAGCGGCGGGCGATCTCGACGGCGTCGTCGGCAGTGATGCCGCCTTCTACCCAATCATGGGCGGAAATGCGCACCGACATCGGCCGGTCCTGCGGCCAGGCGGCCCGCACGGCGCGAAACACTTCAAGCGGGTAGCGCAGGCGGTTGTCCAGGCTGCCGCCATATTCATCGTCGCGTCGGTTGGTAAGCGGGGATATGAAGCTGGACAGCAGGTACCCGTGCGCGCAATGCAGTTCGAGCCAGTCGAACCCCGCCTGCCCGGCGCGGCGCGCCGCGGCCACGAAGTCGTCTCGCACGCGGTCCATGTCGGCGCGATCCATTGCCCGCGGCGTCTGTGACACGCCCGGCAGATAGGGCAAGGCCGAAGCCGACAACAACGGCCAGTTGCCGTCGGGCAGCGGATGATCCATTTTCTGCCACCCCACTTGCGTCGAGCCCTTGCGGCCGGCGTGACCCAGCTGGATGCCGATGCGCGCGTCGCTGTTGGCGTGCACGAAATCGACGATACGGGCAAAGGCGCGAGCCTGCTCGTCGTTCCACAGCCCCGGGCATCCCGGCGTAATGCGCGCGTCGGCCGACGGGCAGGTCATTTCGACCATGACCAGGCCGGCGCCGCCCAGCGCGCGGGCGCCCAGGTGCACCAGATGGAACTCGCCCGGCACCCCGTCTACGCAGGAATACATGGCCATGGGCGACACGACGATGCGGTTTTTCAGTTGCACGCCCCTTGCCCGGTAGGGCGTGAGCATGGGCAGCGGCGCCCGCGCCGAGTTGCCCACGTCGGCACCGGCTCGCGCGCCCAGCCAGCGTTCGTAGCCGTCCAGCCAGGCCGGGTCGCGCACCCGAAGGTTCTCGTGCGAAATGCGTTGCGACCGTGTCAGCAGCGAATAGGCAAACTGCTCGGGCTCCAGCCCGGCGTAGCGCCGCACGTTCTCGAACCATTCGGTGGAGTTGCGCGCCGCGTTCTGGATCTTGAGCACTTCGACGCTGCGCACGTCCTGGTAGTGCTGCAGGCCCTGCTCCAGCCCGCCTTCGGCTCCACCCAGGCAACGCGCCAGTTCGATGGCGTCTTCGAGCGCGAGCTTGGTGCCCGAGCCTACCGAAAAGTGAGCGGTATGCGCGGCGTCGCCCATCAGCACGACGGGCACACGGCGGCGCCCGCGCGGCGTGTCGAGGGTGTTCCAGTGCACCCAGGTATCGCAGATGACCCGCGGGAAGCGTATCCAGATGGCCGCGCCGCGCAGATGCGTGGCATTGCTGATGAGTTTGTGGCCGTCCAGCCAGGGCGCGAAGAGTTTTTCGCAATAGGCGATGCCCTCTTCCTGGCTCATGTCGCCGATGCCGGCAGCTTGCCAGGTTTCTTCGGGGGTCTCGACAATGAAGGTCGACAGCCCGTCTTCGAAGCGGTAGGCGTGCGCCTGGAACCAGCCGTGCTCGTTTTCTACGAACGCGAAGGTGAAAGCGTCGAATACCTTGGTGGTGCCCAGCCACACAAAGCGGCAGCGGCGGGTGTCGATGTCGGGCCGGAAGGTGTCGGCGTAGCGGGTCCGCACCAGGCTGTTGATGCCATCCGAAGCAATGACCAGGTCGGCGTCATACTGCTGCGCCACCGCCTGGTCGTCCTGCACATAGGTTTCGAACACCAGCTTCACACCCACGTCTTCGCAGCGCTGTTGCAGGATGTTCAGCAGCTTCTTGCGGCCGATGCCGATAAAGCCGTGCCCGTGCGTGCGCACGCTGCGGCCCTTGAAGTGGATGTCGATGTCGTCCCAGTGGTTGAACGCGTCGCCTATGGTTTGCGCCGATACCGGGTCGGCCTGGCGAAGGTTGTCCATGGTGGCGTCGGAAAACACCACGCCCCAGCCAAACGTGTCGTACGGGCGGTTGCGCTCGATGACGGTGACATCGTTGGCCGGATTCTGCAGCTTCATGAGCAGGCCGAAATACAGGCCGGCGGGCCCACCGCCCAGGCAGACGATCTTCATTGCGCAACAGCCTCCGTGACACCGGACAGCGGCGGACAAGTTCCACCGGCCAATTAGTTTAGGTTTCAACTATATACCCGTGGAACCAGCGACGCAAGAATGGCAATGCCGGGTTAATACCGGGTGCGCGCCAAGTTCCGCCTGCACCCGCGGACGGCGCAAGCGGTCCATGCCGCGTTGGGGCGGCACAAGGCAGTACAGGAAGCGCCGGAGGCGCCGGGGGCGCCGATTGTCAGGCGACCTGCCCCAGGGCGCGGACGATCTCCTGGGCATTGCCCGGGCGCACCAGGCGCGACACTTCCTGGCCGTCGCGCAGGAAGATCAGGGTGGGCCACAGCTTGACGCGGAAAGAACGCCCCAGCGGGCGGCCGCTGCCGTCCTCGACCTTGATATGTTGCACCTGCGGATGCGCGGCGAAAGCCTGTTCGATGAGCGGCTGGGCGCCCTGGCAGAAGCCGCACCAGTTCGTGCCGAACTCAAGCACCAGTCCGCCCGGGCGGGCGTCGATGTCGGCGCGCGTGAGTGTTTCCGGTACGTAGCGATGGGTCATGGGCATGGGAAGCTCCGGATGTGATGGCGCAAGGCCAGCAAGCGTCATGCCGTATCGTAGCGCCCGCCCCCCTGACCCCGCGCGGCCGCCTGGGCTACACGCCCAGGTAACGTTCCCAGAGGCTCCGGTCGCGGTCGAGCTGCTGCGAGTCGCCGGTCCAGACGACCTTGCCGCGCTCCAGGATGACATGGCGGTCGGCCAGCGCCAACAGGCGCTCGACGTACTTGTCGATCACGAGAATGGTCTGGCCGGCGGCGCGCAACGTGGCCAGGCACGACCAGATTTCTTCGCGCACCAGCGGCGCGAGCCCTTCGGTGGCTTCGTCCAGCACCAGCAGGCGAGGGTTGGTGACCAGCGCGCGCCCGATGGCCAGCATCTGCTGCTCGCCGCCCGACAGTTGGTTGCCCATGTTGCGCGCGCGCTCGCCCAGGCGCGGAAACAGCTCCAGCACCCGGTCCACCGTCCAGGGCTGCCCGATGTCGGGGTTGCGAACCGCGGTAAACGCGGTAAGGTGCTCGCGCACGGTAAGGTTGGGAAAGCACTGCCGCCCTTCGGGCACGATGGCCAGGCCGGCGCGCGCGATGCGGTCGGGGGCCCAGCCGCCGATATCGTTTCCGGCGAACTGTATGGCGCCGGCGCGCAATGGCAATTGGCCGAACAGCGTGCGCAGCAAGGTAGTCTTGCCCATGCCATTGCGGCCCAGCAGGGTGACCACCTGCCCCGCGCCCACCTGCAGATCGACACCGAACAGCACCTGGCTGGCGCCATAGCCGCTTTGCACACCCTGCATCGTCAACATGTCGCGCGCTCCGTGGGGGTTGCGTCTTCGCCCAGGTACGCCTGCCGCACGGCCGGATCGGCGCGGATTTCGGCGGGCGTGCCGGTAGCGATAATGCGTCCGTACACCAGCACCGAAATGCGGTCGGCCAGCCGGAACACGGCCTGCATGTCGTGCTCTACCAGCAACATGGCCGCCTGCCCCCGCAATGATTCGATCAGGTCGGTCAGGCGCAGCGTTTCGTCGGGCCCCATGCCTGCCATGGGCTCATCCAGCAACAGCACGCTGGGCCGCGCGGCCAGCGCCAGCGCGAACTCCAGCTTGCGCTGTTCGCCGTGCGGCAGCGTGCCGGCGGGGCGGTCGAACAGGCTGTCGTCGATGGCGCACTGCCGCGCCAGCGCATGCGCCGCGTCATGAAGCGCGGTATCCGCCGCCCGCGGCGACCAGAAGCGGAAGCTGCTGCCCGCGCGGGCCTGCGCCGCCAGCAGCAGGTTGTCGCGCACGCTGAACGCCTTGAAAATATTGGTGACCTGGTATGAACGCGACAGCCCCGCAGCCACGCGCTGGTGCGCATTGAGCCGGGTGATGTCCGCGCCGTTGAGCAGCAGCCTGCCTTCGTCGGCGGGCAGGGTGCCCGACAGCAGGTGTATCAGCGTGGACTTGCCCGCGCCGTTGGGGCCGATCAGCGCATGTATCTCGCCAGGCGCCAGGGTCAGGGATACGTGGTCGGTGGCAAGCAGCGCGCCGAAGCGGCGCACCAGGCCGGTGGCCTGCAGCACGGCGCTCTGGGATGCGGCGGCCGCGCCGGCGGGCATGGGTGTGCGGGCCGCCGTCATGCGCGTTCTCCGCGCGCGGCGCCCGTGAACCACGGGCCCGCCAGGCCCGCCACGCCGCGCGGCGCACCGAACACCACGCACAGCAGCAGCACGCCCAGCGGCAGGTGCCAGTATTCTGTCCACATGCGCAGCACTTCTTCGAGCGTGAGCATCAGCACTGCGCCCACCACGCCGCCGTAGCGCAGGCCGATTCCGCCCACCAGCACCATCACCAGCAGGTTGGCCGATTGCGTCCAGTGCATCAGGCTGGGCGAAATGAAGAGATTGTGGTTGGCCAGCAAGGCGCCCGCCAGGCCGCCCACTGCCCCGCTGAACACAAAGGCGACCAGCTTCAGGCGATACACCGGATAACCCAGCGCTTCCATGCGCGACTCGTTTTCGCGTACGCCCTGCAACGCCATGCCGAACCGCGAATCAACCAGACGGTTGAATGCCCACATCACCACGATGAACAGCGCCAACACCAGATAGTAGAACTGGGTGCCGTCGGCAAGATCGAGCCCCGGCAGCAGCGAATATCCCGACAGGTTCAGGCCGTCTTCGCCGCCATACTGGCGCAGCGAAATGAACAGGTAATACACCATCTGCGCGAATGCCAGCGTGATCATGATGAAGTAGACGCCCCGCGTGCGCAGCGACACCGCGCCGATCAGCAAGGCCAGCAACGCCGCGACGCCCACCGCGGCCGGCCAGGCGACCAGCGCCGAAGCTATGCCCGCCGCATCCAGAATGCCCACAGCATAGGCGCCCGCGCCGAAGAAGGCCGCATGGCCCAGCGCCACCATGCCTCCGTAGCCCAGGATAAGGTTCAGGCTGGTGGCGGCCACCGCATAGATCAGCATGCGCCGCACCACCGACACATAGAAGTCCAGTTCGAGCGCCGCCGCCAGGTAAGGCAGCAGCGCCAGCACCAGCAGCAGCAACAGGGTCCAGAGAGTCGATCTGCGCATCGTTCAGCCACGCGCCGGAAAGAGTCCGGCCGGGCGAAACACCAGCACGCCGGCCATGAGCAGGTAAATGGAAATCGCGGCAAGCGTCGCGGCCACGCTGGACGCCATGGCGGGCGGCAGGAACTCGCGCAGCAGCATGGGCAGGAAGGCCCGGCCGGCGGTATCGACCATGCCGACCAGCAGGGCCCCCACGAATGCCCCCCGTATGGAACCGATGCCGCCGATGACGATGCACACCAGCACCAGGATCAGGATCTCTTCGCCCATGCCGATCTGCACGGCGGTGATCGGGCCGAGCAATGCGCCCGCCACGGCGGCCAGCATGGCGCCGATCGTGAATACGCCCAGGAACAGCAGCGGCACGCGCACGCCCATCAAGGTGGCCATTTGCCGGTTGGATGCGCCCGCGCGCACCAGCACGCCCGCGCGGGTGCGGGTCACGAACCAGTAAAGGCCTACGGCGGCCGCCAGGCCGCAGGCGATGATCATCAGCCGGTAGGCGGGGTACATCAGGTCGGGCAGCAGCCGCACCGGCCCGGACAGCGCCGCCGGCATATTGAGCATGACGGGGGCTGGGCCCCAGACCATCTTGACCAGGTCATTGGCGATCAGGATGACGGCATAGGTGCCCAGCACCTGGGCCAGGTGGTCGCGCACGGCCAGGCGGCGCACCAGCACCAGTTCCAGCACCAGGCCCACCAGCCCGGTGGCCAGCGCGGCGACCAGCACCGCGGCCACGAAAGAGCCGGACCGCTGCATTGTCTCGGCGGCGACGTAGGCGCCCGCCATGTACAGCGACCCGTGCGCCAGGTTCATGATGTCCATGATGCCGAATACCAGCGTCAGGCCGGCGGCGATCAGGAAAAGCATCAATCCGAACTGCAGGCCATTCAGCAGCTGCTCGACAACCAGGGTCATCTGGATTCCGTCAATGGGGTGGGCCGCGGGCACGGCGCCTGGCTATGCCCGCGCATGGGCCGGACTACAGCTTGCACTGGTCCACGTACACGTCCTGGTAGCTGTCGAACACCTTGCCCACCAGCTTGTTGGTGATACGGCCTTCGCCATCTTTTTCGATGACGCGCAGGTAGTAAGCCTGGATGGGATAGTGGTTCTTGCCGTAGGTGAACTCGCCCCGCACCGACGGATAATCGGCCTTGGCCAGCGCCTGGAGCACGGCTTCGCGGTCGGAGACCTTGCCGCCCGCCTGCTTGACCGCCGCGTCCATGGCCATGATGACGTCATAGGCCTGCGCGGCATACACCGACGGGTAGCGGCCGTTGTATTCCTTGCGGAAGGCTTCGACGAACTGCTTGTTCTGCGGAATGTCCAGGTCGTGCGCCCATTGGGCGGTGTTGTACATGCCCAGCATCGGTTCGCCCACGGCCTGGATCACGTCTTCGTCGGCCGAGAAGCCCGGGCCGATGAGGGTGATGCTTTGCGACAGCCCGGTGGACACGAACTGCTTGACGAAGTTGATGCCCATGCCGCCCGGCAGGAAAATGAACACGGCATCGGGCTTGGCGGCGCGAATCTGTGCCAGTTCGGCGGCGTAGTCGAGCTGGCCCAGTTTGGTGTAGACCTCTTCGGCAACCGGCGACTTGTAGCCGCGCTTGAAGCCGGTAAGGGCGTCTTTGCCCGCCGGGTAGTCGGGCGCCATGATCAGCACGTTCTTGAACCCGCGATCGGCGGCCACTTTGCCGGCGGCTTCATGAAAGGCGTCGTTCTGGTACGACGTGCCGAACCAATAGCGGTTGCAGCGCTCGCCGGCATACTGGCTGGGACCCGGGTTGTTCGACAAGTAGGGCACCTTGGCGGCAAAGAGCGCCGGGCCTACCGCCAGCGCTACGTTCGAGCCGATGGGGCCGGTGAAAAAGTCGATTTTGTCGCGCTGGATGTAGCGCGTGACCAGTTGGCGCGCCTGGTCGGGGTTGCCACCCATGTCGGATTGCAGGAACTCTGCGGGCTGCCCGCCGAGCTTGCCGTCCAGCTGCTTGATGGCAAGATTGAAGCCGTCGCGCGCTTCGGCGCCCAGCGCGGCGAACGGCCCCGATATATCATTCGCAATGCCGACTTTAATGGGATCGGCCGATGACAGGGCGGGCGCCAGTGCGGCGGCCATCACCAGAGTGGTCAGGATACGCATCGTATAGCTCCTTGCGCGAGGCGCGCGGCGGATATTCTTATGTGTGGGCGAATGTGGATGCTATTGCCATCGGCTGCCCGGCATCAAACAATGACGCGGCAAAGGCTGGCGTGCGGCATAGTTTAGGTTTAAAGTATTCCGCAAGACAAGCCTAGGGTTTTTACCAAGAATCCGCCCGCGCCCGGCCCCGATATGCCAGCCCTTTACCGCCATTACGACCGCGCCGAGCTCGACGCGCAATACAACGCGCGCGCTACGGTGCCCGATGTGCAGCCGTACCTGGCGCAGTATGCCCTGCAAAGCCAGGCGGCGCGCGACGCCCTGCCACATGCGGCCAATGTGCCGTATGGCAGCCACCCGGACGAGCTGCTCGATATTTTTCCGGCATCGCCGCAAGCCGGGCGGCCACCGGGCGGGGCGCCGGTGTTTGTGTTTATACACGGCGGCTATTGGCGACTGCTGTCGAAGGATGATTCCAGCTGCATGGCGCCGGCGTTTACTCGGGCCGGCGCGGTGGTGGTGGCGGTAAATTATTCGTTGGCCCCCGCCGTGACGCTGGACCATATCGTCGACCAGAACCGCCGCGCGCTGGCCTGGGTGCATCGGCATATTGCCGGGTATGGCGGCGATCCGCGGCGCATTCATGTGTCGGGCAGTTCGGCGGGCGGGCACCTGGCGGGCATGCTGCTGGCCGATGGCTGGCACGGCTCTTATGGTGTGCCGGCCGATGTGGTGGCCGGCGCGGCGCCGCTGTCGGGCCTGTATGACCTGCGGCCGCTGGTGCATACGCATGTCAATGACTGGATGCGGCTTACTGCGGCCGACGCCGAACGCAACAGCCCCGCCCTGCTTCCCGCCGGCGCCGCCTGCCCGCTGCTGATCAGTTACGGCGGCAATGAAACGGCTGAATTCAAGCGCCAGAGCGACGATTATCTCGACGCCTGGCGGGCCCGCGGCCTGCCGGCGCAGTATGTGCCCATGCCCGATGCCAATCATTTCGATATCGTGCTTACGCTGAATGATCCCGCCAGCCCGCTGACGCGCGCCATTTTCGACCAAATGGGCCTGGCCGGCGGCCAGGCCGCCTGCTGATGCCCGCCATGATCGACGCTCCCGACCTGGAAACCCGCGCCGCGCCCGACGACCACCATGCGTTGCGTTTGTGGCTGCGTCTGCTGACGTGCTGCAACTTGATCGAATCTGACCTGCGCGGCCGCCTGCGCACTGAATTCGATACGACGCTGCCCCGCTTTGACCTGATGGCGCAACTGCAGCGCGCGCCCAAGGGGATGAAAATGGGCGAACTGTCGCGCCGGATGATGGTGACCAACGGAAATATTACGGGCATTGCCGACCAGCTCGAAAAGGAAGGGCTGGTGATGCGCACGAAGCTGGCTACCGACCGGCGCAGTTCGGTGCTCAAACTCACGCCGCAAGGCCGCCGCGTGTTCACGCGCATGGCTCGCGCGCACGAAAATTGGGTCAAGGGGATGTTCGACGGGCTGCCGGACCACAGCCGGGATGCGTTGTTCCAGGCGCTGGGGGAACTGAAGCTGCAGATTGTGGCGGCGCGCGGGGGCGGCCAGTAGCGAACGGGGGGCGTGGTGCTTGGGGGCTGCGGCTGGGGGCTGAGGGCTGAGGGCTGGGGGCTTAGGCTGGGGGGCTGGGAGCTGGGCTGGGGCTGGACGGGTTCTTATGGCGTCTCGCGGCGTGGGGCACTGCGGGGCGGCGCACGTGCGTCGGGCTCGGGCGCAACCAGGCGCCCTCGGCCGGCTGCGCCGGCTGCCCCGCCGCCCAACGCGCCACCCCACAGTGCCCCACGCCACGAGACTGCACCGGCAAGAAGCGAGACCGCACTGGCAAGAACGAGACAGCACCGGCGAGACCGCGCCGGCAAGAAACGGGAGCGCGATCGAGCCGGGCATCACCCCCTGGCAACCCTTTTCCTCGTGTCGCTTTCCTGGTGTCAGGCTCCGCAGGTGCCTGACACCCTACAACATATCGCCAGCGCCTGACACCGCACACCGGCAGCGCACCGTACACCGTATAACCCGCTGCCCTTTCACGCCGGGGCCGCATGCCCACACGGCGCGGCTGGGTGGGATAATACGAAGCTTCCACCCGCCCAAGCGCGGTTTATTTGCCCTGCCACAGAGACCGAGTCATGGCCGTTAACCTGCAGATCCCCTCCGAGTCCGACATTTTCCCCGTAGCCGGCGTTGAAATCGGCGTTACCGAAGCCGGCATCCGCAAGGCCAACCGACGCGATCTCACCGTCTTCAAGCTGGCCGAAGGCACCAGCGTGGCAGGCGTGTTCACCCGCAACCGCTTCCGTGCGGCTCCCGTGCAGGTTTGCGAAGCGCACCTTGCCGCTGGCGGGCCGATCCGCGCGCTGGTGGTCAATACCGGCAACGCCAATGCCGGCACTGGCGCCGAAGGCCTGCAGAAGGCGCAAGATACCTGCGCCGCGCTCGGCAAGCTGCTGGGCGTGCCGGCCGAGCAGGTGCTGCCGTTTTCCACGGGTGTCATCCTGGAACCCCTGCCGCTGGACCGCCTGACGGCCGCCCTGCCCGACGCGCTGGCCAGGCTGGGCGCCAACGAATGGTTCAACGCGGCCCACGGCATCATGACCACCGACACGCTGCCCAAGATCCACTCGCGGCAGGTGCAGATCGGCGGCCGCACCATCACCATTACCGGCATCAGCAAGGGCGCCGGCATGATCCGCCCCAACATGGCCACCATGCTCAGCTTCCTGGCCACCGACGCGGGCATCGCGCAGCCGCTGCTGCGCACGCTGGCCACAGACCTCGCCAACCGGTCATTCAATCGCATTACCGTCGACGGCGACACGTCCACCAACGATTCTTTCATCATCGCCGCCACCGGCCAGTCGGGCCTGAACATCACATCGCCATCCGACCCCCACTATGCCGACCTGCGCGACGCGCTGGGCGCCGCCGCGCTGGACCTGGCCCAGAAGATCGTGCGCGACGCCGAAGGCGCCACCAAATTCATCACGGTTCGGGTCGAGCAGGCGCAAAATGCCGAAGAGGCCCTGAAGGTCGCGTACTCGGTGGCGCACTCGCCGCTGGTCAAGACCGCGTTCTTCGCGTCGGACCCTAACCTGGGCCGCATCCTGTGCGCCATCGGCTATGCCGGCGTCGACGACCTGGATGTCTCCCGGCTGCGCCTGTGGCTCGACGACGTGCTGGTGGCGCGCGACGGCGGCCGCAATCCCGACTACCAGGAAGCCGACGGCCAACGTGTCATGAAGCAGGCCGAGATCGAGGTGCGCGTCGCCCTGGGGCGCGGGCAGGCCGCCGAAACCGTGTACACCTGCGACTTCTCGCACGAGTATGTCAGCATCAATGCCGACTACCGCTCCTGAGCTCCACGCACCGGATACCGAAGTGACCGCTACTGATTTTTCCGTACTCATCGAGCGCGCCGAACGCGTGCTGGCCCAGCTCGAAGCCTGGCTGCCCGCCGCACCGCCCGAGATCGACTGGTCGGCCCACGCTTACCGGTGGCGCAAGCGCGGCGCGCGCGGCTGGCTCGATGCGGTGCGCCACGTCGCGCGCATCGACCTGTCCGACCTGCACCACATCGAACGCCAGAAAGACATCATCGACCGCAATACCCGGCAGTTCCTGCAGAGCAAGCCCGCCAACAACGTCCTGATGACCGGGGCGCGCGGCACGGGCAAGAGTTCACTGGTCAAGGCCATGCTGGCCGCCTATGGCGACCAGGGCCTCAGGCTCATCGAGGTCGACAAGTCCGACCTGGGCGACCTGCCCGACATCGTCGAACTGGTGGCGCAACGCCCCGAACGCTTCATTGTGTTCTGCGATGACCTATCGTTCGAAGAAGGCGAAGCGGGCTACAAGGCGCTGAAGTCGGTGCTTGACGGTTCGGTGTCGGCCTCGGGCGACAACGTGCTGATCTACGCGACATCCAACCGGCGTCACCTGATGCCGGAATACATGAGCGAGAACCTGCAGGCCCGGCACCAGCCCGATGGCGAGATCCACCCGGGCGAAACCGTCGAAGAAAAGATTTCGCTATCCGAACGCTTCGGCCTGTGGCTGTCGTTCCATCCATTCAAGCAGGACGACTACCTCGACATCGTGCGGCACTGGCTGCGCGAGCTCGACTGCCCCGCAGAGCATATCGAAACCAGCCGCACCGAAGCCCTGCAATGGGCCCTGGAACGCGGCTCGCGTTCGGGTCGCGTGGCCTATCAGTTTGCGCGCGACTGGGCGGCACGCCATGTCTGAGCGCATCATCGATGTCGCCGCGGGCCTCATCCTGCGCCCCGACGGCCAGCTGTTGCTTGGGCAGCGCCCCGACGGCAAACCCTGGGCGGGCTGGTGGGAACTGCCCGGCGGCAAGCTCGAGCCCGGCGAAACCGTGCTGCAGGCCCTGACGCGCGAACTGCGCGAAGAACTGGGCATCGAAGTCACGCAGGCGGTGCCCTGGGTAACCTATGTGCACGCCTATCCGCACACTACGGTGCGCCTGTGCTTCTGCAAGGTCACGGCATGGCAGGGCGAGCCGCGCGGGCTCGAAGACCAGCAGTTGCGCTGGGTAAAACCCGCGCATGCCGACCAGGTCGGCGACCTGCTGCCGGCCACCTTGCCCCCATTGCGCTGGCTGCAACTGCCCGACGCCTACGGCATTACGTCCATCGGCGGGCGCGCCGGGCTGCCGGCCTTTCTGGAACGGCTCGATCTGGCGCTGGCGCGCGGCCTGAAACTGGTGCAGCTGCGCGAACCCAACTGGCCCGACGGCCCCGCGGCCACGTCGCTGCGCGACGCGATGCAGGCGGTCGCCAGGCAATGCCATGCCGCGGGCGCGCGCCTGCTGATCAACAGCGTGCATCCGCAGGCGTGGTGGCGCCATGCCGACGGCGTGCACCTGCGCTGGTCCGACGCCGCGGCGCTGCATGCGCGCCCGGCGCTTCCCGAACATGCGTGGGTGGGGGTCTCGACGCACGATAATGCGCAGGTGATGCACGCACGCAACCTGGGCGCCGACTTCGCGGTGCTGGGGCCGGTGCTGGAAACACCATCGCATCCGGGGGCTCCCACGCTAGGGTGGCAGGGGTTCGTGCAAGGCACGCGCGACGCCGGGCTGCCCGTCTATGCGCTGGGCGGGCAGTCGGCCAACACGCTGGCCGACGCGCAACGGCATGGCGCCCACGGGGTCGCAGGTATCCGGGGGTTTTTCTAAGGCCTGCGCGCACTCGCAGCGTTATGCCCATGCGTTTGGTGTCAGACACCCTGCGGGAGTCAGACACCTACAAACCCGTACGCCCTGCCCCCCGCTTCCTGATGCCTGGTGTCAGACTCCCGCAGGGTGTCTGACACCTACAAACCCGTACGCCCTGCCCCCCACTTCCTGATGCTCGGTGTCTGACTCCCGCAGGGTGTCTGACACCTTCAAACCCGTACGCCCTGCCCCCCGCTTGCTGATGCCTGGTGTCTGACTCCCGCAGGGTGTCTGACACCTTCAAACCCGTACGTCCTGCTCCCCACTTCCTGATGCCTGGTGTCTGACTCCCGCAGGGTGTCTGACACCTACAAACCCGTACGCCCTGCCCCCCGCTTGCTGATGCCTGGTGTCTGACTCCCGCAGGGTGTCTGACACCGGCGATGTTTATTCCTGCTGCGGCTCGGCCTGCGCGGTGTCTTGCGGTGGCAATCCTTCCCAACCGCCGCCCAGGGCGGCGATGAGCTGTACGCTGGCGGCCAGGCGGCTGCCCAGCAGGCTCAGCGCATTGCGCTCACTGTTGAGCGCGGTGGTTTCGAGCACGGCCACGTCCAGGTATCCGATCAGGCCGGCCTCGTACTGGTTGCGCGCCAGCCGCAATGATTCGCGCGCGGCTTCGAGTGCGCGTCGCTGCACGACCTGCTCTTGTTCCATGACGCGCAGCTGGATCAGATAGTCTTCGACTTCGCGCAGCGCGCCCAGCACGGTCTGGCGATACAGGGCCGCCTGCCCGTCGTAGGCGGCGCGGGCGCGGTCCAGTTCGGCCTGGCGCGCTCCGCCGTCGAACAGCGTCAGCGCCAAGGCCGGGCCCAGCGACCAGAACCGTGCGGGCGCGGTCAGCCACTGCGCGAATTGCCCGCTGCGAAAGCCGCCGTCGGCGCTCAGGACCAGGTCGGGGAACCAGGCCGACTGCGCGACGCCGATCTGTGCGTTGGCGGCCGCCACGCGGCGTTCGGCCGACGCCACGTCGGGCCGGCGCTCGAGCAGTTCGGACGGCAAGCCCGCCGGAATGTGGGGCAACGCCTGCGCGAAGCGCGCCGGCGCAAGAGCAAAGCGCGAAGGCGCCAGCCCCACCAGCACGGCTATGGCATGTTCGAACTGGCCGCGCTGCCATTCCAGATCGATCAACTGCGCGCGCGTGTTTTCCAGCTGCGCCAGGGCGACCGACACGTCGCTCTTGCCCGCCACGCCTGCCTGATAACGGTTCTGTGTCAGCCGCAAAGACTTTTCGTAGGCCGCCACGGTGGATTCCAGCAGGCGCTTCTGTTCGTCCAGGATGCGCAGCTGGAAATAGTTCTGGGCCAGGGCCGACTGCGCGCTGAGCCGCGCGTTGGCAAGGTCGGCGAAGCTGGCGTCGGCCTCGGCGCGGCTGGCCTCCACTTCGCGACGCACGCGCCCCCACAGGTCGGCTTCCCAGCTTGCCGAGCCGCTCAGGTTGTACTGGTTGGCAACGCCCCCGGCGGCGCCGTTGCCGCCGCCGCCCGCCCGGGTGGCGCTGGTGTTGGCGCCCACCGTGGGAAAGAACCCCGAGCGCGCACCCTGCACCAGCGCCTGTGCCTGGCGGTAATTGGCCTCTGCCTGCGCAATGGTCTGGTTGGCCGTATTCAACTGCTGCATCAGCCCGTCGAGCGTCGGGTCCCCGTACACCTGCCACCATGCGCCGCGTTCTGCGGCATCGCGCGGCTGGGCGGGTTTCCACCCGTCGACGGAAGCCGGCGCTTCTTTGTAGCTGTCGCCCACATCAAGCGTGGGCCTCTGGTAATCGGGGCCTACCGCACAGGCGGACAACAACGCGCAGCAACACGCAAGCAGCAGCGCGCGGCGCGGCGCGCGTGCAAGGTCGGGAAACGAAAGCAACAACATGGCGCGGCTCATGGGCGTTCTATATCCGGTTGCGGACCCGCCACCCCGCCGCCGCGGCGGCGGCCCCGCAGCCACAGGCGGAAGCGGTCCAGGTACAGGTACACGACCGGAGTCGTGTACAGCGTGAGGATCTGGCTGAGTATCAGGCCGCCGACGATCGTCACCCCCAGCGGCTGACGCATTTCGACGCCGGCCCCGGTGGCCAGCACCAGCGGCAATGCCCCGAAAATGGCCGCCATCGTGGTCATCATGATGGGGCGAAAGCGCGTCAGGCACGCCTCGAAGATGGCGTCGCGCGGCGTCAGGCCGCGTCGGCGTTCGGCCTCCAGCGCGAAATCGACCATCATGATGGCGTTCTTCTTCACAATGCCGATCAGCAGGAACACGCCTATCAGCGCAATGATGGTGAACTCGCTGCCCACCAGCATCAGCGCCAGCAAGGCGCCGATGCCGGCCGATGGCAGCGTGGACAGGATGGTAAGCGGATGCACCAGGTTTTCGTACAGGATGCCCAGCACGATATACATGGTGACCAGCGCGGCCAGGATCAACCAGGGCTGCTGGCTTTGCGCCTGCTGCTGCGCCGCGGCGGCGCCCAAAAAGCCCGCCTGGATCTGGTCCGAGGGCAGCCCGATGCGCGCCACGGCGGCGTCGATGGCGCGTATGGCCTGATCCAGGGACACGCCCGGCGCCAGGTTGAACGAAATATCGTCGGCCGCGAACAGCCCGTTGTGACGCACGCTGAGCGGGGCATTCGTGTTTTCGAAGCGCGCGAAGGCCGACAGCGGCACGCGCTGGCCATCCTGCGTGATGACATGCACCTGCTTGAGCGATTCGGCATCGCGCGCAAAGCGCTGGTCTACACCCATGACCACATGGTATTGGTTCAGGGGGCCATACATCACGGAAACCTGGCGCTGGCTGAACGAATTGTTCAGCACGGCCGCGATGTCGGCCATGCGTATGCCCAGCCGCGTCGCGGCCTCGCGGTCGATGACCAGCTCGATCTGGCGGCCCTTGTCTTCGACGCTGGAGTCCACGTCGACAAGTTCGGGCAACGCGGCCATGGCCTGCTGCACCCGCGGCATCCAGGCGCGCAGCAGCGACAGATCGCCCGACAGCAACGTGTAGTCGTACGAGCCGCTGCCCTGCCCGCCACCCAGGAAGATATCCTGCTGCGGCACCAGGAACACCCGCGCGCCCGGGGTATTCTGCAGCCGCCCGCGCAGGCGGTTGACCACATCGTTGGCGCTGACATTGCGTTCGTCCAGCGGCTTGAGCTGTATCGACATGAAGCTGCTGTTGCTGCCCCCGCGCCCGCCCGCATGCACCGTGATGCTGGCCACGGCCGGGTCCGAGAGAATCACCTTGCGGAAGTATTCCAGCTTGGGCACCGTGGCCTGGAAAGACGTGCCCTGGTCGACGCGGAAAAAGCCCAGCAGCTGACCGGTGTCCTGCTGCGGCAGGAAGCCCTTGGGCACCACGGCGTACAAATACACGTTCAGGCCGATGGCGGCCGCCAGCAGCAGCATCATGATGCGTCCGTGCGCGAGCGCCCAGGACAGGCTGCGCCGGTAATGCGCCAGCATGGCGTCGAAGCCGCGCCCGATCGCCGCCGACAGCCGCCCCGGCCTGCGCTCGCGGTTTTGCGGCTGCAGCAGCCGTGCGCACATCATGGGGGTAAGCGTCAGCGACACCACCAGCGACACCAGGATGGCGGCCGAAAGGGTCACCGCGAACTCGCGGAACAGCCGCCCGACCACGCCGCCCATCAACAAGATGGGAATGAATACGGCCACCAGCGACAGGCTCATGGACAGCACCGTGAAGCCGACTTCGCGCGAGCCGCGCAACGCCGCCCGCATGGGCGAGGCGCCCTGCTCGATATGGCGCATGATGTTCTCGAGCACCACGATGGCGTCGTCCACCACGAACCCCGTGGCGATGATCAGCGCCATCAGCGAGATCGTGTTCAGCGTATAGCCGCACAGGTACATCACGCAGAACGTGCCGATCAATGAAACCGGCACCGCCACGCTGGGAATGAGCGCGGCGCGCCAATGGCGCAGGAACAGCAGCACGACCAGCATCACCAGGCCCACCGCCACCACCAGCGTCAACTCGGCCTCGTGCAGCGAAGCGCGGATGCTGGGCGTTCGGTCTTGCGCGATGGTCAGGTCTACGTCGCCCGGCAGCATCGCGGCCAGCTGCGGCAACTGGGCGCGCACCGCTTCTACGGTTTCGATGATGTTCGCGTCGGCCTGGCGGCGCAGGATAAGCAGGATGGCCGGGCTGTTGTTGTAGAAACCCGTCTGGAACAGGTCTTCGACCGAGTCTTCCACCGTGGCCACGTCGGACAGCCGCACCGGCGCGCCGTCGCGCCACGCCACCACCAGCGGGCGGTACTGCTCGGCGCGTTCGAGCTGGTCGCTGGCCATGATCTGCCAATGATGGCTGTCGTTCTCGATAAAGCCCTTGGGCCGGTTGGCATTGGCCTCGGTCAGCGTGCTGCGCACTTCGTCCAGCGACACGCCGCGGCTCGACAGCGCGCCCGGATTGAGATTGACCCGCACCGCCGGCAGCGAGCTGCCGCCCACCGTGACTTCGCCGACGCCTTTTACCTGCGCCAGCTTCTGCGCCACGATGGTCGAGGCCAGGTCGTACAGCCTGCCCTGGCTCAGGGTGCTGGAAGTCATGGCCAGCACCATGATGGGGGCCGACGAGGGGTTGACCTTGCGATACGTGGGGTTGCTGCGCAAGCCGGTGGGCAGCAGCGAACGCGCGGCATTGATGGCGGCCTGCACGTCGCGCGCGGCGCCGTCGATGTCGCGGCTGAGGTCGAACTGCAGGGTGATGCGGGTGCTGCCCTGCGAACTGCGCGACGTCATTTCGGTGACGCCGGCAATGGCGCCCAGCGAGCGTTCCAGGGGCGTGGCCACGCTGGACGCCATGGTTTCCGGGCTGGCGCCCGGCAGATTGGCCGTGACCGAAATGATAGGCAGGTCGACTTCCGGCAGCGGCGCCACCGGCAACATGCGGTACGACAGCAGCCCCGCCAGCACCAGCCCCAGGCACAGCAAGACCGTGGCCACCGGGCGCACGATGAACGGCGCCGACAGGATCATGCCGGCTCCGTGGCCTGCCGCGCCCTGCCCCGGCGCGAAAGGCGGTCGAACATCAGGTAGATGACCGGCGTGGTAAACAGCGTAAGCACCTGGCTGAGCAGCAGCCCGCCCACCATGACCAGGCCCAGCGGCTGGCGCAGTTCGGCGCCAGTGCCGGTCGACAGCATCAGCGGCAACGCACCGAACAACGCCGCCAGCGTCGTCATCAGGATGGGGCGGAAACGCAGCAGGGCCGCTTCGTGGATGGCCGCGCGCGGCGTCAGCCCGCGCTTGCGCTCGGCCTCAAGCGCAAAGTCGATCATCATGATCGCGTTCTTTTTCACGATGCCGATAAGCAGGATGATGCCGATGATGCCGATCATGTCGAGCTCGGTGCCCCGGATCATCAGCGCCAGCAGCGCGCCCACCGCGGCCGAAGGCAGCGTGGAAAGAATCGTGATGGGGTGGATATAGCTTTCGTACAGGACGCCCAGCACGATGTACATGGTGACCACCGCGGCCAGGATCAGCCACAGCGTGCTGGACAGCGAGTTCTGGAAAGCCAGCGCCGCGCCCTGGAAGCGCGTCTCGATGCCGGCCGGCATGCCGATCTCGGCCTCGGCGGCCTTGATGGCCTCGACCGCGCCCGACAATGATGCGCCGGGCGCCAGATTGAACGACACGGTGGTCATGGGGAACTGGTCGAGCCGGCTGATGGCCAGCATGGTACGGCCCTGCGAAATCTGCGCCACCGCCGACAACGGCGCCAGCGTGCCGGCCTCGGTGGTCAGGTGTATCTGTTCCAGCGCCTGGGGAGACTGGCTGAACTGCGGCAGCACCTCCAGCACCACCCGGTACTGGTTCGACTGCGTAAAAATGGTGGAAATCAGCCGCTGCCCGAACGCGTTGTACAGCGCCTCATCGATGGCGGCCGTGGTGATGCCCAGCCGCGCCGCGGCATCGCGGTCGATTTCCACCCAGGTCTGCAGGCCGTCGTTCTGCATGTCGTGCGCCACGTCGGTCAGCTCGGGCAACTGCGACAGGCGCTCGACCAGCCGCGGCGCCCACTCGGCAAGCAGCGCCATGTCGGGATTGGACAGGGTCATCTGGTACTGCGTGCGGCTGATGCGGTCTTCGATGGTGAGATCCTGCACCGGCTGCATGTAGACCTTCAGGTCGTGCTGCGCGGCAAGCGCATCCTGCAGGCGGCGGGTGATCTCGGCCAGGTCGCCGTCGCGCTCTGCATGGGGCTTCAGGGCGATCTGCATGCGGCCGGTGTTCAACGTGGCGTTGGTGCCGTCCACGCCGATGAACGAGGCCACGGATTCGACATCCGGGTCTTGCAACACGATGCGCGCGGCGGCTTGCTGGCGCTGCGCCATCGCGGGGAAAGACACCGAGGCCGGCGCCTGCGTGATGGCCTGGATGATGCCGCTGTCTTGCTGCGGGAAGAAACCCTTGGGAATCGCGATGTACAGCAGCACGGTCAGCACAAAGGTGCCCAGCGCCACCAGCAGGGTCAGGCGCTGGCGCGCCAGCACCCATTGCAGCATGACGTCGTAGCGCCTGATGACGCCGTCGATGAACGCCCCCGTGGCCCGGTGGAAGCGGCCGTGCCGCTGTTCGGACTCGGGCCGCAGCAGGCGGGCGCACATCATGGGGGTAAGCGTCAGCGACACCACCAGCGAAATCAGAATGGCCACCGCCAGCGTGATGGCGAATTCGCGGAACAGCCGCCCCACCACTTCGGTCATGAACAGCAGCGGGATCAGCACCGCGATCAGCGAGAACGTCAGCGAGATGAGCGTGAAGCCGATCTGCTGGGCGCCCTTGAGCGCGGCCTGCATGGGCGTTTCGCCTTCTTCGAGGTGCCGCGCGATGTTCTCGATCATGACGATCGCGTCATCGACGACGAAGCCGGTCGCGATGGTCAGCGCCATCAAGGTCAGGTTGTTGATACTGAACCCGGCCAGGTACATGATGCAGAACGTGCCCACCAGCGACAGGGGCACCACCACGCTAGGGATCACCGTGGCCGTCAGGCTGCGCAGGAACACGAAGGTCACCATTACCACCAGGGCCACGGCCAGCAGCATCTCGAACTGCACGTCGGACACGGACGCGCGGATGGTCTGCGTGCGGTCGGACACGACGGTGACATCCAGGGTAGCGGGCAGCGCGTCTTCAAGCTGCGGCAGCATGGCGCGGATGCGGTCGACCACATCGATGACATTGGCCCCCGGCTGGCGCTGCACATTCAGCAGAATCGCGGGCTGGTCGCCCGCCCACGCGGCCTGGCGCACGTCTTCGGCGCCCTGCACGGCCTGCGCCACGTCCGACAGGCGCACGGGCGCGTTGTTGCGGTAGGCGATGATCAGGTCGTTATAGTCGGTGGGCGACTTGAGCTGGTCGTTGGCGTTGATGGTGGTCGAACGCTCGGGCCCGTCCAGGTTGCCCTTGGGCTGGTTGACGTTGGCGCCGACCACCGCGTTGCGCAGGTCGGCCAGCGACATCCCTGCCGAGGCCAGCGCGCGCGGGTTGACCTGGATGCGCACGGCGGGGCGCTGCCCGCCGGCCACGCTGACCAGCCCCACGCCTGGCACCTGCGACAGCTTCTGCGCCATGCGCGTATCGACCAGGTCGCGCACCTGCGGCAAGGGCATGGTGGGCGAAGTAATGGCCAGTGTCAGCACCGGCGCGTCGGCAGGGTTGACCTTGTTGTACACCGGAGGCACGGGCAGGTCGCCGGGCAGCAGGTTGGACGCCGCGTTGATGGCGGCCTGCACCTCTTGTTCGGCCACGTCCAGCGATACGTCCAGGCTGAACTGCAGCGTGATCACCGACGCCCCGCCCGAACTGGTGGAAGACATCTGGTTCAGCCCCGGCACCTGCCCGAACTGGCGCTCGAGCGGCGAGGTCACCAGCGAGGTCATGACGTCGGGGCTGGCGCCCGGATACAGCGTGACGACCTGGATGGTGGGATAGTCCACCTCGGGCAGCGCCGATACGGGCAGCAGGCGGTAGGCGATGAAGCCGGCGATCAGGATCGCCACCATTGACAGTGTGGTGGCGACCGGCCGCAGGATGAACAGGCGTGACGGGTTCACGGCGCCTTCGCTGGCTGGCCGGCGCCCGCACGCGCGCCGGCGCCCAGTGTCTGGCCGGGCGTGGCCGCAATGGTGGCGTCGCCCGTGACGACACTGACCTTGGCGCCCGTGCGCAGACGGTCGGTGCCTTCGACGACCACTCGGTCGCCTGGCGCCAGCCCCGCGTTGACGGCCACTCGGTCGCCATTGATGGCGCCCAGCTGCACTTGCCGCACTTCTACGGTGTTGTCGGGACGCAGCAGGAACACGAAGGGGCCGGCGTTGCCCTGTTGTACCGCGGCCGTGGGAATCACCGTGGCGTCGTCGCGCGTCTGTACCAGCAGGCGCACGTTGACGAACTGGTTGGGAAACAGGCGTTCGTCGGCATTATCGAAACGCGCCTTGAGCCTGACCGTGCCGGTGGCCACGTCGATCTGGTTGTCGAGGGTCTCGAGCTGCCCGGTGGCGACGAGTTCGGTATCGTTGCGGTCGTAGGCGCGCACGGCCAGCGTGCGGCCGGCGCGCACCTGTTCGAGCACTTCGGGCAATTGCGTTTCGGGCAGCGAAAACAGCACCGAGATAGGCTGGGTCTGCGTAATGACCACCAGGCCTTCGGTGTCGCCCGTCGATACCAGATTGCCCACATCAACCTTGCGCAGCCCCAGCCTGCCGTCTATGGGCGCGGTGATGCGCGTGTACTCCAGGCGCAGCTTGGCGTCGTCGACGGCGGCCTGGTCGCTGATCTGGGTGCCTTCATACTGGCGCACCAGCGCGGCCTGGGTATCGAGCTGCTGCCGTGCGATCGAATCCTGCTTGAAAAGGGTTTGATAGCGCTGCAGGTCGCGCCGCGCATTGGCCAGCTGCGCCTGGTTCTGCTGCTGCTGCCCGCGCGCCTGGGCCAGCGCCACTTCATAGGGGCGGGGGTCGATCTGCGCGAGCAGGTCGCCCGCCTTGACGCGCTGGCCTTCATTGAAGGCCACGTCGATCAGCTCGCCATCGACGCGGCTGCGTACAGTGACGGTGTTGTACGCGGTAACGGTGCCCAACGCGCGCAGTTCGATGTCGATGTTCTGCGTGCCCGCTGCGGCCACCCGCACGGGCACCGGCATGTCCATCGCGCCGCCCCCGCCGAACCCACGGCCCTGGCGCTGCGCCGGCTGATCGCCAGGCTTGAGCGCCAGCCATGCGACAACGGCTAGGGCCAGCAATGACAGAGTCGCCACCAGCAAGCGCCGGCGGCGCGGCCTGGTCGGTTCGGACATTTGGGGCATAAAGGGTCGGACACAAGCGGCTGAAGGCGCTATTGTCCCCCAAGAGCAGCCGTTTACGGCGCCGGGCGGCGGCGCTTGAAATACGCCGCAACAGGAAATCGGCCGTCGCGCCGCGACGGCGGCATGCCGCGCCGGCTCAGGCGCTGCAAAGCGACATCTGGAAGGACAGGTCGCGCGTGACCTGCTGGGGCTTCGCGTCGCCGTTCTGGCACGAAAAACGTATCCAGATCATGTACTTATTGGCGCTGATCTCGGGAAACACGCCCAACTGGGGGTCGATCCAGACGCGCAGCAATTGAAACAGCTTGCCGGCCAGCATCTGCTGGTAGGCGCCGCCCTCGGCCTGGATTTCGGATCGGCGGCCCGATTCGCGCAACAGGCGCAGCGCCATGGCCACGGCGTTGTGCAAGGGGCGCAGCGGCGCCGTCCAGGCCTGCAGGTCGGCGCAGCGATCGGCCTCGGGCCGGTGCTGCCAGGCATGATACGAGGGCATGTCGACCTGCGTGGCGCCGCCGGGCACCGCCAGGCGGCCGCGCAGGCTGACCAGCCATTCGTTCTCGCGCAGCGGCTGCCCGGCGCGTCCCTGGGCGGCCAGGTTGCCCACCGTGCGTTCCAGGTCGGCAAGCATCGATTCGAGGGCGTCCTGGGCGACATTGGGATGGTCGCGCAGCGCCTGCAAGGCCACGCGCTGGCGATCGAGATCTTGCAGCACGGCGGTCTTGATGTCGGTGCGTTCCGTGGCGTCGAGGATATCGAACAGGGTCGCGACCGCGATCTGGTGATGCCTGGGATCGCCTTCGCGCGCAAAGTAGTTCAGGCGGTCAAATAGGTATTCCAGCCGCAGGTAGGCACGGACGCGTTCATTGAAAGGATATTCGTACAGAATCACGCTATGTACAGGCCTGTTTGTGATCGGCCCGCGGGCCGGGTTATTCAGGAGAGCCGGCCGCACCGGGCGGCGGATTGCGCGGCGCCGCCGCCAGTCGGCGCCATTGGTCGTGCAGAGCCTTTGCCCGCGCGCGCAGCTGTTCGACAGTAGTGGCGCCGTCGTTGACGATGACGTCGTCTGCTGCCGCGAGCCGGGTTGCCCGCGCGGCCTGTGCCGCCATGATACGCCGTATGGCTGGCTCCGTCAGCCCGCTGCGCGACTGCACCCGGGCGACCTGGGTAGCCGGATCGCAGTCGACGACGCAGATGCGATCGACCCGGTCGCGCCAGCGGCCGGACTCTACGAGCAGCGGCACCACGAACACCAGGTACGCGCCCGTGGCCACGGCGGCCGCGCGCCGGGTATCCGCGCCGATGAGCGGATGCATGATGGCTTCGAGCCGTGCGCGCGCGTCGGGTTCCCGAAATACCAGGTCGCGCATCCAGGCCCTGTCCAGGGCGCCGTCGGCGCCGATGGCCGCATCGCCGAACGCCTCGCGTATGGCGGGCAGCGCGGCCCCGCCGGGCGCCGTCAGGGCGTGCGCGATGGCGTCGGTGTCGACCACCGCCGCGCCCCATTCGGCCAGCATGTCGGCCACGCGAGTCTTGCCGGAACCAATGCCGCCGGTCAGCCCGATTTTGTACATAGATGTAATCCGTCAAAGCCATGGGCGCCCGGCCCGCGTCGGCTAGCTAGAACCATGCCGGCCCCCCCGGGGTCAGCAGCATCACCACGCCGGCCAACGCAAGATAAGGGCCGAAGGGCAAAGGCTGCCCGCGCCGCGCGCGGCCCGTCAACCGCAGGATACCTGCGCCGGCCACGCCCGCGAGCGAAGCCATCAGCAACAGGGCGGGCAGCGCCGCCAGGCCGAACCACGCGCCCAGCGCGGCCAGCAGCTTGAAATCGCCGTACCCCATGCCTTCACGCCCGGTCAGCAGCCGGAACATATGAAACAGCAGCCACAGGAACACGTAGCCCACCACCGCGCCCAGCACGGCCAGCGGCAGCGGCGCGATTGCTCCGCCAAGGTTGACCAGCAGGCCCAGCCACGCCAGGGGCAGGGTAATGGCATCGGGCAGCAGGCTGGTCTGCAGATCGATCCACGCCAGCGCCACCAGCGCCGCGCACAACAGCATGGCGCACAAGGCCAGCGGCGTGGGCCCGAACCGCCAGACGCACAGCGCGAAGAGCGCGGCGGTGGCCAGTTCGGTGACGGGATAACGCCAGCCTATGGCGCTGCCGCATGCCCCGCAGCGGCCCCGCAGCCACAGCCACCCGGCCACGGGCAGCCGGCGCCAGCCGCGTATGGGAGCGGCGCACGCGGCGCAGTGCCAGCCCGGGGTCCACAAGTTATAGGCGGCCGGGCCGGGAGCCGGCGCGAGCGGCGCAAGGGCATCGGGCAGCGCCGACTGGCGGTAGTCGTAGTATTGCTGCAGCCACTCGCGCTCCATCATGCGCGGCAGGCGATGGGCGAGCACGGTCAGCCAGGCGCCGGCCAACAGGCCCAGCACCGCAGCCATGGCGATGGCCCAGTGGAGATCGACTGCGAAGGCGTGCCGCATAGGTATTCAGGCCAGCATTGTGTAGGGGCCGGGCGCGGCATGACGCGCAACAGGGCCGGTGACGCCGCATTATTCCGGCATGCGGCAAATAGTTCAAACGCGCGCCGTGATGCAAACGTATCGGATGTTTCCATAAATGCGTAGAATTCCGACATATCCACTACGTTTGTCAGCCATCATGCCCGCACCCGCAAGTCTTCAGGCGCCTCGCCATCGATTCCTGACCCTGACCGCGGCCACGCTGGCTGGCACGGCGCTGATCGCGGGCTGCGCGCAGCAGCGCACCGAGGGCTACTACAACCCGCCGCCGGCCGGCACGCTGACCGACGCACAGTACCAGGGCGAAGGCGCGGCCTACCGCAGCGTGGTGCGCGCCCCCTCGCAGTTGCAGATCGAACTCAAGGCGCCGCCCCCGGGCCAGACGCGCCCCCGCACCGAAGCCGAAGACGCCGCAGCCCAGGAAGCCGCCGAATCCAGCGCCGCCTCGGCGGCGCAGGCCGCGGGCAGCGCTTCGCCGGCCGCCCACGCGCTGGTGCCCCAGGCACAGACCTACATGGGCACCCTGCCCTGCCTGTCGCCCTCGGAGCAATGCGCCGCGCAACGCATCACGCTGACCCTGGCCCCCAACGGCCGCTGGCGCAGCCGCGTGGCCTACCTGGACAACGCCGGCAATCTCAGCAAGCCCACGGCCGAGCAAGGCTGCTGGGATGCCACGACCGAACGCCCGCCGCGCGTATTGATATTCGACGCCGACGGCGCGCCGCGCGCGGAATTCGTGGTGGCGGCCAATAACGTGCTGCGACTGCGGTCGGTACTGGGCAAGACGCCCAATCTGAACTACAGCCTGACGCGCCAGCCCGACCTGGACGCCATCGACGAACTGTCCAAGCAGCCCGCCCCCAAGTGTTCCGCCTGACGCGGGCCGTCAGCCGCTGAACCTGCCGCGCCTGACGCGGGCCGTCAGCCGCTGAACCTGCCGCGCCCGGCGCCAGCCGGGCGCATTCGCGTTCATCCCCATGGCGCGCGTCGCGGCGGCTCGCTATACTCGCCGCGCACAGAAAACCATCACCTCATACCAAGATACTCGCGCGGCAGCAGCCCCGCCAAGCCAAGTATCGGGTTGTCGCCCACAGACGATCCATGCGCCATTTCCGGGCCCGCTGCGCGCGCGCCTTCCGTTGTTTGCTGCCTTGCCTGGGCTGGCTGGCCTGGGCCGGCGCCGCCATGGCCACGCCCCCCGCTGCGCCCGCCGCCCCCGACACGCCGTCCCTGGCTGACTGCCGGGGGATCAAAGACCTGGCCTTTGTGGCCCACCTGGACGACGACCTGCTGTTCATGAACCCGGACCTGGCCGCCAACATCGAGGCCGGCGGGTGCGTGCGCGTGGTGTATCTGACGGCCAGCGATGCCGGCGAAGGCGAGCCCTACATGCTGGGACGCGAGCGAGGCGTGCGCGCCGCCTACGCATACATGGCCGGGCAGCCGGACCTGTGGAAGGAAGACGCCGTGCGGGTCGATGGCTACGACATCGCGCGCTTCACCCTGCAGGGCAACCCCGGCGTGCAGTTATGGCACATGCGGTTGCAGGATCCATGGCTGGGCGAGGGCTGGGGCAGCCTGACGCCGCTGAGCCAGGCAGAATCCGTGCCGGGCATGGTGGCGCTTACACTGGGCCCGCGCCTGCAGGCATACGGCCGCGAGGATCTGGTGCGCACGCTCGCCGCCATCATCGACACATACCGGCCCACGGCGGTGCGCCATCTCGATGACACCATCAGCGTGCCCTACACCCAGCTGTGCTGGCGCTGCGCGGGCCATGGCCACCCGGACCACATCTCCAGCGCGCGGCTGGTGCGCGACGCCATCGCCCTGGCCCCCGGCAACTATGCCGAGACGGGCTATGTCGACTACCCCAGCCAGGAACGGGGCATCAACCTGGCCGAGGCAGAAATCGCGCGCAAGTCCGAGATCTTCCGCCATTACGCATGGAACGATTACCACTATTGCAGCGGGCCCGTCGGGTGCAAAGAGCCGGCCGGCCCGGCCGCGGCATGGGTGCGCCGCGCCTATTATGTGTCGCGGCACGACGTCGCGCCCGAACTCTATGCCGGCCCGCAGGGCGGCCTGATGGTGTTCGCGGCGGGCGAAGCCAACGACGCCGTCAATATGTGGGATGCCCGGCAGCGCCGCTGGAACACCTTGGGCGGCCGCACCGCGGGCCCGCTGGTGTCGCTGGCATTCCCGGACTCCAGCGTCGGCATCGTGGCCCGCGATACCCTGGGCGGCCTGTGGATCAATAGACAGGGCCTGGACGGCGCCTGGAACGGGTGGCAGGCCATGGCGGGAATGCGTGCGGCACGATCGCCCGCCGTGGCGCCCCGCGGCGATGCCGCCATCGTGGCCATCGGGCACGACGGCCTTTACCACTGGACCGCCCTGACAGGGCTCGACAGCGGCTGGACGCCCTGGCAACCCCTGCCCCTGCTGCCGGACGCGCGCGGCAATGCCGCCATCGCCCGCGACGAAGCCCGGCGTTACTGGGCCTTTGCCATCGATAAAGACGGGCAGCTGTTCGCCACATGGCAGCGCGAAGCGCACGAGAGCGCCGCCTGGGCCCCGTGGCAGCGCCTGCCCGCCCCGCGCAGCAGCGCAGGCCTGGCCGCCATACGCAACGGCCAGGGCCTGATCGAACTGTATTTCCGCGCCCACGGCACCGGCCACCTGATGCGCATTGCGCAAGCCGGCGGGCAAGCTGCCGATACCGCCCGCACCCTGCACTGGACACCGGCCGTCGATCTGGGCGTGCCGTACGTGGGCAAGCCCGCGGTGGGCGCGGATGCGCATGGGCACGTCGCCGTGGCCGTACTCGAAAGCCCGGGCGGGGCCCTGTGGCTGGTGGAAGGCGAACGCGCGACCCGGCTGCAGGCGCACGCCGCGTCGCTACCCGCCATGCGTTTCTTGCACGGCACGTTGTACGTCGTGGCGCGCAGCGCCGGCCAGATGCAGACCTACCAGGTGCTGGCGCGCAACAATGGCGTATGGGGCGCTGCGACACTGCTGGAAGATTTGCCGCCGGACGGCGGCGGCCCGTTCGGCGCCGGCGTGCTGGCGGCGACCGCAGCTCGGCAGGCAGGCAGCGCCGGGGCGGCGCCGATGCGCTGACGCATTCAGCCGCGCAGGGAAGTGGTGCCCTGGCGCGGGCATAGCCGGCAGGCCAGTTCCAGGGCGTTGCGCACGCCCAGCTTGCGAAAGATGCGCGCACGGTGGGCCTCGGCGGTGCGCAACGAAATGCCGAGTTCAATCGCCACGACCT
Source organism: Bordetella genomosp. 7 (assembly GCF_002261415.1). Lineage (NCBI taxonomy): Bacteria > Pseudomonadati > Pseudomonadota > Betaproteobacteria > Burkholderiales > Alcaligenaceae > Bordetella > Bordetella genomosp. 7. The sequence goes on along the minus strand of NZ_NEVI01000001.1, from coordinate 246,769 downwards.
TATTGGGCCTGCCGGCCGCCAGGTACGACACAATCTGCTGCTCGCGCGGCGTCAGGCGGGCGATGGCGGCCGGACCATGCGGCGGGGGGGTATCCTGCATGAAGAGCTCGCTTGCAATGTCGGATTGCAAGGCAGTCTGCCAGGGCCGCCTGGGCCCCAGATACTGTCAAACTTGACAGGATTTTTACGCGCGATGGCGCGCGCCCCCGCGCGCCTAGAGTTCCAGGTTGTCGATCAGCCGGGTGGCGCCCAGCTTGGCGGCGGCCAGGGCCACCAGTGGTTCGCTGGCATCCAGGTCGGCCGGCGCGGGCGATTGCAGGTCGCGCTGGCGGCGCACGGCCAGGTAGTCGACCTGCCAGCCGCGCGCGGACAGCGCCTGCGCGCACTCGCGCTCGATGGCGGCCAGGTCGCGTTCGCCGGCCCCGATGCGCTGGCGTATCGACAGCAGCGCCTGGTACAGCGCAGGCGCCTCGGCGCGCTCGGCCGGCGTCAGATAGCGATTGCGCGACGACAGCGCCAGGCCGTCTTCGGCTCGCACCGTTTCGTGGGCGACGATGTCCACCGGCAGCTGGAACTGGCGGCACATGTTCCGCACGATCATCAACTGCTGGTAGTCTTTCTTGCCGAACACCGCCACGCGCGGCTGCACGCAGGCCAGCAGCTTGAGCACCACGGTGCTGACGCCGCCGAAGAAGCCCGGGCGGAACTCGCCTTCCAGGATGTTGCCCAGATCGTCGGGCGGCTGCACCCGGTAGTTCTGCGGTTCGGGGTACATCTCGCGCTCGTCGGGCGCAAACACCACGTAGACGTCGCGCGCCGCTTCGAGCCTGGCGACGTCGTCCTGCAGCGTGCGCGGATAGCGGTCGAAATCCTCGGCAGGGCCGAACTGCAGGCGGTTCACGAAGATGCTGGCCACCACGGGGTCGCCATGCTGGCGCGCCAGCTTCATCAGCGCCAGGTGGCCGGCGTGCAGATTGCCCATGGTGGGCACGAACGACACGCGGTTCTGCCCGCGCAAGTGGTCGCGCAACTCTTGGATGGTGTGGACGACTTTCAAGGGAATCTCCGAAACGGCGTGCAGCCCGCGCGCGGCTTCAGGCGGCGGCAGCTACGCTGGTATACGCCAGGCGCACATAAATGGGCGCGTAGGGCTCGGCCTGGGTGATTTCCAGCAGCGATTCGCGCGCCAGTTCGAGCATGGCGATGAAATGTACCACCACCACCGCCACCGGCGCGCCTTCGCGGATGCGTTCCATGAACAGCTCGCCGAACTCGATGAAACGCACATCATTCAGGCGGCGCAGGATGTGGGTCATGTGGTCGCGCACCGACAGCTGTTCGCGCGTGATGTGGTGATGCTGGTTCAGCTTGGCGCGCTTCAGGATATCGGCCCACGCGGCGCGCAGGTCGTCGACGCTGACATCGGGCAGCATGCGCTCGGTCGTGATGTCGGCCACGGCCTGGGCGCGCTTGAAATCGCGGCCCAGCTGCGGCAGGGTGTCGAGCTTCTGGGCCGCCAGCTTCATCTGCTCGTACTCGAGCAGCCGCCGCACCAGCTCGGCGCGCGGGTCTTCGGGCTCTTCGCCGGTGTCTGTCTTTTTTACCGGCAGCAACATGCGCGACTTGATCTCGATCAGCATGGCCGCCATCAGCAGATATTCGGCCGCCAGTTCGAGGTTGTGCATGCGGATCTGCTCGACATACGACAGATACTGCCGCGTGACATCAGCCATAGGGATGTCGAGCACATTGAAGTTCTGCTTGCGTATCAGGTACAGCAGCAGGTCCAGCGGGCCTTCGAAGGTTTCCAGGAATACTTCAAGCGCGTCCGGCGGAATGTACAGGTCGGTCGGCAGCTGGAACAGCGGTTCGCCGTACAGGCGCGCAAAGGCCACGCTGTCGACCACGTCGGGCGTGCTGTCGACGGGGGGTTCGACCAGGGCGGCCAGGGCCTCGCCGGAAACGGGATGGTTCGCAGGCATGGCGCGTCGTCAGGATGCAGACACGAGGCGCGCGCGGCGATGGCGCTTATTCACTGTGATACACGTAAGGCTTCTGCGGCACGCGCGCGGCGCGGAAGGCCTCGAGCAGCTCGGTGTCCTGCTTCTTGTCCCACAGGCGGGCGCGGCCTTCGCGCTGGCGTTGCTCGACGTCGGGATGCTGCGCCTTGTACGACTTCAGAAAGCGAGTGATGTCGGATTCGTAATGACTTGCCATGGCACCGTATAAAAACAGGTTGCAGATTCCCCCAGTTTACTTCAGCCCGGCCGGCCCCCGGACGTTACAATCGGCTGGCCCCCCTGTCTCCCGTCCACATGTCTGCAGATTCCGTCGCACCAGCCTCCTCTCCTCCCCCTTCCCCGGACGCGGCCCGCGCGGCGCGGATGATTCCCTTCATTGTCGGGTGCGCGCTTTTCATGCAGATGCTCGACTCCACCGTCGTCGCCACGGCCCTGCCGGCCATGGCGCAGTCGCTGCAGACCACGGCGGTGCGGCTCAATGTGGCCATTACGTCCTATCTGCTGGCAGTGGCGGTGTTCGTGCCCGTCAGCGGCTGGGCCGCCGACCGCTATGGCGCTCGCCGGGTGTTCACCGCCGCCATCGCCCTGTTCACCCTGAGCTCGATCGCCTGCGCGATGTCGCACAGCCTGGCCCAGCTGGTGGCCGCGCGCGTCGTGCAGGGTATGGCAGGCGCCATGATGGTGCCGGTGGGGCGCATCATCCTGCTGCGCGTGGTGCCCAAGCAAGACCTGCTCAAGGCCATGTCTTTCCTGTCCATACCGGCCCTGCTGGGCCCCGTGATCGGGCCGCCGCTGGGCGGATTCATGGTCACCTACATGTCCTGGCACTGGATTTTCCTGATCAACATACCCATAGGCATCGCGGGCATTGCGCTGGTGCGCCGCTACGTGCCCGAAATCCGCGAGGCGTCCACGCCGCGCCTGGACTGGCTGGGCTTTCTGCTCAGCGCCGTCTGCCTGGCCACCCTGGTCAGCGCCTTCGAGGCGCTGGGCCACAGCCTGGTGCCGCCCCTGATGGTGGCGGGCATGGCCCTCGTGGGCCTGGTCTGCGGCGGCCTGTACGTGTGGCATGCCCGGCGGGCCGCCCACCCCATCCTCGACCTCACCCTGCTGCGAGAGCCGACCTTCGCCATTTCGGTGCTGGGCGGCAACCTGTGCCGGTTTGCGGTGGGCGCGATGCCCTTCCTGCTGGCCGTGCAGTTGCAGGTGGGGTTCGGGCTGACGCCGTTCTCGGCCGGGCTTATCACTTTTGCCAGCGCGGCCGGCGCGCTGCTGATGAAGTTCGTGGCCACCCCCATCGTGCGGCATTTCGGTTTCCGGCGCGTGCTGACCGTCAACGCGGTGCTCACGGGGCTGTTCATCATGGCCTGCGCCGCGTTCACGCCAGGCACCCCGGTGTGGCTGCTGATCGGCATCCTGCTGGTGGGCGGCTTCTTCCGGTCCTTGCAGTTCACCGGGGTAAATACGCTAACCTATGCCGACATCGCGCCCGAGCGCATGAGCAGCGCCAGCAGTTTTGCGGCCATGGCCCAGCAACTGGGCATCAGCCTGGGGGTCGGGGTGGCCGCGGTCACGCTGAATATCAGCATGGCTGTGCGTGGCGCCGACCATTTCGCCACTGGCGACGCGATGGTGGCGTTCGTGGTCATCGGCGTGCTGTGCGCGGCCTCTACGCTGTCGTTCAGGCGGCTGGCGCCGCAGGCCGGGGCTCAACTGCAAGGTTGATAGGCAGGCATCCGTGACGAAATCGTACATTCTGGCCCTGGACCAGGGCACCACCAGTTCGCGCGCCATCGTGTTCGACCGGCATGGCGCGGCGCGCGGCGTCGGGCAGCGCGAGTTCCGCCAGTATTACCCGCAGCCGGGCTGGGTCGAGCACGACGCCAACGAGATCTGGCAGAGCCAGCTCGATGTGGCGCGCGAGGCATTGCGCAATGCCGGCGCCAGCGCGGCCGATATCGCCGCCATCGGCATCACCAACCAGCGCGAAACCACGCTGATCTGGGACCGCGCCACTGGCCGGCCGCTGGCCCGCGCCCTGGTCTGGCAAGACCGCCGCACCGCGCCCATGTGCGACGCGCTGCGCCAGCAAGGCCACGACAAACTGCTGCAAGAACGCACGGGGCTGGTGCTGGACGCTTATTTTTCCGGCACCAAGCTGGCCTGGATGCTCGAACATGTGCCGGGTGCGCGCCAGGCCGCCCAGCGCGGCCAGCTGGCCTTCGGCACGGTAGACACCTGGCTGGTATGGAACCTGACCGGCGGGCAGGTGCACAGTACCGACCCCAGCAATGCGTCGCGCACGCTGCTGTACGACATCCATGCGCACGACTGGAGCGACGAGATACTGGCATTGCTGGACATTCCGCGCAGCGTGCTGCCGGCGGTGGCTCCCAGCAGCGCAGAAGTGGGCCATGCCCTGCCCGAGTGGTTCGGCGGCCCCATATCTATTGCAGGCGTCGCCGGCGACCAGCAGGCCGCGACGTTCGGGCAGGCGTGCTTCAAGCCGGGCATGGCCAAGAACACCTACGGCACCGGCTGCTTCATGTTGATGAATGTCGGCGACCGGCCCGTCGCGTCACAGAACAACCTGCTTTCCACCATAGGCTGGGGCCTGCCCGCGCCCGGCGCGGGCACGGCGGGGCAACCGACGTACATGCTGGAAGGCGGCGTTTTCATGGCCGGCGCCGCCGTGCAGTGGCTGCGCGACGGGCTGGGCATCATCCAGCGGTCAGACCAGGTCGAGGCGCTGGCAGCCAGCGTGGCCGACACAGACGACGTGTTCCTGGTGCCGGCCTTCGCCGGCCTGGGCGCGCCCGACTGGGACCCGTATGCGCGCGGAACCCTGGTGGGCCTGACGCGCGGCACCACGCGCGCGCACGTGGCGCGCGCCACGCTGGAAGCCATCGCGCTGCAAAGCGCCGAACTGCTCACATGCATGAATGCAGACAGCGGCATCGAGCTGTCGGAACTTCGCGTCGACGGCGGCGCGGCGCGCAATGATCTGCTCATGCAGATGCAGACCAACCTGCTGGGCGTACCGGTAGTGCGCCCGCGCGTGGCCGAATCCACCGCGCGAGGCGCAGCCGGTCTGGCCGGCCTGGCCACGGGGTTCTGGTCCGGGCTGGACGAATTCGCGGCGCAATGGGAAGCGGAGCACCGCTTCGAACCCCAATGGTCCGCCGACCAGCGCCAGGCGCGCCTGGCCCGTTGGCGTCAGGCGGTGGAACACGCCAAGGGCTGGGCGCGGCCGACGTAAGAAACAGGCGCGGCCCGCGCGAGTTCGTATGGTGTCAGACACCCGGTTGCTGTGGCGGTCGGCTCTGTGCCAGGACGGTGTCTGACACCCTTCGGGAGTCAGACACCCCATCGCTGTGGCGTCGGCTCTGTGCGGGTATGGTGTCTGACACCCTTCGGGAGTCAGACACCCCATCGCTGTGGCGGTCGGCTCTGTGCGGGTACGGTGTCTGACACCCTTTGGGAGTCAGACACCCCATCGCTGTGGCGGTCGGCTTTGTGCCAGGACGGTGTCTGACTCCCGAAGGGTGTCAGACACCTATGTGGCTGCGGCCACCCGGCGGGGGCGGGTGGCGGTGTTATACGACCGACGGGCGTTCGAGATCGTAGAGGTCGGGATCCTGGTCGAGCAGGATGTCTTCGAACGCATCTGCGCCACGTTCCTGCACGTACTGGCGCTCGGCTTCGCTGATCGGAAACGCCTGCAGCCAGTTGACCGGCTCGCCGTCGACCTCGACCCGGGCGAACTCGCCGTCCTGCCACGAAAACGGCGCGCACAGATAAAGATGCGGAACGCTGCATTGCGGGTAGTACTCGAGCACGCAGTCGCGCAGCACGCTGCCGGGGCCCACGGCCTGCCCTGACCGCATCAGCCCGAAGGCCGCGGTGCCGAGGATATTGCCCCACAGGTCTTGCTCTTGCGGGGCCTCGGCGCACAGTTCTACCCGCGTTTCCAAGGGCGTGCCGTCGCCGTGGCGCAGCAGGGTCTCGAACAGCCCCAGCGTGGAATACGACACCAGCCCGTCATCGGGGCTGTCATCGACTTCCAGGATGTCGATCGACAGCGCCAGCGTGTCGTGGTGGTAGGCATGCACCACCGGTGCGCCGTCGAACACATCCAGCACATGCCGGGCCACGGCCTTGCGTTGCGGCGTTACGGCGGGAGACGCGTCAGTAGCCAAAGTAGTCGTCCGTTTTCAGTTCGCCCCGGTGGCTGCGGTTGGATCTGGGCAGTTCGGGCCGGTAGTGGGAAGGGTCATTGTATTCATCGAGGAACTGCTTGCGGTCGATGTTCCGCTCGGCGGCGCTCCTGGCGTGCTTGCGATGCTCGAAACCCGGCTTGTGCCCCATATCCCAGGGCTCGTCTTTCTTCATCACCTTATCGGACACGGGGTCGCGCACCTTGCCGTCCCTGCCCTTGGCGGCGTCCCAGGCCTGGTCGCGCACGCCCTTGCGAAACTTGCCGCGCTTGTAGCGTGGATCGGCCTTGGGCGGTTCGGCGCGGGGCTGGCCGCCCCGCGGGGCCGACCTGGCCGCCGGCGTGGCCGGGCGCGACGCCGCGCTCGGGGCGGGCGCCGCGCGGCTCTGGCCGGACTTGCCTGATGCGCGCGCCGCCAGGCGGCCAGTGCGCGTCGTGCCGCCCACCCCCGCGCCGCGCGCGGCCGACGCCGCCCGCCCGGCGCCTGCTCCGCCGCCCAGCAACACCACTTTCAGCTGGCTGGGCAGCACCCGCATGCCGCGCGCATTGATGGTGTTCTGGATGGTCAGCCCCGTAAGCCGGGTGGCGGGAATGCACCCGAACAACACATTCGGCACGCAGGTGATGCGGCGCGCCTGCGCCATCACCGTCTGGGAAATCAACCCCAGGGCCACGCCGGGATTGTCGCCATTGGTGATGGGAATGGTGGTGAGCAGGTTGTGCGCCGGCATCATCATCAGCAGCGTGTTCCACACATTGGGAATCGCCATCGGCCCGAGCGCAAAGTTGGGGTACGGAACCGGCAACAACGCAGGGGGCGTCTTGCAAATATCGGGAAAGGCCAGGTCCATTCCCATGAGCTGGCAGTCGGCGAACACAGAGCCTCCGGTTGTAGCTAGGGCCCTGACGCGGCCGAAGTCGCGCCAGGGCGGCGGGCCGACCACAGCTCGGCCTCATACAGGGCGGCATCGTTTTCCAGCACGCCAGCGCGCGTCGTCCAGCGTGCGCCCTCGGTCAGCGCGCGGTGCAACTGGGTGCGCCCGAAGCTGGCGTGCCGCAGGTCGGCATCGCGCAGGTCGGCGCACGAAAAATCGGCATACCCCAACTGCGCCCCATCAAACCGCGCGGCGGCGCAGCGCGCACGATGCAGCACCGCCTGCGTCAGGTTCGCCCCGCTCAGCGTCGCGCCATCCAGGCAGGCGTCGGGCCACATGCTCTGCACAAATGAAGCCCCTGTTGCATCGGCCTGGGTCAGGTCGGCCTGCACGAACAGCGCCCGGTCGGCGCGAGCCTGCACCAGCCGCGCGCCGCGCAGCGATGCGCCCTTGAAGTTGGCCTGCCGCAGTTGCGCCCAGCTCAGGTCGCAGCCATCCATGCGCGCATCGATGAACTGGCAGCCTTCCAGCCGCTGCCCGCCCAGCGCCAGGCCGCGCAGGTCGCCTTCGGTGAACACGCATTTGTCCAGCGCAGCCCCGCTCAATACCGTGACCCGCAGATCGGCGTGCATAAACACAACCTTGACCAGGCTGGCTTGCGCAAAGCTCGCGTGCTCCAGCGCGCATTCGCCGCAGGATCCGTCATGCAGCTGGGCGGCCTCCCAACGCGAATGGGCCAGGTCGGTCTGGGTAAAGTGGCAGGCCGCCAGCGTCGTGCCGCTGAAATCTATGCCCCGCGCCCGGCATTCCGTAAACGCGGCCTCGTTGCACACGGCAGCACGGAAATCGGCCTGCTCCAGTGCGCAGCGGAAGTAGGCGCAATGGCTGATATCCGCGCCGCGCCAATCGGTGTGCGACATGCGGCAGGCATGGAAGCGACTGTCGCGCCAATCGGTGTCCGCCAGGGTGGCGCCTGTCAGGTCGCAGTCATGCAGCACGGCGCCGGCCATGTCCATGCCGCGCAACGACAGGCCGCGCAGATCCAGGCCGGCCAGCATCTCGCCGCCCTTGACGCGGGCCTGCAAGTCGGCGGGCGTCAGCATGACGCCTTGGGCGCGACGGGCCGCGTGTTGGCCAGGTGCACGTAGGCGCCCCGCGTATCGGTACTGCCATCCAGCCGCGCGCGCGCCAGATCGGCGCGAAACAGGTTGGCGCCGCGCAGGCTGGCATGTGCAAGCGTGGCATCGTGCAGCAATGCCTGCTTCAGGTCGGCATCTGAACAATCGGCGCCGTCGAGCAAGGCGCGGATGAACAGCGACTCGTCCGCGCACGCGCCCGACAGGTCGGCGCCGCGCAGGTCCGCACCCGACAGGTCGCAGCGCAGCAGGCCGGCCTTGCCGAAATCGGCGCCCGCCAGGCCGATACCGCGCAGGCTGCACTCGCGCAGCAAGGCCCCCGCGAACACTGCCTCGTCCATATCGGTCATTACCGCGCAGCAAGTGGTCAGTTGCGCGCGCGTAAAGTCCGGCGGCGTCACGCAATGCGACTGCACCCACGAACAACGCACGAACTGCGCGTCGCCGAACGCCGCTTCGTCGAGCACGCAGTCCACCCAGCTTACGCGCGTCATGCTCGCGTTGGCGAAACTCACGCGCGTCAGGCGGGTTTGTTGCCAGAACGTCACCGTATCAAAACTGGCGCCGTCGCAGCAGCAATCGGTCCATTCCGTTTCTGCCAGGGCGCAATTCTTCATGGCCAGGCCCGCCAGCCGGCAATGGCTGAGCCTGAGCCCCGTCAGTTCGCAGTCGGTCATCGTGGCTTGGCCAAGGTCGATATCCCGCAACACGGCGCTCCCCAGATTGGCGCCATGCAACTGCGTGGCGCGCCATGAACCGCCCTGCGCCCGCACACGCGCCAGCACCGCGCGCGTCAAGTCCGCACCGTCCAGGCGCGCGCCCGACAAGTCGGCGCCTTCGAACATCGTGCCTGCACATCGGGCGCCACGCAGGTCCAGCCCCGACAGGTCGGCGCCGGTCAGGTCAAGGCCGGACAGATCGCGGCTGCCGGCCATGATGGACTGCACCCGGCGCCTCATGCGCGCCGCGCGCGCCGGCCTTGCCGCGTCGGCGGGCGGCTGCAGGTGCGCGCCCTGCAGATACAGCGACCGCAGCTGGTCGTCGGCCTGTTTCATCATGCCGCGCACCGACGCGTCATCCAGCGCCTGCCCGCCCGGCTCGGGCGGCCGGCGCGACGCAAGCGCCTGCAGCTCCGCCAGGCCGGGATGCCCAAGCAGCGTCGGCGGCCCGCCCCTGGCGGGCTTCTCGGCGCTGTCGAGCAATGTGGCGGCGTTCATGCCGGCCGGCATGTCGCCGGCCTGGTCGCGTATCTGCGCGGCTACCTGCCTGCGCGCATGCAGCATGTCGATACGCGCCTCTTGGGCGGCCTGCGCTGCCTGCCGGGCCATCGACGGCAGGTCCTGCAAGGCGGGCAAGGCAGTGTCCGGGGGCAGCGTCACGTCAAAGGCTTGCGCATCCAATCCGGCGGCCTGCGCCTCGGCCTGCATGTGCGCGCGCATCGACGCCGCGCGCGCATGCTGGTTGCGGGCCAGCGGGCTGCGCATCGGATCCCATGCCGCCAGCGATTCCCAGGGCCCCAGGTGCCCGGCCGGCAGCAGTTCATCATCGAGCAGCACGTGCAGCGGCCCATAGTCCGGGTCCAGCCGCCGCGCCAGCACGGCCTCGTAATGAGACATGGGCCGCTCATCAACGCCCGTGTCCAGGGCGGGCATCAGCAGGTCCACATCCGCGCCGTCATCTTCGGCAAGCGGCGCAACGCCCTGATAGATCAGCAGCACCCGCTCGCGGTCAGGAAAGAACCAGGCCGTCGTCAGTGCGAGCGGCACGGCCTCCAGGGCCTGGGTGGCGGCGCGCCGAACGAAACAGCGCGCGCGCCAGTCCGGCAGTACACCCTGCATGCAGGCATGCCGCGGGTGCATGTTCCAGAACTCGTAATCGATACCGGGCGCAAGTTCGGGGCGGCCGGGCCACCATTGGTCGGGCGGCGCAGCGTTGAAAAAATGGGGGTCCAGCGTGTCCAGGAACCCCGGAAAGGCGGTATCCGGATAACTGTCGTGATAGGCCCCGGCGCGCTCGAAACGGCGCGGCCACAGCGGCGACACCGGCCCCAGCCCCGCGGGCGCGGGCTGTTGGTCAGGCCGCGCCATGCGGCCTTCCAGGGGCTCGATGTTGGGCAGGCGGCGGGTGCGCACGCCGTTGATGAACTCATCGTCCGCGCCGCGCCCCTGCGGGTTGTCCGGATAAGACGGGCCGCCGTAGGCATGGCGCCAGTCCAGCGGCATGATTTCGTACGGCAGCGGCTCGCTGGCCTGCTGGCCCACCCAGAACCGGTCGCCGAACACCATCAGGCTTTTCTGTCTGTCGCCCACTCGCACACGCACCGCGCAGGCATCCCGGCGCGCCTGGTGCGCGGTGTACGCGTTGCCGGTGACGAGGAACTCGGCGCAAGGCTTGGGCACGCCCAGGTCCAGCACGCCGTCTTCGCCCAGCGCCTCGCCGGCCAGTTCCCACAGCTCGGCCTCGGGCAGCAACAAAGCCCGCGCGTCCAGACCGGCCAGCGCCAGCGCGCTGATGCCCAGAGCCGATCTTCCGCGCATCATGTAGGGCCGGCTCAACAGGCCCAGGCGCAATGGCTTGACGATCTTCATGCCCGCCCCCTCAACTGCGCCATGACGCCGGGACATCCGTGGGGCTGAGCTCGCGGTCGATGGCAATGCTGCCAGGTTGCTGCGGGTCGTAGCGCACGTGCACGGCCTGGCCCGGCATGAAGCCGGCAAGCAATTCGCGATCGATATACAGCCGCAGCTCGACCGTCTGCTCGCGGCCGCGTGTATCTGCGTAGCGCAGCCGCATCTTCATCGGCGCGGCGTACGGTCTTCCCCCCGGCTGGCGCTCCAGCGCCAGCACCGTGGCCACGGCGGGCTGCCCCGACTGCGCCAGCTGCCCGGCCAGGGCGCGTTCCTGGTCAAACAGCCGGGCGTTGTCGCGCACAATCATGGCGACAAAACCCACGAACAACACCGTCGCGACAGTGCCGGCCACCCACCATGCAAGATTGGTCATGTTGTCCGGGCCTCACGTGAATATGCTGGCCGCGCGCGAAATAATGCCGGCCACCCCACTCTTGACCTGCACGCCTATCGCCTTGATCTGCGTGGCCGCGCCACCGAACTCAAAGCCCGACGCGCCGTTCTTGAACGCGGCCAGGTCGATTTTCACGGTAGACCACTGCGAGTTGACGCCGGCATACACCTGCTGCCGCACGCCCCACAGGTCTGCGGCCGCGCCCACCAGCGTGGCGCGCGCAGGCGTGCCGCGCACGAAGCTGGACGCCCAGAACGCCTGCTTGGCGCCGCTGACCGTCCAGCTGGGCGTGTTCACGGTCATGCTGGTTTGCGCGTTGACGATGACCGGGTCGGTCACCGTCTGCGTCAGCGCGCCGTTGATCGTATGGGTAACCTCGCCCGTGATGGTCGAATCCTGGGTGCCGGTCAGTTCGTGGATATGGTTCGCCTGGATGGTTTCCGTAAATGTGCCGCCGCCTTCGATGGCAAAGGTCACATTGCCATCGAGCGTCTCGTTGACATCGCCGGTGACATGCCGCCGCTCGCCGCTGTGCAGGGTTTCGTCGAAAAGCCCGGTCACTTCGCGTATTTCGCCCTGGGCAGCGATGGTGGTGTGCAGGCCCTGGTCGAATTTCTCGTCCATGAGCCCGTCGGTAACGTGCACCGTACGGCCCTGCCTGACGGTATAGGTTTCACTGCCGTCTACCGTTACCGTGCGATCGCCGTCCACGTGCAGCGTGTCGGTGCCATGCACGGTGACGTCGCGATTGCCTGCGCCGCCCGAACCGATGACGGTGGTATCGTGCGAGCCGACAAAGGTGGTGCGCGTGCCGTCGGTGGCGTGCAGCTCGTTGCCTTCGACCTCGGTGGTCAGGTCGCGTTCGGCATGCAGCCACACCAGTTCGCTGCCCGGCTTGTCTTCGAACATCAGCGCGTTGGCATTGCCCGGCGTGCCGTCGCGCGAACGGCTCAGAAAGCCGCTTTGCGTCGCGTTGCCGGGCAGGTCCCACGGCGGCATGTTGCTCGCGTTATAGACGCGGCCGATGACGATGGGCCGGTCGGGGTGGCCGCCGATGAAATCCACGATCACTTCGTCGCCCACGCGCGGCAACTGGATGCCGCCGAATCCGCCGCCCGCCCAGGGGCTGGACACGCGCACCCAGCATGAGCTGTTCTCGTTCTTCTGGCCGTACCGGTCCCAGTGGAATTGCACCTTGATGCGGCCGTATGCGTCGGTCCAGATCTGCTCGCCGGCCTTGCCCACCACCCTGGCCGTTTGCGGGCCATGGGTATGCGGCATGGGCGTGACGCGCGGCGCGCGAAACGGCACGGCGGCCGGCAATACGGTAAAGCCCACATCGAATGTCGCCGCGTCCAGCCCGCTGGCCTGGGCGGCTTCCTGGATGCGGTAGTGCGCCGAAACAATCAAATATTCGCGGTTCTCTGCCTGGCGCGGATGGTTGCGCAGGGTAAAGAGCCAGCCCGGCGCCATGCCGCGCACGTTGCAGCCGCCGCTTACCTGTTCCTGCCGGGACTGCAGTTCTTCCAGGCGCACGCGGGTATAGCGCTCGGCATCGGCAGGATTGGTGTAGCCCCCCTGCCATTCGTACATTTCCAGGTCGCCATGGTCGTAGGCGCCCGGATTGTTGCGGCGGGCCTGCAGGTCTGCGCCGGGAGTCTCGAAGAAATAGTCGGACGTGGCGAAGGCGCCGGGCGTGATCTGCTCGGCGACTTCCCAGCTCGAGATGTATTCCTGCCGGGGTACTGCGACGCGGTCGGGGCCGTAGTACGGAATGGTGTCGTAGCCCGGGCAGGTTTCGTGCTGCGTCACGTCGTCGGTCAGCACCAGGGTGTGCTGCTCGGCGTCGTGGCGGAACCAATAGTAGATGCCTTCGTGCTCCATCAGGCGGCTGATGAAGGCGAAATCGGTCTCCTGGTACTGCACGCAGTAATCCCAGTTCCGATAGGCTCCGGTCAGTTTGTACTCGACGGGAAACGGATACTCGGCGAGCACGGTGCGGATGACGTCGGGCACGCTCTGGTTCTGGAAAATCTTGCTGTCCGAGGTCTGGGTCAGGTACCAGAGCCAGGGGCGCACCGTGACGCGATAGCGGTACAGGCGCGAGGTCGGCCCTTCGCGGCCGGCAAGCTTGCAGCGGGTGATGTGGCCATTCAGATGGCGGATGCCGCTGGCCGCCTGGATGTCCAGCGTCAGCGGCTTGCCCAGCAGCTGCTTCATGTCCAGCGAATGCGAGGGCGACACCAGGTCGACTTCGAGTTCGAACAGTTGCGACAAGGCCTCGTGGCCCGCCATGGCGCGGAACGCCAGCATGGCGGCTGGCAGAGGAGTACGGGCGGTGACGGTGCGGCGCTGCAAGGATATGACGTTGTCCATGGCTGCTCGGGATCAGCTTTCGTGGCCAGGTTGTGGATACTGGGCAGATCGTAGGCAGTCTGGATTACGGGAATACTTCAGGGGTTAAACGTAACTTTGCTTGAGGGGGGAGGGTTACAAAGTTGAGGGGTTCTTGAGGCGTCGGGGCGGGCCGGGGTGAGCGCCTTGGCTTCACGGCGCCGTCCGGGCGCCCCCCGCGCCCGGGCCCGGCCCCGAGGCGCCGCGCCGCTCACCCCGGCCCGCCCCGACTCGCACCGTACAAACTCGCAACGGCGCTGGGGCGAACAGGGTTCTTGCATATTTGGCGACGCTGTAGGGGGCGAGGAAGATAGTGCAGCGCCGGCCGCGCACGCCGCCCCGCGCGGCGTGCGCGGCCATTCGGAAACCGCTTGCCGTGGGCGTTTGCGTCGATCTACATGCCGCGGGCGTGTACGCGGTGTTTGATATCCGTGTACGCGGTGTTTGATACCCGTGCACCCGATGTCAGACTCCCGATGCGAGACAGTGCACCAGGTGTCTGACACCCGATGCGAAACACGACCAATCAACGCCGGTCTCGGCGGGTGTCTGACACCATACGATACGCAATGGCGCCGGCAACGCCGACACGCCAGTGTCAGACACCCTGCGGGAGTCTGACACGTTAGCCAGGCCGGAACACCGTCGACGGGTGTCTGACACCTTCCGCAGATGCCTTCCGCGATATGCAGCGGGCATGTACCCGGTGTTTGATACCCGTGCACCCGGTGTCAGACTCCCGATGCGAGACAGTGCACCAGGTGTCTGACACCCGATGCGAGACACGACCAATCAACGCCGGTCTCGGCGGGTGTCTGACACCATACGCAATGGCGCCGGCAACGCCGACACGCCAGTGTCAGACACCCTGCGGGAGTCTGACACGTTAGCCTGGCCGGAACACCATCGACGGGTGTCGGACACCTTCCGCAGGTACCCTCCGCGATATGCCGCGGACGTGTACCCGGTGTTTGAAACCCGTGCACCCGGTGTCAGACTCCCGATGCGAGACAGTGGCACCAGGTGTCTGACACCCGATGCGAGACAGTGCACCAGGTGTCTGACACCCGATGCGAGACACGACCAATCAACGCCGGTCTCGGCGGGTGTCTGACACCATACGCAATGGCGTCGGCAACGCCGACACGCCAGTGTCAGACACCCTGCGGGAGTCTGACACGTTAGCCCGGCCGGAACACCGTCGACGGGTGTCTGACGCCTTCCGCAGATGCCTTCCGCGATATGCAGCGGGCGTGTACCCGGTGTTTGATACCCGTGCACCCGGTGTCAGACTCCCGATGCGAGACAGTGCACCAGGTGTCTGACACCCGGTGCGAGACACGACCAATCAACGCCGGTCTCGGCGGGTGTCTGACACCATACGCAATGGCGCCGGCAACGCCGACACGCCAGTGTCAGACACCCTGCGGGAGTCTGACACGTTAGCCCGGCCGGGACACCGTCGACGGGTGTCTGACACCTTCCGAGCCAGGCCGAAACACCGTCGAGCGCCGAAGCTCCGGCGCTGTCATTGCGCACGGGATCGGAACGACAAAGGGCGCCATGAGGCGCCCTTTGTTCCGGGCGGCTCAATAAGCGCGCCCTCTGCAGAACGATTAATTCAAGCTGGCCCCGGAGAGCTTCACAATCTCCTGGTACTTGTCTTTCTCGCGCTTGACGAACGCGGCGAATTCCTCGGCCGTCATGGGTTGCGCCTCGGACCCCATGGCCAGCAGGCGCTGTTGCACGTCCGGCTGGCGCAGTGCGTCGGCATAGGCCTTGTTGAGCTTGGCCACCACATCGGCCGGTGTGCCGCCGGTGGTGAACACCCCGAACCAGGTGCCCAGGTCAAAGCCCTTGACACCCGCTTCGTCCATGGTGGGCACATCCGACAACAGCGACGAGCGCTTCAGCGTCGTCACGGCCAGCGCCTTTACCTTGCCGTCCCTGATGAGCGGCGCCGCGGCGGCCAGGTTGTCGAACATGAAGTCCGACTGGCCGCCCAGCAGCGCCAGCTGCGCCGGCGCGGCGCCCTGGTAGGGCACGTGCACCACATCGATGTCCGCGCGGGCCTTCAGCAGTTCGCCGGCCAGGTGCCCCGCGCTGCCATTGCCGCCCGAGCCGTAATTGAGGCGGTCGGGGTTCTTCTTCGCGTACGCGATCAGGTCTTGCAGCGACTCGATCTGGTTCTTCTTGGCGAAATCCACGTTCACGACCAGCACATTGGGCACGGCGGCCACAATCGTGACCGGCGCGAAATCCTTGATGGGGTCGTAGGGCAGGTTGGCGAACAGCCACGGGTTGATGGCGTGCGTGGCCACCGCGCCCATCACCAGCGTATAGCCGTCGGGCGCGGCCTTGGCGACCAGGTCGGCGCCGATGTTGCCGCCCGCACCCGAGCGGTTCTCGACGATGACAGGCTGGTTCAGCGTGACACGGACCTTCTCGGCCAGCAGGCGCGCCGTCGTGTCCAGCGGGCCGCCGGGCGGATACGGCACGACAAAGCGCAGCGGCTTGGTCGGGAAATCGGTGCCCTGCGCGGCGGCAGGCGCCAGGCAGCCGAAGGTTGCCGCCAGGGCGACGGCGCCGCGCACCAGCGCGCGACGGGTAGAAGAAACGTGGAATTTTTGCGGGTTGCGCATTGTTTTGAGTCTCCGGATTGAGCTTCTGTGCGTCGGTTAGCATACTCCACCCCGACGCACAGGCGCTTTCCGTCCCGCGGGCCGGCCCTTAATGCAGGATCTGGCTCAGGAAGAGCTTGGTGCGCTCATTCTGCGGATTATCGAAGAACTGGTCGGGCGTGTTCTGCTCGATGATCTCGCCGCGGTCCATGAAAATCACACGGTTGGCCACCTTGCGCGCAAAGCCCATTTCGTGGGTCACGCACAGCATGGTCATGCCGCTTTCCTGGGCCAGCGTCACCATCACATCCAGGACTTCTTTCACCATTTCCGGGTCCAGCGCCGACGTGGGCTCATCGAACAGCATGATCTTCGGGTTCATGCACAGCGAACGCGCGATCGCCACGCGCTGCTGCTGCCCGCCCGACAACTGGCCGGGATACTTGTTGGCCTGTTCGGGAATGCGCACGCGCTCCAGGTATTTCATGGCCGTGGCCTCGGCCTCGGCGCGGGGCTTCTTCAGCACCCATGTCGGCCCCAGCGTCAGGTTCTCCAGCACCGTCAGGTGGGGGAACAGGTTGAAGTGCTGGAACACCATGCCCACGTCGCGCCGGATGGTCTCGATGTGCTTCAGGTCGTTGGTCAGCTCGGTGCCATCGACAATGATGTGGCCCTGCTGGTGCTCTTCCAGCCGGTTGATGCAGCGGATCATGGTCGACTTGCCCGAGCCCGACGGCCCGCACACCACGATGCGCTCGCCGGGCGCCACGTCCAGGTTGATATTGCGCAGCACGTGGAACTGGCCGTACCACTTGTTCACGTTCTGCATGCGGATGATGGCATCGCTCATGCCTTTACTCCCATAAGGTACGCCAGCCCGGCCCGCCGATGGCGGGCGCGGGCCCGGCAACTATCGTTGATGCCCGGTCGCCAGGCGTTTCTCGAGGCGTTGGCTGTATTTCGACATCGAAAAGCAGAATACGAAGTAAATCAGCGAGATAAACACATAGGCCTCTACGCCGAACCCGCGCCATGCCGCATCCGACAGCGCCGCCTTGGCGGCCAGCGTCAGGTCGAAGATGCCGATGATGACCACCAGCGACGTGTCCTTGAACAGCGCGATGAAGATGCTGACCAGCGGCGGGATCACAATGCGCAGCGCCTGCGGCAGGATGATCTTGCGCATCTGCTGCCAGTAGTTCAGGCCCAGCGAATCGGCGCCTTCGTATTGCCCCTTGGGTATCGCCTGCAGCCCGCCGCGCACCGTCTCGGCAATGTAGGCGGCCGCGAACATGATGATGGCGATCTGCGCCCGCAGCAGTTTGTCGATGGAAAAGCCCACCGGCAGGAACAGCGGCAGCATCACCGACGACATGAACAGCAGGCTGATCAGAGGCACGCCGCGGATAAGCTCGATGTACACGACACACAGCGCCTTGATGGCGGGCAGCCGCGACCTGCGGCCCAGCGCCAGCAGCACGCCGATGGGGAACGCGAAGGCGATGCCGAAGGTCGACAATATCAGCGTCAGCGGCAGGCCGCCCCACTGCGAGTTCTCGACGTAGGTCAGGCCAAACACGCCGCCCCACATCAGGATCGCAACGGCGGTCAGGCCCACCACCCAGATCACCGCCAGGCGCATGTTCCAGAAACGCCTCAGGCCGCTGCAGACAATCACGGCGATGAGAATGATGGTGGCCAGCAGCGGGCGCCATTGCTCGTCGTACGGGTAGGTGCCGAACAGGATCAGCCGGTGTTTCTCGACGATGAATGCCCAGCATGCGCCGGCCGCCTTGCGGCATTCCTGCGCGGTGGCCGACGTGAAGTCGGCCTGCAGGAAGGCCCAGTCGACCAGGGCCGGCACGGTCATGATCAGCAGCCAGGCCATCAGCACCGTGGCCAGGATGCTCAGCGGCGAGGAAAACAGGCGCTCTTTCAGCCAGGCCCAGGGGCCCGCGTGGTTGCGGGGCGGGGGCAGGCCTTCATTGAGGACGGGAGTCGTCGTGCTCATATCAACGCTCCACCAGCGCGATGCGCTTGTTGTACCAGTTCATGAACACCGAGATCGACAGGCTCACCGTCAGGTAGGCCGCCATGATGATCAGGATGCCCTCGATGGCCTGCCCGGTCTGGTTCATGGTGGTGTTGACCACCGACACGATATCCGGGTAGCCGATAGCCACGGCAAGTGAGCTGTTCTTGGTCAGGTTCAGGTACTGGCTGGTCATGGGGGGGATGATCACGCGCAGCGCCTGCGGCAGGATCACCAGGCGCAGCACGCGTGCGCGGCTCAGCCCCAGGGACCCGGCGGCTTCCCACTGCCCCTGGTTGACGGCCTGGATACCGGAACGCACCACTTCGGCGATAAAGGCCGACGTGTAGATCACCAGCCCGGCAAGCAAGGCGGCGAACTCCGGCGACATGGTCAGCCCGCCGCTGAAGTTAAAGCCCTTGAGCTCCGGCATCTGCAGACTCAACGACGCGCCGCTTACCAGCCAGCCCGCCACGGGCAGGCCGATCAGCAGCGCCAGCGCCAGCCGCCCCAGCGGGAACACCCTGCCGGTGGCTTCCTGCCGCTTCTTGCCCCAATGGGCCGCCACCAGGATGCCGATGATGGCCAGGGCCAGCCCGCCCAGCACGAAATCCAGCGACGCGCCTTCGACGGCCGGCACCTTCAGCCCGCGGTTCGAAATAAAGACGCCCGGCAGCGGATTGGCCGCCTGCCGCGGCCCGGGCATGTTCTCGGTGATCAGCGCATACCAGAAGAACAGTTGCAACAGCAACGGCACGTTGCGCATGACCTCGACGTACGCCGAGCATACTTTGGCGATCAGCCAGTTTTTCGACAGCCGCCCCACCCCGATCAGCGTGCCGAGCAGGGTCGCCAGCACAATGCCCAGCACGGCGGCGCGCAGCGTGTTGAGCAGGCCGACGGCAATGGCGCGGCCATAAGTATCTGCAGGGGAATACGCGATCGGCGTCTCGCCGATGGCAAAGCCGGCCTCGCGGTCGATGAAACCGAATCCGGTAGAGATATTGCGCACTGCAAGGTTATGCAGCGTGTTCGAAACCAGGTACCACGCGGCCAGTGCAACCAAGGCCAGCGCGACAACCTGATACACCACGGCGCGCACGCCGGGGTCGTTCCAGCTCAGGCGTCGCTTGGGCGCCGCCGCCGGGACCTGGGGGTTGGTAGTTGTCATGGATTGAATCTACAGAAGTCGAACAGGGATGGCTGCAGATCCGCTCGCCACCTTTACTCCTGCCGCCCGCCGCAGGCGGGCTTGGCAAGGCGGGGGGCCCCGCCTTGCCGGGCAGCCGTGCTTAGCGCACCGGCCAGCCGTACATCAAACCGCCGTCTTTGTACGACGCGTTCAAGCCGCGCTCGAGCTTCATGGCGCTGTCTTTGCCCAGCGTGCGCTCGAACACTTCACCGTAGTTGCCCACTTGCTTGATGATGGTGTAGGCCCACTTGTCGTCCACGCCCAGGTTCTTGCCCATGCCCGGGGTCACGCCCAGGATGCGCTGCACGTTGGGGTTGGAGCTCTTGAGCATTTCGTCGACGTTC
This sequence comes from Bordetella genomosp. 7, assembly GCF_002261415.1. Classification (NCBI taxonomy): domain Bacteria; kingdom Pseudomonadati; phylum Pseudomonadota; class Betaproteobacteria; order Burkholderiales; family Alcaligenaceae; genus Bordetella; species Bordetella genomosp. 7. Next base: position 226,914 of record NZ_NEVI01000001.1, on the reverse strand, counting down.
TTCGACGTGATGCCGTATTCCTCGGCTTCCAGCATCGCGTTGAGCGTCCAGCGCACGATGTTGAACCATTGCTCGTCGCCCTGGCGAACCATGGGGCCCAGCGGCTCTTTCGAGAAGTCTTCGGGCAGGATGACGAAGTTGTCCGGGTTTTCGAGCGTGGTGCGGGTCGAGGCCAGTTGCGACTTGTCGGTGGTGAAGGCGTCGCAGCGGCCTGCCGAGAAGGCGCGGATGATTTCGTCGTATTTGTCGATGACCACGGGCTTGAACTGGATGTTCTGGCCGCGGAACCAGTCGGCCAGGTTCAGTTCGGTGGTGGTGCCCGGCTGCACGCAGATGGTGGCGCCGTCGAGTTCCTTGGCGCTCTTGACGCCCAGGTCCTTGGAGACCATGACGCCCTGGCTGTCGTAGTAGTTGACGCCCGCGCCGATCAGACCGAGCGTGGTGTCGCGCGTCAAGGTCTGGGTGGTATTGCGGGTCAGCACGTCGACTTCGCCCGACTGCAGCGCGGTAAAGCGCTGTTGTGTATTCAGGGGGGTGACTTTGAACTTGCTTGCATCGTTGAACATGGTGGCGGCGATGGCGCGGCACATGTCCACGTCGATGCCCTGCCATTGGCCCTTGCTGTCTGCGATGGAAAAGCCGGGGATGCCGGTAGACACGCCGCACTGGACGAAGCCCTTCTTCTTGATGCTGTCGAACGTGGCGCCAGCATTGGCCGCCGAGGCCGCGGTGAACAGGGCGGCGGCAACGGCGGCTAATTTCAGTGCTTTCATGTTTGATCTCCTGTTGGGAAGCCCAATGCGCCAAGAGGTAAGACACGGCGCGTCAAGCATCGCCGGCATGGTAAAGGTTGAGGTTATTCGGGGACATGGGGGAAATCCCTTGACGGTTTAAATGAAAAAAAGGGACGCAAAAAATGCGTCGCGGCACGATGTCCGCGCCCTTACCCGCGCTGTACTATTGCTGCTTCATTCTCAACAGCCGCCATGATCGAATTCCAGCACGTCTTCAAATCGTATGGGCGCGGCCGAAACATCCTGGCCGACATCAACTTCCGGGTCAGCGCCGGCGAGTTCATCTTCGTGTCGGGGGCATCCGGCGCAGGCAAGTCCACCCTGCTCAAGCTGATAGGCGGGCTGGAGCCCGCCAGCCGGGGGTCCATCCAGGTCAATGGGCAGCGGCTGGACAAGCTGCCCGCCCGGGCCCGGCCATACCTGCGCCGCGCCGTCGGCGTCATTCTGCAGGATACGCATCTGCTGTATGACCGCAGCGCGCTCCAGAACGTAATGCTGCCGCTGGCCGTCATCGGCCAGTCGCCCGAGGCGGCCGGCAGCCGCGCGCGCGCCGCGCTCGACAAGGTGGGCCTGGCGGGCAAGGAAGACATGAATCCCATCGAGCTGTCCGGGGGCGAACAACAGCGCCTGGCCATCGCGCGCGCCATCGTCAACCGGCCCGCCATCCTGATCGCCGACGAGCCCACCGCCAACCTCGACCACGACACCGCGCAACGCATCCTGAATGTGTTCCGCGACTTCAACCGCGTGGGCGTCACCACGTTGATCGCCTCGCACGACGAGGCCCTGTTGTCCCGCTATGCCACCCGCATGCTGCGGCTGGAGCCGGGCAAGTTCTACGATTCGGGAGCCTCCGCATGAAATCCTGGCTGCGGCAGCATCGCTATGCCTTGACCGTCACGCTGCGCCGTCTGGCGGCCCAACCTTTCTCCACCCTGGCCAACTTGCTGGTCATGACGCTGGCGCTGGCCTTGCCCCTGCTGGGCGCGGCGGTCCTGGTGTCCGCGCAGCCCGTGGCGCGCCAGGTGTCGGTCACGCCGGAAGTCACCCTCTTCCTGCAGACCCAGGCGCCGGCGGGCGCGGCCGAGTCCATCGCGCAGCGCATCCGCGTCGAGCATGGCGACCAGCTGCAGGGCGTGCGTGTGGTGCTGCGCGACGAAGCGCTGGCCGCGCTGCGCAACAACCCCACCTGGGACCAGGCCCTGGCGGTGTTGCCGGACAACCCCCTGCCCGACGCCGTGGTCGCCACCCTGACCGAAGGCGAGCAGCTGGCCCAGCGCGCCAGCCAGCTGGCCCAGGTATGGCGCCAGTGGGAGCACGTCGACCAGGTGCAACTCGACAGTGCCTGGGTGCAGCGGCTCGAAGCCATCCTGAGGTTCGCACGGGTGGGCCTGCTGTTCCTGGCCGCATGCGTGGCGGCCGTGGTGCTGGCGGCCGTGTTCAACACGGTGCGCATGCAGGCCATGCTCCAGCGCGAAGAAATCGCCGTGGCGCGCCTGGTGGGCGCCACCGAATCCTTCGTGCGGCGCCCCTTTCTCTACCTGGGCGCCCTGTCGGGCGCGCTGGCGGCGTTGGCGGCCATCGGCGCGGCCGCCCTGGCGCTGACGCCGCTGAACAACGCCTTGCAAGGGCTGGCCCGCAGCTACGGAGCCGAATTCGCCTTGCACCTGCCGGGCGCGCCAGTCCTGGCTGTTGCGGTGGCGGGCGCCAGCATCCTGGGGGCGCTGGCCGCCCGCTGGTCAGTCACGCGCAGTACACGGTTTTAAGCCGCTTGTTGCCCCAAAAGGCCAGCCGACGCCGCCGCTATAGTGCGGGCATCGGCTGGCCCGCAGCTGCCCGAATTAAATAGGGACGCATAACGTCCGCCCGCTTGCCCGGCGGGCGTGTAAACGGCGCGGGCTCCTCTGCTCCACCCGCCTTTTATTCATTTTTATTTACATAAAACAAATTTGCTAACATTACCGGCTTGCCAAGCTGTGGCTTCTTGCCGCTGTGCGCGGCCCCCTTCCCCGCCCTTCCATGCCCCCACGCCTCGACGCCCGCGCGACTCGTCACTATTTTGATAGCGCCTTCCAATGCCCGGCGGTGAAGGTGCTGCCCAACGAGTATTACGTTGCGGCCGGCGAAGACATCATGATTTCCACCGTGCTCGGCTCCTGCGTGGCGGCGTGCATCCGCGACCCGCTCACGGGCGTGGGCGGCATGAACCACTTTATGTTGCCCGAGGGCGACATCGAGGCGCCCGCTTCGGCCACCATGCGTTACGGCGCCTACGCGATGGAAGTGTTGATCAACGAACTGCTCAAGGCCGGGGCCGCGCGCGAGCGCCTCGAGGCCAAGGTGTTCGGCGGCGGCGCCGTGCTGAGCGCCATGCAGCAGATGAACATCGGCGAGCGCAATGCGCGCTTCGTGCTTAATTACCTGCGCCTCGAGGGCATCCCTGTGCTGGCGCAAGACCTGGGCGACGTGCACGCCCGCCGCATCGGCTACTTTCCGCGCGACGGACGTGTCATGGTGCGCAAGCTGGCCCCCCACCACCACAAGGCCGAAGCCTTGATCGCCCGGCGCGAACAGGCGGCGGCGCAAACGGCCCAGGCCAAGGCCCATACGCCGCCCCGGGTCGAACGCTTCGCCCCGCCCGCGCGCTGAGGCCGGCGTCAGGCCGCCCGCACCCCGTCGATCGGCAGCACCGGCGCACTGAACCCCTGCATCAGTTCGGCGCGCCGGGCGGCCGCCCGCTGCATCGCCGCTTCTTTGATGTGCCCGTACCCGCGTATGGTTTCTGGCAGGCTTGCCAGTTCCACCGCGCGATCCAGGTTGGCCCGGCTGAGTTTGGGCAGAATGGCCAGGATGTCGTTGCGGTAGGTGTCGATCAAGGCACGTTCGGCGCGGCGCTCGGCGGTATAGCCAAAGACATCCAGCACGGTGCCTCTCAGGCGACGCAACCGCGCCAGCACGGCAAACAGCTTCAGAATGCCGGGCCCGTAGGCGCGCTTGACCAGATGGCCCTGGGCATCGCGCCGCGCCAACAGGGGCGGCGCCAGATGCAGCCGCAGCTTCCAGTCGCCTTCGAACTGGGCCTGGACCTGCTTGATGAATTCGCCGTCGGTATATAGCCGCGCGACTTCGTATTCATCTTTGTACGCCATCAGCTTGAAGTAGTAGCGGGCCACCGCGGCCGCGAGCCGGGTGGTGCCGGTAGCCGCCTGTTCCGCCTCGGCCACGCGTTGCACCAGATCGCGGTAGCGCGTCGCGTACGCCGCATCCTGATAGGCCGTAAGAAAACTGCTGCGCACGGCCACCAGGTTTTCAAGCTCTCCGCTGGGCCGCTTGATATCGACGACATCCGCCGGCTGCCCGCGCCGCACCTGCACAATGCCATCGGTCTCGTCGGCGCGCGCGGCGGCATCCAGCCCGGCCAGCCGTCGCAGGGCGGGCAGGTCATGCGCGGCACGCCGCCCCCAGGCAAACGCCGCCTGGTTGGCCGGCACCTGCTGCCCGTTGAGCTCGATGGCCCGCAGCAACGCGTCCTGCCCCAGCGGCAGCCAGCCCTTCTGGTAGGCATAGCCCAGCATCATGGGGTTGGCATAGATAGCGTCGCCGAGCAGCGCCACGGCAAGTTCCGCCGCGTCGAGCATGGCGACGTTCTCGTTGCCGCAGGCGGCCCGCAATTCGGCCTGCAGGTCCGAGCCCGGCAGACGCCAGTCGGGATTGTTGACGAATGCCGCCGTCGGCGCGACATCGGTGTTGAGCAGCACGCGCGTGCGGCCGGGCCGCATGCGGGCCAGCGAATCCTGGCCCGCGGCCACGACCAGATCGCCGGCCAGCACCAGGTCGGCCTCGCCCATGGCCACGCGCGTATTCAACAGCTCGTCCGAAGTCGGGGTCAGTATTACATGCGAGGCCACGGCCCCGCCCTTCTGGGCCAGGCCTGCCATATCGAGCACCGAGCCGCCCTTGCCTTCCAGGTGCGCGGCCATGCCCAGCAGCTGGCCGATGGTCACGACCCCCGTGCCGCCCACGCCCGCGACGAACACGCCGTACGGCTGGTCCAGCGACGGCAAGGCCGGCGATGGCAGGTCGGCGTCGATGGGGGCCTGTTGCTGCAGCGCACGGGGCTTGCGCAGGCGCCCGCCTTCAACAGTAACCAGGCTGGGGCAGAAGCCCTTCAGGCAGGAAAAGTCTTTATTGCAGCTGGACTGGTTGATGGTGCGCTTGCGGCCGAATTCAGTTTCCAGCGGCTCGACCGACAGGCAATGCGACTGCTCGGAACAATCGCCGCAGCCTTCGCATACACGCTCGTTGATCACCACGCGCCGGGCCGGATCGGGGTAGGCGTTGCGCTTGCGGCGCCGCCGCTTTTCGGTGGCGCAGGTCTGGTCGTACACCAGCACCGACACGCCGGGGTAGTCGCGCAATTCGCGCATGACGGCGTCAAGCTCGTCGCGATGGCGCACCGGCACGCCGGCAGCCAGCGTGGTCACGCCCTGGTACTTTTCGGGCTCGTCGGTCACCACCACGATTTTCTCGATGCCCTCGGCAGCCACCTGGCGCGTGATCATCGGCACATCGATGGGGCCATCCACCGGCTGGCCGCCCGTCATGGCCACCGCATCGTTGAACAGTATTTTGTAAGTGATGGGCACCTTGGCCGCCACGGCGGCGCGTATGGCCAGCAGGCCGGAATGGTAGTACGTGCCATCGCCCAGGTTGGCAAAGACGTGCTTCTCGTCGGTAAAGGGAGCCTGGCCTATCCACGGCACGCCCTCGCCGCCCATCTGCGTGTAGACCTGCGTATTGCGGCCCATCCACGTCACCATATAGTGGCAGCCGATACCCGCCATGCCGCGCGACCCGTCCGGCACGCGGGTCGAGGTGTTGTGCGGACAGCCCGAACAGAACCAGGGCTTGCGTTCGGTCACCACGCGCGGCCGGGCCAGCGCCTGTTCGCGCTCGCTGATGAAGGCCAACCGGGCCTGGATACCCGCACGCACGTCTTCGGGCAGTTCGAGCCGCAGCAGGCGGGCGCCCACTGCCTTGGCAACCATGGCGGGCGTGAACTCATGATGCGCCGGCAGCAGCCAATTGCCCTGGGGCACCGACCATTCGCCGCCGTCCTTGTCGTCGAACTTGCCCACCACCCGCGGAATCTTCTTGCCCGTGCCAAGCCAGCTGAACAGCTCTTCTTTCAGCTGGTATTCGAGAACCTGGCGCTTTTCTTCCACCACCAGGATCTCGTCCAGCCCTTCGGCAAAATGCTGCACGCCCGTGGCTTCCAGGGGCCATACCATGCCCACCTTGAAGAGCCTCACGCCGATACGGCGGCATACGTCTTCGGTCAGGCCCAGGTCGCTGAGCGCCTGGCGCGTATCCAGATAGGCTTTGCCCGAAGTCATGATGCCGAACCGGGCCACGCTTTGCGGTACATGCCACAGCTCGCGGTTGAGCCGATTGGCGCGTGCGTAGGCCAGCGCCGCATACAGCTTGTAGTCGAGCAGCCGGGCCTCCTGCTGCAGCGGAGTGTCGTTCAGGCGGATGTTTAGGCCGTCGGGCGGCAGCTGGAAATCTCCAGGCAGGGCGATCTGTACGCGATGCGGGTCGACGTCTACAGACGCGGACACTTCGACAATATCGGTGATGCATTTCATGCCCACCCACACGCCCGCGTAGCGGCTCATTGCCCAGCCGTGCAGCCCGTAGTCCAGCACCTCCTGCACGCTCGCCGGAAACAGCACGGGAATCATGCACGCCTTGAGGATGTGGTCGCTCTGGTGAGGCAATGTCGACGACTTGGCCGGATGGTCGTCGCCGGCCACGACCAGCACGCCGCCGTGCGGCGATGTGCCGGCGGCGTTGGCATGCTTGAAGACGTCGCCGCTGCGGTCCACGCCGGGGCCTTTGCCGTACCACATGCCGAACACGCCGTCATAGCGGGCGCCGGGAAACAGGTTGACCTGCTGGGTGCCCCAGACAGCAGTGGCGGCAAGGTCTTCGTTGATGCCCGGCTGGAACTCGATGTGATGCGCCTGTAGGTATTTGGCGGCTTTCCACATGTTCTGGTCGACGCCGCCCAGCGGCGACCCACGGTACCCCGAGACGAAGCCCGCGGTGTTAAGGCCGGCGCGCAGGTCGCGCAGGCGCTGCATCATGGGCAGGCGCACCAGGGCGTGGATGCCGCTCATCCAGGCGCGGCCCGTTTCCAGGGTGTATTTGTCGTCCAGCTGGACAGAAGCGAGCGCCGCATGTTGTGCGGGCGTCAGTGGGGCATTCATGTCTACTCCGAGGGTCTTGGATGTCCGGCCCGGTGTCGCCTGCCGGCTCTTGTGAAGCCGCGGCGGACCGGAACGGGCGAAAGTGCCGTTGTTCTATCAGGGTTGTACCCGGGGACTCGGGGGGATGCAATAGGGACGGAACCCGATGGCATATCGGGGGGCGGCCAGGTGCGAGGGCGGCGCCAGGTTTCGGTTGCTGTCGGAGCCGCGTCGGGCTTGCGACTAGCGGCGGTTCAGACGGCGATTGAAGCTCACTTCTTTCGTGCCGCATGCTCCCAGCACACCCGCTGGGCCAGTTCGGCGACCATCATCCCCACGCGGCCTACGGAGTCCACGTGGTAGGAGGCGAAATATTCGTAGACGGGCAGCGCGGGAGCCCCTTCGATGATCCGCAGCGACCTGGCATCCTGCGCGGCGCCTACGCATGCCTCACTGATGATCCCAATGCCCATGCCTGCTTTCACAATACCCAGCAAGGCTTCGGCTGAATTGGTGCAGCTGATGCGGATTGGCCACAGTCCGTTGTTGCGAAACAGTTCTTCGATGGCACCGTACGTCGCCGAGTCCCGTGCATAGGTCATGATCGGATGCTGCGCCATGTCGGCCAGCGAGGCGGCCTTGGGAAGCCGCAATTGCCCGCTGACTACCCATCGCGTTTCGTAGCGGGCAAGCAGCAGGTTGCGTACCCCTGCGCTCAATGTGTTTCCCATGATGATCGCCAAGTCCAACTCGCCGCGCTCAAGCAGGCTACGCAGCCGTGGCGACGTATCCACCATCAGCTCTGCAGTCAGGTGCGGCAAGTCGCGTTCGATTTCCTTGAACAGATCCACGATCCAGGCATTCACGATGGTACTGGTCGTGCCAATACGAACGCGCTGTAGTTTGCGTTCGCCGCCGGATGCCAATGTCTTCAGTTCAGCCGTGGTGTCGAGCAGGTGCTCGGCGAGTTGCAGCAGCTGCATCCCCTTTGGTGTCAGCTGAACATCGCCACCGCTGCGGTCAATGAGGTCCACGCCAAGTTCGCGTTCCAGCGAAGCCAGTCGCATGGAAACGGCCGGTTGCGTAATGTGCAACCGGTTCGCTGCGACCCGGAAGTTCCGTAGGGTCGCAATTGAGACAAATGCTTCGATCTGACGTATTTCCATGCGCGTCTCATCAGCCGAACTTATCAAAATCGGCGATCAAAATTAATTGGACGAATGACCTTATAGAAAATAAAGTGCTCTGCAGTCAATCCCGGCATTGCCATTGCAAGCCAAGTAATGCCCAGGAATATCTGCATGGAGAAGATGTTGTGAACCAATGGGCCGAACCGCCTGCACCAACACGCACCCTCGTCGAGGCACGACTGACTTCAGCGCCCTCTGATTTGATGGTGAAGTACTTCGAGCGCCCCCACCTGGAGCGAGAACTGCTGCAGTTCCATGAATACCTGCAGGTTGATATCGCGCATACGATCATGCTCGCCGAGCAGGGCATTCTCGAACCGACCCACGCGCGGCTGATTCTGTCCACGCTCCAGGATATCGTGGCGCTGGGGCCCGAGAGCTTCCCTATCGATCCCATGCGGGGCAGCTTCTTGCTGCAGGTCGAAAGCTATCTTTTCCAGCAGATCGGCGAGGCGGTAGGCGGAAGAATGCACACCGGGCGCAGCCGTCTGGATCAGGGCCCGACGGTACGTCGCCTGTACAAACGGCGCCTGCTGCTGGATACGTTCAACCTAATCATCCGTCTGCAAGACGCCCTGCTTGACCTTGCATCCAGGCATGTCGGTACGCTGATGCCCGGGTATACATGCATGCAGCATGCCCACCCCACCAATTTTGGGCATTATCTGCTGTCGTTCAGCACAAAGCTGTCGGATGATTTCGACCGGCTGCGCAGCGCGTTCACGCGACTGAACCTGAATCCTCTCGGTGCTGCAGGTCTTTCCGGCACGGCTTGGCCGATCAACCGGCAGCGCACCACCGAACTGCTGGCCTTCGACGGGATCATCGCAAACGCCAAGCTGGCGCGCGAAGCCTATTACGCGGCAGAGGTGGCCTCAGCACTGTCATTCGTGATGTCCACGCTCAACGACCTGGCCACTGATCTTCACCTGTGGTCGGCGCATGAGTTTGCGTTTGTAGAAACCGCCGACGCATTCTGCGGCACCAGTTCGATCTTCCCCCAAAAGAAGAACCCGGCCGGACTCGAAGTCGTAAAGTTTGCCGCCGGGGGCGCCACGACCTGGCTCACGACAGCGTTGGCCACCTTCCGCGCGGAAGGCACAGGCGATGTCGTAATGCGCGAGCTACCGTTGCTTGACAAAGCATTCGCCGATACGAACGGCTGCCTGGACCTGATGACCGGGATGATCGAAAGTTTGACCGTGCACGAAAACCGGATGGCCCGAGCCGCGGAATCCAACTGGTCGACCGCGACCAGCCTCGCCGACCGGATCGTGCACAGCAGCGGCCTGTCGTTCCGTGAAGCGCACAGCTTGGTGGCGCGCCTGGTACGCCTATGTTCCGAAAGGGACGTTTCCCGAGATGGCGTCACCGCTGAGCTGTTAAGTGAAGCCGCGCGAGAACTAAACGTAGCCGATCCCGGCCTGTCGAGCGCCGTTATTCGGGAAAGCCTCGACGCCCGGGCGTTTGTCAGTTCACGTACGTCTTCGGGAGGCACCGCCGCCGCAGAGACCATGAGCCTTCTCGAAGATGCCAGAACCGTCGTTGGCGAACAGAGCACATGGCTGCAAGCTCGCAGGGCACAGATAGCAACAGCCGCAACGATGCGAGCGTCATCAGCAGCGCAATGGTCGGGCTGAACTGAGCAAGCCCGGTACTCCGACACGCACGCCTTCTGCCGTGCCACAACCGCAGATGATCAAAGAGACAAGAGGAAACCCAACCATGTTCAAGAAGCTTGCAGCAATCGTCGCACTGGCGCTTTCATTCCATGCCAACGCCCAGGATTATCCCAGCAAACCCATTACGCTCGTCGTCCCCTTCGCCCCGGGCGGAACGGTAGACCTCATGGGCCGCATCATTGCCGAAAGACTGGCGGGGTACCTGGGGCAGCCCGTCATCGTCAACAACCGTCCTGGGGCCGGCGGCATCATTGGAACGAGTTACGCCGTGAAGGCGCCCGCGGATGGATACACCCTACTAGTAGGCACCCAGGGGCAGGTTTTGCAACCCCTGCTGTATAAAAACCTGGATTTCGATAGCAATAAAGACCTGATCACCGTCGCCACCTTTGCTGCGGTGCCGAATGTACTGGCCGTTTCCCTTAATACGCCGGCCAATACCCTGGACGAATTCGTCGCGTATGCAAAGTCGAATCCTGGCGCCATCAATATGGGCTCGGCTGGCATAGGTTCGATCAACCACCTGGTTGGCGAAGTGTTCCAGGACCGCGCGAAGGTCAAGCTGACCCATATCCCCTATAAGGGCGCTGCGCCCGCCACGGCCGATCTGCTGTCTGGCGAAGTTCAGGCATTATTTGTAAATCTCCCCAACGTGATGTCTCACGTCTCGGCCGGCAAAATTCGACTACTCGGCGTCGCATCGGAAGCACGCGCTCCGTCGATTCCGGATGTACCGACATTTGGCGAGGGTGGCGTGAAGAATGCCGTACTCGACTCCTGGTACGGCGTCATGGTGCCGGCCAAGACCCCGCAAGCCGTGGTCAAGAAAATCCAGGATGCGGTGCTTGCCATGACGAAAGAGCCTGACTTCACCACTAAATTGATTGAAGTAGGCGCCACGCCGTTTCCGAACGACGCAGTCGCCTCAGCCCGGATCATGGCCGACGAACTTGAGCTCTGGAGTCCGGTCGTCAAGCGGCTGGATATTCAGATGGACTGACCAACGTCCATTTGCTGCCCTGCTTCAACTCGCCGCCCGTCGAAAGGGATTGCGGTCCGGTAGTGCGATAATCCCGCCCATGGATTTCGCCTCCCGCATCGTTGCCTGGCAACGCAGCCATGGCCGCCATGGCCTGCCCTGGCAGGGCACGCAAGACCCCTACCGGATCTGGCTGTCCGAGATCATGCTGCAGCAGACTCAGGTGGCCACGGTCATCCCCTACTACCAGCGCTTTCTCGAGCGGTTTCCGGATGTCGCCGCGCTGGCGGCTGCGTCGCAGGACGAGGTGATGCCCTATTGGGCCGGCCTGGGCTATTACGCACGGGCCCGCAATCTGCATCGCTGTGCACAGGCGGTCGTGAACGAGTGGAACGGCCGGTTTCCCCCCACTGCCCAACAGATCGCCACCCTGCCCGGAATCGGCCGCTCGACGGCGGCGGCCATTGCGGCGTTTGCATATGGCGAGCGGGCGCCCATTCTGGACGGCAACGTCAAGCGCGTATTCACCCGTCACTTCGGCATCGCAGGCGACCCGGCGCGCCGCGATGTCGAACAACGTCTGTGGGCATTGGCCGAGGCTCAGGTGGCGGCTGCTCCCAGGCTGGACATGGCCGCGTATACGCAGGGGCTGATGGATCTGGGCGCGACGCTCTGTACGCGCGGCAAGCCGGATTGCGGGCACTGCCCGTTGGCCGACACCTGTGTGGCGCGCCGCGAAGGCCGGCAGGCCGAGCTGCCCACGCCCAAGACACGCAAGGCGATCCCCGAACGCCAGACGGGCATGCTGGTGTTGCAGCGCGATGGCGCGATTCTGCTGCAATTGCGGCCTTCGCCCGGTATCTGGGGCGGGCTCTGGAGCCTGCCGGAATTCGAGGCGGGCAGCGATCCCGCGCAGGCCGTGCAGCGGCTGGGCCTGCAGCCGCTGCGGCGCTATGAGCTCGCGGCGTTCGCGCATACCTTTACGCATTACCGCCTGCATATCAAGCCCTGGTATGTGCCGGTACAGCCGGCGGCTTCCCTGGCCGAGCCCGGGCCGGCGCAGCGTTGGGCGGACGCGGCGGACCTGCCCGGCATGGCGCTGCCCGCGCCGGTACGCAAGCTGATCGACGGGTTGCTGGAAGCGGGCCTGCCCGACTGAACTTGCGGCCGTGGCCCGCGAGTCGCGCGGGAGGGTGTCTGGCACTCTGCGGGAGCCAAGCACCGGTCGGCGCCGCGGCCGTGGCCCGCGGGACGGACTTCACGCGCCTTCGAGCAGCATCACCAGTTTCAGGTCGGGATGGGTGGCCAGGCGAAAGGTGGTCTGGCGATATGCCAGTCGGCCCAGGCGCGGGTGCTGGAATTCGCGCACGCCGCCTTCGCGCTCGACGACGGCATGGCGCGTCCACCAGTGGGCGAACACGTCGCTGTCGCGGTTCAGTTCGTCCAGCAAGGCCAATACGTCGGTTTCATCCAGGTGCGCGCCGGCATCGGCGCGGAACTCGGCCACCACCCGACGAGCGCGCTGGTCCCAGTCCACCACCAGCTGGCGCGCCGCCGGGTCCAGGAAGATGTACCGCAACAAGTTGGGGTGGGGATCCCGCACTGGCCAGTCGTCGAACAGCTCGCGCATGGAATCGTTGTGCACCAGCACGTTCCAGGCGCGGTCGAGCACATAAGCGGGGGCGGTAATCGCATCCACGCATTCTCGCAGCAGGCCGGCCGCTTCGCTGGAGTCGTCGCGCGGGTGCTGGGGGTCGGCGCATTCGGACAGTTCGAACAGATAGGCGCGTTCGGCGCGCGCCAGCTGCAGCACGCCGGCAATGCGCGCCCACACTGACGGCGACACCGATACCTCGCGCCCCTGCTCGATCCAGGTGTACCAGGTGACGCTGATGCCGCACAGCTGCGCCACCTCTTCGCGCCGCAGCCCCGGCGTGCGGCGCCGCGAGCCTTCGGGCAGCCCCGCCATCTGCGGCGTAATGCGGGCACGCGCGGCGCGCACGAACTCGCCCAGCGCCTGGCGGCGACGGGCGGAACTTTCCAGCTGGCTGGCGGGCGGCGGCATACAGGATGAAGAATCGAACGTGATACGGCCGTGGCAAACGCTAATCTTATCCGGTAAACGACACAGCCCCGGGCGCGCCGCGGCACATGCGCAGAAGTCGCCTGGCGCGTGGCGGTGTCTGACACCCGCTGGGAGTCAGACACCAAAGTCCCAGAAGTCGCCTTGCGCGTGGCGGTGTCTGACACCCGGTGGGAGTCAGAACCAAAGTCGCAGAAGTCGCCTTGCGCGTGGCGGTGTCTGACACCCGGTGGGAGTCAGACACCAAAGTCGCAGAAGTCGCCTGGCGCGTGGCGGTGTCTGACACCCGGTGGGAGTCAGACACCAAAATCCCAGAAGTCGCCTTGCACGTGGCGGTGTCTGACACCCGGCGGGAGTCAGACACCAAAGTCCACGGATGGCGTCACACCGCTGCACTGGTAACCGCTGCGCTGGTGTCTGACTCCAAAGGTGTCAGACACCCCCTTGGGTAAACGACACAGCCCCCGGCGCAACACGGTGTGCCCGGCGCCTGCCGGGACACGCCGCGTGCGTGCCGGCTGTCTGGCCGGCGGCCAGGCTATCCCAGGCTGCTGGCCAGGGTGCGACGCACGTCTTCTTCGCTGCGCCCGCTGCGCGCGATGTAGTCGGCGAGCTGGTCGGCGCCGATGTTGCCGACGTTGAAGTACTGCGACTGCGGATGGCTGAAGTAGAAGCCGGACACGCTTGAAGCCGGGTACATGGCATAGCTGTCGGTCAGCTGCATGCCGATGTCGTCGCCGTCCAGCACGCGGAACATGTCGCGCTTGACCACGTGCTCGGGGCAGGCCGGATACCCCGGCGCCGGGCGGATGCCCACGTACTTCTCGGCGATCATGTCTTCGTTGGTCCAGGCTTCGTCGGGCGCGTAGCCCCACAAATCCTGGCGGACGCGCGCATGCAGGCACTCGGCGAACGCTTCGGCCAGGCGATCGGCCATCGCCTTGAGCATGATGCTGGAATAGTCGTCCAGCGCGGCCTGGAACTCGGCTTCTTTTTTCTCGATGCCCAGGCCCGCCGTCACCGCGAACAGGCCTATGTAGTCGGCCACGCCGCTGGATTTGGGAGCGATGTAGTCGGCCAGGCACTTGTTGGCGACACCCTCGCGCTTGACGCCCTGCTGGCGCAGGTTGCGGTAGGTGAACAGCACCTCGCTGCGCGTATCGTCGGTATATACCTCGATGTCTTCGTCGTTGACCGTATTGGCCGGGTAGAAGGCCACGGCGCCGTTGGCGGTGAGCCACCGGCCCTCGATGATGCGCTTGAGCATGGCCTGGCCGTCGGCGTATACCTTGCGGGCCTGTTCGCCCACCACCTTGTCGTCCAGAATGGCCGGAAACTGGCCGAACAGGCTCCAGGTCTGGAAGAACGGCGTCCAGTCCAGATACCTGGCGATCTCGGCCAAGTCGTAGCTTTTAAAGGCGCGCCGGCCGATGAATTTCGGGCGCGGCGGTGTATAGCTGGCCCAGTCGATCTGCGGACGCGCCGCGCGGGCCGCCTCCAGCGACACCAGCGGCGTGGCCTTGCGGTTGGCGTGGCGGCGGCGCACCTGTTCGTATTCGTCGGCAATGTCGTCGATAAACGCCTGGGCCTGGTCGGACACCAGGTTGGCGGCCACGCCCACCGCGCGGCTGGCGTCCGGGGTATAGACCACCGGCCCTTCGTAGTTCGGCGCGATCTTCACCGCGGTATGCACGCGGCTGGTGGTGGCCCCGCCTATCATCAGCGGAATCTTGCGCTCGCGGAAGTACGGGTCGCGCTGCATTTCCGAGGCCACGTAGGCCATTTCTTCCAGGCTGGGCGTGATCAGGCCCGACAGGCCCACGATGTCGGCCTTTTCTTCCTTGGCTTTTTCCAGGATCTGCGCGCAGGGCACCATCACGCCCATGTTCACGACTTCGAAGTTATTGCATTGCAAGACCACCGATACGATGTTCTTGCCGATGTCGTGCACGTCGCCCTTGACGGTGGCGATCACCATCTTGCCCTTGGCGCGCACGTCGCCGCCGGCCGCGGCGATCTGGCGCTTTTCTTCTTCGATGAAAGGAATCAGGTGCGCGACGGCCTGCTTCATGACGCGCGCCGATTTCACGACTTGCGGCAGGAACATCTTGCCCGCCCCGAACAGGTCGCCCACGACGTTCATGCCGTCCATCAGCGGGCCTTCGATCACCTCGATGGGGCGGCCGCCGCGCGCGGCGATCTTCTGCCGCACTTCTTCGGTGTCTTCGACGATGTAGGTGGTGATGCCATGCACCAGCGCATGCGACAGGCGCGCTTCCACCGTGCCCGACCGCCATGCAAGGTCTTCTTCCTTCTTGGCGCCCGACCCCTTGACGGTGTCGGCGAACTGCACCAACCGTTCGGTGGATGTGCGGTCGTCGTCGTCGCCTGTCTTGCCTACCGGTTCGGCGCGATCCAGGATCACGTCTTCGACCAGGTCGCGCAGCCTGGCGTCCAGGTCGGCATACACGCCCAGCTGGCCCGCGTTGACGATGCCCATCGTCAGGCCTTCGCGTATGGCGTAATACAGGAACACCGTATGGATGGCTTCGCGCATGGGCTCGTTGCCGCGGAACGAGAAGCTCACGTTCGAGATGCCGCCCGACAGGCGCGCATGCGGCAAGTTCTGCCGCACCCACCGCACGCTGTCGATGAAGTCCATGGCGTAGTGATTATGCTCGTCGATGCCGGTGGCCACGGCGAACACGTTGGGGTCGAAGATGATGTCTTCCGGCGGAAACTGTTCTTCGTCCACCAGTATGCGGTAGGCGCGCCCGCAGATTTCCTGGCGGCGGGCCAGCGTATCGGCCTGGCCGGTCTCGTCGAACGCCATCACCACCACGGCCGCGCCATAGCGGCGGCACAGGCGGGCGTGGTGCCGGAACGCCTCGACCCCTTCTTTCATCGAGATCGAGTTCACCACCGCCTTGCCCTGCACGCATTTCAGGCCGGCCTCGATCACTTCCCACTTGGAGCTGTCGATCATGATCGGCACGCGCGCAATGTCGGGCTCGGACGCGATCATGTTCAGGAAGCGGCGCATGCAGGCCACCGAATCGAGCATGGCCTCATCCATGTTGATATCGATGATCTGCGCGCCGTTCTCGACCTGCTGGCGGGCCACGGCCAGCGCCTCGTCGTATTTTTCCTCGCGGATCAGGCGCGCGAACATCTTGCTGCCCGTCACGTTGGTGCGTTCGCCCACGTTGACGAACAGCGAGTCTTCGTCGATGTTCAAAGGTTCCAGGCCCGACAGCCGCGTCTTGACGGGCACCTCGGGAACCTGGCGCGGGGTCAGGCTGGCCACCTTGTCGGCGATGGCACGGATGTGATCGGGCGTGGTGCCGCAGCAGCCGCCGGCCATGTTCACCAGGCCCGCACGGGCAAACTCTTCCAGCAGGCCGGATGTATCGGCCGGCGTTTCATCGAAGCCTGTCTCGGCCATGGGGTTGGGCAGGCCCGCGTTGGGGTACACACATACATAGGTGTCGCACAGCTTGGCAAGCTCGGCCACATACGGCCGCATCAGCGCGGCGCCCAGCGCGCAGTTCAGCCCGATCGTGACCGGCCGCGCGTGCCGCACCGAATTCCAGAACGCCTCGACCGTCTGGCCCGACAGGATGCGGCCCGACGCGTCGGTGACGGTGCCCGAGATCATGACCGGCAGCCGCACGCCCCGCTCTTCGAACACGGATTCCACGGCGAAGATGGCGGCCTTGGCGTTCAGCGTATCGAAGATCGTCTCGATCAGCACGATGTCGATGCCGCCATCGAGCAGGCCGTTCAGCTGCTCGGTGTACGCCACCCGCAGTTCGTCGAAAGTAATGTTGCGCGCGCCGGGATCGTTGACATCGGGCGAGATCGACGCGGTCTTGGGTTGCGGGCCCAGCGCGCCCGCCACAAAGCGCGGCCTGTCGGGCGTGCTGTAGGCATCGCAGGCGGCGCGGGCCAGTCGGGCCGAGGCCAGGTTCAGTTCATAGGCCAGTTCGGGCAGGCCGTAGTCGCCCTGCGCCACCGATGTGGCCCCGAAGGTATTGGTTTCGATGACATCGGCCCCGGCCTCAAGGTACTGGCGGTGGATCTCATCGATGATGTCGGGCCGCACCAGCGACAGCAACTCGTTGTCGCCCTTGAGGTCCTTGCCATGTTCGGCGAAACGCTCCCCGCGGAAGTCGGCTTCGCCGAGCTTGTATCGCTGGATCATGGTGCCCATGGCGCCGTCCAGGATCAGGATGCGTTGCTCCAGCAGGCGGACGAAGTCGCCGCCGCGGGTATAGGACGATGGCGGATAAGGCAGGCGGGGATGCGGCACGGAAACTCTCGGAAATATGTGGCGAAAAAGGCAAAAAACGCCTGAAAACCTACGCTTGATGGTAACAAAATGGGTCGCGGCCCGCCCGCCAGTGCTACAGTGCGGGCCGAACTGGTGTTCCGGCGCGCCCCACGCGCGCCGGGCTTAAACGGGAAACAGGAAGGCGTCCGCGCCCGGCCTGTGCTGCCCCCGCAACGGTCCCCATGCCGCGCCACGCGCCGCATGGCAGCCCGATACCGGCCGGTTCGACACACGGGGCCGCGCCCACGGCGCGCCCTTCCCTTGAACGACGTGCGGGGTCGCGCGTCACACCGAGGTTCATAAGATGAAATCCCGTTTGCTCCGGCGCGCCGCCGGTGTCATGTGCGCAGCGCCTGCGATGGCCGCCGCGCAGCAATCCCCTTCTGCCCCGCCCTCCATCACACAGCTGGACCCCGTTACGGTGACCGCATCGCGCGTGCCCCTGCAGGCCCGCGACCAGCCGGTGCAGGTATCGGTACTGACGGCCGAGCAGATCCGCACCAGCAGCGCCGTCACGGTGCAGGAACTGTTGTCGACCCAGGCCGGCATCCACGTGATCAACAGCACCGGCGCCGCCGAGCAGGCGGCCGTGGATATACGCGGCTTCGGGCTGACCGGCCATAGCAATACGCTGATCCTGATCGACGGCATTCCGCAAAACAACAACGACCTGTCCACGCCGGGCCTGGGCACCGTGCCGTTGCAGCGCATCGAACGCATCGAGATCGTGCGCGGCAGCGGGTCGGTGCAATACGGCGGCGGCGCCACCGGCGGCGTGATCAACATCGTCACCCGGCGCGGCAATGCCGACGGCCAGCCCGTGGCGGCCAGTGCTACCGGCACGGTGGGCAGCTACGGCCTGCACCAGCTCGACGCGGCCATCGGCCTGCAGAACGAACATGTCACGGTGGATGTGTACGGCCAGACGCTGCGTACCGACAACTACCGCGACAACAACCGCGAAAGCCGCGACAGCGGCGGCGTGTCGCTGGGCTTCGCTCACGACAGCGGGCAGGTGCGCCTGTATGCCCGCACCACGCGCCAGAAACTGGGGCTGCCCGGCCCGCGCCGCGTCGATCCGGCCACCGGCCTGAACGAATACGAAGACGACCCGCGCGGCACCTCCACGCCCGACGACTACATCAAGACGCAGACCGATGCCTTTGGCGTGCAGGTCGAACAGCAGGCGGGCGCCGGCACGCTGTATGCCGAACTGGGCCAGCGCGACAAATCGCTGCACGGCTTTACCGGCAGCCCCTTCGGCGACACCACCCGCACCCAGGACCTGGACCAGACGACCGGCAGCCTGCGCTACCACCTGCCCGTGGCGGGCCGGCACGCCTTGATCGCGGGCGTGGACATGCTGGAGAGCAACCTCGACGCCACCAACGCCTATTCGTTCTCGCCCGTGCCGGACAGGTGGCGCGCCGAGCAGCGCCAGCACGGGGTGTTCGGTGAAGTGCAGCTGCAGGCCACCGACACCACCCGCATTACGCTCGGAGGCCGCCGCCAATACGCGCGCGACCGCCTGGAAACCGTGTCGGGCTTCAGCGGCAATTCCGACGAGACCCGCCACCTGGGCGCCTGGCAGCTGGCCATGCGACAGGAAATCGGCAACGGCTATGCCGCGTACGGCAAGATCGGGCGCAGCTTCCGGCTGGCCAATTCCGACGAGGCCCTGTATGTCGCCACTCCCCTGAAACCGCAGACATCGGTGGACAAAGAGCTGGGCATCCTGTGGCAGGATGGCCAGTCCAGTGCGCGGCTCACGTGGTTTCGCTACGATCTCGACAACGAGATCCAGTACAACCCGGTCACGTTCTCGAACGTCAACCTGTCGCCCACGCGACGCCAGGGCGTGGAACTCGAAGGGCGCCACGCATTGACGCGCGAGCTGGCGCTGGACGCCAACGTCACGTGGCTGCAGGCGCAGTTCCGGTCGGGCACCTATAACGGCGTGGATCTGGCCGGCAACACCGTGCCGCTGGTGCCCAAGTGGATGGCCAACCTGGGCGCCACATGGCGGCCCGACGAGCGGCTGTTCGTCAGCGTGGCGGCGCAATATGTGGGCAAGGCGCGCATGGACAACGACCAGGCCAACCAGTTCGACAAGCAGCTCGACGACTACGTGCTGGTCAACGGCAAAGTGGGCTATGCGTTCACCAGGCACATATCGGCCACGCTTGCCGTCAACAACCTCTTCGACCGCGAGTACGCGACCTACGGCATCCGGTCGGGCAGCACGGGCGCAAGCGGCCCCTATAACCTGTACCCCGCGGCGGGCCGCAATGTGCAGGCCGCGCTCACCATCCGCTACTGACGTGCCAGGCAACGCCGCCCCGGCCCTTTCGCCCCGCCCCCGGCCCGCCGTAGCGCGGCGGGGGGCCGTCATCGTCACCGGCGCGCTCGCCGGCTGGCTGGCGACGGCCGCCCCGGCCGCCGACACCCCGCGGGCCGGCATCACGGTGCATGACGACCAGGGGCGCGAGGTGACCCTGCCTCATCCGGCGCGGCGTGCCATCACCATCACCCCGCACGCCACCGAACTCGTCTACGCCGCCGGCGCGGGCCGTTACCTGGCGGGCACCGCGCAAGGCAGCGACCATCCGCCCGACGCGCGCGCCCTGCCCTCGATAGGCGATGCGATGCGCCCCAGCCTGGAAAGCGCGGCCGCTCTGCGGCCCGACCTGCTGATCGCGTGGCAGCCCACCCACCCCGACCCCCTGGGCGACCTGATGCGGCGCATGGGCGTGCCGGTGTACTACAGCGACCCGCGCACCCTGCTTGCCATCCCCGACGCCGTCCAGGCCATGGGACGGCTGTTCGGCACCGAGGCCCGGGCAACGCCCGCCGCCGCCCGCCTGCGGGCCCGCCTGCGGGCGCTGTCGGACCGCTATGCCGGCCGCCCGCCCGTGCGTGTCTTTATCCAGGCGGGCCTGCAGCCCGTATACACGCTCAACGGCGCCAGCATCGTCAGCGATGCCGTGCGCCTGTGCGGCGGGGTCAACGTATTTGCCCAGGCCGGCGTGCTGGCCCCCCAGGTTTCCGTGGAAAGCGTGCTAGCCGCCCGGCCCGACGCCGTGCTCGTGGGCACGGTCGCCCCGCAGGACACGCACGCCAGCCTCGCCGCCTGGCAGCGCCACGGCCTGCCGGCCGCCCTGCAAGGCCATGTATACGGCCTGGACGCCGATTCGCTGTACCGCCCCGGCCCGCGCCTGGTGGACGCCGCCGAACGCCTGTGCGATGCCCTGGAACAAACCCGCCAGGCTTCCCGGTAATTACTCGCGCATCCCGAATACTCGCGCACATCCCGAAAAACCCGTCTCCAGGACGAAGCCCCCCGCCAGGCCATCGCAGCGGCGGGCCACGCCCGCCTTTCGGCGTGCGGCCATGCGGGGCGGCGCGTTGGGCGGCGGGGCAGCCGGCGCAGCCGGCCGAGGGCGCCTGCATGCGCCCGAGCCCGACGCACGTGCGCCGCCCCGCATGGCCGCACGCCGAAAGGCACGCAAGAACCGCCAACGGCCCCACGTCCATCCCAGCCGCCATGCTTTATCATGAGGCCACAGACATCCCCTCGAACGCCCGCAACATGGGCCGCCGTCATTTTCATCCGCACGCATCACCATGACCGCTCCTGACACCCTGACCATCGCCGGCCGCGAATACCACTCGCGCCTGCTGGTAGGCACCGGCAAGTACAAAGACTTCGAACAGACCCGCGCCGCCCTGGACGCCAGCGGCACGCAGATCGTCACCGTCGCCATCCGCCGCACCAACATCGGCCAGAACCCCGGCGAACCCAGCCTGCTCGACTACGTGCCGCCATCGCAATTCACGCTGCTGCCCAACACCGCCGGCTGCTACACCGCCGACGACGCCGTGCGCACACTGCGCCTGGCCCGCGAACTGCTCGATGGCCACGACCTGGTCAAGCTCGAAGTGCTGGGCGACCCGCACACCCTGTTTCCCAACATGCCCGAAACGCTGCAGGCCGCCAAGACCCTGGTGGCCGAGGGCTTCAAGGTCATGGTGTATTGCACCGACGACCCGATCCAGTGCCGCATGCTCGAAGACCTGGGTGTGGTGGCCGTCATGCCGCTTGCTTCGCTGATCGGCTCGGGCATGGGCATCCTCAACCCCTGGAACCTGCGCCTGATCATCGACCAGGCGCGCGTGCCGGTGCTGGTCGACGCGGGCGTGGGCACGGCATCCGATGCGGCCATCGCCATGGAGCTGGGCTGCGACGGCGTGCTGATGAACACCGCCATCGCCGCCGCGCAAGACCCGCTGCTGATGGCGGCCGCCATGAAAAAAGCCGTGGAAGCGGGCCGCGACGCGTTCCGCGCCGGGCGCATGCCGCGCAAACTGTATAGCGGCGCGCCCAGCTCGCCCACCGAAGGCCTGATCACAGGCGCTCCAAAATGAACGGGGCGGTCCTGTCGCCAGAGAGCGGGCGACGTATTCCCAACGCTCTCAGCATTGCCGGGGTGGACCCCTCGGGCGGCGCCGGGGTGCTGGCCGACGTCAAGGCCATGAGCGCGCTGGGCGCCTACGGCTGCGCCGTAGTGGCCGCGCTCACGGCCCAGAACACCCAGGGCGTCACGGGCATCGCGCCGGTGCCGCCCGCCTTCGTCGGCCAACAGATCGACACCGTGTTCGCCGACGTGCATATCGACGCCGTCAAGATCGGCATGCTGGGCCAGCAGCCGGTCACCCTGGTAGTGGCCGAGAAACTGGCCCGGTGGCAGCCGCCCCACGTGGTGCTGGACCCGGTCATGGTGGCCAAGAGCGGCGACCTGCTGCTCGAACGCGAAGCCGTCGGCGCGCTGCGCGAGGCGCTGCTGCCCCTGGCCACGCTGCTCACGCCCAACCTGCCCGAGGCCGGCGTGCTGCTCGAAGAGCGGCCCGTCGAGACCCTGAAAGAAATGCGCCGCGTGGCCGAGCGGCTGCGCAACATCATGGCCTATTCCGGCCAGCGCTGGGTCATGCTCAAGGGCGGGCACCTGCCCGGCAACGACACGGTCGATCTTCTGCACGACGGCGACCGCATGATCGAATTGCCGGGCTACCGGATCGACACGCGCAATACCCATGGCACGGGTTGCACGCTGTCGGCCGCCCTGGCAGCCCTGCTGCCGCAGTGCGAAGACGTGCCCGAGGCGGCCCGGCGGGCCAAGGCCTACCTGGCCGAGGCGCTGCGCCACGCCGACCGCCTGCAGGTCGGCTCGGGCCACGGCCCCACCCATCATTTCCACGCCTGGTGGTAAGACCGGTCCGGCCCTACGGGGCCGCACCCCAGGAATGCAACGAATCAGTACAATGTGCGGTTGGTCTGTCTGATTTTCCCTGTGCCGTCATGAACGCTTCGACCCTGCCCGACGTAGAAATCGCCCGCTTCAACATGGTTGAGCAGCAGATCCGCCCCTGGAACGTGCTCGATTCCAAGGTGCTGGATGCCTTGTCCGCCGTGCGCCGCGAGCAGTTCGTGCCGCCGGCCTTGCGCGCCCTGGCGTTCTCCGATCTTGAACTGCCGCTGCAGATCAACGCCGTGGACACCCGGCAGGTCATGCTGGCGCCCAAGGTAGAAGCCCGCCTGGCGCAAGAGCTGCAGCTCACGCCCACCGATTGCGTGCTCGAAATCGGCACCGGTTCCGGGTACCAGGCGGCCTTGCTGGCGCACCTGGCCCAGCAGGTGACCTCGGTCGAGATCGACAGCCGGCTGGTCGCCTTCGCCCAGCAGAACCTGCAACTGAACAACGTCACCAACGTCAAGGTCGAAACCGGCGACGGCCGCAACGGCTGGGGCACGACCGAATACGACGCCATCCTGGTCACCGGCTCGGTGCCCGCAGTGCCCGATTCGCTCAAGTACCAACTGCGCGTGGGCGGACGCCTGGTCGTCATCGTGGGCCAGGCGCCCATCATGACCGCCTGCCGCATCACCCGCACTACCGCCGCCAGCTTCGAAACCGTCAACCTGTTCGAGACGGTGGTCAAGCCGCTGCGCGGGGTCACGGTTTCGCAGTTCAAGTTCTGATTCCCTCGCGCATGCGCCCCGGGTCGCTTGCGGTTTCACTGATACTGGTGCTTGCCGCAGGCATGGCCAGCGCGGCGCACGCCGCGCAAGACCTGCTGCAGATCTGGCGCGCCGCACTGGCCAGCGACCCCCTTTACGCCGCGGCGCGCGCCAATTACCGCGCCTCTATCGAACAGCTACCGCAGGCGCGGGCCGACCTGCTGCCCGCGGTCAATGCCGAAATCATCGGCGGCTACGACGAAACCCGCGCCACCCGCAATATCTCGTCGCGCGCCCGCGACGGCAGCCGGGCGGGCTGGGGCCTGGTACTGAGCCAGCCCCTGTACGACGGCTCGCGCTGGCAGCGCTACGAACAGGCCAGGCTGGGCGTGGCCGATGCCGAACTGCAGTTGCAGCAGGCCTACCAGGACCTGCTGTTGCGGGTGGCCGACGCCTACTTCAATGTACTGGCCGCGCAAGACACGCTGGCCGCCACCGAAGGCGAAAAAGCGGCAGTGGCGGCCCAGCTGGAAGCGGCCAAGCGCAATTTCGAGCTGGGCAACGCCACCATCACCGACACCTACGAGGCCCAGGCGCGCTACGACCTGATCGTGGCCCAGGAACTGCTGCAGCAGAACACCCTGACCGTGCTGCGCGACGAACTGGCCAAGATCATCGGCCAGCAGCCCGGCGCGCTGGCCGAACTGCCGGCCGGCGTGCGCCTGCCGCCGCCCCAGCCCGCCCGCATGGCCGACTGGTCCACGCAGGCCGAATCGGCCAGCCTGGCCGTGGCGCGGGCGCAGCTGCAGACGCAGATCGCGCAGCGTGAAATCCAGGTGGCGCGCAGCGGCCACTACCCTACCCTGAGCCTGCGCGCCACCAGCGGCAGCGCCGAAGGCCAGCACCGCGAAGCCGCTGGCGGCCGCGCCATCGACAGTTCCATCGGGCTGGTGTTGTCCGTGCCCATTTACTCGGGCGGCGGCGTATCTTCCCAGGTCACCGAAAAAGTCCAGCTTCAGCAAAAAGCGCGCGAAGACTACGAAGCCGCGCGCCGTCAGGCCGTCCAAGAGGCCAGGCAGTACTACACGGGCGTCGTGTCGGGCCTGGCGCGCATCGCGGCCCTGGAAGCCGGCGAAAACTCCAGCCGCGCGGCCGTACAGGCCAACCAGACAGGCTACGAGATCGGCGTGCGCATCAACCTGGACGTGCTCAATGCGCAGCAGCAGCTGTATGCCACGCAGCGCGACCTGGCCCAGGCCCGCTATCGCACGCTGCTCGACGGGCTGCGCCTGAAGGCGGTGGGCGGCATCCTGGCCGAGGCCGACCTCGAAGCCATCAACCGCATGCTGCGGCTGCCCGCCCCCGGCAGGTAAGCGGCCGCGGGCGTACGGCGCTCAGCCGCCGGCGCGGATCTTCTTCACCAGCGACGTGGTCGAGCGTTCGAACTCGAACGGAATGGCGACGGCGCGTCCGCCCCAACTGCGCACCAGCGCGGTTTCGGGCAGTTTTTCCATATCGTAGTCGCCGCCCTTCACGATAATGTCGGGGCGCAGTTGGCCGATGATCTGGACCGGCGTGTCTTCATGGAACATCGTCACCGCGCCGACACAGCCCAGCGCCGCCAGCAAGGCGGCCCGGTCTTCCTGGCGGTTCAGGGGGCGGTCGCTGCCCTTGCCCAGCCTGCGCACCGAATCGTCGGTGTTGATGGCCACGACCAGCGTCGCGCCCAATTGCGCGGCCTGGTCCAGGTAGGTGGCATGCCCGCGGTGCAGAATGTCGAACACGCCGTTGGTGAACACCAGCGGCCTGGGCAGTGTGCCCTGGGCAATGGCGGCGACGCAGGCGTCGCGGGACAGTATCTTGGATTCGAAGCGGGCGGCGGACATGCGGCGATTGTACGCCGCGCCCCGCCGCCCGCGGCGCGCTCAGGCGCCGGCAGGCAGAATCAGCCCCGATTGCCCGTCGCGGGCCGACTGCTGGACCATTTCCTTGCGGAAACGGTTCAGGTCCTTCACGGTCTCGAAGGTGCGGCCCATCAGGGTGGACAGGATATGCAGAATGCGGCTGGCCACCTTCTGTTCCCAGGCGCCGTCAAAACGAATCTGCGTGTCCAGCCAGTGCTCCAGCCAGCCCGGGTCGGGCAGGCGCGACTGCACGGTGTCGTTGGGGAAGAGATCCTTGTTGACATGCAGGTTGGTGGGGTGCATGGCCTGCGCCGTGCGGCTGGCCGAGGCCATCAGCACGCCGATCTTCGAGAATGACAGCCGCGCCTGCTCGCTGACGCGGTCGCCGCGCTCGTGCAACGCGCGGCGCATGTATTGCAGGTACGCGCCGGCATGGCGCGCCTCGTCGCGCGAGATGGTCTGGTATATCGCCTTGATGACCGGTTCGGTATGCCACTCGGCGGCGCGCCGGTACCAGTGGTTCAGGCGCACCTCGCCGCAAAAGTGCAGCATCAGCGTCTCGAGCTCGGGCGCCGGGTCGAACTCGAAGCGCACCTTGTGCAGCTCTTCTTCGGTGGGCACGAGCTCGGGACGGAACCGCCGCAGGTATTCGATCAGCACCAACGAATGCTTCTGCTCTTCGAAGAACCATACCGACATGAACGCGCAGAAATCGCTGTCGCCGCGGTTATCGCGCAAGAACATCTCGGTGGCGGGCAGCGCCGCCCATTCGGTGATGGCGTTCATCTTGATGGTATACGCCTGCTCATCCGACAGCTTGCTGCCGTCGAAGTCGTCCCAGGGTATGTCGCTTGCCATGTTCCAGCGCACGGCTTCCATGGTCTTGAATAGTTCAGGATAAAGCATGGTGTGCCCTTGTTGGTCCCGCGTGGGGCTTTAATGACTTTCAAAAAATGCCGTACCGGTAGCTACGGCTCGGACCTCGCACGTTATTCGCGCAGGGTTATTTATCGCCGCACCGCGCGAAACTGTCATGACAGCCCGATGACGAACTCATGACAGCGCGGCGCGGCGAATCAGCGGGTCAGCGTTGTAACGCCCACAGGGCCACCCCCACTGCTGCCGCCAGCACGGCCGCCACGACGGCCAGCAGGCGATTGCCCCGTTCCTGCGTCTGGCGCAGGCGGGCCAGCTCGAGCAGCACCAACGGATCTACGTTGGGCCGGCTGAGCTGTTCATGCACGAGCCGCGGCAGGGCCGGCAGAATCTGCGACCATTGCGTGGCTTCTTTGGCAAGCGACTTGCGCAGGCCGTCTAGGCCCATGCGCTGGCGCATCCAATTCTCGAGATACGGCTTGGCCGTCTTCCAGAGATCAAGGTTCGGGTCCAGCTGGCGGCCCAGCCCCTCGACGTTGAGCAGCGTTTTCTGCAGCAGCACCAGTTGCGGCTGGATCTCGACATTGAAGCGGCGCGAGGTCTGGAACAGGCGCAACAGCACCTGCCCCAGCGATATCTCGGCCAGCGGACGGTCGAAATACGGCTCGCACACGGCGCGCACGGCGCCTTCGAGCGCTTCTTCGCGGGTATCCGGCGGCACCCAGCCCGATTCGATGTGCAGTTGCGCGACGCGGCGGTAGTCGCGATGGAAGAAGGCCAGGAAGTTCTGGGCCAGGTAGTTCTTGTCGAACTCGGACAGCGAACCGACGATGCCGAAGTCCAGCGCAATATAGCGGCCCAGAGTTTCGGGCTGGTCCGACACATAGATGTTGCCCGGATGCATGTCGGCATGGAAGAAGCCGTCGGTAAACACCTGGGTAAAGAAGATATCGACGCCGCTGCGCGCGAGCCTGGGGATATCGATGCCGGCCGCGCGCAGGCGGTCTACCTGCCCCACCGGTATGCCATACATGCGCTGCATGGTGAATACGGTGGGCGCGGTGTATTCCCAGATGACCTCGGGCACGATCAGCAGCTCGCCGCGCCCGGAAGCCGGATCGAAGTTGCGCCGCAGCTGGCTGCAGTTGGCGGCCTCGCGCACCAGGTCGAGTTCGTCGTGCAGGTAGTTGTCGAATTCGGCCACCACCTCGCGCGGCTTCAGGCGGCGGCCATCGGGGCCGGTGCGCTCGATGATGCGCGCCACGGTGCGCAGCAGCGACAGGTCGCGCTCGATGGCTTCGCGCATGCCGGGGCGCAGCACCTTCACGGCCACTTCGCGGCCGTCGTGCAGCACGGCAAAGTGCACCTGGGCGATAGATGCGGACGCCACCGGGTCCACTTCGAATTGCGCGAACAGCTCGGACGGCGGCGCGCCCAGCGCCGTCTCGATGCAGGCGGCGGCCTGGGCCGAGGGAAACGGCGGCACGCGGTCTTGCAGCAGCGCCAGTTCGTCGGCGATATCGGCGGGGATCAGGTCGCGCCGCGTCGACAGCATCTGCCCGAACTTGACGAAGATGGGGCCCAGCGATTCAAGCGCGCGCCGCAGCCTCAGGCCGCGTGGGGCGCGCGGGCGCATGCCCAGGCGCAGCGTCCAGCGCAGGCCGCGGGCCAGGGGACGGTCCAGGCTGGACAACACCAGGTCGTCCAGCCCGTACCGGAATGCCACATAAAGAATGCGCAGCAGTCGCAGGAGTGTCGGCATGGATTCAGGCGCCCCGCTGTCGGCCCAGGCGGGCGATGCGTGTGTCCAGGGCGGCCATGCGACGCTGCAGGTCGTCTGCGCGCGTGACCAGGTCGGCGTGGTCGAGCCGCCACTGGGCCAGCAGCGGCGCGCCCGCCAGCACGCCGCGCTCTTCGGACAGGTATTCAGACACATTGCGGGCCACGGCCGCGGTGGCCGAGCGCAGGCCCTCGTTGGCCGCGCGCGCGCCGGCGGTCAGGCGCGCCGCGGGAATATCGCCCACCAGCCGCGCCAGGTCGTCTTCGGGGTCCCAGCGCAGGTGGGCGGCCAGGTCGGCCACCACCCGGGCCAGCGCGGCCTCGCCCGAAATGTGCGTGGCCTCGGCCACGTCGGGGCGTTCCTGGCCGGGCAGCAGGCGCAAGGGATTGAACTTGGCCGGATCGACCGTGAGCGTTACGTCGGGCACCACGGCCGCATCGGCCTGGTCGGCGTAGCCGTCGCTGTTGATCGCCAGGCCCGCCGTAAAGCCGCCGAGCACGAACCGCACCGTCTTGCCTGCGTGGCGCTCCAGGCGTTCGCGCGCCCAGGGTTCGCGGGCCAGCAAGGCGTTCAGCGCGCGGACAGCCACGCGCGCCGGGGTGGGAAGAAAAGGAAAAGGCTGCATCAGTGCTAGGCGGGCCGGCGTGCCCGCGGGCCCGGCCGATTTAACGGACAAACCCGGAGTTTACCGGGTCGGACGCCCGCCCGCGCCCGCGGCGGCGGCTGCGGACAGGCCGCGCCGCGATCCGCGGGAACGCCACGCCAGGCTCAGCTGGCGTATTCGACGGGAATCTGCTGGATGCCGGCAAGAAGCCAGCCGCCTTGCTGGGGCTTGAACAGGTTCCAGACCTCTTCGAAGCGGAAGGCCTCGGTGCCGGGGGCTTCGCGCAGCATGCCGGAGAAGCGCACGCTGGCCAGGTGGCCGTCGGACACCGTTTCAATACCCAGCAGTTCGGCGTTGAGCAGCACGACTTCGGTCTGGTTGGGCGCGGCGCCGCGCTCGGCCAGCTGCTGCTTCAGTTCGGCGATCAGGTCGTCGGTAAGGAATTCGCGCAGGCGGTCGGTGTCGCCGCTGTCCCAGATGGCCTGGATTTTCACGAACTGCTCTTTGGCCTTGGCCAGGAACTCGGTGCTGTTGAAGTCGCCAGGGATATACCAGTTGTTGGTGTCGCCGTCGGCGGGCTGCGCAACGGCAGCCGGAGCCGCCGCAACGGCGGCCGAAGCCGCGGCAGCCGGTTGGGCCGGCGCCGGGGTGGCGGCCTGGCGCCACATGGACTGCTGCGACTGGCCGGAGCCGTCCTGGCGGGCCGAGTGGGCACCGTAGGCGCCCTGGGTGGCCGTGCGCGGACCCGCGCCGCGCAGGCGGCGCACGATGAACATGACGGCAAACACCACCAGCGCGATCAGCAGCATGCTGGACAGGAACTCGGCGAAGGCGCCCGACAGCCCCAGGTGCGACAGGAGCGCGGCAATGCCCAGGCCCGCCGCGATGCCAGCGATGGGGCCCAGCCAGCGCGACATGCCGCTCTTGGCGGCGGCGCCGGCCGCTGCCGTGCCTGCGGCGGCGCCGGTGGCGGGCGCCGCGCTGCGGTTGGTGGTGGTGGCCGGCGGCGTCGTGGCCTGCCGCTGCTGCATGACGTTGCTGGACTGGCGGCCGACGCTGCTGCCGCCGCCCATGCGGCGGGCCTCGGCGTCGAACGACACGGCCATCATGGCGCTGCCCGCAACGGCGATCAGCGCCGCGGCCAGCAACCGGGTGAATCGGGAACGAAACATAAGATGTGACTCCTTGGGGCACGGGCGCCGGGCGAGGCGCCGCGAGGGGCTTCCGGCCAGGGGCGCGAGCAGGCCGCAGTGCGGCCGGCGTCTCTGCCGGAGGGTTTCTTACAACTAACTGAATACCCAGAGAATAACGGACAAGCCCGCGGGCGACAAGTTCCCCCCTGTGGGGGGTCAGGCCAGCCGCACGCCCTCGTGCAGGGCGGCCACGCCGGCCGTCAGGTTGAAGTACTGCACGCGCTCGAGACCGGCGGTGCGCATCATGCCAGCCAGAGTGTCCTGGTCGGGGTGCATGCGGATGGACTCGGCCAGATAGCGGTAGCTGGCTTCGTCGCCCGCGACCCGCTTGCCCAGCCAGGGCAGCACGTTGAAGGAATACCAGTCGTAGGCGGGGGCCAGCGGCTTGGCGACCCGGGAAAACTCCAGCACCAGCAGCTTGCCGCCCGGCTTGAGCACGCGCGTCATTTCGGCCAGCGCGCGGTCTTTGTGGGTCATGTTGCGCAGGCCGAACGCCACGCTGACGCGATCGAAATAACCCGAGGGAAACGGCAGACGCTCGGCGTCGCACACGGCAATGGGCAGCAGCAGGCCGGCGTCGGTCAGGCGATCGCGGCCCACGCGCAGCATCGAATCATTGATGTCGGTGAGCCATACTTCGCCCGAAGGGCCGGCCCGCCGCGCGAAGGCGCGCGCCAGGTCGCCCGTGCCGCCGGCGATGTCCAGCACTTTCATGCCGGGGCGGATCGCCGCGCGCCCGATGGTGAAGGCTTTCCAGGCGCGGTGCAGTCCGCCCGACATCAGGTCGTTCATGACGTCGTAGCGCGAGGCCACGGAATGGAACACCTCGGCGACTTTGCGGGCTTTCTCGGTTTCGGGCACCGACTGGAAGCCGAAATGCGTCGTGCCGTGTTCGGGCTCGGATGGAGTGGCAGGGTTCTGTTGCATGGCTGGTATCCCGGTATATGACGCAATGGTAGCCGATCGAGGCCGCGCCGCACCGGCCGGCCGGCAGGAAAACGCCGTGCCGCCCCTGCCTGGTCACATACCTGAAATATTCCGGCCATACTATCGCAATGTTCGCGCCGCAGAAGCGCCCACTTGAACATTGACTGCCTCGACCGCCATGTCCAGCACCATTCTTGTCGTCGAAGACGAACCCGCCATCCAGGAACTTATTGCCGTCAACCTGTCTTTTGCCGGCCACAAGGTGCTTCGCGCTTTCGACGCTGAACAGGCGCAGACGCTGATCCGCGCCGAACTGCCCGACCTCATCCTGCTCGACTGGATGCTGCCCGGCACCTCGGGGCTGAGCCTGGCGCGCAAGCTGCGCGACGACGAGCGCACGCGGGCGGTGCCGGTGATCATGCTTACCGCCAAGGGCGCCGAACAGGACAAGGTCGATGGCCTGGAAGCCGGCGCGGACGACTACATCACCAAGCCCTTCTCGCCCAAAGAGCTGATGGCCCGCATCAAGGCGGTGCTGCGCCGCCGCGCGCCGCAGCTCACCGACGACATCATCGATGTGGGCGGCCTGAAGCTCGACCCGGTTACCCACCGCCTGTCGGGCAACGAACAGCCGCTGTCGATCGGCCCCACCGAGTTCCGCCTGCTGCACTTTTTCATGACGCACCCGGAACGGGTGTTCTCGCGCTCGCAATTGCTGGACCAGGTCTGGGGCGATCACGTATTCGTGGAAGAGCGCACGGTGGACGTGCACATACGCCGCCTGCGCAAGGCGCTGGAGCCCACCGGCCACGACGTGCATGTCGAAACGGTGCGCGGCAGCGGGTACCGGTTTACCGCACAAGTGCCGGCACGGTAAAACGCCACGATGATCTGGCTGCGCACTATTTTCCTGGTCGCCCTGTGGGCGGCCTTTGCGTTGTTTGTGCACTGGCTGGCGGGCGCACCCGCCGGCTGGGTGGTCTTCTGCGCGGCCCTGCTGGGCTTGTTGTTCTGGCGCAGCTGGCGCCTGAGCGCGGTATCGCGTTGGGCGCACCACCCCGAAACATCTCCGCCGGCGTCCGTGGGCCCCTGGGACGACATACTTGCGCCGCTTTACCGCTATACCCGGGCGCGGGCGCGCGAACTGGCCGAGACGCGCGCCACCATGCAAGGCATGCTGGCCGCTGCCCAGGCCCTGCCCGACGGCGTGGTCACGCTCAATGAAGACTTCCAGATCGATTGGTGCAACCGGGTGGCGCGGCACCATCTGGGGCTGAGCCTGCCCGCCGACCGGGGCACCAACCTGCTCAACCTGCTGCGCGATCCGGAGTTCGTGGCTTACGCGCATCGCGACAGCTGGCCCGAACCGGTGCTGGTGCGCCTGGCGCACGGCGACCAGGAACGCGTCATGATGACGCATCTGGCTGCGTATGCCAGCAATCGGCGCCTGTTGATCACGCGCGATGTCACGCAGATTGAAAAGCTTGAGACCACGCGCCGCGATTTCGTGGCCAACGTATCGCACGAACTGCGCACGCCGCTGACGGTGCTGGCGGGTTTTCTGGAAACGCTGCGCGACATGCCGCCCGAGGCCCTGGACGACTCGCAGCGCGAACAATACCTGGGCCTGATGCACGAGCAGGCGCGCCGCATGCAGGCCATCGTGGAAGACCTGCTGACACTGTCGACGCTGGAATCCTCGCCGGGATCGGACCCTCACGCCGTGGACCTGCCCGCGCTGCTGCGCAGGGCGCGCGAGCAGATAGAGGCCCTGTCCGGAGGGCGCCACGAATTCTCGTGGAATATCGACGAATCACTCGATGTGCTCGGCGCCGAAACCGAGCTGGCTTCGGCGATGTCGAACCTGCTGACCAATGCCGTGCGTTACACGCCCGACGGCGGCACGATCACCGTGCAATGGCGCAGCGAGCCCGACGGCGGGGCGCGCTTCAGCGTGCAGGACACCGGCATCGGCATCGCGGCGCCGCATTTGCCGCGGCTGACCGAGCGCTTCTACCGGGTCGACCGCGGCCGCTCGCGCGCCGCCGGCGGCACAGGGCTGGGCCTGGCCATCACCAAACACATCGCCATCCGGCACGATGCCGAACTGCTGATCACCAGCGAAGTCGGCAAGGGCAGCACGTTTGCCCTGTATTTCCCCGCGGAACGGATCGTGGCGGCCTGATCGCCACACCGGCCAAATGGCCTCTGTGCGTTGCGCGCGCGAACTGCGCCACAATACGGGCATCACCTTCCATTCTTGCACCAAGCTTCTATGGCCCAGATCGTCCTGTTTGAAAATATCCACCCCCGCGCGCGCGACGTCTTCACCGCCGCCGGCTACACCGATATCGTCACGCACGCCAGCGCGCTGCCGCCCGCCGAACTGCATGCGGCCCTGCGCGATGCGCAGGTGGCGGGCATCCGCTCACGCACGCACCTTGACGCCGAAGCGCTGGCGGCCGCGCCCGATCTGCGCGTGGTGGGGTGCTTCTGCATCGGCACCAACCAGGTCGACCTGAACACCGCCATGCAGCGCGGCGTGCCGGTGTTCAATGCGCCGTTTTCCAACACCCGCTCGGTAGCCGAACTGGTGCTGGGCGAGGCCATCTTGCTGCTGCGCCGCATCCCCGAGAAGAACGCGCGCGTACACCTGGGCCACTGGGACAAGTCGGCCGCCGGCGCGTTCGAGACCCGCGGCAAGACGCTGGGTATCGTGGGCTATGGCAACATCGGCTCGCAGGTCGGCACGCTGGCCGAAGCGATGGGCATGCGCGTGGTGTATCACGACGTGGAAGCCAAGCTGCCGCTGGGCAACGCCCGCCCCGCAGGGTCGCTCGATGAATTGCTGCAGCAAGCCGACGTCGTGACGCTGCATGTGCCCGGCGGCAAGAGCACACAGAACATTATCGACGCCGATGCGCTGGCCCGCATGAAGCGCGGCGCTATTCTTATCAATGCATCGCGCGGCACCGTCGTGGACATTGCCGCGCTGCACGCCGCCCTGACATCGGGCCATCTGGCCGGCGCGGCGCTCGATGTATTTCCGGTCGAACCCAAGGGCGTGGACGAACCCCTTGACAGCCCCTTGATCGGCTTGCCCAACGTGCTGCTTACCCCGCACATCGGCGGCAGCACCCAGGAATCCCAGGAAAACATCGGCCGCGAAGTGGCCGAGAAACTGGTGCGCTTCCTGCAATCGGGCACAACCAAGAGCGCCGTCAATTTCCCTGAACTGCCCTATCTGGAGCCGGCCGGCGCCGCGCGCATCCTGCACGTGCACCGCAATGCCCCCGGCGCGCTGGGCGCCCTGGACAGCCTGCTCGCCGATCAGGGGCTGAACATCCTCAGCCAGAACCTGCAGACGCGCGGCCAGATCGGCTACGTGATCACCGATGTGGATGGCGAAGTCAGCGACGCCGTCATGACCGCGCTGTGCAGCCACCCCATCACCGTGCGCTGCGACGTGATCCGCACGCCCTGAGCGGCGGGCAAACTGGCGCCCGCCGGCCTTAGCCGCCGCAGGACATGCCCGCGGCGTTCAGCAGACATTCGGCCAGGTGCCCTGCCAACGAGGCCGGGTCGTGCGGCAGGCGCACGATCAGGCCGATATCGCGGGTAAAGCCGGCTTCGCCCAGGTCGTACAGGTCCAGGCCCCGGTCATCAAAGCGGCGCGTGCGCGGCAACAGCGCCACGCCCAGGCCGCGCCTGACCAGGTTGGCGATGGCCTCCATTTCGTCCAGTTCGATCGCCTCGCGCACCGCAATGCGGTGCTTCTTCAGGAACATATCCACCAGGCGGCCGCCGAACGACGTGCGGTCGTAGCGGATGAATGGCTGGCTGGTCAGCAGCTCGCGCCATGGCCGGGCAGGCAAACCGGCGGGAACCGCCAGCGCCATGGGTTCGCGCAGCAGCGGCCGCCAGGCCAGCTCGGGCGGCAGCGCAAACGGCGGGCGTATCAGGACGGCCATGTCGATTTCCGCGGCGTCGACCTGCCCCAGCAAAGACAGCGACACGCCCGGCACGATACGCACGCGCACATCGGGAAACGCATCGCGAAACTGCACCAGGGCGTCCACCAGCAGGCTTTGCTGCGCCGAGGCAATGGCGCCCACGCGCAGCAGCCCGCTGATGTGGCCCGCCCTTGCCGCGCCGGCGATGCGTTCGGCCAGCGCCACGATTTCTTCGGCCTGCGGCAGCATCTCGCGGCCTGACGCGCTGAGTACCGCCGATTTGGCGGTGCGCTCGAACAGCGTCACGCCCAGATAGTCTTCGAGCCGGCGCATCTGCGCGCTGACGGCGGACTGGGTCAGCCCCAGCTGGCGGCCAGCTGCCGTAAACGTACCGGCGCGCGCCACCGCCATGAAGGTTTTGAATTCGCGTATCACTATCGATTTTTTTGATGCTCAGGGCAAAAAAATATCGCTTTTGAATCAAAAAAACAATCTCTAAACTGATAGGCCTGCGCGAGCCGGCCGTGCCCGTTGCCGGGCGGCCCGCCCCGACGCTTGATTTTGATTTACTCTTGCCGCAATCCGGAGCCCGTATGAGCACACCTGCAACCCTGCCCCCCTTCCACCTGGCGTTCCCCGTACGCGACCTTGCCGAAGCCCGCGACTTCTATGGCGAGCTGCTGGGCTGTCCCGAAGGGCGCAGCTCCGACGAATGGGTGGACTTCAACTTCTATGGTCACCAGATCGTCGCGCACCTGTCGCCGGACGAATGCGGCCACAAGTCCACCAGCTCGGTCGATTCGCACGACGTGCCGGTACGCCACTTCGGCGCCGTGCTGCCGATGCAAGACTGGGAAGCCCTGGCCAAGAAGCTGACCGACGCGGGCACCAAGTTCGTCATCGAGCCCTACATCCGCTTCAAGGGCGAAGTGGGCGAGCAGGCCACCATGTTCTTCCTCGATCCGTCGGGCAACGCGCTGGAATTCAAATCGTTCAAGAACATGGATTCCCTCTTCGCCAAGTAACCGACTACGGGCCGCCAAGCTGTTGACCACGCCCTCACCCACCCCCGCCCCGCCATGGCGTATCGAGCCGCAAGGCGATCGCTGCCTGCTGATCCGCTTTGGCGACAGCATTGATGTCGAGGTCGGCCGGCTGTGCCTGGCCGCCGCGCAGGCGCTGCGCCTGGCGCAGCTGCCGGGCGTAACCGACGTGGTGCCGTCGTTCGTCACGGTGGCGGTGCATTACCGGCCGGGTGGCGGGCAGCGCCCGCGCTACGAAGAACTGGCCGCCCGGATAGAACCGCTGCTTGCCCAGGGGGTGGCGGCCGACACACAGACCGGCCGGCACGTGGAGCTTCCCGTCTGCTATGGCGGCCAATACGGCCCCGACCTGCCAGACGTGGCGCGCCATGCCGGCCTGTCGCCCGAAGCCGTCATCGAATTGCACAGCGGCGCCGAGAGCCTGGTTTTCATGCTGGGGTTCGCCCCGGGCGCCCCGTATATGGGCGTGCACGACGCCCGCCTCGACATCCCGCGGCGGGCGTCGCCGCGCACCGCCGTGCCCGCCGGCTCGGTGGCTGTCGCCAACCGGCAGACCGTGCTGTACCCCAGCCAGTCGCCGGGCGGCTGGAACATCATCGGCGCCACGCCCGCCGTGCTCTTCGACCCGGCAAGCGACGCGCCCACCCTGCTGCAACCCGGCGACCGCGTGCGTTTCGTGCCTATCGGCCCCGCAGAGTTCCGCCGCCTGCGCGAGGCCGCGCGATGAGCATTACCGTCCTCAAGCCCGGGCTGCTCTCCAGCTTCCAGGACATGGGCCGCACCGGCAGCCAGCACCTGGGGGTGCCCGTGGGCGGCGTCATGGACGCC
This sequence comes from Bordetella genomosp. 7, assembly GCF_002261415.1. NCBI lineage: Bacteria > Pseudomonadati > Pseudomonadota > Betaproteobacteria > Burkholderiales > Alcaligenaceae > Bordetella > Bordetella genomosp. 7. The sequence continues at coordinate 190,478 of NZ_NEVI01000001.1, read as the reverse complement.
CGTTCGCATCGACTGGCCAACCTGCTGGCGGGCAATGAGGCCGACCTGGCCACGCTCGAGATCACGCTGGCCGGCCCGACGCTGCAGTTCGATGCCCCCGCCTGCTTTGCCATCGGCGGGGCCGACCTGCAGGCCACGCTCAACGGCGACCCGGTGCCCTGCCATCGCCCGCTGGTGGCGCGCGCCGGCGATGTGCTGGCCTTTCGCACGGCCCGTCCCGACGGCGGCATACGCGCCTACCTGGCGGTGCATGGCGGTTACGCGCTGGAACCCGTTCTGGGCAGTTGCAGCACCTACTTGCGCGGCGGCTTCGGCGGGCATGCGGGGCGCGCCCTGGCCAAGGGCGACACCATCGGCCTGCGTGCCTCCCTGCCCACGCAACCCGAGGCACTCGACCAGCTCGCGCAGGGCCTCTGGCAACTGCGCATCTACCTGCCTTCCCCCCTGGCCGTGCAGCCACGCCGTCATATCCGCGTGCTGCCGGGCGCGCATTGGGACGAGTTCACCGATGACGCGCGCCATCAGCTGCTGCACGCGGAATTCCGCATCAGCCCGCAATCCGACCGCATGGGCTACCGCCTGGACGGCCCGCCGCTGGCCATGGCGGCCCCGCGTCAGATCTTGTCCGAGGCGATCAACTATGGCACCGTACAAGTGCCCGCGGGCGGCCAGGCCATTGTGCTGATGGCCGATCGCCAGACCACCGGCGGCTACCCCAAGATCGCGCAGGTGATCACGGCCGATTTGCCGGCACTGGCGCAGATGGGCCCCGGTCAGGCGGTGCGCTTTGCGCGCGTCAACCTGGACGAGGCCCAACAACTCGACAGCGATCGCGAAGACGCTTTTGCCCAATTGCAGGATGCCCTGTCGCCGCTGCGCGTCCTGCTTCACGCTTGAGGACACCCACATGAGTTCCGCCATCGACCTTAACTGCGACATGGGCGAAAGCTACGGCGCCTGGACCATGGGCAACGATGAGGCCGTCCTGGATTTCGTCACGTCGGCCAACGTCGCGTGCGGCTTCCATGGCGGCGACCCGTCCACCATGCGCAAGACAGTGACCGCGGCGCGGGACCGCAACGTGGCGGTAGGCGCCCATCCGAGCCTGCCCGACCTGGCCGGCTTCGGCCGCCGCACCATGCAGATCACGCCCCAAGAAGCCTACGACATGGTGGTTTACCAGGTGGGCGCGCTGGCCGGCGTGGCCGCCAGCCAGGGCACGCGCCTGCACCACGTCAAGCCGCACGGGGCGCTGTACAACATGGCAGCCAAGGACGCGGCGCTGGCGCAGGCCATCTGCCGCGCGGTGCGCGATGTCGACGCCAGCCTGGTGCTGTACGGCCTGGCCGGCAGCCACCTGGTCAGCGAGGCCGAAACACTGGGCCTGCGGGCCGCCCATGAAGTGTTCGCCGACCGCTCGTATCAGGACGACGGCTCGCTGACGCCGCGCAGCCAGCCGGGCGCAATGATCGAAGAGGTAGACGCGTCGCTGGCGCAGGTGCTGCGCATGGTGCAAGACGGCGTGGTGCGCTCGGTCAGCGGCCGCGACGTGCCGGTGCGCGCGGATACCCTGTGCATCCACGGCGACCAGCCCAACGCCAGGGTGTTCGCGCAGGCGCTGCGCGATGCCTTGTCAAAAGCCGGCATCGCGGTGCGCACCGTCCCGCAAGCCTGACACCCCTGGTACGCCGTCAGGCGGCCAGGGGCGCGTCCAGATATGCGTGTACCGCTTCGGCGGCCACCACGGCGCTGGCCATGCAGGCGGTCAGCAGATAGCCGCCCGTGGGCGCTTCCCAGTCCAGCATTTCGCCGGCGCAAAAGACGCCGGGCAGCGCCTTGAGCATCAGGCCGGAATCAAGGGCTTCCAGGGTCACACCGCCCGCGCTGCTGATGGCCTCGTCGATCGGGCGGGCGCGCAGCAGGCGCACCGGCAGCGCCTTGATGCAACGGGCCAGCAGCGCCATATCGCTCCAGGCCTGGGGCTCGGCGCATTCCCGCAGCAAAGCCGCCTTGACTCCCTTGAGCCCGAGCCGGCTCTGCAGATGGCTGGCCATTGAACGCGCACCGCGCGGATGCGCCACCTGGGCGGCCACGCGGTCGGCAGACAGATCGGGCAGCAAGTCCAGCCACGCCACTGTCGCGCCCCGCGCATCGATGGCGTCGCGCAGCGGCGCGGACATGGCATAGACCAAGCTGCCCTCGACCCCGGTGGCGGTCAACACGAACTCGCCGCGCCGCCATGTGCCCGGCGCGCCATGGTCGTCGGGCGCCATGGCCACGGATTTCACGGGCGTGCCGGCGCAGCGTTCGCGCAGATGAGCGCTCCAGTCGACATCGAAGCCGCAATTGGCGGGCCGCAATGACGCGACGTCCACCCCGCACGCCCGCAGGCCGGGCACCCAGGCGCCGTCCGAGCCCAGGCGCGCCCAGCTTGCTCCGCCCAGCGCCAGGACGACGGCGTCGGCCTGCGCCACCACGGCGCCCTGCGGAGTATCGAAGTGCAGCGTGTGCGCCGCGGCCGCGGCGGCGTCGGGCCAGCCCGTCCAGCGGTGCCGCATGTGCAGGCGCACGCCGGCCGCGCGCAGCCGCGACAGCCAGGCTCGCAACAGCGGGGCCGCCTTCATTTCGCGCGGGAACACCCGGCCGGACGAGCCGACGAACGTATCTATGCCCAGCCCATGCGCCCATTCGCGCATCGCGTCGGCATCGAAGTTCCGCAGCCAGCCGGCCACGGCGGCGCTGCGCGCGCCGTATCGCTGGCTGAAGCGCCCCGCAGGTTCGCTATGCGTCAGGTTGAGCCCGCCGCGCCCCGCCAGCAGGAACTTGCGGCCCACCGACGGCATGCTGTCGTATACGTCGGCCTGTATGCCCCGGCGCGCCAGGACCTCGGCCGCCATCAGGCCCGCCGGGCCGCCCCCGATTATGGCTACGCGCACGGCAGCGGCTTACACCAGCACGCGTTCGATGCCGCCGGCATTGGCGCGCCGGACGTAGTCTTCCATCCATTGCTCGCCCAGGATGTGGCGAGCCATTTCGACCACGATGTAGTCGGCCTGCATGGACGTATCCTGCTGATAGCGCGACAGGCCCTGCAGGCACGACGGACATGACGTCAGCATCTTGACCTCGCCCGCGTAGCCATCCTGGCGCACGGCGGCCTGGTTCTTGTTCAGTTCTTCCTGCTTGCGAAAGCGCACCTGGGTAGACACATCGGGGCGCGTCACCGCCAGCGTGCCGGATTCGCCGCAGCACCGGTCGGTCTTGATCGCGCCATCGCCCACCAGCGCACGCACCGTTTTCATGGGCTCCTGCAGCTTCATGGGGGTATGGCAGGGGTCGTGGTACACGTAGCGCACGCCCTGCACCCCGTCGAGCTTGATGCCTTTTTCAAGCAGGTATTCGTGGATGTCTATCAGGCGGCAACCCGGGAAGATCTTGTCGAATTCGTAGCCCGCCAACTGGTCATAGCATGTGCCGCAGCTGACCACCACGGTCTTGATGTCCAGGTAGTTCAGCGTATTGGCCACGCGGTGGAACAACACGCGGTTGTCGGTGATGATCTGTTCGGCCTTGTCGTTCATGCCGTTGCCGCGCTGGGGATACCCGCAGCACAGATAGCCCGGCGGCAGCACGGTTTGCACCCCCGCATGCCAGAGCATGGCCTGCGTGGCCAGCCCCACTTGCGAGAACAGCCGTTCCGATCCGCAGCCCGGAAAATAGAACACCGCCTCGGTATCCGCAGTGGTGGCCTTGGGGTCGCGGATGATGGGTACGTAATTGGCGTCTTCGATGTCCAGCAGCTTGCGCGCGCTTTGCTTGGGCAGGCCGCCCGGCATCTTCTTGTTGACGAAGTGGACCACCTGCTCGCGCAACGGCGGCTTGCCCACCGTGGCAGGCGGATGCGCCGTCTGCTTGCGCGCAATGCCCGACAGCAGGTCGTGTGCCAGGCGCTGCGCCTTGTAGCCCACGCCCACCATGGCCTTGCGCGTGGCGTTGATGGTGGCCGGGTCCTTGGCATTCAGGAAGAACATTGCCGCCGCGGTGCCCGGGTTGAACGACTTGCGACCCATGCGGCGCAGCAGCGCGCGCATGTTCATGGATACGTCGCCGAAGTCGATGTCCACCGGGCAAGGGTTGTAGCACTTGTGGCAGACCGTGCAGTGGTCGGCGACGTCTTCGAATTCTTCCCAGTGCTTCAGGCTGACGCCGCGGCGGGTCTGCTCTTCGTACAGGAAAGCCTCGACCAGCAGCGAGGTCGCCAGGATCTTGTTGCGAGGCGAATACAGCAGGTTGGCGCGCGGCACGTGGGTCGCGCAAACCGGCTTGCATTTGCCGCAACGCAGACAGTCTTTGATGGATTCGGAAATGGCGCCGATATCGCTTTGCTGCATGATCAGCGATTCGTGGCCCATCAGGTTGAAGCTGGGGGTCCAGGCATGGCGCAGGTCAGCGCCGGGCATCAGCTTGCCCGCGTTGAAGTGGCCGCGCGGATCGACGCGCCGCTTGTATTCCTGGAACGGCGCCAGTTCGGCTTCGGTAAGGAATTCGTACTTGGTCAGGCCGATGCCGTGCTCGCCCGATATCACCCCGTCCAGGTCGCGCGCGATCTGCATGATGCGGGCCACCGCCTGGTGCGCCTCGGTCAGCATTTCGTAGTCGTCGGAGTTGACGGGAATGTTGGTGTGCACGTTGCCGTCGCCGGCGTGCATGTGCAGGGCGACGAATACACGGCTCTTGAGCACGCGGGCGTGGATCGCCTTGAGTTCGTCGACCACGTGCTTGCCCATGTTGCCCGAGAAAATGCCTTGCAGCGGCGCCAGCACTTCGGTTTTCCAGGACACGCGCACCGTGCGGTCCTGCAGCACGCTGAACAGCGTGACGTCGGGCTGCGCGGCCACCCGGTCGGCCAAGGCGCCCTGCAGCGGCGCCAGGCCCAGGCCCGGCAGGTCGGGCAGCGCCTGGTGCAGCGGCATATCCAGGTTGTCCAGCAGCCACTGCCAGCGACGCCGCACCTGCGCCAGCACGTCAATGGCCTGGCGGGTGCGCTCGGCCAGCTGTTCGGCCCGGGCCGGGCCGTCTTCCGCGTCTTCGATCTTGCCGATGGGCAGCGGCGCCGCCAGGAAAGCGTCCAGCGCTTCGAGCAGCCTGAGCTTGTTGCGTGTGGACAGCTCGATGTTGATGCGCTCGATATGGTCGGTGTATTCGCCCATGCGCGACAGCGGGATGACCACGTCTTCGTTGATCTTGAAGGCGTTGGTATGCCGGGCGATGGCCGCCGTGCGCGATCGGTCGAGCCAGAATTTCTTGCGGGCCTCGGCGCTGACGGCCACGAAACCTTCGCCATGGCGGGTATTGGCCAGCCGCACGACCTCGCTGGCAGCAGTGGCCACGGCGTCTTCGTCATCGCCCACGATGTCGCCGATCAGCACCATCTTGGGCAGCGTGCCGCGCTTGCTCTTGGTGGCATAGCCCACCGCGCGCAGGTAGCGTTCGTCGAGATGCTCCAGGCCGGCAAGAATGGCGCCGCGTGCGCGGCCTTCGCCATCGAGATAGGCCTTGACCTCGACGATGGACGGAATGGCGTCGCGCGCCTGGCCGAAGAACTCCATGCACACCGTGCGGGTGTGGCGCGGCATGCGATGCAGAATCCAGCGGGCGGACGTGATCAGGCCGTCGCAGCCTTCTTTCTGCACGCCCGGCAGGCCGGCCAGGAACTTGTCGGTGACGTCTTTGCCCAGGCCTTCTTTGCGGAATGCGCGGCCGGCGATTTCAAGCTGTTCGGTCTTGATGAGCTTTTCGCCCGGCTTGCCGGCGCCGTCGAACCACTTGAGCTCGAAGCGCGCGACGTCCACGTCGTGGATCTTGCCCAGGTTGTGGTCCAGGCGCGTGACTTCGAGCCAGTTGCCGTCGGGATCGACCATGCGCCACCAGGCCAGGTTGTCCAGCGCAGTGCCCCACAGCACGGCCTTTTTCCCGCCGGCGTTCATGGCGATGTTGCCGCCCACGCACGAGGCTTCGGCCGAGGTGGGGTCTACGGCGAACACATGGCCGGCCTGTTCGGCGGCTTCGGCGACGCGCTTGGTCACCACGCCCGCCCCGGCATGAATGACCGCCACCGGCTCGGTCAGCCCGGGCAGAATACAGGACTCGACCGGCCCCAGGGCGTCGAACTTTTCGGTGTTGATGACCGCCGACTTCCAGGTCAGCGGAATGGCCCCGCCGGTATAACCGGTGCCGCCGCCACGCGGCACGATGGTCAGGCCCAGCTCGATGCAGGCGCGCACCAGGGCAGCGATTTCTTCTTCGTTGTCGGGCGTGAGCACGACGAATGGATATTCCACCCGCCAGTCGGTCGCGTCGGTGACGTGCGACACGCGTGACAGGCCATCGAACTTGATGTTGCCGCGCGCAGTGAATCGGCCCAGCACTTTCACGGCCTGCTTGCGCAGGTGCGCCGTCTGGTCGAACTGGCTTTCGAAAGCCGCCACGGCCGAACGCGCCCGCGCCAGCAGCTCGCCCACCTTGGCGTCGCGGTGCGGATCATGGCCTTCCAGGGCCGGCACGTCGGGTTCGCGGCGCTTCTCGATCTCGGCCAGGCGATGATGCAGGGCCTCGATGAGCAGCCTGCGGCGCTTGGGGTTGTCGAGCAGGTCGTCCTGCAGGTAGGGGTTGCGGCTGACGACCCAGATGTCGCCCAGCACTTCGTACAGCATGCGCGCCGAGCGGCCGGTGCGGCGCTCGCCGCGCAGGTCGGTCAGCCACTGCCAGGCATCGTCGCCCAGCAGGCGGCCGACGATCTCACGGTCGGAGAACGACGTGTAGTTGTACGGGATTTCGCGTAGGCGAGATGTGGCCGCGGGCGGGATCGCCGCGGACAGGATTTGGCTGGCGAGGGGGGCGTTCATGGACAACGGTAGGGAAAGGCCCTTAAAGAATCATTTTATGACATTGTGCGCGGCGGCCGCCCGGGCCCGCCGGACCGAACGCCGGTAGCGCCGACGCGGCGCCGCGTGCGAGAGGCCTACACGGGCTGCGGAAAGAACCACAGCAGGCCGGCCGTCATGATGGTGTACCGGGCAAACTTGCCGATGGCCATGTACAGCACGCACGGCCAGAACGCCAGGCGCAGCCAGCCCGCCACGGCGCACAGCGGGTCGCCCACGGCCGGCAGCCACGACAGCAGCAGGGCCGGCGGGCCGATCCGGTGCAGCCAGTCGTGGGCATGCAGGTGCCAGCGCCCGCGCATGCGGTCGGCGGGCCCGCCGGGGTGGCCAGGGTGCCCGTCGGGATGCGGGTGGGGGTGTTTTTCCCGCCATCGTTCCAGGGCGCGGTGGGCGCCCAGGCCCATGGCGTAACTGATGGCTCCGCCGATGGTGTTGCCCGCGGTGGCGACCAGCACGGCCGGCCAGAACATGTCGGGCGCCAGCTTCACAAAGCCGAAAACCGCCGGCTCGGAGCCCAGCGGCAAGAGGGTCGCCGAAATGACGCTGACCACGAAAATGGCCGGCAATCCGACCACGGGCAACGCCACCAGCGCCAGCATCCAATGTACGGCGTTCAGCAGGCTTTCTTCCATGATGGGCGGCAGTTTAGCTGGTTTGGGGTGGCGTTTTTGGGGGGGTGTTGGGGTTCTGTTGGCGTCGTGGGCGGGAGGCGTGGGGCCTTGGCTTCACGGGGCCGTCGGGCGCCCCGCGCGCCCGATCCGCCCCCGAGGCGCCGCGGCCCCCACGCCCCCCGCCCACGACTTGCAGTGGAATACCGATGATGCATCGCCGGGGCGGATCGGATTCTTGCATGTTGAACGCCGCATTGGCGTGGAAGGGAAAATCGCACAGGGCCGCATTTTCCGGGCCGCCCTGCGCGGCCTGGAAAATGCATTCGCATAGGGGATGGGGATGGCGTGTGGGCCGGTGGCTGGCGCCGATCGATGGATATGCCGATGCGCTCCCGGTGTCTGACACCTCGCATCAAGCAAGCGCCTATCGCACTCCAGGTGTCAGACACCGACCAATTTTCTCGGGTCAGGCATCAACCCATGCCCTCGGTGTCTGACACCACCCCGCATATACAAATCCCCGACACAATCCTTGCCCGAATGGCCCGCCCGCGCCGCGCAGGGCGGCGCGGGCGGGCCGGGCGCGCAGGGCGCCCGACGGCACCGTGAAGCCGGGTCTCGCGCCCCCTCCCCCCGCGACGTCATCAGAAGGAACACCTCCTCCCCAAATGCCGCATGCAATAATCCCCCCACCGCTTCAACCTTCCTACACGCGGCCCCAAAGCCACTATGTCCGCCGATTATCTAAAACGCATCCTGACCTCGAAGGTCTATGACGTCGCCGTCGAATCCCCGCTAGACCCCGCTCCCCTGCTGTCCCAGCGAATTTCGAACACGGTGCTGCTCAAGCGTGAAGATACCCAGGCGGTTTTCAGCTTCAAGCTGCGCGGGGCGTACAACAAAATGGCCAACCTGCCGCCCGCGGCGCGCAACCGGGGCGTCATCGCCGCCTCGGCGGGCAACCATGCGCAGGGCGTCGCGCTGGCTGCATCGCGGCTGGGCTGCCGGGCCGTCATCGTCATGCCCACCACCAGCCCGCAAGTCAAGATCGACGCGGTGCGGCGCCTGGGCGGCGAAGTCGTGCTGGCCGGCGAGAGCTTCACGGATGCCTACGAGCACGCCCAGACGCTCGAGAAGAAAGAAAAGCTCACCTTCGTGCACCCTTTCGACGACCCTGACGTCATCGCCGGGCAGGGTACGGTGGGCATGGAGATCCTGCGCCAGCATCCCGGCCCCATTGATGCCATTTTCGTGGCCATCGGCGGCGGCGGGCTGGTGTCGGGTATCGCCGCCTACGTCAAGCAACTGCGCCCCGAGATCAAGATCATCGGCGTGCAGACCGATGACTCCGACGCCATGCTGCGCAGCGTGCGCGCGGGGCGCCGCGTGCAGCTCAACGATGTGGGCCTGTTCTCCGATGGCACCGCCGTGAAGATGGTCGGCGCCGAAACGTTCCGGCTGACCCGCCAGTATGTCGACGATTTCGTGGTGGTCGACACCGACGCCATCTGCGCGGCCATCAAAGACGTATTCCAGGATACCCGCAGCGTGCTCGAGCCCGCCGGCGCCATGGCGGTGGCCGCCGCCAAGCAATATGCCGCCACGCACAAGCTCAAGGGCGCCACTCTTGTTGCCATCGCCTGCGGCGCCAACATGAACTTCGATCGCCTGCGCTTCGTGGCCGAACGCGCCGAAGTGGGCGAAATGCGCGAAGCGGTTTTCGCAGTCAGCATGCCCGAACAGCGAGGCAGCTTCCGGCGCTTCTGCCAACTGGTGGGGCACCGCAGCGTGACGGAGTTCAACTACCGCATATCCGACCCCGCGCGCGCGCACGTATTCGTGGGCCTGCAGGTCGCCTCGCCATCCGAGTCCGACAAGATCGCCGCAAACTTCCGCCGCAACGGCTTCGATACGCTGGACCTCACTCACGATGAAATGGCCAAGACTCACTTGCGCCATATGGTGGGCGGCCGGTCCACGCTCGCCAGCAACGAACTGCTGTATCGCTTCGAGTTTCCCGAACGTCCGGGCGCATTGATGCGCTTTCTCAGCGCCATGAACCCCGACTGGAACATCAGCCTGTTCCATTACCGCAACCAGGGCGCGGATTACGGCCAGATCCTGATCGGCATCCAGGTGCCGCCGTCCGACAAGAAGCAATTCAAGAGCTTCGTGGCCGAGCTGGGCTACCCGCACTGGAACGAAACCGACAATCCGGCCTACCGCCTGTTCTTGTAGCGGAAGGGCCCCTTTGCAGGGGCCCTTCCTTTCCAGCCACGCCCACGGCCGGCGCAAACCTTCGCGGGGTCAGTTGTCACTGGACGGGCGACGGATACCGCCCGTGCATCCGGCAACCCGCGCCGGCCGTGCCGCGCGCTTAGAACCGGTGGCGCAGGCCGACGGCGGCCGCCGTGCTGCGCACGTCTTCCTGGAACGCGTAGTTGTCGCCGTACGACGCGTACGCATACAGGTTGGTGCGCTTGCTCAGGTCGTAGGTGTAGCCGACGCTGTAGATGTTGGTGGTGGCGTCGTCTCCGGTCAGGCGGTCATTCTTGGCGTCGGCGCGCTGCCACGACGCAAACACCTTGTGCGGGCCGAACGGCGCGCTTACACCCAGCAGGTACGAATTGGCGCGGAATCCGTCAACGGTGCGAAAGTTGCCGTAGTTTTCAACGCCCGTGGGCAACGTATCCAGGTTGGTGCTGACGAACCATCCGTCGCGCGTCTGGCTGAATGCCGCCGACACTTTCACCACCTCGAAGTCGTACGCGCCGCCCACGATGTACTGCTGGATGTGGCCATCGTTCTTGCCGCCGGGCGTGCTGTTGTCCGGGTTCATGCGGTCGTACGCAGCCGCCAGGGTCAGGGGGCCGTTGGCGTACTGCAGGCCGGTGGTCAGCACGCGGTTGTTGTCGCCGGTCTGGAAGTTGTTGCCCGAGGAGGTGTTGCGGTCGTCGGCATTGAATGAATAGCCGATGCCGAACTTGAAGCCCGAGATCGAAGGAGTCTGGTACAGCACCATGTTGTCCAGCCGCATCGTGTTGGCCGAACCGAACGTGGCGCCCATGTTGGCGGTGTCGTAGCTCAGGCCGAACGGGTCGATGCTGCTGAAGTACTTGGAGGCCAGATTGGTCTGGCGGCCGAAATCCAGGCGTCCCCAGGTGTCGCTTTGCAGGCCCACGGTGGCCTGGCGGCCGAACAGGCGGCCGCCTTGCGACGAATTGCCGTTGTTGGGGGAAAAGCCGCCCTCGAGCTGGAACACGGCAGACAGGCCATCGCCCAGGTCTTCGACGCCGCGCAGCCCGAAGCGCGAGCCGCTGCTGACGCCGTCTACGGCGCCGAAGCGGCTTTGCTTGTTGCCATCCGGGCCCTTGATCTGGTTGTATCCCACGCCCGCGTCGATCAGGCCATACAGCGTCACCGAGGTTTCCGCCTGGGCCAGGCCCGCCAAGCAGGTAGCCAGCGCGGCGGCCAATAGCGTTTTTTTCATGGTGTTTTCCTAGAACAGTGTGAAAGGAAAGAGCCACGCGCGATCCGCATCGACCGTAGCGATGCCGGCAGGCGCATGTACACCGCGCAGTATCTTTGCAACCGCTGCCGAAATTAAGCGTGCGTTTGGCGATCTGTTTTGCAGAAAGGCGATTGACGCCGCCCCGGGCGTGGCCCCTAATGGGCCCTGGCGCGACGACAGCGGGTGCGGCCGGCTAGCGGCCGTCGGGCGGATAGTCCAGTTCGCCGAAGCCGACCTCGCCGGCCTCTTTGGCGGCGGCAAGCTCGGCGCGCACCTGGGCGCGGGTCTTGCCCGAGGTGACGGGCGGCTCGGGGGGATAGTCCAGCTCGCCGAAAGACAGCTCGCCCGAGGCCCGCGCCTGCGCAAGCTCGGCGCGCACCTGAGAGCGGGTCTTGTGCGAACCGGCCGGCGCGACGGGCGGCGGATAGTCCAGCTCGCCAAACGAGACCTCGCCGGCCCGCTTGGCCGCCGCCAGTTCGTCGCGCACTTGGGCGCGCGTTTTACGAGGAGCTTCTTCAGACATAGCGTGAGCAAAGAGGTTTACGAAACGGTGGTTCGGCCGCATCCGGCTCGTTCGGCAGCGCCGATCGTTTCGCGGGCGGAACAGAGTTTTCTGTTTTCAACTAACAATCCGGCCGCGGCGATGCGATATGTTCTTTATATCGCATCTTCCCCCCGGCACGTCTCATGGATATCCAGCTCAACGACATCGCGCTCTTTGTCGAAGTCGCCAAGCGCAAGAATTTCAGCCATACCGCCGAAGCCCTGGACATGCCCGCGTCCACGCTGTCGCGGCGCGTCACAGAACTCGAACACGGCATAGGCCTCAAGCTGCTGAACCGCAGTACCCGGCGCATTGAGCTCACGCCGGCCGGCCAGGCGTACTTCGAGCGCTGCCTGCCACTGGTAGAACAGGCGCGCGTGGCGCACGACCAATTGGTCGCCATGGCCGCCCAGCCCCGAGGCCGGTTGCGGGTATCCATGCCGTCGAGCCTGGCGCAATTCTTTCTGCCCGAGGTGCTGCACGATTTCCGGGTGCAGCACCCCGATATCGAATGCGACTTCGACCTGAGCATGCGCAATATCGATCCGCTGGACAACCCGTATGACGTGGTGCTGCGCTTCGGCCCTCAGCCCGACTCCAGCCTGGTGGCGCGGCACATCGTGCAAGTACAACGGCGGCTGTTCGCCTCGCGCCAATACCTGGAACGCTATGGCACGCCGCGCGTGCCTGCAGACCTGGCACATCATGAATGCCTGCGCGCGACCATGGACGACGCCTATTCGCACTGGGAGCTGCATTCGGGCGCAACAACCGAAACCGTTGCCGTGTCGGGGCGCCTGGCGGCCAACAATATAAGCGTGCTGGCGCATCTGGCCAACCAGGGCCTGGGCATCGCCCCCCTGCACCTGAAGGTATCCGACGGGTCTGGCGAGCCGGTCGGCGGCAAGGACCTGGTGCAGGTGCTGCCAGGCTGGCGTCTTGCGCCCGTTTCCTTGTTTGCGCTGCTGCCGTCGCGCACGCCGCCCGCCAGGGCCCGCGCGTTCCTGGACTTTATCGAGCCCCGGCTGGCCACCTGCGCCATGCCGGCTGGCGATGAAGGCGAACTAGCGGTCAGGCGGCGCCATCGAAGCTGCACACCGTGAACAGCGGCGTGCCGGTGGCGGCAACCTTGCCCGAACCACCCAGCTCGGGCAGATCGATAATGGCGGCGGCCTCGACCACGTTGGCCCCCAGCCGCTGCAACAGCTTGATGGCGGCCAGCATGGTGCCGCCAGTGGCGATCAGATCGTCGACCAGCAAGACGCGCTGGCCGGTGCGCACCGCGTCGGTATGCATCTCGACCGTTGAATTGCCGTATTCCAGGCTATAGGACTCGGCCACTGTGCGATAAGGCAGCTTGCCCTCTTTGCGCACCGGCACGAAACCCAGGTTCAGCTCGTAAGCGAGCACGCTGCCCACGATAAAGCCGCGCGCGTCCACGCCCGCCACCAGGTCCAGCCTTTGGCGCATATAACGGTAGACGAACAGGTCGATGAGTACGCGGAAGGTGCGCGGGTCTTGTAGCAGTGGCGTGATATCGCGGAACACGACCCCGGGGCGGGGCCAATCGGGAACGCTGCGGATAGTGCGCCGGATGAGTTCGGCAGTATCGGTCTGCATGGGAACGCCCCGGAAAAGTGAAGCAACGCAAACTATAACCGTGCCGCCGGGCTTAGGCCAGCGCAACGGCCGTCAGGCGGCCGCCACGCAACGCCAGGCATCGGTGCACCGTGCCGGGCGGCAGCGCTGCGTGGGTCACGAGCAATACCGTACGTCCCTGCGCGGCGCGGCCCAGGTCGCGAAAGAATGCCTCCTGCGCGGCGGCGTCCAGGCCGGCGGTGGGCTCATCCAGCGCCAGCACGGGGGCGGGAGCCAGCAGCGCGCGCGCCAGACACAGCCGGCGCGCCTGGCCCGCCGACAGCGTGGCGCCCGTCTCGCCCACCCAGCTGTCCAGCCTGTCGGGCAGCGCCTGCACAAAGTCCGCCAGGCCGGCCGCGTCCAACGCCGCCCAGAGCGCGGCATCACCCGCGTCGGGCGCGCCGATCAACAGATTGGTGCGCACGGTGCCCAGGAACACCGGCGCATCCTGCGCCAGCCAGGCCACGCGGCGGTGCCAGTCGGCCTGGGCCGCCAGGCGCAGGTCCACGCCGCCATAGCGCACACCGCCTGCCTGCGGGTCTTCCAGGCGCAGCAACAGGTGCAGCAGCGTGGATTTGCCGCCGCCGCTGGGCCCGACAATGGCCACGCGCTCGCCGGGCTCGACGCGCAGGCTCACGCCATCGAGCACTGGCAGTCCGGGCAGGCCCGCCGGACCCGGATAGGCATAGCGCACGGCGTCGAACTCGATGGCGCCCCGACTGGGGAGGGCTTGCGGTTCCCGCGGATCTTCCTGGGCGGGCCGCTGTGCGGTAATGGCATGGATGCGCCGCGCGGCGGCCACGGACCCGCCCAGCCGCGCAGCCCCTCGCATCAGCGGGCCAAGTACTTCGAACAGCCCGATGGCGGCCAGCACCAGCCCGGCCAGCACGGGGCCGGCCAGCCTTTGCTCGGCCTGGGCCGCCAGCCCGAACCACAGCACGGCCAGCATCCCGGCGCCCGACAGCACTTGCAGCGCCCACAGGCCGCCCGCGGCCACCCGTACCTGCGCCCAGCGGGCGCCGGCGGCCTGCTCGCAGTGCCGGGCGTACGCGCCGCGCACCTGTGCCGCGGCATGCCATGCGACCACGTCGGCATGGCCTTCCACCACGTCCAGCGTCGCGGCGCGCAACTGCGCATGACGCTCCTGGATGTCGCGCCCGGCCTGCCGGCCCGCCCACCCCTGCCAGGCCGGCACCGCCAGGCAGGCGGCAAGCATGGCAGCCGCCAGGATCCACGCGCCCTCAGGGGTCCAGCGCCCCACCACCGCCGCAAGCAGGGCGGCCGCCAGGGCCGCTGTCGTCAACGGCGCCAGCACGTTCAGGAATACCGTATCCAGGGCATCGACGTCGCCCGTCAGGCGCGCCACCAGATCGCCGCCCCGATAGCGGCCCAGCTGCCGCGGCGTAAGTGCGACCAACGCGTCGAACACGCTGGCGCGCAGGTCGGTCAGCAGGCGCAGCGTGGCGGCGTGCCCCACCAGCCGCTCGGCATAGCGCGATGCGATCCGCACGAACGACAGCAGCCGCACCAGCGCCGACGGCACGAACAGGTTGAAAACGGTGCCGGCGCCGGCCAGGGCCGCGGCGCTCAGGAACCACCCGGACACGCCCAGCAAGCCCACGCCTGCCGCGATCGTCACCAGCGCCAACACCAGCGCCGCGGCCAGGCCGCCGACTCGCCGGCGATACAGGGGCAGCAGCAGCCATAGTGTTTTCATGCCGGCTCCAGCCTGCCGTGCGCCAGGCGCAGCATTCGGGGCAGCCGGCGGGCCACCGCCGGCGCGTGCGTGGCCAGCACAAGGGTGCGCCCCTGCGCAAAGGCCAGGACTTCATCCATGACGCGCGCCTGCGCGGCCTCGTCCAGATGCGAGGTGGGCTCGTCCAACAGAACCAGGCCGGGGTCGCGAAGAAACAGACGCGCCAGCGCCACGCGCTGCGCCTGCCCGCCCGACAGGCCATGCCCACGGCTTCCCAGGGGAGTATCCAGCCCCAGGGGCATCGCATCGGCAAATTCCAGCACACACGCACGCCGGGCGGCTTCACGCACTTGCGCATTGGTGGCATCGGCCCGGCCCAGCCGGATGTTGTCGGCGATGCTGCCCGCGTACAGGTATGGCCGCTGGCCCACCAGCGCCACGCGTTCGCGCAAGGCCGGTTCATCCCACTCTGCCAGCGGAACGCCGTCGAGAATGACCTGGCCCGCCCCTGCGCGCAGGCGGCACAGGGTCTCGAGCAGCGTCGTCTTGCCCGCCCCGCTGGGCCCCGTCAGCGCGACGTGGGCGCCGGGCTCCAAAGCCAGCCGCGCCCCGTCTATGATCGCCCCCGCGCGGCCCGGGGCATAAATCGTCAACGCGTCGGCACACACCGCCGCCCCCGTGGCGGGGGCAGGTGTCCGACGCTCCGGTGACGGTGTCAGACACCCCTGCGAATGCCCTGCCTCGAGCGCCGCTGCGGCAGGGGGTGTCTGACACCCAACAACGGCCGCATCGGTATCCGCTGTCGCACGCTCCTGCAACGGTGTCAGACACCCCTGCGAACGCCCTGCCTCGAGCACCGCTGCGGCAGGGGGTGTCTGACACCCAACAACGACCGCATCGGTATCCGCTGTCGCACGCTCCTGCAACGGTGTCAGACACCCCTGCGAATGCCCTGCCTCGAGCGCCGCCGCGGCAGGGGGTGTCTGACACCCAACAACGGCCGCATCGGTATCCGCTGTCGCACGCTCCTGCAACGGTGTCAGACACCCCTGCGACTGCCCTGCCTCGAGCGCCGCCGCGGCAGGGGGTGTCTGACACCCAACAACGGCCAGCGCATCGGTATCCGCTGTCGCACGCTCCTGCAACGGTGTCAGACACCCCTGCGAATGCCCTGTCTCGAGCGCCGCCGCGGCAGGGGGTGTCTGACACCCAACAACGGCCGCATGGGGTGTCTGACACCTCGACGGACGATCTGGGGTCTGGCGCCCGTGGCCACGCGGGGTTGTTTCGGACGCTGCCGGGTGGCTGTCTTCCGGATCGCCGTCGGCCGGGTCGGGCAAGCCGTCAAATGCCGCGGCGATCTGGGACACGGCCGCGCGGGCGGCGGCGCGGTCGTGGTAATGCGCGGCGAACTGCCGCAGCGGCGCATACGCTTCCGGGGCCATCAGCAGGCAGAAGAAGCCCACGTGCAATGTCAGCGGCGAACCGCGCACGTCCAGAAAGCCCAGGTAGGTCAACCCGAAGTACACCGCCATGCCGGCCACGCCCAGCGCCGCGAAGAACTCCAGCACGGCAGACGACAGGAATGCAATGCGCAGCACCGCCATCGTGCGCCGCCGTACGGCATCGCTTGCGGCGGCGACCGAGCGCGCCTCGGCTTCGGCGCGGCCATATAGTTTCAAGGTCGACAGGCCGCGCAGCCTGTCGGCAAAAAAGCCGGACAGGCGCGCAAAGGCCTGCAGGTGGCGACGGCTGGCAGCCTCGGCCCCCCACCCCACCAGCGCCATGAAAAGGGGAATCAAGGGCGCCGTCACCAGCAACAGCAGGCCCGCCACGATATCCAGCGGCAGCAGCACCACGGCAAACGCCACCGGCAGCACGGCCGCGGCCACAGCCGACGGCAAATAGCGCGAGAAAAATCCGTCCAGCGCCTCGACCTGGTCGACGATGGCGCTGGCCAGCTCGCCCGACACCCGCGCGCGCGACCATTGCGGCCCATGCGCCACCAGCCTGTCGAATAACGCCAGCCGCACCCGCTGCTTGATTGCCTCGGCGGCCCGTGCCCCGGCGCGCTCGCCCAGCCATGCCAGCGCCGCGCGCGCCAGAATCAACGCCGCGATCGCGCCGATGGCGGGCGCCAGTTGGGCGCGCAGCGCGCCTTGTGCGATGGCCGCGTCCAGCACCCGCGCCAGCAACCAGGCCTGCGCCACCAGCAAAATGCCCCCCAACAGCGGCGATCCGGCCGCCACGGCCAGGGGCGCGCGCACCCGGCGCGCCTGCGCGGCCAGCCAACGCCCCTGTTCACGCGTGGCCTGGCCGGCCGGCACGGCGGGGTCCGGCACATGGCCGGGCGGGCGGCTCACTTGCCGGGCGGCCTGGCAGGATCGTGCTCGCCGCCTTCGCGCAATTCAAACCACATGGCATTAAGAATGGCAAAGGCGCACGCCAGGCTCAAACCGAGTATCCACGAGAAATACCACATGCGTGCGGGCTCCTAGTAAGAATTGGGCGTGCCGTCGACCGACTCGGCGCTGACCTTGCCGCGCATCACGCGATATACCCAGGCGGTGTACATCGTGATGATGGGCATGAAAAACGCCGTGGCCAGCAACATGATCCATAGCGTCAGGCGGCTGGACGATGCGTCCCACACCGTAAGCCCGAAGCGCGGGTCGGCCGACGAAGGCATCAGGAACGGAAACAGCGCCAGCCCCACTGTCAGGATCACGCCACTGACCGCCAATGACGAAATGATGAACATCAGGCCGTCGCGGCAGCGCCCTAGCAGCGCCGCCACCAGCAGAGCGCCGCCCACGCCCAGAGCGGGCGCCACCCAGGCCAGCGGCCACTTGCCGAAGTTGGCCAGCCAGCCGCCGGGCTGCAGCGCCACGGTCTTGCTCGCCGGGTCGGACGGCGCCAGCGTATTGGGGATGCTGGTAATGATGTGCCCGTCAATGCCGTATGCCACCCAGAAGCCCCCCGCGACGAACAGCGCCGCCGTCGCCAGCGCCGCCAGGCGGCCGGCGCGTCGCGCGCGTTGCGCAACCACGCCGTCGGTGCGCCATACGAGCTGCACCGCGCCGTGCATGACCAGCATGGCCACGCTCAACACCCCCGCCAGCAGGGCAAAGGGGCTGAACAGCTGGTAGAAATGGCCGTAATACTGTGGGCGCAGCATGTTCGCGTCAAAGCCGAAAGGCACGCCCACGATCAGGTTGCCCATGGCCACCCCGAACACCAGCGACGTCAGCACACCCGACGCGCACAGCACGCGGTCCCATGTGCTGCGCCAGCGGGTGCCCTCCATCTTGCTGCGGTACTTGAAGCCCACCGGCCGCACGATCAGGGCAACCAGCACCAGCATCATGGCCATGTAAAAGCCCGAAAACGACGAGGCATACAGCAGCGGCCACGCCGCGAAAATGGCCCCGCCCCCGGTGATCAGCCAGACCTGGTTGCCTTCCCACACCGGCCCCACGACGTTGATGACCACGCGCCGCTCTATGTCGGTACGGGCCACCACCGGCAGCAATGCGGCGATGCCCAGGTCGAAGCCGTCCATCACCGCAAACCCGATCAGCAGCACGCCCAGCAGCGCCCACCAGATCACTCTCAAGGCGGCATAGTCAAAAGGAATCAGACTTTCCATTTGCGCGCTCCGTTATCAATATGCGTCGACAGCGGCGGAAACCGGATCGGCCTGCGCCGGACGCGGCGGCTGATCCGACTTGGGCCCGGCCTTGATGGCATGCAGCATCACCTTCACGCCGATCACCAGCAGCACGGTGTACAGCGACACGAAGATGCTCAGGCTGATCACCAGGTCGCTTACCGTCAGGCCCGAAGCGGCGTAGTAAGTGGGCAGCACGCCTTCGATCACCCACGGCTGGCGTCCGTACTCGGCCACGAACCAGCCGGCTTCAATGGCCACCCAGGGCAGCGGCAGGCTCCACAGGGCCACTTTCAGCAGGCCAGGGCGGCGGTCCAGTTGCCCGCGCGACGCCAGCCAGAACGCCACCGCGAAGAACAGGATCAGGTACATGCCCACCGCCACCATGATGCGGAACGCCCAGAACAGCGGCGCCACATGCGGAACCGTATCCTGCGCGGCCCGTGCAATGTCTGCGTCGGTGACCTTGCTCAGGTCGGGCTGGTGGCGCTTGACCAGCAACGCATAGCCCAGCTCGGGCCAGGTGCGGTCCAGCGTCATCCGCGCCTCGGTATCGTCGGGGTTGGCGCGTATGCGCTGCATGGCCTCGTAGGCCACCAGGCCTTCGCGGATGCGTACCTCGGCGCGCCGCACCAGGTCGTCGATGCCCAGCATCGGCGTGGTCAGCGACCGCGTGCCGATGATGCCCATCACCCAGGGAATCTCGATGGCGTAGTCGTTCTTGCGCTCTGCCTGGTTGGGAATGGCAAACAGGTTGAAGCTGGCCGGCGCGGGCTCCGTGTGCCACATGGCCTCGATCGCGGCGATCTTCATTTTCTGGTGCTCGGTGGTCAGGTAGCCGCTTTCGTCGCCCAGCACCACGACCGACAGCGCGGACGCCAGGCCGAAGCTGGCGGCCACGGCCATCGAACGCTTGGCCAGGTCGACATGGCGACGCCGCAGCAGATACCACGCGCTGATCGACATCACGAACATCGCGCCCGCGACATAACCCGCGCTGACGGTATGCACGAACTTGGCCTGGGCCACGGGGTTGAGCAGCACCGCGACAAAGTCGGTCATTTCCATGCGCATGGTGTCGGGGTTGAATACCGCGCCCACCGGGTTCTGCATCCAGCCGTTGGCAATCAGGATCCACAAGGCCGAGAAGTTGGTGCCGAAGGCAACCAGCCAGGTCACCACCAGGTGGCCCACCCTGGACAGGCGGTCCCAGCCGAAGAAAAACAGCCCGACGAAGGTCGCTTCCAGGAAGAACGCCATCAGGCCTTCGAGCGCCAGCGGCGCGCCGAACACGTCGCCCACATAGTGGCTGTAGTACGACCAGTTCATGCCGAACTGGAACTCCATGACCACACCGGTGGCCACGCCCAGCGCGAAGTTGATGCCGAACAGCGTGCCCCAGAACATTGTCATGCGGCGCCAGATGTCGCGTCCGGTCATGACATACACGCTTTCCATGATGGCCAGGATGAACGACAGCCCCAGCGTCAGCGGAACGAAGATGAAGTGATACATCGCTGTCGCGGCGAACTGCAGGCGCGACAGGTTGACGACGTCGATATCGAACATAATCGCCTTCCTAGCAAGCCGCGGCAAGCCGCGATATCGCCCTGGCGCCGATGGGGCGGCGGGCGGCCCGGTACAACCATATGCGCGCCAGGCGCGCTTCCGACAGACCCATACGACACATCCTTCGTGATGCCGCGATGTCAGTCCCGGCCTCGCAGCTTGCCGGCAAACCCCAGAACCTTCTGCACCTTGGTGCCCATTTTCATCAGGCTTTGTAGCGTTTCGGGGGGAAGGTCATGCACCTCGTCGAACCAGCCGGTGCACAACTCGATCAACTCGAGCATCTCGCGCATGCGCTGATGAGCATATGCCTCGGATTCGCCGCGCGGCGGGTCCAGCAGCGTGTCGCGCAATAGTGTCAGCGTGGGGTCGACTTCGCGTTTGCGCTTTTCTTCCATCAGGATGCGGAAGATCTCCCAGACATCTTGCGGGGTCTCGAAGTAATCGCGGCGATCGCCTACCTGATGCACCAGCTTCACCAGGCGCCATGACTGCAGCTCTTTGAGCCCCATGCTGACGTTCGAACGCGAAAACCCAAGGGCTTCGGCGATATCGTCGGCATTGAGCGGCTGCGGCGCCAGGAACAGCAAGGCGTACATCTGCCCCACCGTGCGATTGACGCCCCACCGGCTGCCCATTTCGCCGAAATGCAGCACGAAACGTTCGGTCCGAGGCGTGAGTGGCATGTTTTGTTACGCGAATTTCAGAAATTTCTGAAATTATCGTATTAACCAAAATCAAAAGCAAGCCACAAAAATGCCGCCTGGAAGGCGGCACTATCTACAACAGGATAAGAGTCAGCGGTGCGGTGTCTGACACCCTGGCGTCGACGGCCTGGCGCAGACCAGATCGGCGCTGGACGATGCGGTGTCTGACACCCTTCGGGAGTCAGACACCCTGGCGTCGACGGCCTGACGCAGACCAGATCGGCGCTGAACGGTGCGGTGTCTGACACCCTTCGGGAGTCAGACACCCTGGCGTCGACGGCCTGACGCAGACCAGATCGGCGCTGAACGGCTCGGTGTCTGACACCCTTCGGGAGTCAGACACCTTGGCATCGACAGCCTGCGCCAACCCGGACCGGCGCCCGTCACAGCGGTGTCTGACTCCCGAAGGGTGTCAGACACCTTCGCATCGACGGCAAGAAGCAACGCAGCCGGGGCCGCGCGCCACTGCCTGCAGGCGCGCCCGCAGGTGATCTGTCAGGCCTTGACGGCCACCTTGCCGGATACGCGCTTGGCCTTGGCGCGGGCGGCCTGGGCGTCGGTGTCGGTGGCCAGGGCCACGCCCATGCGGCGCTTGGCGAACGATTCGGGCTTGCCGAACAGCCGGATATCGGTACCCGGTTCGGCCAGGGCGTCGGCCACGTGGTGAAACGATACGCCGCGAGCCTCCAGGCCGCCGTAGATGACGCTGCTGGCGCCGGGCTGGCGCAGCGAGGTATCGACCGGCAGGCCCAGCAAGGCGCGGGCATGCAGCTCGAACTCGCTCTGGGCCTGGGTGATCATGGTGACCATGCCGGTGTCGTGCGGGCGCGGGCTTACTTCCGAAAACCACACCTGGTCGCCGGCGACGAACAGCTCCACGCCGAACACGCCCATGCCGCCCAGTTCACCCGTGACCGCGCGGGCAATTTCCTGCGCGCGCTGCAACGCCACGGGGCTCATGGGGTGCGGCTGCCAGCTTTCGATGTAGTCGCCATCGGCCTGCAGATGGCCGATGGGTTCGCAGAAATGCGTCTGGATGCTGCCGTCGGCCGCGCGCGCCCGCACCGTGAGCAGGGTGATTTCGTAATCGAACCGGATGAAGCCCTCGACGATGACGCGCCCCGCCCCCACGCGGCCGCCCTCTTGCGAATACTGCCAGGCCGCGGCGATGTCGTCGGGGCCATGGATGACCGACTGGCCCTTGCCCGACGACGACATGACGGGCTTTACCACGCAAGGGTAGCCGATGCCTTCGTCGATGGCGCGGCGCAGCTCGGACTCGGCGTCCACGAACCGATAAGGCGACACCGGCAGGCCCAGGGTTTCGGCGGCCAGCCGGCGGATGCCTTCGCGGTTCATGGTCAAGTGCGCGGCGCGGGCCGTGGGCGTGACACGGGCGGTTCCGGCGGCTTCGATCTCGGCCAGCACCTGGGTGGCGATGGCCTCGATCTCGGGCACGATTACGTGGGGGCGCTCTTGCTCGATGACGCGCCGCAGGGCGTCCGGGTCGGTCATGGACACGACATGGGCCCTGTGCGCAACCTGGTGGGCCGGCGCGTCGGCATAGCGGTCGACCGCCACCACTTCGACGCCGAGCCGCTGCAGGGCGATGGTGACTTCCTTGCCAAGCTCGCCGGCTCCCAGCAACATGACGCGAACGGCGGAGCCGGACAGGGGCGTGCCCAGCACGGGCGCGGGAATGGAAGACATGACGCGAGCCTGGTAGAGAGTTGAAACGGAAAATTGCGGCGCCAGCATGCCACACACCCAGTAAGGCGGCAACCAGCCATACTGAGATTAAAATCCGCCCATGACCGA
The DNA here is from genome assembly GCF_002261415.1 of Bordetella genomosp. 7. Lineage (NCBI taxonomy): Bacteria > Pseudomonadati > Pseudomonadota > Betaproteobacteria > Burkholderiales > Alcaligenaceae > Bordetella > Bordetella genomosp. 7. Next base: position 167,770 of record NZ_NEVI01000001.1, on the reverse strand, counting down.
CCATCCCACCACCTCTGGCGGCACGGCGATCGATTCCGCGCGCCGCACGCTGCGCATCGAAGCCCAGGCCATCGCCGATCTTTCCGCGCGGCTGGACGACAACTTCACGCGCGTGGTCGACATGCTGCTGGCCTGTCGAGGCCGGGTCGTTGTCAGCGGCATCGGCAAGACGGGCCACATCGCCCGCAAGATCGCCGCCACCTTTGCCTCGACCGGCACGCCGGCTTTCTTCGTGCATGCCGCCGAAGCCATCCATGGCGACCTGGGCATGATCACCCGCGACGATGTCCTCATCGCGGTGTCGCATTCCGGCTCGGGCCAGGAACTGCTGACCATCCTGCCCGTGGCCCGCAGAATGGGGGCCGGCCTGGTCGCCATCACCGGCAACCCGGCCTCCGAGCTGGCGCGCCTGGCCGACCTGCACCTGGACACCAGCGTGGCGCAGGAAGCCTGCCCGCTCAACCTGGCGCCCACCGCCAGCACCACCACCGCGATGGCCCTCGGCGACGCGCTGGCGGTGGCCTGCCTGGAGGCGCGCGGCTTCGGCCCCGCCGACTTCGCCCGTTCGCATCCGGGCGGAACCCTGGGCCGCCGCCTGCTCACTCACGTGCGCGACGTCATGCGCCAGGGGGCCGCGCTGCCCACGGTGGCCGAATCCGCGGCGCTGTTCACGGCGCTTGAAGAAATGTCCGCCAAGGGCATGGGCATGACCATCGTGCTCGACGCGGCCGGCAAGCCCACCGGCATCTTCACCGACGGCGACCTGCGCCGCCTGATCGAACGCCATGGCGATATTCGCAACCTTACGGTGGCGCAAGGCATGACCCGCATGCCCCGCAGCATAGGTCCCGACGCGCTGGCGGTGGATGCCGCCCGCCAGATGGACGAACAGCGCCTGAACCAGATGCTGGTGCTGGATACCGACGGCGCCCTGCTGGGCGCCCTGCACATGCACGACCTGATGGCCGCTAAAGTAGTATGACCATGACACCACCTCACAATCTCTCTCCCCACCCGGCCGAAGCGCTGGTCCTGGCCCGCATTTCGCCGGCCGTGCGCGAGCGCGCCGCCGCCGTGCGCCTGATGGTGTTCGACGTCGATGGCGTGCTCACCGACGGCAGCCTGTATTACGGCGAAAGCGGCGAACTGTTCAAGCGCTTCCATGCGCACGACGGCCATGGGCTGCGCCTGCTGCTCGAGGGCGGGCTGAAAGTCGCCCTGGTCACGGGCCGGTCGGGCCCCATCGTCGACCGCCGCGCCGCCGAACTGGGCATTGCCGAGGTCCTGCAGGGGGTGCGCGACAAGGGCGCGGCGCTGGCGGAACTTGCCCAGCGCCATGGGGTCGAACTGAACCAGACCGGCTTCATGGGCGATGACATCATCGACCTGCCGGCCCTGCAACGCGCCGGATTCGCCGCCAGCGTGGCCAATGCGCCGGGCTATATTGCGCAGGCAGCCCACTGGGTGGCCTCGCAGCCTGGCGGCAGCGGCGCCGTGCGCGAATGCTGCGACCTGCTGCTGGCCTCGCAAGGCCGCCTGGGCGCCTTCATGACGGCGCCCGGCCTGCTCGGCCCCGGCGCCATCCAATAACGCCTCAGGCATGAAAGAACGCTTCCCGGCCCTGATCGCCCTGGTACTGCTGATCGCCATCGTGGTCGGCACGTGGTGGGCGGCCGACTACGCCCAGCGCGCCATCCCTATCGATCCGCCGCGCAGGCTGACCCACGAAATGGACTCATGGGCGCGCGATTTCGTCATGCTGCGCACCGACGCCACCGGCAAGCCCGTCAACCGGCTGGAAGGCACCTATGCCGAACACTTCCCCGACGACGATTCCTATCACGTCACGGCTCCCCGCGCCGTCGGCCAGCAAGAAAACAACCCCATTACGGTGGCCACGTCCGATACCGCCATCATGGAACGCGGCGGCGTGCGCATCGTCATGAACGGCAACGCCCACGTGCATCGCCGGGCCGACGCCAACAACGACGCGCTCGACGTGCGCAGCAAGCAGCTCATCATCCTGCCCGACGAAGACGTCATCTATACCGACCTGCCGGCCGTCGTGGTCAAGGGAAATTCCCGCATGAGCGGCACCGGCATGCGGTACAACAACGCTACCCGGCAGCTCCAGGTGTCGGCTTCCACCGACGTCGAGATCGCCGGCTCCGATACCCGCACGCGCCCCTCGGGCGAATCAACCCAGGCCTCGCCATGATGCACTCACCGATTTCCCCGATGCGTTCCTTCGCCGCCAGGGCCTTGTCCGCTTGCCTGTTGCTGGGCGCGGCGGCCGCGCATGCGCAGCAGGCGGCGCCGGCCGAAGAACCCAGCACGCTGATCCTGTCCGATACGCTGCACTACGACGACATCAAGCGCCAGAGCATTTTCACCGGCAATGTCGTGCTCACCCGCGGGCTGATGAAGCTTACGGCCGACCGGCTCGAAGCCCACGAAGACGCGGCGGGCAACCAGTTCGGCACCGCCACCGCCAACAAGGGCAATATCGTGACCATCCGGCAGGAACGGCCCGAAAGCTTCGAAGTCATCGAAGGCACGGGCCTGCGCGCCGAGTACAACAGCACCAAGGGCGAATTCGACCTCATCGGCCAGGCCATCGTCACGCGCTTCATCTGCGGCAAGCCGTTTGACACCATCCGCGGCGAACGTGTCCGCTACAACGAAAAAACCGGGGTGTACCAGGCCCAGGGCGGGCCAAACTCATCGGCGCCGGGCGGCCGCGTGCGCTCGCTGGCTCCTCCGCGCGCCAAGGCCGACGCCGCCATCGCCGAATGCCGCGCAAAGCGCGGCGCGGCCGCCAAGCAGGGCTGAAAGGCCCACCCGCCGTTCTTCTTCGCATACTCATGACCCAGACTCCCCCGCCCAACTTGTCATCAGCCTCCGGCGTCAAGCAGGGCAGCCTGCGCGCAACGGGCCTGCGCAAGATCTACAACGGCCGCACCGTGGTGCAGGACGTCTCGCTGTCGGTCAACAGCGGTGAAGTCGTCGGCCTGCTCGGCCCCAACGGCGCGGGCAAGACCACCAGCTTCTACATGATTGTCGGCCTGGTGCCCGCCGATGCCGGCCGCATCGAAATCGACGATGCGCCCATCACTGCGATGCCCATCCACAAGCGCGCGCGCATGGGCTTGTCGTACCTGCCGCAGGACGCGTCCGTGTTCCGGCGCCTGAGCGTCGAACAGAACATCCGCGCCGTGCTCGAATTGCAAGTCGGCGCCGACGGCCGCGGCCTTACCGACGGGCAGATCAAAGAGCAGCTCGAAAACCTGCTCGACGAATTGCAGATCGGCCACATCCGCGGCAACGCCGCCATCTCGCTGTCGGGCGGCGAGCGGCGCCGCGTCGAAATCGCTCGCGCGCTGGCCACGCGGCCGCGCTTCATCCTGCTCGACGAGCCCTTCGCGGGCGTCGATCCCATCGCCGTCATCGAAATCCAGCGCATCGTGCGTTTTCTGAAGGGCCGCGGCATCGGTGTGCTGATCACCGACCACAATGTGCGCGAAACCCTGGGCATCTGCGACCGCGCCTACATCATCAGCGAAGGCAAGGTGCTTACCGACGGGCAGCCCGATGAAATCGTCGGCGATCCGGCCGTGCGCCGCGTCTACCTGGGCGAACACTTCCGTATGTAACAAAACCTGGGGGCAACCCCTGTACGGCCCCTGCGGGGCCGCGCGCCCGCTTGCCCGGACGCAACTTGTTTTAGCCCACAGAGTCTATACACTAGTACTGAAGGCCGGCGTTTCGCGCGCCGCGCCCCATCCATCCAACCCCTTTTCACAGGAGACCTATTCAGCCGATCCCCGCGCTATATGCGCACCCATTTCTCTTTTTTGTAGGAGAGCGCACTATGAACCTGAGCATCTGCGGTCGTCATCTCGACGTCACCCCGGCCATCCGGGAATATGTCATGAACAAACTGGCGCGAGTGCTGCGGCATTTCGATCACGTGATCGATACCCAGGTCATGCTCTCGGTTGAGCCCCTGCGGCATAAAGCCGAAATCACCATGCGACTGCGCGGCAAGGACATCCATTGCGAAGCCGTGGATGAAAACCTTTACGCAGCCATCGACCTCCTGGCCGACAAAGTCGACCGCCAGGTCCTCAAGCACAAAGACAAGGTACAAAGCCACTCGGCAGAGTCCGTGAAGCGACAAGCCGCTGCCATGCAGCAAACCCCGTAGTCCCGCGCCTCACCCCGACTCGAGCCGGTCACGTACCCGAGCTTGAACCCTAGATCCCGCTAGCCGGATCTGCCCGATCCCGATGTCCCGCGAGATGCAGCTTTCCCGCCGGGGCATCGGCAAGTCCCCCCTTCCCAATGCCTTGCCGATGCGACTATGCTTGCCGGTTCGTACCAGGTAGCGGCCGCGGCGGATTTTGCACTGCCGCATAACACCCTATAATGAACCGCATGAATCATTTGTCGCGCATCCTTCCCGCCGGCAACGTCGTTCTCGACTTGCCCGCCACCAGCAAGAAACGCGCATTCGAGCAGGCCGGGCTGCTCTTCGAAAACCATCACGGGCTGGCCCGGACTGTCGTGTTCGACAGCCTGTTTGCACGCGAACGCCTGGGCTCCACGGCCCTGGGCCAGGGCGTGGCGGTGCCGCACGGGCGCGTCAAGGGGTTGTCCGAACCCATGGCCGCGTTCTTCCGCCTGGCGCAGCCGGTGCCGTTCGACGCCCCCGATGGCCAGCCGGTCACCATGCTGATGTGCCTGCTGGTGCCCGAAACCGCTACCCAGCAGCACCTGGATATCCTGGCCGAACTGGCCCAGTTGATGTCCAACAAGGCGCTGCGCGAAGCCCTGGGCACCGAAACCGACCCGGCCGAAGTTCACCGGATGCTCACCACGGGGCAACGCTGACCCCGCCGATCGCCGAGGCGCTGCCATGCTGACTGTGCAGGAACTGGTCGACGACAACGCCGACAACATCCCCTTCACCTGGATCGCCGGACAAGGCGCCGCAGAGCGCGCCATCCGCGACGACGGCATGTCGGCCGCCGACCTGATCGGCCACCTGAACCTCATTCACCCCTCGCGCATACAGGTGTTCGGCCAGGAAGAACTGGCCTACTACAGCCGCTTCGACCTGCGCCGCCGAACGCACCACATGGACGAACTGCTGATCGGCGGCGTGCCGGCCATCCTGCTGGCCGACGGCCTGACGCCGCCGCAGGATCTCATCGACCAATGCGACCAGCACCAGGTGCCGCTGCTGTCCACGCCCGTGGCGGCCGCGCAGCTCATCGACCTGCTGCGCATCTACCTGGGCAAGAAGCTCGCGCCCACCACCACGGTGCACGGCGTCTTCATGGACGTGCTGGGCGTGGGCGTGCTGATCACCGGCGAATCGGGCCTGGGCAAGAGCGAACTTGCGCTCGAACTGATTTCGCGCGGCCATGGCCTGGTAGCCGACGACGCGGTCGAATTCTCGCGTATCGCCCCCGGCATGATCGAAGGCCACTGCCCCCCGCTCCTGCAGAATATGCTTGAAGTGCGTGGCCTGGGCCTGCTCGACATCCGCACCATCTTCGGCGAAACGTCCGTGCGGCGCAAAATGCGGCTCAAGCTCATCGTGCACCTGGTGCGCTCTACCGCGCAAGACAAGTTCGAACGCCTGCCCCTGCAAGACATCACCCAGGACATGCTGGGCATGCCCGTGCGCAAAGTCATGCTGCAGGTGGCCGCCGGCCGCAACCTGGCCGTGCTGGTCGAAGCCGCGGTGCGCAACACCATCCTGAAACTGCGCGGCATCGATACGCTGGGCGAATTCATGGAACGCCAGGCCATGGCGATCTTGCAAAGCAGCAAATAGGCCACGCCACCGGCCCATGGCTGTCACCCGCTACCAGGCGCTGGCCGACGATATCGCGCGCGCCATACGCGAAGGCCTGCTGCAGGCAGGCGACAAGCTGCCCTCCGTGCGCGACACCTGCGCCACGCGCGGCGTCAGCCCTTCTACCGTCTTCCAGGCCTATTACCTGCTCGAGGCGCGCGGCCTGGTGCAGGCGCGGCCGCGTTCGGGCTATTACGTGCGGGCCCTGCCGGCCAGCCTGCCGCCCGAGCCCGATACGTCGCAACCGCGCGGCGATTCCAGGCCGCTGGCCATCAGCGAACGCATTTTCGATATTCTGGGATCCGTGCGCGACCGCAAAGTCGTGCCGCTGGGCTCGGCCTTTCCGTCGGCATCGCTGTTCCCGCTGGAGCAGCTGGGGCAGGCCATGGCCGGCTACCTGCGCCACCTGGACCCGCACGACACCGTCGAAAGCCTGTCACCCGGCTACCCGCGCCTGCGCAGGCAGATCGCCCTGCGCTACCGGGCGGCGGGCGTGCCGGTTACGCCCGACGACGTGGTCATCACCACCGGCGCCCTCGAGGCGCTGAACCTGTGCCTGCACGTCACCACCCGGCCGGGCGATGCGGTGATCGTAGAGTCGCCCACGTTCTACGGCGCGCTCCAGGCGCTCGAACAGCGCGGGCTGAAGGCTGTGGAAGTGCCCACCCACCCGCGCCAGGGTATTGACCTGCAAGCCCTGGAAGGCGCCATCCGGCGGCATTCTCCCAAGGCGTGCTGGCTGATGACCCAGTTCCAGAACCCGTTGGGCAGCCTGATGTCGCAAACCGGCAAGCGCGACCTGGTGGCGCTGCTGCGGCGCCACCAGATCCCGCTGATTGAAGACGACGTCTATGGCGAACTGTATTTCGGCGATTCCCGGCCCCTGCCGGCCAAAGCCTACGACACCGACGGCCTGGTGCTGCATTGTGCGTCGTTCTCCAAATGCCTTGCGCCGGGGTTTCGCATCGGCTGGGCGGTGGCGGGCCGCTACGCGCGGGCCGTGCAGCGCCTGAAGCTGGCCACCACGCTGTCGGCCTCGGTGCCGGCGCAAGGGGCGTTGGCGGGATACCTGGAACGGGGCGGCTACGACCGCCACTTGCGCCGGCTGCGCGCCACCCTGGCCGCGCAGCAAGAACGCATGCTGGACGCAGTGGCGCGCTACTTTCCGCCCGGCACCCGTGTCACGCGCCCCCAGGGCGGTTTTTTCGTGTGGCTGGAAATGCCGGCGCCCGCCGACGCGCTGGACCTGCACCGCCGCGCCCTGGCGCGCGGCATCAGCGTCGCGCCGGGGCCGATTTTCTCGGCCGGCGGGCAATTTGCCCATGCGTTGCGCCTGAACTACGGCCACCCCTGGGACGACCGCATGGAAGACGCCATGCGCGAACTGGGCGCGCTGGCCGGGCGGCGCCGCGGCGCCGCCCCACGCGCCGGCGCATCCGGCTAATTGCGCGTAGATGCGTCGCGCACGCGCCTGACGTCGAAGGCGGTCACGGCGCCGGCCTGGTTACCCCAGCTGGAACGGATATACGACACCACGGCCGCGATATCGGAGTCGCTCAGCATCGGCCCGAACGGCGGCATGCCGTGCGGACGCGGATTGGCCGCCGTGGCAGGGGCGTAGCCGCCATTGAGCACCATGCGTATCGCATTGACCGCCAGCGGCGCCGTCACGGTGGGGTTGCCGGCCAGCGCCGGCCACGCCGTGCCGATGCCCTGCCCCTGGTCCTGGTGGCAGGCCGCGCAATGCTGCTGGTACAGGCGGCCGCCATGTTCCAGCAACGCCGGCGCGGCGGCGCGCGCCTGGGCCGGCGCCGCAATGGCCGGCACCGGCAGGGACTTCAGATACGTTCCGATGGCCAGAGCGTCTTCGTCGGTAAGAAACTGGGAGCTGCCCAGCACGACTTCGGCCATCGGCCCGCTGGCCGTGGATTGCCTGGCCATGCCGGTTTGCAGCAACTGGGCGATGTCGTGCGCGTTCCAGTGGCCCAGCCCGGTGCCCGGGGCGTTGTCCAGCGGCGGCGCATACCAGTCCAGGCCGTCGATAAAGCCGCCCGACAGACCGTCTTGCGCGCGCGTGGCGCCCAGGCTGTTGCGGGGCGCGTGGCAGGCGGCGCAATGCCCCAGCCCTTCGACCAGGTAGCGCCCCCGGTTCCAGGGCACCGGCTCGCCCGGATCGGGCTCGAGCACGCCGGGGCTGAAATACAAGGCCCGCCAGAAGGCCAGCAGCCCGCGCTGGTTGTACGGAAAATCCAGCTCATGGGCGCGGCTGGGCTGCTCCACCGGCTCGACCGTGCGCAGGTATGCGTACAGCGCGTCCGAGTCCGCGCGCGACATGCGCGTGTACTCCGTGTACGGAAAGGCGGGGTACAACAGGCTGCCGTCCTTCGATTTGCCATTGTGCAGGGCCTGCCAGAAATCGTCGGCGCTCCATTGGCCGATGCCCGTGCGCGGGTCCGGCGTGATGTTCGGCCCATAAAGGGTGCCAAAGCGCGTGGGGATGGCGGTGCCGCCGGCGTAGGCCTTGCCGCCTTGCGTGGTATGGCACGCCATGCAATTGCCCAGGCGCGCCAGATACCGCCCCTGCTCGACCTGGCGTCCGGCCTCGGCGGGGTCTGCGGGACGGCCCGTCGAGGTGTCGTCGCGCGTGCCCATCCAGTACAGGGCCGCAATCGCGGCCACGCACGCGAGCAGCAGCGCAAGCACAGATATCTTGATGATGCGTTTCATGCCGGCCCTTCTACTGTTGATTCTGGCTGCCGCATTCGGCGGACAAGGCCGCCGTGCCGGCCGGGTCTGGCACATAGGGCTCGACGACAGGCTGCGATGACAGCCACGCCGAAAGCGCGCCGATATCCTCGGGCGTCAGCTTACTGGCGACATCGGCCATGCAGTCCGGCTCGGCGGCGCGGCGCAGCCCGTTCTGCCAACTGCCGATCTGCGCGCCGATGTAGTCGCGCGGCAGGCCCAGCAAACCGGGTATCGCCGGCGCCTGGCCGCTGAGCGCGGCGCCGTGACAGGCCACGCAGGCGGGCAGCCCGCGCGACGCGTCGCCCTGCAGGGCCAGCGTGCGGCCATGTTCGAGCATGTCGGCCGAGGCCGCCGGCCGCGCCGGCCGGGGGTACGGCACGTGCTGTTCGGCGAAATAGGCGGCCATTTCCCGCAAGTAGTCGTCGGGCAGCCCCACCAGCAGGTGAGTCATGGGGCGATACTGCCTCAGCCCGTCGCGAAAGTTCAGCAACTGGTGGTAAAGATAGTCCGCGGGTTTGCCGGCCAGGCGTGGATAGTAGCCGTCGGCGCCGGCCTTGCCCTGCTCACCGTGGCAGGCCGTACAGGCGGCCACTCGCGCCTGCATGGTATCGGGCTGCAGCACCGCGCCTTCCTGCGCGGCGGCAGCATGCGACAAGGCCACGGCGGCAGCCAGCACAGCCAGCTGGCGCCGCAGGCGACCGGAGCGGGAAAAAAGGGAAAATACTGGCATCAAGTAGGCAGAGGGATAGGCAAATAAGCAGGCCAGACGTGCTGGCAACCTCAGATTACGCCGCCGCGGCACTCGGGTATAGGATCAGTCTTACAGTTTAAGGCCATATCAGATGCGAACCGGCGGCCAACCCTGCGGCAAATTCATGCAACAATCAAAACCATGCTAAGTGTTGTCCTTATCACTGGAATATCCGGGTCCGGCAAATCGGTCGCGCTGCGCATGCTGGAAGATGCCAGCTACACGTGTATCGATAACCTGCCGGTAAGGTTTCTGAGCGAATTCGTGGCCGGCGCGCGCGACGATGGCCTCGAGCGCGTCGCCATTGCCATCGACGTGCGCTCGCCCGGCGAGCTGGCCGAATTGCCGGGCGTGCTGACCGCCATGCGCGCCATGGGAACGTCGTTGCGCGTCATATTCCTGGACGCCAACACCAACACGCTGGCGCAGCGCTATTCCGAATCGCGCCGCCGCCATCCGCTGACCGACCGCCTGTCGCGTGGCGGGCAGGCTCCTTCGCTGCTGGACTGCATTTCGCTCGAACGCGACCTGCTGGCTCCGCTGCGCGAACAAGAGCACGTCATTGACACGTCCGACCTGACCCCCGGCCAGTTGCGCGCCTGGATCCGCGACCTGGTGCAGGCCGACCGGCCGCCGCTGGTGCTGACTTTCGAGTCGTTTGCCTACAAGCGCGGCGTGCCCAGCGATGCCGACCTGGTGTTCGACGTGCGCTGCCTGCCCAACCCCTATTACGACCGGACGTTGCGTCCGCTGACGGGGCGCGACGAACCCGTCGCCACATGGCTGGCGAGCTTCGACATCGTGGGCCGCATGATCGACGATATTACCGATTACCTGCGGCGCTGGCTTCCGCAATACACGCAGGACACGCGCAACTATCTCACGGTGGGCATCGGCTGCACGGGCGGCCAGCATCGCTCGGTATATGTGGTGGAGCAACTGGCCAAGCGCTTCTCCGACCACGACCCCCTGCTGGTGCGGCATCGCACGCAACTGCCGGATGAGCCCCAATGAACCGTAGCCGCCTGATTCTCGCTCCCGTGCTGCTTGGCCTGGCGGTGCTGATCGCCGGCTGCTCGTCGCCCGGCACCCGCAAGGCCGGCGGCTATTACCAGGACGACGGCCCGGGCGCCCATCCGCCGTCCGACCTGGACAACATTCCCGACGCGATTCCGCGCCTCGAACCCCTGGCCGGCGGCGCCAACCGGCCATATTCGGTGTTCGGAAAACGCTACGTGCCCGTGGCCGACCAGGACCACGCCTATAAGCAACGCGGCATCGCCTCGTGGTACGGCAAGAAATTCCATGGCAGGCGCACCTCCATCGGCGAGGTCTACGACATGTACGCCATGACGGCTGCCCACCCCACGCTGCCGCTGCCCAGCTATGCGCGCGTCACCAGCAGCATCAACGGCCGCACCGTGGTGGTGCGGATCAACGACCGCGGGCCGTTCCACGGCGGCCGCATCATCGACCTGTCGTATGCAGCGGCGCACAAACTGGGCATCATCGAGCCCGGCAGCGGCGAAGTGGTGGTCGAACGCATCCTGCCGGGCGAAATCCGGCTGGCGCAGGAACGCAGCGCGGGCGTCGCCAGTGCGGCTTCGGCGCAAACCGTGGCTGACGCCCCCCCTCTGGCCGCCACGGAAGTTGTCGTCGCCGAGCTGGCGCCGGCCTCGCCAGGCTCGGGCGCGGACGCGGCCAGCGGCGTCTACCTGCAGGTGGGCGCTTTCAGCCAGCCGGCCAATGCGCAGACCCTGATGCAACAGGTCAACGCGCAACTGGACGCCGCCGCCGAAACGCCGCCGGCCAGGGTGCAGCAGGCAGGCGGCCTGTACCGGGTGCGCATCGGCCCGTACACCGACCGCGCGACGGCGCTGGGCGCCGCGCGGCAGGTGGCCGATCGCACCGGCATCCTGCCCAGCCTGGCCACTTACTGACACTGACGCGGGCTGGCGCGGCCTGGCCGTTTACCAGGGCAGCTCCGCCTGCCCGTCGGTAATGCGTCGCGCCCGCGCGTTCTGCCCGGGATAGCGGTGCCCTTCGTGCGCCAGCAGCGCGTGCTTGCGCGCCAGCCCGCCGCCGAAACCCGTCAGCGACGTGTCGCGGCCCACCACACGGTGGCACGGGATGAAGATCGAAATGGGGTTGCGGCCGATCGCCTGCGCCGCCGCGCGCACGGCCTTGGGCTTGCCTATGGCCTGCGCCAGTTCGCCATAACTGCATGTTGCGCCGAACGGCAGGGCCAGCAGCGCCTGCCACACGGCCTGCTGGAACGGCGTGCCGCGGGGGTCGAGCGGCACCCGGAATTCGCGCCGTTTGCCCGCGAACCATTCGGCCAGTTGCCCGCGGGCCTGCACCAGCACGGCATGTTCGGGCGCCAGCCGCCACGCGGCCGACGGCGGCGGCAGGTCCCACTGGTCCAGGAACCACGCCCCCTGCAGCGCCGCGTCGCTGGCGGCCAGGCGCAGGCCGCCCAGCGGGGTATCGGCGTCCAGGTAGGCCACCGGAGCCCGGATATCGGCCCGCGTCATGAGCCTGCGCGCGCCTTCCTGGCCAGCGCCGCGGCGTACAGGGCGTCGCGCGGCTGGCCTGTCACTTTGGCGGCCACGCGCGCTGCGTCGCGCACCGACAGGGTTTCCAGCAGCGCATCGAGCAGCACGCCGGTGGCCGGATCTTCCGGGTTTTCGGAATCGGCCGGGGCGGCTTCTGCGGCGTGCACGATCAGCACGAACTCGCCCTGCGCGCGATGCGGGTCGGCTGCCAGCCAGCCGGCCGCTTCCGACAGGGGCAAAGTGACGATCTGCTCGAATCGCTTGGTCAGTTCGCGGGCGATGGTCAGCAGGCGCCCGGGGCCGCACACATCGAGCAAGTCCGCCAGGCAGGCGCCCAGGCGATGCGGCGACTCGAACATCACCACCGGGGCCGGCAGCGCGCACCACGAGCGCAGCCAACGCTGGCGCGCAGCGGACTTGGCCGGGGCGAAGCCCGCAAATGCATAAGCCGGGTTTTCGTCCGAGGTGGCGCCGCTGCCCATCAGCGCGGCGATCACCGCGCTGGGGCCGGGCACCGGCACGACGGCGTAGCCGGCCGCGCGCACGGCCCGCACCACGCGCGCGCCGGGGTCGCTGACGGCGGGCGCGCCCGCGTCTGACACCAGCGCCACACGCTGGCCTTGCGCCAGGCGTTCGCAGATGCCCTGCGCGGCGGCAGCCTCGTTGTGCCGGTGTGCGGCCATCAGGGGCGTGGAAATTCCCCAGGCGTCGAGCAGGCTGCGGCTGGCGCGGGTGTCTTCGGCGGCGATCACGTCGGCCCGCGACAGCGCCTGCCACGCACGCAACCCCAGATCGCCCAGGTTGCCAATGGGAGTCGCCACAACGTAAAGCGTGGCCTCGGGCCAGTGCTGGCCGGCGACACGCTCGGCCATGCGGCTCCAGGCATCGCCGGCGATCGCAGGCGGGACATTCAGGTTCATAGTCGGATGGCGGCCAGGCGGCAAATTGTGCCAGTGTAGCCCTCCCATCGGCCCGGATCACGCCCATGTCCGACCCTTTCCTGGAAATCGCCTACACGCGCGCCCGGCAGGCGCAACAGCGGCTGCTGAAGCGGCGCCGCGCCGCCGCCGGGCGCACGGCCCGTCCGCCGGCGCGCGCCGAAGCGCCCCGCCGGTCGCCCACGCAACGCGCCGGCCATACGCATGAAACCCGGGCGCTTGCCCTGCTGACGGCCGCCGGCCTGGCGCCGCTGGCGCGCAACCTGCATTGCCGGGCAGGCGAGATCGACCTGGTCATGCGCGACGGCGATACCCTGGTGTTCGTAGAGGTGCGCGCCCGCACCGGCCACCGCTACGGCGGGGCGGCCGCCAGCGTGGGGCGGGCCAAGCAGGCCCGGCTGGCACGGTGCGCGGCCCTGCTGCTGCCCGCACTGGCGCTGCGCCACTGGGGTGGCCGCACACCCCCGGTGCGCTTTGATGTCGTGGCCTTCGACGGCGGCAGGGCGTGCTGGCTGGCGGCCGCGTTCACCCCTTAGCCCGCCTGCCGCCATGAGATAATGCGGGCCATGGATATGACCTCTCGCATGACGTCGCACTTTCGCGATGCCATGGCCGCCTGCGAAGCAAGCATGCAAGCCCTGTCGGCCCCGCTGGCCAGCGCGGTCGACATGCTGTTCGCCGCCCTGGCCAACAATGGCAAGATTCTGGCATGCGGCAACGGCGGTTCGGCCGCCGACGCCCAGCATTTCATCGCCGAACTGGTCGGCCGGTTCGAGCGCGAACGCCTGCCCCTGGCGGGCATCGCCCTGAACACCGACACCGCCATCCTGACCGCGGTCGGCAACGACTACGGCTTCGAAGAAATCTACGAACGCCAGGTGGGCGCCCTGGGCCAGCCAGGCGACCTGCTGGTGGCCATTTCCACCAGCGGCAATTCCGCGAACGTGGTGCGCGCCGTACAGGCTGCCCACGACCGCGAAATGTCGGTCATTGCGCTTACCGGCAAGGGCGGCGGGGTAATAAGTGAACTCTTGACCGCGCACGACGTCCATTTATGTGTACCCAACGACCGCACCATGCGCATCCAGGAAATCCACGCCCTGATGCTGCATGCCATGTGCGACGGTATTGACGCCCTACTTCTAGGAGACACCGAATGATGCCCGACGCCAAGACAGTTGCCCGACCGCTGCTGCTGGCCGCCATGCTCGGCACCGCCGCCCTGTCGCTGTCGGCTTGCGCGCCGCTGGTGGTGGGCGGCGCGGCGGCCACCACGGCAGTGGTCATCACCGATCGTCGTACGTCGGGCGCGCAGCTCGAAGACCAGAACATCGCGTTCAAGGCCGAATACCAGATCAGCCAGAAGCTCGGCGATGCCGCCCGCATCAGTGCCGTGTCGTATAACGGCCTGGTGCTGCTCACCGGCGACGCCCCTTCCGAGGCCGCCAAGGCGCAGGCCACCGAAATCGCGCGGGGCATCCAGCACGTCAAGTCGGTGGTCAACCAGATGAACGTCGGCCCTGCGGCCTCGTTCGGCACCCGCTCCAACGACACGTGGCTGACTTCCAAGGTCAAGACCGCGCTGCTCAACACCAAGTACGTGCCCTCGGCCACCATCGTCGTCACGACCGACCGCAGCGTCGTCTACCTGCTGGGCATGGTCACCGAAGCCGAAGGCAACTATGCGGCCACGGCCGCATCCCAAGTCGGCGGCGTGGCCAAGGTTGTCAAGCTGTTCCAGATCATCAGCCGCGAAGAAGCCGTGCGGCTGTCGGGCCCGGCCAGCGCCAGCACGCCGCAACCGGCGGGCGGCTCGTCGCAGTCCCACGCGGCGCCCATCGAAACCGGCACCGGCGGCCAGGTCGGCGGCGTCGAAGTCATGCCTATCAAGTAAATGAAAAAACTCATTCTTTCCCTGGCCGTCCTGGTGGCGGCCGGCATCGGGGCCTGGTTCATATGGCGCCCCGCCGCCCCCGCCCCCGATGTGGCCTTTACCACCATCGACGGCAGGAAGTTCAGCATGCACGACCTGCGGGGCAAGGTCGTGCTGGTGAAGTTCTGGGCCACGAGCTGCGTCACGTGCGTCAAGCAGATGCCCGACAACATCGACACCTACAACGCGTACGCGCCCAAGGGCTACGAAACCGTGGCCGTGGCCATGAGCTACGACCCGCCCAACTACGTGCTCAATTTCGCCGAAACGCGCAAGCTGCCCTTCCCGGTGGCCCTGGACGTCAGCGGTGAAATCGCACGCGCCTTCGGCGACGTCAAGCTCACGCCCAGCGCCTTCCTGGTCGACAAGCAGGGGCGCATCATCAAGCGCTACCTGGGCGACTACGACAAGGCCGAATTCCACGCCGCCATCGAAAAAGCACTGGCGGCCGGCTGATCATCCACGCGGCCGCGCGCATGTCCGCGACGTTCAATTTCAAACTGCTGTCAGCCTTTGTATCGGTTGCCGAGCATGGCAGCTTTCGCAAGGCCGCCGAACAATCGTTCGTGTCGCTGCCCGCCATCAGCATGCAGGTCAAGCAGCTCGAGTCCCAGCTGGGCGTGGCGCTGTTCCACCGCACCACCCGGCGGGTCGAACTCACGCCCGAAGGCGAAGAGCTGCTGATCAGCGCGCGCAAGGCCCTGGCCGAACTCGACAGCGGGCTGGCCCGCATCCAGCAGGCCGCCAATGCGCAGCAAGGCAACCTGGCCTTTGCCTGTGTGCCCACCGTGGCGGGCACGCGGCTGCCCGCCGTGCTGACGGCCTATGCCCGCCACTATCCCGGCATTGCGGTGCGGGTACGCGAACTCACCCACCACGACCTGCTCGAAGCCGTACGCCGGCGCGAAGTCGATTTCGGCATCGGGCCGGTGGAAGACAAGCGTCCCGATCTTGAATTCCACCCGCTATTCAACGACGAATACTGCGCGCTGCTGCCGCACGGCTACCGTCACAACGGCCGGCAGGCCATCACCTTGCGCGAAGTCACGCGCCTGCGGCTGCTGACGCTGGCGCCCAACTCGATGTTTCGCAACCATCTGGAAGCGGCGCTTCAGGCCAGCGGCATCAAGGCCGACCTGGGCTACGAGTTCACGCATGCCAGCACGCTGATCGCCATGGTCGAAGCCGGCCTGGGCGCAGGCATCCTGCCGCGCATCGCCATTCCGCGCGGCACGACGCTGACTGCCGTGCGCATCACGCGGCCCGCCCTGCACCGCACGATTGCGGTGGTCACCATCCGCGGGTACACGCTATCGCCGGCCGGCGCCAGACTGGTGGAAATGCTGGGTTCCGGCGACGCCGCCTAGCCACGCCATTATTAAATTTTCCTGAACAAACCCTAATATTATTTGATTTGTTCCCAGGTCCACCCCGGCATACCATGTAGCCGTTGCGGGCACGGTCTGCCTGCGTGGAATCCCGATCGACATGAAAATCCGCAAGATCGCTGGCGCCCTGGGCGCCGAATTGTCCGGCCTGGATCTGGCTGCCGGACTGACCGACGAACAGGCTGCCGACGTGCGCCGGGCGCTGCTCGACCACCAGGTCATATTCATCAAAGACCAGAAACTCACTGCCGCGCAATACCTGGCCTTTGGCCAGGCGATGGGCGAGCCGATCGAATACCCTTTCGTGCGTGGGCTGCAAGGCTATCCCACGATCATCGAAGTCAAGAAACTGGAACACGAGACGCTGAACTTCGGCGGCATCTGGCATTCGGACACTACCTATCTGCAAGAGCCGCCCATGGGTTCGATGCTGCTCTCGCGCGAAATTCCGCCATACGGCGGCGACACCATGTTCGCCAACCAGTATCTGGCCTACGAAGCGCTGTCGGAGACGATGCGCGGGCTGCTTGACGGGCTGGTGGGCATCAACAGTTCAGCCCAGGCCGACGTATCCAAGACGCGCGAAGACCGCATGCGCACCGATGGGCCCGGCGCGGCGCCGAAGGACTACGTGGCCGAGCACCCCGTGGTGCGCACCCACCCCGAAACGGGCCGCAAGGCGCTGTATGTGAATGTGGCCCATACGGTGGGCATCAAGGGCATGCGCCCCGAAGAATCGGCGCCGCTGCTGCGGTTTCTGTTCGACCACCAGGTCAAGCCCGAATTCACCTGCCGCTTTACCTGGACACCCGACACCATCGCGTTCTGGGATAACCGCTGTACGCAGCACAACCCGGTAAATGACTACCACGGCTTCCGGCGGGTGATGCATCGCATCACCCTCAAGGGCGAACGCCCCGCCTGACCGCGGCGGCCGCCCCGCATGGGGCCGCCGCCTGTACCACACGACGCTCAGAACGCCGGTACGACAGCGCCCTTGTACTTGTCCTGGATGAACGCTTTCACCTCGGGCGTGTGCAGGGCGTCGACCAGCTTCTTGATGGCGGGCGCGTCCTTGTTGTCGGGGCGCGCGGCCACCAGGTTCGCGTAGGGCGAATCCGCGCCCTCGATGAACAGGGCGTCTTTGGTGGGCACCAGGCCGGCCTCGAGGGCGTAGTTGGTGTTGATGAGCGCCAGCGCCACGTCATCGAGCGCGCGCGGCAACATGGCGGCCTCGAGCTCGCGGAATTTCAGCTGCTTGGGATTTTCCACCACGTCCAGCGGCGTGGCGACGATGTTGGACGGGTCTTTCAGCTTGATCAGGCCCTGCTTCTGCAGCAGCAGCAAGGCACGGCCGCTGTTGGACGGGTCGTTCGGGATGGCTATCGTGGCGCCCTGGGGCAGCTCGGCCACCGACTTCACCTTGCGCGAGTAGCCGCCGAACGGCTCGACGTGGACCAGGCCAACCGACACCAGCTTGGTGCCGCGGTCTTTGTTGAAGGTGTCCAGGTAGGGCTGGTGCTGGAAGAAGTTCGCGTCCAGCTCTTTGTCGGCCAGCTGCAGGTTGGGCTGCACGTAGTCGCTGAACACCTTGATGTCGAGCTCTACGCCGTCTTTGGCGAGCACGGGCTTGACCACTTCCAGGATTTCGGCGTGCGGCACTTGCGTGGCGCCCACGACCAGTTTGTCGGCTTGGGCCGCACCGGCCAGGAAGAAGGCGGACGCCAGCAGGGCCGTCCGGGCAAAGAGAAAACGCATGATGGACCTCGTGGGAATAGGACAGAAGGGCCGCCTGCCCCCAGGGGGGCCGCGGCCGTTGCAAAACGCCCTCAATTTACCTGAATAGCAGTCATTTGTCGGTCATAACGTCATGGGTTGCGGGTATAAGTAATTGGGCGGGTCTACAATCTGCCGTATGCTTGCCCTGGCAGCGCCGAGCCCGCGCCGGCGCAGGCATTTTTCCTTTTTCACACTTTGCAGAGCTCCAGTTGCCATGACCGACACCCCCGACCCTGCCGCCGTATCGTCGCCCGCCATCAAAGCGGCCGTTCTTTCCGAAGCACTGCCGTATATACGACGATTCCATGGCAAGACCATCGTGGTGAAGTACGGCGGCAACGCCATGACCGACGAGCGCCTGCAACGCAGCTTCGCGCACGACGTGGTGCTGCTCAAGCTGGTGGGCCTGAACCCGGTGGTTGTGCACGGCGGCGGCCCGCAGATCGACGACGCCCTGCGGCGCATCGGCAAGCAGGGCACCTTCGTGCAAGGCATGCGTGTCACCGACGCCGAAACCATGGAAGTGGTCGAATGGGTGCTGGGCGGCCAGGTGCAGCAAGATATCGTCATGATGATCAATGAAGTCGGCGGCAAGGCCGTGGGCCTGACCGGCAAAGACGGCATGCTGATCCAGGCGCGCAAGAAGCTGATGGCCAACAAAGACAACCCCGACGAACCCATCGACATCGGCTTCGTGGGCGACATCACCCAGGTCGAGCCGGCCGTGGTCAAGGCGTTGCAAGACGACCAGTTCATTCCGGTCATCTCGCCCATCGGCTACGGCGAAGACGGCACGGCGTACAACATCAACGCCGATGTGGTGGCCGGCAAAATGGCCGAAGTGCTGGGCGCCGAAAAACTGCTGATGATGACCAACACTCCGGGCGTGCTCGACAAAAGCGGCAAACTGCTGCGCAGCCTGTCGGCCCAGACCATCGACGAGCTGTTCGCCGACGGCACGATTTCGGGCGGCATGCTGCCCAAGATCGCGTCGTCGCTCTACGCCGCCAAGAACGGCGTGAATTCGGTGCACATCGTCGATGGCCGCGTGCCCCACTGCCTGCTGCTCGAAATCCTGACCGACCAGGGCGTCGGCACGATGATCAGCTCGCATTGATGCAGGTTCGCCGCCATCTGCTGCGGCCGGCGGCGCGCCTGCGCCGCTCGCGCCGCGCGGCCACGGCCGTGGCCGAACGGCTGTGGCTGTTCGACCTCGACAATACCCTGCACGACACCTCGCACGCGATCTTTCCCCGCATCGACCAGGGCATGACGGCGGCAGTGGCCGAAGCGCTGGACGTGGACATCGACACGGCCAACGAGTTGCGCTCCAAGTATTGGCATCGCTACGGCGCCACCGTGATCGGTATGGTGCGCCACCATGGCGTGGACGCCCATGCCTTCCTGCGCCGCAGCCATGATTTCGACGTCAATCCGCTGGTGCGCGCCGAATCCGCGTTGGCCGACAAGCTGCGCCGGCTGCCGGGCCGCAAGGTGCTGCTGACCAACGCGCCTTTCGACTACGCGCGCGCCGTGCTCAGGCGGCTGGGCATACTGCGCCAGTTCGACAGCATCTGGGCCATCGAGCACATGCGCCTGCATGGCGAGTTCCGGCCCAAGCCCTCGCCGGCCCTGCTGCGCTACGTGCTGGCGCGCGAAGGCGTGCCCGCGGCGCGCGCGGTGCTCGTCGAAGATACGCTGCCCAACCTGCGCGGCGCCCGCCGCGTAGGGGTCGGCACCGTCCACGTGTACCATCCCGGCACGCCTTTTGCGCGCGCATCCTGCCACCGGCCGGGCTATGTCGACTTGCGGGTAAACTCGGTAAGCGACCTGCTGCTGCGCCGCCGTCCGTTGCGGCGCTAGCGGCGGCCCATCTTCCCATCCACCGATTGTCGGCCCATGGCGAGCAAACCCGGCGAACGCAAAAACCAGATCCTGCAAACTTTGGCTGAAATGCTGGAGCAGCCACATGCGGCACGCATTACCACCGCGGCGCTGGCCGCCCGCATGCAGGTTTCGGAAGCGGCTCTGTACCGGCATTTCGCCAGCAAGGCGCAGATGTTCGAAGGCTTGATCGAGTTTATCGAAGTAAGCCTGTTCACCCTTATCAACCAGATTGCCGCGGCCGAACCGCTGGGCCTGGCGCAGGCGCGCAAGACGGTGTCGATGCTGCTGGCATTCTCGGAGCGCAACAAGGGCATGACGCGGGTGCTGACCGGCGACGCGCTGGTCACGGAAGACAACCGGCTGCAGGAACGCATCAACCACATCAACGACCGCATCGAGGCCACGCTGAAGCAATCTCTGCGCGTGGCAGTCAGCGACGGCGACCTGCCCGCCGATGCCAACATCACCGCCCACGCCAGCCTGTTGACCCACCTGGTGCTGGGACGCTGGCTGCGGTACGCCCAAAGCGGATGGCGCGTGGCGCCTACCGTGCATCTGGATGAGCATCTGAGGGTGTTGCTCTGAGGGGCTTTTCGGGGGAGGGCTGGTTGTCCTTTCTGTTGACGCCGGGCGCCGGGGGCGTAGCGGGAGGCGGGCTTCACGGGGCCGGTCGGCCGCCCCCCGCGGCCGACACCGCGTCGTCAACCTCGTCAGCCTGCGGCTTCCTTCGGTTTCCCTAGCTCGCCCCCGAGGCGCCCGCCTCCCGCTACGCCCCCGGCGCCCGGCTGCATCGGTGAATGTGGTCAGGTTGCTGAAAAAAAAACCGTGTCGTGCGGGGCTGATGCTCAAGAGGGGTGGGAGAAGTGCAGGGCCGCGTCAAGCGCCCGCCCTGCGCGGACGCCTGACGCGTTCGGGTGATGGAATGCGAGGATTGGCGGTACGTAAGGTGGCACGGTCAACGAAGCTCGACAGCCAACCTGGTTAGTGACCTCCGATCGCCCCACCAACACCGCACCGCCGCCCTACCCCGCCAACGGAACAAGCCCCCCGCCAGCCCACCCCGAATGCCCGGGCAGGCCGCGCAGGGCGGCCTGCCCAGGCGGCCCGCTACCATCTCCCGTCCCCTTGACGACCTGAACACGGCCAAGCACACCGGCGGCGCCAATAACCGTGGCAAACCGACACCGCGAGCCGGCGGGCGGGGACAGGCGGGGGAGCGGCGCCTCGGGGCCGAGCGAGGGAAACCGAAGGAAGCCGCAGGCTGACGAGGTTGACGAAGCGGTGTCGGCCGCGCGGGGCGGCCGACCGGCCACGTGAAGCCGCTCCCCCGCCTGTCCCCGCCCGCCGGCGCTTCAGTACTCAGTACCCCCCGGCATACCCCAACACCCCAACCGTCACGCCTGCTCCCCCCGATGCCTGGAGACGCTCATCAATATCCCGCAGGCAATCCCCATGGTGAACAGCGCCGTCCCGCCGTAGCTCATGAATGGCAACGGCACGCCCACTACCGGCAGGATGCCGGTCACCATGCCCACATTCACGAACACGTAGATGAACACCATCATCGTCAGCGCCCCGGCCAGCAGGCGGCCGAACTGGGACGAAGCGCGCATGGCGATGGTCAGGCCCCGAGCGATCAACAGCCCGTACAGCACCAGCATCGCCACCCCGCCGTACAGCCCGAACTCTTCCGCGTACACCGCGAAAATGAAGTCCGTCGTGCGCTCAGGGATAAAGTCCAGGTGCGTCTGCGTGCCCTGCATATAACCCTTGCCATACAGACCGCCCGACCCCACCGCGATCATCGACTGGATGGTGTGGAACCCCTTGCCCAGGGGGTCCGAGCTGGGATTGAGCAGCGTGCATACCCGCTGCTTCTGGTATTCGTGCAATACCACCCAGTCAACGCCGGCCTGGCACAGCGAATTTTCGTAATAGATCAGCGTGCCTATGCCCGCCACCCCGATCACCGTCAGGGGCACCAACAGCTTGAACGACAGGCCCGCGAAATAGATCACGAAGAACCCGGCGCCGAACACCAACAATGCCGTGCCCAGGTCGGGCTGCAACACGATCAAGCCGAATGGCGCCGCGAGCATGGCGGCGGCCGCCAGGAAATCGCGGATGCGCACGTCGCCTTCGTGGCGCTGGAAATACCAGGCCAGCATCATCGGCACGGCGATTTTCATCATTTCGGATGGCTGGATGCGCGTAACGCCCAGGTCCAGCCAGCGCGTCGCGCCCTTGCTGGTTTCGCCGAAAAATTCCACCCCCAGCAACAGCACCACGCCCACCACATAAAACGGCAGCGCCAGCTGCATCAGGCGCCTGGGCGGCACCAGGGCCACGACCCACATCGCCGCAAAGGCAATCGCAAAGTTGCGCGACTGCTCGGCAAAGCGCCAGTCGGTGCTGCCCACGGCCGAATGCATGACAGTAAGGCCCAGCGCGGCGAACAGGGCCAGGATGACCAGCAATGGCCAGTCGAAGGCAAGGAAAATCCGAGCCAGCAGCGCGCCCAGGCGTTTCATGGCTTGGCTCCCGTGGAAGACTCAAAAAGCTCGCTCAGGTCGGACAACGCTGGCGCAGTTGACGGAACGCGGCGAGCCGGCGCGGGCGGCGGCGTGGCCGGCGCCAGTGCGCGAGGCGTGGGGCGCGGACGCGGAGCGGGAGGAGCGGGCGGACGCGGCTCGGCACGCGGCGCCGGCTCGGCGCTGGCGTCGGAGGCCGAGTCGGCAACCGCGCCATCGGCCGTCGGCGCCTGCGCGGGCAACGTGGGCGCGGCGGGCGCCGTCTTGGCCAGCCAGTAATCGAACACCTTGCGGGCAATGGGCGCGGCGACACTGGCGCCCCAGCCCGCATTTTCTACCAGCAGCGCCACGGCGATGCGCGGGTTTTCCAGCGGCGCAAACCCCATGAACAGTGCATGGTCGCGCAAGCGCTCGTCCAGCTCGCTGGCCCGGTATTGCGCGCCGCGCAGGCTGAACACCTGCGCCGTGCCCGTCTTGCCGGCCGATTGGTACGAAGCGCCGGCAAAAGCGCGCCGCGCGGTGCCCGCACGCACCACGTCCGCCATGGCGGCCTTGATGATATCGACGTTGTGCTGTTCGAGCGGAATGCGATATTCCGGGTCCGACGGCGTGACCTTGACCTCGCCCGTGCGGGTATCGCGCACCGCATGCACCAGGTGCGGCCGGCGGTACGCGCCATTGTCCGCCAGCGTCGAAGTGGCCTGCGCCAGCTGCAGCAACGTGAACGAGTTGTAGCCCTGCCCCACCGCTACCGAAATCGTCTCGCCGGCGTACCAGCGCTGGCGTTCACGGCCCTTGTAGGCGTTGCGCTTCCATTCGGTAGAAGGCAGCACGCCGGCGCGCTCGCCATCGAGGTCGATGCCCGTGATCTGGCCGAACCCGAATTGCTTCGAGAAATCGTGCAGGGCATTCACGCCAATTTCGGGCCCCAGAGAATAGAAGTAGGTATCCGACGACACGACGATCGCGCGATGCATGTCGGTCATGCCATAGGCCGCGCCCCCCGCATTGCGAAAGCGCTGGCCGCCGAATTCGTAGTAGCCCGGGTCCGAGATGCGCTCGGTGGCGCTGCGCACGCCCAGCTGCAAGGCCGCCAGGGCCACGAACGGCTTGTATGTCGAGCCGATGGGATACGTGCCGTACAGCGGACGGTTGATCAGCGGATGGTCGGGCGATTCGTTCAGCATGCGCCAGTTGTCGACGTCAATGCCGTCAATGAACAGGTTGGGGTCGAACGACGGCTGCGACACAAACGCCAGGACTTCGCCGGTCTTGGGGTCCAGGGCCACCAGGGCGCCTCGCTGGTCGCCGAAGGCTTCTTCGGCGATGCGCTGCAAGTCCAGGTCGATGGACAGCATGATGTCCGAGCCCGGCACGGGGTCGGTGCGCCGCAGCGTGCGCACCGGGCGTCCCGTGGCGGTGACTTCGACTTCTTCCACCCCGGTCTGGCCGTGCAGCTGGCGTTCCCAGCTTTTTTCGATGCCCTTCTTGCCGATGACATCGGTGCCCCGATAATTGCCCAGTTGGCCGGTTTCTTCGAGCTGTTCGAGATCGTTGTCGGCGATACGGCCTATATAGCCCACCACATGCGCGGCCGTGGCGCCCTGGGGGTATTCGCGCACCCAGCGCGCGCGCAGCTCGACGCCGGGAAACTCATAGGCGTGCGCGGCGAACCAGGCGGCCTCGGTTTCGTTGAGGTTGTTACGCAGCACCAGGCTGGCATAGCGGCTGGACTCTCCCACGCGGCGCTTGAAGCGGCGCAGGTCGCCGGGGCTGACATACACAATGGGCGTCAGACGATCGAGCAGCTTGTCGATGTTTCCGGCCTGGGCCGGCACCACCTCAAGGGTATAGGTGCGGTAATTGCGCGCCAGCACCTGGCCATTACGGTCGAGGATCTCGCCGCGGCGCGGCGCAATGGGCACGACGGCGATGCGATTGCGGTCGGCGCGTTCGGACAGGCCCTCGTAGCGGTCGACCTGCAAATACCAGAAACGCCCCACCAGCACGCCAAAGCAGGCCAGCGCGAACAGGCCGCCCACCCACGCGCGCAGCTTGAAGCGCTGCTTCTGCTGCTGGCCGGTTTTCTTGAACTCGAACATGGGCACGCGGAAATGCCGGCCTCAGACGGACGAGGATTCGGCGTCGTCGGCGCCGCGCTGCGGCAGGTGCAGCGCCCAGCCCACCACCGGCCAAAGGGCGACGGTCAGCAACACGCCCAGGGCCCAGTCCCAGCCTGGCCAGCGCCCCGCCAGCCAGGCCAGCAACATCTGCTGCACGAGCCGCGCGACAAAAAACACGGGCAGCATGTGCAGCGCCTGGCTCCAGAGATCGAAGCGCTGCAGCCGTCGATGCAACACCACCGCTCCGTAGGCGATCAAGGTGTATTCGAGCGCGGTGCCGCCCAGCGCGCTGGCGTCATGCACATCCATGAGCAGGCCGAAGCAGAACGCCGCCACCATGCCCACGCGCCGCGGCTCGTGCACGCACCAGAACGCCAGCACCAGCGCCAGGACGTCGGGCGCGCCCGGCCAGGCGCGCCAGGGCAGCAGCGACAACAGCCAGGCCGCCAGCAGCGTGCCCCACACGAACGCGCCATGCGCCGGTCGCGTCAGGCGCTCGGGATGCACGTTGCTGGGCGTGCCCAGCCGGCGCGCCGTTTGCCGTACCGTCGGGTTATTGCGGTCCACCGCTGTCGGCCTCTTGAAGATCGGATTGCGCCCGGGCTACGTCGACTTGCAGCACCAGGAAGTGGCGATAGCGTTCGGGGTGGGCCAGCGGCTCGCACAGGGCCCGCGCGAAGCCGGACGCCGTGTCCCGTTCGACGGCCTGCACCTTGGCCACCGGCAGGCCAGCCGGAAAGAGCCCGCCCACGCCGCTGGTAACGATAACATCGCCTTCTTTGATATCGGCGTTGGCGGCCAGGTAGCGCACCTCGATGCGGCCGGGCGTATTGGAGCCGAAGGCGATCAGGCGCAGCCCGTTGCGCAGCACCTGCACCGGGATGGACACGCGCTCGTCGGTAACCAGCGCGGCTTCGGCAGCCATCGGCGTCACGCGCACGATCTGGCCCACCACGCCGCCTTCGTCGATGACGGGCATGCCCGGGGCCAGCCCTGCCTGGCTGCCCTTGTTGAAGACCAGCCGCTCCTGGAAACTGTTGGCCGGCTCGTACAGCACCTCGACCACCACCGCGGCCTGTTCTACCGTGTCGGTAACTCCGAGCAGGCGGCGCAGTTGCGCATTTTCCGCCGCCAGCTGGGCGGCGTGGGTCGCCACCTGCGACAGCTCGATGCGCTGGCGCTGCAGGGCTTCGTTTTCAGTGCGGATGCGGTTGGCCGCGTTGACCCATTCATTGACCTGTTGAACCAGGTCGCGCGGCGCCATGACAGTGCGCTGGAACGGATACAGCCCCAGGGCGACGACGCGCCGCAAGGGTTCGAGCACGTGGAATTGCGAATCGAGAACCAGCAGAACCAGCGACAGGACGACCATGACGGCCAGCCGCAGCTCTGCGGCCGGGCCGCGCCTGAACAGCGGTGGAGTCCCTTGTCGTTGCATGAATACCGAGGGGCGTCAGCCCGCAACCGCTGTACCGCGCGCCACAGGCGAGGCGGCGCCCGGCGGGACGGACTTAGTCGTTGATGAAAATGGCGCCCAGCTTTTCAAGGTGCTCAAGGGCTTCGCCGCAGCCACGTACCACGCAGGTGAGAGGATCTTCGGCCACCACCACCGGCAGGCCGGTTTCTTCCTGGAGCAGGCGGTCCAGGTCGCGCAACAGCGCGCCGCCGCCGGTCAGGGCGATGCCCTTGTCGGTGATGTCGGCGCCCAGTTCGGGGGGCGTCTGTTCCAGCGCGATCTTGACGGCCGACACGATCTGGTTGAGCGGATCGGTGAGCGATTCCAGGATTTCGTTGGACGACACCGTGAAGCTGCGCGGCACGCCTTCGGCCAGGTTGCGCCCCTTGACTTCGATCTCGCGCACTTCGGACCCCGGGAACGCCGAGCCGATTTCTTTCTTGATGAGTTCGGCGGTGGGCTCGCCGATGAGCATGCCGTAATTCCGGCGGATATAGTTGACGATGGCCTCGTCGAACTTGTCGCCGCCGACCCTTACCGAGCCCTTGTACACCATGCCGCCCAGCGAGATCACGGCCACTTCGGTCGTGCCGCCGCCGATGTCGACCACCATCGAGCCGCTGGCGTCGGACACGGCCAGCCCTGCGCCGATGGCCGCCGCCATGGGTTCTTCGATCAGGTACACATGCGAGGCGCCCGCGCCCAGCGCAGACTCGCGGATGGCCCGGCGCTCGACCTGGGTGGAGCCGCAGGGTACGCACACGATGATGCGCGGGCTGGGCGCCAGCATGTTGCGCGGATGGACCATGCGGATGAACTGCTTGAGCATCTGCTCGGTAACCGTGAAGTCGGCAATGACGCCGTCTTTCATGGGCCGGATGGCCTCGATGTTGCCGGGCACCCGGCCCAGCATCTGCTTGGCCTCGTGGCCAACGGCCTGGATGATTTTCTTGCCGTTGGGACCGCCTTCGTGGCGGATGGCGACCACCGATGGCTCGTCGAGCACGATGCCCTTGCCCCGGACGTAGATCAGCGTGTTGGCGGTACCGAGGTCGATCGCCATATCGCTGGAAAAATAACTGCGCAGGAATCCGAACATGGGAGCTCAGCGAGATTCGAGAATGAGGGCTGGACTGCTGGCGGCGGGCTGCAAGAGACACCCGCCGGACCGGTGCAGCGATTAAACCGTGAATGATAACTTATAATTTCGCCGGAAATAGCGCATAAATGCGGGCTATTCATGGTTTGTCACAGGACCGGGCGGTGTAAAACCCGGGCCGGTTACCATGGCCCGTCCTTCCTTCGATTTTTCTCAGTTTTCCTGCATGGCGCTCAACGAACAAGACGTGGCCCGCATCGCCCGGCTGGCCAGAATTGAACTGACTCCCGACCAGCGCTCTCGCGCCCAGGACGAACTCAACGGCATCCTTCACCTTATCGAACGGCTGCAGGCGGCCGACACGCAGGGGGTCGAGCCCATGGCCCACCCCCTGTCGGCCCACCAGGACATCGCCCTGCGCCTGCGCCCCGACGCCGTCACCGAGACGCCGTCCGAAGCGCGCCGTGCCGAGTTGCTGGCCAACGCGCCGGATGCCCGCGACGGCCTGTTCCTGGTTCCCAAGGTCATCGAGTAAGCCATGACGACTACCGCCCTGCACACCCAATTCGGGGGCATTGCCGAATTGCGCGCCGCGCTGGCCCGGCGCCAGGTCAGCGCCCGGGAACTCGCCGTCAGCGCGCTCGAAGCCGCCCGCGCGGCCGGCGACCTGAACGCCTTCCTGCATATCGACGACGCCCTGACACTGGCCCAGGCCGACGCCGCCGACGCCGCCCTGGCGGCCGGCAGCGCCGGCCCGCTGGCCGGCGTGCCCATCGCCCACAAAGACGCGTTCGTTACGCGCGGCTGGCACACCACCGCGGGCAGCAAGATGCTCAAGGGCTACGCAAGCCCCTTCGACGCCACCGTGGTGCAGCGCCTGCAGGCCGCCGGCGCCGTATCGGTCGGCAAGCTCAACTGCGACGAATTCGCCATGGGCTCGGCCAATGAAAACTCGGCCTACGGGCCCGTGCGCAACCCCTGGGACCCCGCGGCCGTGCCCGGCGGTTCGTCGGGCGGTTCTGCGGCCGCGGTGGCCGCGCGCCTGGTGGCCGCCACCACCGGCACGGACACCGGGGGCTCGGTACGCCAGCCGGCCGCGCTGTGCGGCGTCAGCGGCATCAAGCCCACCTATGGCACCGTGTCGCGCTTCGGCATGGTGGCCTTCGGCTCCAGCCTCGACCAGGCGGGGCCGCTCGCTCCCAGCAGCCGCGACCTGCTCGAACTGCTCGACCCCATGAGCGGCTTCGACCCCCATGACGCCACCAGCCTGGAAACCTGCGACGGCGCGCCCAACGAGCCTGGCCGCATCCGCGCCGCTTACGAGGCCGCCCAGGCCGCCTGCGACGCGGCCGGCAGCCTGACCCTGAAAGGCCTGCGCATCGGCGTGCCGCAAGAATACCTGGGCGCAGGCCTGGCCCCCGACGTGGCCGCGGCCGTCGAGGCCGCGCTGGCGCAATTCGAGGCGCTGGGCGCCGAGCGCGTGCAGATTTCGCTGCCGCGCACCGAGCTGGCCATCCCCGCGTACTACGTCATTGCGCCCGCCGAAGCGTCCAGCAACCTGGCCCGCTACGACGGGGTGCGCTACGGGCATCGCGCCGCCGAATACGCCGACCTCAACCAGATGATCGCCCGCTCGCGCGCCGAAGGCTTTGGCGACGAGGTCAAGCGGCGCATCCTGATCGGCACCTACGTGCTGTCTCACGGCTACTACGACGCCTACTACCTGCAGGCCCAGCGCGTGCGCCGCCTGATCGCCCAGGACTTCCAGCGCGCCTTCGCCGACCAGTGCGACGTCATCATGGGGCCGGTGGCGCCCACCGTGGCCAAGAACCTGGGCGACAACCGCGACGACCCCACCGCCGACTGGCTGGCCGACGTCTACACCCTGGGCGTCAGCCTGGCCGGCCTGCCCGCCATGTCCGTGCCGTGCGGCTTCGGCCAGCACCAGCGCCCCGTGGGCCTGCAGATCATCGGCAACTACTTCGACGAAGGCCGCCTGCTGGCCATCGCCGACCGTTATCAACAAGTCACCGACTGGCACCGCCGCGTGCCCGGCCAGCAAGGCACCAAGCAATGAACTGGGAAATCGTCATCGGCCTGGAAACCCATACCCAGCTTTCCACCAGCGCCAAGATCTTTTCAGGCAGCAGCACCCGCTTCGGCGCCGCGCCCAACACCCAGGCCAACGTGGTCGACCTGGCCCTGCCCGGCAGCCTGCCCGTGATGAACCGGGGCGCGGCCGAGCTGGCCATTCGTTTCGGCCTGGCCGTGGGCGGCGCCGTCGCGCCTCGCTCGGTGTTCGCGCGCAAGAATTACTTCTACCCCGACCTGCCCAAGGGCTACCAGATCAGCCAGTACGAACTTCCGGTCGTCACGGGCGGCTCGATCTCGTTCTTCGTGGGCGAAGAAGAAAAAACCGTCAACCTGACGCGGGCCCACCTGGAAGAAGACGCCGGCAAGTCGCTGCACGACGACTTCACCCTCGCCAACGGCAATGCGGCCAGCGGCATCGACCTCAACCGCGCCGGCACGCCGCTGCTCGAAATCGTCACAGAACCCGAAATGCGCTCGGCCGCCGAAGCCGTGGCGTACGCCCGCGCGCTGCACAGCCTGGTGGTGTGGCTGGGCATCTGCGACGGCAACATGCAAGAAGGCTCTTTCCGGTGCGACGCGAACGTGTCGGTACGCCCCGTGGGGCAGAAAGAGTTCGGCACGCGCACCGAGATCAAGAACGTCAACTCGTTCCGCTTTCTTGAAAGGGCCATCGTCTACGAAGCGCGCCGCCAGATCGAACTGCTGGAAGACGGCGGCACGGTCGTGCAGGAAACTCGTCTGTACGACGCCGATCGCGACGAAACGCGCAGCATGCGCAGCAAGGAAGACGCGCACGACTACCGCTACTTTCCCGACCCCGACCTGCCGCCGCTGGTCATTTCGTCCGAATGGATCGAAGCCGTCCGGGCGCAGATGCCCGAGCTGCCGGCGGCGCTGCGGTCGCGTTTCGAGCGCGACTACGGCCTGTCGGCCTACGATGCCGCGCAATTGTCGGCCAGCCGCGGCCTGGCGGCCTATTTCGAAGACGTGGCCGGCGCCCTGCCCGCGGGCCAGGCCAAGCAGGCCGCCAACTGGATCATGGGCGAGCTGTCCGCGGCGCTGAACCGCGATGAAAAAGACATCGCCGACGCGCCCGTGAAGGCGCCCGCGCTGGCGGCCCTGATCGGCCGCATCATCGACGGCACCATATCCAACAAAATCGCCCGCGACGTCTTCGCGGCGATGTGGGCCGGCGAGCATGGCGGCGACCCCGACGCCATCATCGAGGCGCGCGGCCTGAAGCAGATCAGCGACAGCGGCGCCATCGGCGCCATGATCGACGAAGTGCTGGCGGCCAACCCCGCCATCGTGGCCGAATACCGCGCCGGCAAGCAGAAGGCGTTCAACTCGCTGGTGGGCCAGATCATGAAAGCCGCCAAGGGCAAGGCCAACCCCCAGCAGGTCAACGAGCTGCTCAAGCAAAAGCTGGCGTAACCCGCAACGCGGCAGGCGCCCGCCGGCAAGGCCTGCGGGCGCCGCCAGCCCCGCGCAGGCGCCTGGCGCCGCACTCGGGTTTACCCTGCTTTCGGCCACGCAAATCCCGGCTTCTACAAAGCTGAATGCGCACGTCTCGCCGGCAGGCCAGAATTGACGCACACTTGCAGGCCGCGTCGGCGTTCGGCGCGGCCGGTATTGTCCGCGTAAATCTGGAGACACGAATGACCTTGCGCCTACCCTTTGCCACCGCCCTGTCGGCCATCGTGCTTACGCTGGCCCCGGCCGCCCAGGCCGCCGACTACCCTTCGCGTCCGATCACCCTGATTGTGCCGTTTGCCGCTGGCGGGCCCACCGACGTGGTGGCGCGCACGCTGGGCGCCGAGCTCAGCAAAGAACTGGGCCAGCCCATTGTGGTCGAGAATCGCACGGGTGCGGGCGGCACCCTGGCGGCCGCCTACGTCGCCAATGCCGAGCCCGACGGGTACACCTATCTGATCCACCACAACGGCATGGCCACCGCCACCGCGCTGTATTCGAACCTGAAGTTCGATCCGCTCAAGAGCTATGCCTATGTGGGCGAAGTCGTGGACGTGCCCATGACCCTGCTGGGCCGCAAGAACCTGCCGCCCGCCAACATGGCCGAATTCATCGAATATGCCCGGGCCAATGCCGACAAGATCAACCTGGCCAATGCCGGGCCGGGCGCCGTGTCGCAGCTGTGCGGCTCGCTGCTGCAGCAGGCGCTGGGCGTGAAGTTCACCACCATCCCGTACCAGGGCACCGGCCCCGCCATGGCGGCCTTGCTGGGCGAACAGGTGGACGTGCTGTGCGACCAGACCACCCAGACCATCCCGCACATAGCGGCGGGCAATGTGAAGTTCTACGGCGTCACCACGCAAGAGCGCATATCAAAGCTGCCGGACGCCCCCACGCTAGAAGAACAGGGCCTCAAGGGCTTCGAGGTGAAAGTGTGGCACGGCATCTACGCGCCGGCGGGCACGCCCCCCGCAGCGGTAAGCCGTTTCAACAGTGCGCTGAAAACCGCACTGAAGTCGCCGGCGTTCACCGGCAAGATGGCCGACCTGGGCGCCGAGATCGTGTCCGAAGACCGCCAGACGCCCGAATCGCTGCAAAAATGGGTGAAATCCGAAATCGACAAATGGACCCCCGTGCTCAAGGCCGAGGGCATGAACGTCAATTGAGCGACTGAATGCCGTACTGGCTGCGATACGCCAGCACGGCGTCGCGGTGGCTGGCGAACGCCGCGTCGTCCTGCAGCAGCGCCAGGATATCGCCCAGCGTGGCAATGCTGACCACCGGTATGCCGTAGGTTTGCGCCACGTCCTGCACGGCCGAATGCGGCGACAGGGCGCCGTCTG
The DNA here is from genome assembly GCF_002261415.1 of Bordetella genomosp. 7. Classification (NCBI taxonomy): domain Bacteria; kingdom Pseudomonadati; phylum Pseudomonadota; class Betaproteobacteria; order Burkholderiales; family Alcaligenaceae; genus Bordetella; species Bordetella genomosp. 7. The sequence goes on along the minus strand of NZ_NEVI01000001.1, from coordinate 135,806 downwards.
GGCCGGCGCGTTCCTGGCGATCCAGTGCGATCAGTACGGCGGCGGGCTCCGCGCCCGCGGCGCGGATGATGTCTACCGATTCGCGCACCGACGTGCCTGCGGTAATCACATCGTCGATGATCACCACCTTGCCGGCCAGCGGCGCGCCCACCAGCGTGCCGCCTTCACCGTGATCCTTGGCTTCTTTGCGGTTGAAGGCAAAGGGCACGTCGCGTCCCTGCATGGCCGGGTGGCCGGCCAATGCCACGGCGGTGGCGGTGGCCAGCGGAATACCCTTGTAGGCGGGGCCGAACAGCATGTCGAACGCCACGCCCGAATCCAGCAGCGCCTGGGCATAGAACTGCGCCAGCCGGCCGACCGATGCGCCGCCATTGAAAAGGCCCGCATTGAAGAAGTAGGGGCTGGTGCGGCCGGACTTCACCTTGAAACTGCCGAAGCGCAGCACGCCCTTGTCGAGGGCAAAACGGACAAAGTCGGCGGAAGTGGCAGTAGCGGCGGCCATGCGGCGGAATTCCGTGAATATGGATGACAGGCGGCATTTTAGCTGCCTTCCGGGAGCGGCCCGGGCTTGCGGCGCCAGGGGGCCGCGCGCCGCAGCGCTTGCGCGCCGGCCGCAAGCGTCGGTTAAAGTCGCCTATTGAGCCGGCGTTGGCCGGGCGTTTACAGGAGTTCCGTCGTGCTGCGCATTACCTCGATCAACCTCAACGGCATCCGTTCGGCCTTTCGCAAGGGGCTGCAGAACTGGATGCAGACGCATGGCGCCGATGTGCTTTGCCTGCAGGAAATCAAATGCTCGCACGACGACCTGACCGACGACCTGCGGCATCCGCCGGGCTACACCGGCCATTTCTGCCATGCCATCAAGAAGGGCTACAGCGGCGTGGGCATTTATCTGCGCAACGCCGCCGAACGCGTCCAAACCGGTCTTGCATGCGAAGAGTTCGACGCCGAAGGCCGCATCATCCGCGCCGACTGGAATAATCTCTCGGTCATCAGCGCCTACTTGCCGTCGGGCTCCAGCGGCGACGAGCGCCAGCAGGCCAAATACCGCTTCCTGGATGTGTTCGGCCCCTGGCTCGACGAATTGATGCAGGAACACCGCAAGACCGGCCGCGAGTTCATCATCTGCGGCGACTGGAACATCGCCCACAAAGAAATCGACCTGAAAAACTGGAAGAGCAACCAGAAGAACTCGGGCTTTCTGCCCGAAGAGCGCGCCTGGCTCAGCGACGTGTTCGACCGGCGCGGCTTCGTTGACGTGTTCCGCACGCTGGACGACCGCCCCGAGCAGTACACCTGGTGGAGCAATCGCGGGCAGGCCTGGGCCAAGAACGTGGGGTGGCGTATCGACTACCAGATCGCCACGCCGGGAATCGCCGCGCGGGCGCGGGCGGCCGCCATCTACAAAGACGAGCGGTTCAGCGACCATGCGCCGCTGACCATCGATTACGACGCTGCACTGTAGTTCGCGGCGGTACGCGGTACTTCGCGAGGCGCTCAACGGCCGAAAAATATACGGGGACGCATTAAATTAAAACGGGGACGCAAAGGGCTGATCCGACCCGGGCCCAGCCCTCCATCCTTCCCGCAAACCGGCCTTGCGCACCTCGTTGGCATCGACATCGCCGGGCGCCGTGTGGCGGGTTTATATGGGGACATATTTAAATACCCCGTAAAAACGCGTGCCTGGGAGTTCTCGGGGCGTTTTTCGAGCCTTGCCGGGGCGCATCCTCCAAGATGCGTCCCCATATATGACCTGGCGCAAAGCCAATGTTCATGCGGGTTTCCGGGCAACGGGCGTTTTGCGCGGGCCATTCGTTGCTCGTACAATTGCGCACCGAGTCAGTGCAATTACGCATTGAATTGGCCCCTCTAGCGCACCACAGCCGGGCATTTCTGCACCGGTTTGCAGCGCCCCCCAGGAGACCCGAGTGAAACTGCAGAGTCTTGACGACTTTCTGCGCCAGGTCGCTGCGCGCGACCCGCAGCAACCCGAATTCATGCAGGCCGTGCACGAAGTCATGGCCAGCCTGTGGCCTTTTCTTGAGCAGCACCCCCACTATGCCGAGCACGCCCTGCTCGAGCGGCTGGTGGAACCCGAGCGCGTGATCCAGTTCCGCGTCTGCTGGACCGACGACAGCGGTCGCCCGCGCGTCAACCGAGCCTTCCGCGTCCAGCACAGCTCGGCCATCGGCCCGTACAAGGGCGGCATGCGCTTTCACCCGTCGGTCAACCTGTCGGTGCTGAAGTTCCTGGCCTTCGAGCAGACGCTCAAGAACGCCCTGACCACGCTGCCCATGGGCGGCGGCAAGGGCGGCTCCGACTTCGACCCCAAGGGCAAGTCCGACGCCGAAGTCATGCGCTTCTGCCAGGCGCTGATGCTCGAACTGCATCGCCATCTTGGCCCGGACACCGACGTGCCGGCCGGCGACATGGGCGTGGGCGCGCGCGAAGTCGGCTACATGGCCGGCATGATGAAAAAGCTGTCCAACACGGCGTCCAGCGTGTTCACCGGCAAGGGCCTGTCGTTCGGCGGCAGCCTGATCCGCCCCGAAGCCACGGGCTATGGCACGGTGTATTTCGCCGAAGAAATGCTCAAGCGCGAAGGCATGTCGTTCGACGGTCTGCGCGTATCGGTGTCGGGTTCGGGCAATGTGGCGCAATATGCCATCGAGAAGGCCATGACGCTGGGCGCCCGCGTGGTGACGGTGTCGGATTCCGACGGCACGGTGGTCGACGAGGCCGGTTTCACGCATGAAAAGCTCGCCGCGCTAATGCACCTGAAGAACAACGCACGCGGCCGCCTGGCAGAGTATGCGGGCCAGTTCAAGCTCGCCTACGTGGTCGGCAAGCGCCCGTGGCACGTGCCGGTCGACGTCGCCCTGCCCTGCGCGACGCAGAACGAACTGGAAATCGACGATGCCCGCACCCTGATCGCCAATGGCGTGAAGTGCGTGGCCGAAGGCGCCAACATGCCGTCCACGCTGGAAGCCGCCAAGGCCTTCATCGACGCCGGCGTGCTGTATGCCCCCGGCAAGGCCAGCAATGCCGGCGGCGTGGCCGTGTCGGGCCTGGAAATGAGCCAGAACGCCATCCGCCTGAGCTGGAGCCGCGAAGAAGTCGACCATCGCCTGCATGCCATCATGCGCGACATCCACGACAACTGCGTGCGCCACGGCCAGGGCCGCGGTACCGCCGTGAACTATCTCGACGGCGCCAACATCGCCGGCTTCGTCAAAGTGGCCGACGCAATGCGGCAACAAGGTCTGTACTGATCTTGGTTCACCCAGGGGGTAGGCACCTGGACCCGGTGCCTGACTCCCGCAGAAGTCGCCGGTGTCTGACCCCGCAAAGGTCGCCGATGTCTGACCCCGTAGAGGTCGCCGGTGTCTGACTCCCGCAGGGTGTCTGACACCTTCGGAGTCAGACACCAGCGGCACCATACCCATCACCGTCAGAAACAGACACCGGCGGCGCCACACCGTCCCGCATCCGGCAAAACGCGTCAGGTGTCTGACTCCCGCAGGGTGTCTGACACCTTCGGAGTCAGACACCAGCGGCACCTACCCATCACCGTCAGAATCAGACACCGGCGGCGCCATACCATCCCGCATCCGCCAAAACGCGTCAGGTGTCTGACTCCCGCAGGGTGTCTGACACCTTCGGAGTCAGACACCGGCGGCGCCATACCATCCCGCATCCGGCAAAAACGCCCGCCTTTCGTCGGGTGTCCGACACGCCGTATCGCGGCACGGGGGGCTGCGGTCAGTGCCAGTCGTCGCGGTACACGAATCGGGGCATCTGCCAATTGAACCGCAGCGCAAGCAAGCGGAAAGCCAGGCCCACCACGAGCGCCAGTGGCACCGCGGCGTTGGCGGTCAGCCCGGCTTCAAGCAGCAGCAGGTACAGCCCGCCGGTCACCAGCGACACGCTGGCGTACAGTTCTTTGCGAAACAGCAGTGGCACATCGTTGCACAGCACGTCGCGCAGCACGCCGCCGGCGCAGCCGGTGATCATGCCGCTGATAAGCACGATGCTGACCGGCAGCTGCATGGCCTGTGCGACCTTGCAGCCGATGATGGTGAACGCCACCAGCCCCACCGCATCCAGCAACAGGAACAGCCTGCGCAGGCGCCGCATCAGGGGCGCGGCCAGCGCGGTCAGCAGCGCCGCGCCCGCCGTCATGCCCAGGTATTCGGGATGCCTCACCCACGTCAGCGGATAGTGGCCCAGCAGCACGTCGCGCAGCGAACCGCCGCCCAGGGCGGTGACGCAGGCGATGATGCACACACCCATCCAGTCCATGTCGCGCCGCCCGGCGGCCAGCGCGGCCGTCATGGCTTCGGCCACGATGGCGATCAGGTACAGGGTGTGCAGCAATAGCGTAGACGTTTCAACGTGCATGACGACCTCGACGGCAACATGCCCTCAGTTGGCGGGCTCCAGTGCATCGATGGTGCGGCGCTGGGCCCATAGCAACACCAGCCCCGGAATGGCGATTGCCACGGTCAACATGAAAAACCCGGGCCAGCCCAGCCAGTGCACCAACGGCGGCGTCAGCGGACCCGCCAGATAAATGCGCCCCACCGCCGACAGCGCCGACAATAGCGCGAACTGCGTAGCCGAGAAACGCTGCTGGCACAGCGCCATCAGCAGGGCCACGAACGACGCCGTGCCCAGCCCGCCGCACAGATTCTCGACGCCCACCGCGGCGCCCATCAGCCACAGGCTCTTGGGGCTGACCGCCAGCACCCAATAGCCCAGGTTCGATACGGCCTGCAGCAGGCCGAATGCCATCAGCGAACGATACAGCCCCCAGCGCGCCATCAGCGAGCCGCCGGCCAATGCGCCGATGATGGTGGCCGTCAGCCCCAGCACCTTGTTGATGGTACCCACTTCGGTGGGGTCGAAACCCGCGCCGCGTATCAGAAAGGTGGTGGACAATGCCCCGGCGAAGGCATCGCCCAGCTTGTACAGCACGATAAGGACCAGGACGGTATAGGCGCCGCGCCGGCTGAAGAACTCACGCAGGGGCTCCACCACCGCCAGCGCCAGGCTGCGCGGCGCGCGCGCGGGCTGTTCGGGCTCGGGCGCCCAGATGGTAGCCAGCGCGCAGGCCAGCATCAGCGCCCCCATCAGCACATAGGTGGCCCCCCAGCCCAGCCATTGGTCGGCCAGGATGAGCGCCAGCCCACCCGACACCACCATGGCCAGCCGGTATCCCAGCACTTTCACGGCGGCGCCGGCCCCGCGCTCTTCGCGCCGCAACACGTCGGTGCAATAAGCGTCAAAGGCGATATCCTGGGTGGCCGACAGAAACGCCACCGCGACCGCCAGCATAGCCAGCGGCAAAAGCGCCGAACCGGGGTTGAGCAACCCCATGGCCATGATGGCCGCGGCCAGCAGCAGCTGCGTCACCAGCATCCAGCCTCGCCGGCGGCCCAACAGGGGCGGCACATAGCGGTCGACCAGCGGCGCCCACAGGAACTTCAGCGTGTAAGCCGACCCCACCAGGGTAAGAAAGCCGATTTCCTCCAGCGACACGCCATCGACCGTGGCCCAGGCCTGCAGCGTGCCGCCCGTCAAGGCCAGCGGCAAGCCACTGGCAAACCCCAGCACCAGCAAGGGGGCGACGCGGCGGCTGAAATAAACATGAGAGGCGGCGGAAATAGACGGCTCCTGCAACGACAGCCGGCGCGATGCGCGCCGGACACGGCATATTAACCAATGGCCGCATCCGCCGCGCGCGGTGCAGGGGCCGCCCCGCGCGTCACGGGGCCGTCAGTCGGCTGCGTAGCGGTACACCGCCAGGGTGCTGCGCCAGCCGGGCAGCAGGGTGATCTCGCGCCCCTCGTGGAACGTGGCGCGCTCAAGGATGCGCAGGCCCAGATCCCGCGCCAGCCGCTCGAAATCGTCCAGGGTGCACAGGTGAATGTTGGGCGTGTTGTACCACTGGTACGGCATCTGGCCCGTCACCGGCATGCGGCCGCGCAGAATGGACCAGCCATGCGGCCAGTAACCGAAGTTGGGAAACGACACGATGCCGAACCGCGCCACTCGCGCCATCTCGCGCAGAATGTGTTCGGTGCGATGCATGGACTGCAGTGTCTGCGACAGCACGACCGTGTCAAACTGCTTGTTGTCGAACAAGGCCAGGCCGTCTTCCAGGTTCTGCTGAATGACCTCGACACCGCGTTGTACGCAGGTAATGACGTGGCTGTCGTCGATTTCCACGCCCGCGCCGCTGACCTGGCGCTCATCGCGCAAATAAGCAAGCAGGGCGCCGTCGCCGCACCCCAGGTCCAGCACGCGGCTGCCGGGCTCGATCCAGCTGGCAATGCGGATCAGGTCCGGACGCACGTCTTGCTTGCGCACAGGCGGAAAGCTGGCGGGGCTCATGCTGGGCATCCTTCGTCGGCAGGTTCGCTGGCCGTCACGGCCAGGCCCAGCTTGTGCGCGATACGCTCGTAATATCCGCGCATTACCGCGTGGTAGCGCGAGTCGTCGAGCAGGAACGCATCATGGCCGTGCGGCGCATCGATCTCGGCGTATGTCACCGGGCTGCCGTTTTTCAGCAGCGCCCGCACGATTTCGCGCGAGCGTTCTGGCGGAAAGCGCCAGTCGGTCGTGAACGACACCAGCAGAAAATCGGCGCGTGCGGGCTCCAGCGCCTGGGCCAGGTCGCCGCCGGTACGGCGTGCAGGATCGAAGTAATCCAGCGCGCGCGTGATCAGCAGATACGTATTGGCATCGAAGTAGCGCGAAAACTTTTCGCCCTGGTAGCGCAGGTACGACTCCACCTCGAATTCCACGTCGTAGCCGTAGCGATAGGCGCCGCCTTCGGCGGGCTCGCGCTGGGTACGGCCGAATTTCTCGGCCATGTCGTCGTCCGACAAGTAGGTGATGTGGCCGATCATGCGCGCCACCGACAGGCCGCGGCGCGGCACCGTGTTGTGGGCGTAGTAGTCGCCGCCGTGGAAGTCGGGGTCCGTGATGATGGCGCGCCGCGCCACTTCGTTGAACCCGATGTTCTGCGCCGACAGGCGGGGCGTGCTGGCGATGACGATGCAGTGCGCCACGCGTTCCGGGCAGGTAATGGCCCAGCTCAGGGCCTGCATGCCGCCCAGCGATCCGCCCATGACCGCGGCAAACTTCCCGATGCCGAAGTAGTCGGCCAGGCGCGCCTGGGCGTGCACCCAGTCTTCGACGGTCAGCACGGGAAAGGCCGCGCCCCATGGCCGACCGGTGGCGGGGTTGATGCTGGCCGGGCCGGTGGACCCGAAGCACGACCCCAGGTTGTTGACGCCGATGACGAAAAACCGGTTGGTGTCCACCGGCTTGCCCGGCCCGACCATATTGTCCCACCAGCCGATGTCGTTGGGGTCGTCGGCCGCTACGCCGGCCACATGATGCGACGCATTCAGCGCATGACAGATCAGCACGGCGTTGGTGCGTTCGGCGTTCAGGACGCCGTAGGTCTCGACGGCAAGTTCGTACGATTGCAGCGACTGGCCGCTGGCCAATTGCAGCGGCTCGTCGAATCGGATGAGCTGGGGAGTCACGATACCCACCGAACCAGGGTCGGCAGGCGCAGCGCCGGGGGTTAGCCCCCCGGCCGGAGATAGGGCAGGAGCGGTCATACGGACCTCTTTAGCTGGATTTATAGAGGCGCCCGCAAGCGGATCAGGCAAATCGGCGCCGGTTGAAGTTCGGAAGTTTAGCACTGCCGGGAACACGAGGGCGGCGAAGCCGGTGCGACGGGGTGCGGTGTCTGACTCGGAAGGTGTCAGACACCCTGCGGGAGTCAGACACCTTTGCAAATGCCAAGCCCCACCATGCCACAAGCCGGTGTCTGACTCCGAAGGTGTCAGACACCCTGCGGGAGTCAGGCACCTTTGCAGATGCCCAGCCCCACCCTGCCGCAAGCCGGTGTCTGACTCCGAAGGTGTCAGACACCCTGCGGGAGTCAGACACCTTTGCAGATGCCGAGCCCCACCGTGCCACAAGCCGGTGTCTGACTCCGAAGGTGTCATAGCTAATCACCACCGCCTTCAAGATACAAGGTGTCAGACACCCTCCTCTGTCTATCCGGCTACGGCGGCGCCGGGCTCTTGGCCCAGGTACTCGTACGCCTGGGTGTTGACGCGCGAAATGCGCCATTCCACCGGCTGCCGGTTGTACGAAAACGCCACGCGGCGGATTTCCAGCAAGGGCGTGTGCTCGGCGACGCCCAGCCAGCCGGCGTGGGCGGCGTCGGCCGGGCATACGCGCAACCGCTCATCGGTGGCGATGACGTTCACGCCGAACATGTCCTGGTAAAACGCGTACAGCGTGCTGGGCCGCTCGCGCAGCTGCTGTTCGGTCATGCCGGGAAAGCGCGCTTCGGGCACACTGATGTCATCCACCATCACCACATCGCCGTTGAGCGACAGCACATTGGTGAACTCAAATACGTATGCGCCGGCGGGCAGGCTCAGGTATTCGCGCGCCGCCGCATTGGCCCGCACGCGGCGAAAGCGCACCAGGCGCGTGGCGGGGTACGACTTGTGGCCGTCCTGCCTCACGATGCGGAAAAACTTGAAGAAATGGTGATTGCGGGTGTGCACCGCGACATACGTTCCGCGGCCCTGATGCCGCACCAATATGTTCTCGGCGGCCAGTTCGTCGATGGCTTTGCGCAGGGTGCCGATGGAAACGCCGAAGCGTTCGGCCAGCGTCTTCTCTGGCGGAACGGCCTCGCCCTGCTTCCACTCCCCACGCGCCAGCGCGGCAAGCACCGCCTGCTTGACCTGCGCATACAGGGGGCTGCCCAGGGGAACCGTCGTCGTCGTCGTGTTTTTCATGGAAGAACCAGATTGAAGAGGCCCGAATTGTAGCCACGCATGCCGGCACAATCCCAATCATACATGTCATATATATGATTTAGTTGACTTGACCTGCCGGCGCGCCTAAGATGCGTCCAACCGGCTCCGATCGAGCAACCGGGGCGGTCATCACACCAAGAGAGGACAGCAATGATTCACGCCGTATTGCACGATGCGAAAGACACGGTGGCGGTCGCCGTCGTGGAAGGCCTGAAGGCGGGCACGGAACTGAACGCCTGGATCATGGATGAAGACAAGATCATCCAGTTGAAGGCGCTGCAGGACATTCCCATCGGCCACAAAGTCGCTCTTAAAGACATGGCGGTCGGCGACACCGTGTTCAAGTACGGCATCGACATCGGCAAGGTGGTCGAGCCCATCAAGGCCGGCCAGCACGCCCACGTGCACAACATCAAGACCAAGCGCTGGTAAGCGGCCGCGCCCCCACTCGCCCCATACACAGATACACCCACATAGGAACCGCCATGGCCATCGTCAATGCTTCGACCACCTTCCGGGGATACCGCCGCGATAATGAGCGCGTAGGCGTGCGCAACCACGTCATCGTCCTGCCCGTGGATGACATCTCCAACGCAGCCGCCGAAGCCGTCGCCAACAACATCAAGGGCACCATGGCCCTGCCGCACCCCTACGGCCGCCTGCAGTTCGGCGAAGACCTGGAACTGCATTTCCGCACCCTGATCGGCACGGGCAGCAACCCCAACGTCGCGGCCGTCATCGTCATCGGCATCGAAGAAGGGTGGACCAAGCGCGTCGTCGATGGCATTGCGGCCACCGGCAAGCCAGTGGCCGGCTTCAGCATCGAGCTGCACGGCGACCTCGACACCATCATGCGCGCATCGCGCCAGGCCAAGGAGTTCGTGCATTACGCCACGTCGCTGCAACGCACGGAATGCCCCATATCCGACCTGTGGGTGTCCACCAAGTGCGGCGAATCGGACACCACGTCGGGCTGCGGCGCCAACCCCACCGTGGGCAACGCCTTCGACAAGCTCTATGCCCTGGGCAATACGCTGGTGTTCGGCGAGACCACCGAACTGACCGGCGGCGAACACATCGTGGCCGAACGCTGTGCCAACGATGCGGTGCGCGAGCGCTTCATGTTCATGTTCAATCGCTACCAGGAAGTCATCGACCGCTGGAAAACCAGCGACCTGTCCGAATCGCAGCCCACCAAGGGCAATATCGCCGGCGGCCTGACCACCATCGAAGAAAAAGCGCTGGGCAACATCCAGAAGATCGGCAAGAAATGCCGCATCGACGGCGTGCTCGACAAGGCCGAAGTGCCTACCGGCAAAGGCCTGTGGTTCATGGACTCGTCTTCGGCGGCCGCCGAAATGGTGACCCTGTGCGCTGCGTCGGGCTATGCCGTGCACTTCTTTCCCACCGGCCAGGGCAACGTCATCGGCAACCCCATCCTGCCCGTCATCAAGATCTGCGCCAACCCGCGCACGGTACGCACCATGAGCGAACACATCGATGTCGACACATCGGCGCTGCTGCAACGCGAGATCGACCTGGACCAGGCTGGCGACAAGCTGCTGGAATGCATGCTGGCCACGGCCAATGGCCGCTGGACCGCCGCCGAAGCCCTGGGCCATCGCGAGTTCGTGCTGACCCGCCTGTACGAAAGCGCATGACGCGGCGCACGCCATGAAGCCAAGCCACATCGATCCCGCCCGGCAGATCGCCGGGCCCTGATGCACACCCGACGGCCTGCGCGCACCGGCACACAGATGCCGGGCGCGCATCCCGCCCTACGCCTGCCCAGGCACCACCCCCAAGGAGGAAGACATGAAGCGATTCACGCATATTGCAATGGCGGCCTGTCTGTCGGCAGGCCTGCTGCTTGGTTCCCAGGCGCGCGCCGAGGTCTCGGAGCTTGCTGTCGCCGTGCAGCCCGGCATCAGCTATCTGTCGCTGATGATCATGCAGGACGAACAGTTGATCGAGAAGCACGCCAAGCAGGCGGGCATCGACGACCTGAAGGTGAACTGGTCGCGCTTTGCAGGCGGCAATGTCATGAACGAGGCCGTGCTGTCGGGCAGCCTGCATTTCGCATCCGGCGGCGTCGGCCCCCTGGTGACCATGTGGGCGCGCACGCGCGGCAACCTCAACGTCAAGGCGGTATCGGCCATCAACGCCATGCCCCTGTACCTGAATTCGCGCAACCCGCAGGTCAAGTCCATCAAGGACCTGACCGACAAGGACCGCATTGCCCTGCCCGCCGTGCGCGTATCCATCCAGGCCGTCACGCTGCAGATGGCGGCCGAGCAAGCCTTTGGCGAAGGGCAGCAGAACCGCCTGGACAAGCTGACGGTGTCGCTCTCGCATCCCGACGGCATGACCGCGCTGCTGTCGGGGTCCAGTGAAATCACCGCGCATTTCACGTCGCCTCCCTTCCAGGATTTTGAACTGAAGCAGCCGGGCATCCATCGCATCCTGAGTTCGTACGACGTGCTGGGCGGCCCCGCCACTTTCAACCTGGTATGGACGACCGAAAAGTTCTACAAAGAAAATCCCAAGGTATATGCGGCGTTCATGGCGGCCCTGCAGGAAGCCACCGACAAGATCAATAACGACAAGAACTGGGCGGCCAAGACCTACCTGCGCCTGGCCAACGATACGCGCACCCCGTTGCAGGATGTGGTCGACATCCTGAACAACCCCGACATCTCGTACACCCTTACCCCCAACAACATCATGAAGTACGTGAATTTCATGCATAAGGTGGGGTCCATCAAAGTCATGCCCGATTCGTGGAAAGACCTGTTCTTTCCCAACGCGCACACGTTGCAGGGCAGTTGAAGGCCGCGTCAAACCCAACCCCGGCCTCGCGCCGGGGCCCTACACAGGAGGGCTGGCATGACCGATGCAAACACCGCCGCGCCGCTGCTGGATGTACGCGGCGTGACACTGCAGTACAAAACCCCTGAATACCTCATCACAGCCACCTATCGGGTGGACTTCCAGGTGCTGCAGGGGGACCGCTTTATCTTGCTGGGGCCGTCCGGCTGCGGCAAATCTACGTTGCTGAAGGCCGTGGGCGGGTATCTGCAGCCCGTGGAAGGCGAGATCCGGCTGAAGTCCGAAGTGGTGACCCGGCCGGGGCCCGACCGCATGATGGTGTTCCAGGAATTCGACCAGCTGCTGCCCTGGAAGACGGTGCGCCAGAATGTGGCGTTCGCGCTGGTGGCCAGCGGCCGCATGGGCCCGCGCGAGGCCGGCGAACGCGCCATGCATTACATCAACAAGGTGAACCTGGCGAAGTTCGCCGATCACTACCCCCACATGCTGTCCGGCGGCATGAAGCAGCGCGTGGCCATTGCGCGCGGCATGGCCATGGAACCGGACATCCTGCTCATGGACGAGCCCTTTGCCGCGCTGGACGCGCTGACGCGCCGCAAGATGCAGGACGAGCTGCTGCAGCTGTGGGACGACACCCGGTTCACGGTGCTGTTCGTCACGCACTCGATTCCCGAAGCCATCAAGATCGGCAACCGCATCCTGCTGCTGTCGCCGCATCCCGGCCAGGTCAAGGCAGAGATCAACAGCGTGCCGCGCGGCGAATCGGACGCGGCCCGCCACCAGGAACTCGAAGACAAGATCAACGCGATGCTGTTCGCCGACCGCGTCGAAGAAGAGGGGCACCATCATGGCTGACCACAATGCCGACCTCGCCGTCCCGCGCCCGGAACGCTACCTGGAACCGGTGGCCGACGATTCCTTCGGCGTGGTGCAGAAGCCGCTGTCTACCTGGGAACGCCTGTACAACGTGGGCGCCCTGCGCAAGCTGTTCCTGCTGGCGGTGCTAGCCCTCATCTGGGAAATGTATGCGCGCAACGTCAACAACCCGCTGCTGTTTCCCACCTTCGGCTCTACCGTGGCGGCGCTGTATGACGGGCTGGTCCACGGCGCGCTGCTGCTCAAGGCATGGACCTCGATCCGGGTGCTGCTGGTGGGCTACGCGGCCGGCATCGCGCTGGCGGCAGTGCTGACGGTGCTGGCCATCACCACGCGGCTGGGCACCGACCTGCTCGAGACCCTGACATCGATGTTCAACCCCTTGCCCGCCATCGCATTGTTGCCGCTGGCGCTGATCTGGTTCGGCCTGGGCGAAGGCAGCGTGGTGTTCGTGCTGATCCACTCGGTGTTGTGGGCCGTGGCCCTGAACACCCATTCCGGCTTCCTGTCGGTATCCATGACGCTGCGCATGGTGGGCCGCAACTACGGCCTGGGCGGATTCGGGTACGTCAGGCGCATTCTGATCCCGGCGGCGTTTCCCAGCATTCTCACCGGGCTGAAAATCGGCTGGGCATTCGCCTGGCGCACGCTGATCGCCGCCGAACTCGTGTTCGGCGTCAGTTCGGGCTCGGGCGGACTGGGCTGGTTCATCTACGAGAACAAGAACCTGCTCGAAATTCCCAACGTGTTTGCCGGCCTGTTCACCGTAATTCTCATCGGCCTGCTGGTCGAGAACGTGATCTTCCGCACTGTCGAGATCCACACCATACGCAAGTGGGGAATGCAGCACTGACTCCGCCCTCCGGGCGGCAACCTGTGACCTAAGGAGAACCTGCAATGTGCATTGTCCGTCCCGCCTGTCCCGATTTCCAGCGACGCAGAACGCTGGGGCTGCTCGGCGCCGGCGCACTGGCCCTGGGCCCGTGGTCGCGCGGCCTGGCCGCCGCGCAAGAATGGCCGCAGCGGCCCATCAGCTATGTGGTGCCGTTTTCGCCGGGCGGGCTGACCGATGTGGCGGCGCGCCAGACGGCGCAGGCGCTGGCCAGCGCGCAGGGCTGGAACGTCGTGGTCGAGAACAAGCCGGGCGGCAGCGCCAACATCGGCGCGTCGCTGGTCGCGCGCGCCAATGCCGACGGCTACACCTGGCTGGCCATCACCATGACCCATGCGGCCAACGCAACCCTCTTTGCCGGCAAGGCGGGCTACGACGTCAAGAAAGACCTGGTGCCGCTGGCCGGGCTGGCATCGTCGGCCATGATGGTGGTGGTACCCGCCAAGAGCCCGATACGCAGCCTGCAAGAGCTCGCGCACGCCGCCAAGGGCGGCTCGCTGTCGGCGGGTTCCAGCGGCAACGGCACGCCGCCCCACCTTACCCTGGCCCTGTACCAGAAGCTGACCGGCAATTCGCTGCTGCATGTGCCCTACAAGGGCGGCGCACCGTCGCTCACGGACCTGATCGGCGGCCAGCTGGACGTGATTTTTTCCAACTACCCCGAGTCGCTGCCCCACGTAAAAAGCGGCACGCTGCGCGCGCTGGCGGTCAGCACCCGGGAACGCAGCCCCGACCTGCCCGATGTGCCCACCGTGGCCGAAGCCGGCCTGCCGGATCTGGTGGTCGAAAACTTCACCGGCGTGCTCGCGCCGGCCGGCCTGCCCCAGGACCTGGTACTGCGCATCGGCGGCGCCATCGAACAGGAAATGGCCCGCCCCGCCATGCAGGAATCGCTGCGGCGCCTGGGTTTCGTTCCGCGGCCGCGCGGTCCGGTGGCTTTCAAGCAATACCTGGACGCCGAGATCGACCGATGGGGCACAATCATTCGCGAGGCCAATATCCAGGTTGGCTGAAATGCCGCCGCCCTGTGCGCGCCCCCGGCGGGCGCAGGGCGGCAGCGACCTTACACTGACATCGAGCAGCCCTGATGCATATTGTTATTTCCGAATTCATGGACGAAGCGGCGGTGGCCGCGCTGCGCGCCGACTTCGACGTGCGCTACGAGCCCGATCTGGTCGACCGGCGTGAGGCGCTGGCGGCCGCCCTGGCCGACGCCGACGCGCTGGTGGTGCGCAACCGCACGCGCGTCGATGCCGCATTGCTGGCCGCCGGCCCGGGCCTGAAGGCGGTGGGACGCCTGGGCGTGGGCCTGGACAACATCGACCTGCCCGCCTGCCAGGCGCGCGGCATTGCCGTACTGCCGGCCACCGGCGCCAATGCGCGGGCCGTGGCCGAATACGTCATCGCCAGCGCCTTGATGCTGCTGCGCGGGGCCTACCGCCACAGCGCGCAGGTGGCCGCCGGCGCGTGGCCGCGCACCGAGCTCTCGGACGGGCTCGAGGCCGAGTCGCGCACGCTGGGCGTGGTTGGCTTCGGCGGCATCGGCCGCCTGACGGCCCGTCTGGCGCAGGGGCTGGGCATGCAGGTTGTTGCGCACGATCCGATGTTGCGCGACGACGACCCGGCCTGGCGCGATGCGCGGGTGCAGCCGCTGCCGCTGGACGACCTGCTGCAGCGCGCCGACGTCCTGACCCTGCATATTCCACTGACGGACGCCACGCGCAACCTGCTGGACGCGCGCCGGCTGGCGGCAATGAAGCGCGGCGCCGTGCTCATCAATACCGCCCGTGGAGGCATCGTCGACGAAGCGGCGCTGGCCGACGCGCTGCGCAGCGGCCACCTGCGGGGCGCGGCCATCGACGTGTTCGACAACGAGCCGCTGGCCGCCGGCAGCCCGCTGGCCGACGCGCCCAACCTGGTGCTCACGCCGCATATCGCCGGCCTGACCCAGGAAGCCAACGTCCGCGTGTCCGGCATGGTGGCGCAACGCGTGGCGCAGGCCCTCAAGGGCCTTTGACCCTGACTTCTCTGACCGGATCCCATGGCAACTGTAGACCTGAAATCCCTGCATGATCTGGCCGCCGCTGCGCTGCGTGGCGCGGGCGCCAGCCCCGACATGGCCGCCAGCACGGCCCGCGCGCTCGTCTATGCCGATGCGCAGGGGCTGGCATCGCATGGCGTGTCGCGCGTGCCCTCGTACGCGGTGCATGTGCGCAATGGCCGCGCGGTGGGCGACGCCGTGCCGCGCATCCTGCGGCAGCGCGACGGCGCCGTACTGATCGATGCCGGCGCGGGGCTTGCCTTTCCGGCGTGCGCGATGGCCATCCACGAAGCCGCCTCGCGCGCGCTGCGCCATGGCGTGGCCTTTGCCGGCGTGACGAACAGCCACCATTTCGGCGTGGCCGCCTACCATCTGGACGCGCTGGCCCGGCAGGGGCTGGTGGGCCTGGCAATGGGCAACTCGCCCGCGGCCATGCCCGCCTGGGGCGGCAGGCGCGCGCTGTTCGGCACCAACCCCATCGCCGCCGCCTTTCCGCGCCGCGACGGCGACCCGTTGGTCATCGACCTGTCACTGTCCGAAGTCGCGCGCGGCAAACTGATGGTGGCCGCGCGCGAGGGCCGCGAAATTCCGCTGGGCTGGGCACTGGATGCGGACGGCAACCCCACTACCGACCCCAAGGCCGGTCTGGCAGGCAGCATGTTGCCGATGGGCGGCGTCAAGGGCGCCATGCTGGCGCTGATCGTCGAACTGTTGGCGTGCGCGCTGACCGGCGCGCACTTCGGTTTCGAAGCCGATTCGTTCTTTACCGACGAAGGCAACCAGGCGCGCATCGGACAGGCCTTCCTGGCCATCGACCCCGGCGCGCTGGCCGGCCGCGATGTCTACCTGGACCGTGTCGAAACCCTGATAGCCGCGATGCTGGCCGACGAAGACGTGCGGCTGCCGGGCGCCCGGCGGGCGGACCTGCAACGGCGCGCCGCCGAGCATGGCGTGGACATACCCGAGCCCTTGCTTGCGCAACTGCGCGCGCTGGCAGGCCACGCCTGAAGCCGCCGCGCAGGGCTACCAGAACCCCCGCGCGCCCGCC
Organism: Bordetella genomosp. 7; assembly: GCF_002261415.1. Taxonomy (NCBI): domain Bacteria; kingdom Pseudomonadati; phylum Pseudomonadota; class Betaproteobacteria; order Burkholderiales; family Alcaligenaceae; genus Bordetella; species Bordetella genomosp. 7. Next base: position 119,256 of record NZ_NEVI01000001.1, on the reverse strand, counting down.
ACCACCAGCGCAATGCCCGACAAGGTCAACAATGCCAGCACCAGGCGGCGGAACACCAGATCGCTGAAGCGGCGATACAAGTGCACGCCCGCCAGGGCGGGAATCAGGACGGCCGCCCCCACCACGGAAAACACGGGCACGGTCTGCGGCGTCAGCAGGCCGGCCACCCCGTAGCTTGCCAGGGTGACGGCATGCATCGCCAGGTTGAAGCTCTGGAACACCGCGCGTTGCTCGTCGCGCGGCCAGCCGCGCAGCACACACCACAACGTGGGCGCCGGACCGGGCAGACCGCCGAACCCGCTCATGGCCCCGCCCAGCCATCCCACCGCCGCGTCGGCCGCGCGCCCGCCGCGCGCAATACGCGGCAGCTCGGCAGCCAGCAGCATGGCCGGGCAATAGGCCAGCAACACCAGGCCCACCCCCAGCCTGAAGGCGGCGGGATCGACATAGCGCAGCAGCGCCACGCCCAGCGGGATGCCCGCCAGCCCGCCCAATAGAAACGGCAACAGGCGAGGCCAGCTGAACCCATGGCGCAACGAGCGCACCGCCAGCAACTGCCCGATCAGCGACCCGAACACCACGGCGGGCGCGGCCATCGACGGGGGCAGCGTCCACGACCAGAATGCCATCGCCACCAGCCCGAATCCGAACCCGGCCAGCCCCTGCACAAACCCCGCGACAAAGGCGCCGCCGCCCAGCAGCAGCCATGTTTCGACGGGCACGGGCGCCTCAGCCCTGCCGCACCACAGGGGCCGGCAAGCCGTCCAGCGCCACGTTCACGCAGGTGGGCAGGCTGGCGTGGCGCGCGGCCTGCAGCGCCGGCGCAAGAGCCTCGGCGCGCCCGACCCACGCGCCCAGCGCACCGAAGCCTTCGGCCACGCGGTCGTAGCGCGTCTGCAGCAGTTCGCAACCGACCAGACGCCCGGGGCCATACTGGTTGAGCTGGATCTGGTATTCGGCGTTCCAGCGCGCGTCGTTGCCCACTACGCAAATGAAGGGCAGACCGTAGCGCACCGCGGTGTCCATTTCGGCGCAATGAAAGCCGAACGTGCCGTCGCCCATCATCGCCACCACGGGCGCGCCGCGATACGCCAGGCGCGCAGCCAGGGCCATAGGCAGCGCCGCGCCGATGGCGCCCGCGGCCCCGTTGATGATGCGATGCGGCGCGTTCAGGCACGCCTGCGCCCATTGCCCGAATTCCCCGCCGTCGCACACCAGCACCGAATCTTCGTGCGAGTCCAGCACCTGCTGCACCGCGCGGCAGATTTCGGCCGGATGCAGTCCGGCATCGGCGCCGCGCGCCTCGCGCCAGGCCGATGGACGATAGGCCAGCGCCGCCTCGACCTCGGCCAGCCAGCCGGCCGGCCCTTGCGCCGGGATGGCCGCCAGGGCATCCAGCGCGGCATAAGTGTCGGCCTGCGCGGTTTCGTGCAGGCGCTCGCCCACGGCGCGGCGCGTACGGTCGTATTCAAACTCGTCGGCGTCGATCTGCATAAACACGCATGCGGGGTCGAACGCCTGGCCGAATTGCAAGGTGAAATCGACCCGCTTGCCCACCAGCAGCACGCAATCGGCGCGACCCAGCACAGGCGCGAACGCGCCCAGCGCCGGATCATTGGCGCCGCGCGGGCTCTCGCTGGCCACGACCGGGATTCCCCAGGCCCGGCGCAGCGCCGCCACGCGGGCGCGGCCCGCATCCGTCCAGCCTCGCGGCCCCACCAGCACCAGCGGGCGCCGGGCCTGCGCCAGGCGCGCCGCAAACAAGGCCGCGCGATCGGCCTGCAGCGGCATGGGCTGCGGCGCGTACCCCTGGGCCGGCGGCGCTGCGGAGCCGGCAGCTTGCTCCAGCGCATCGGTAGGCAGGCTCAGATGCACCGGGCCAGGGCGGCCGCTGGCGGCCACCCGGCAGGCGCGCGCGAAGTCGGCTGCCAGCCCGTCTGCCGTCGCGGCAACCCACGAGGCCTTGGCCACGGGGGCCGCCATGGCGGCCTGGTCCATTTCCTGAAAGGCGCCCCACCCCGCCTGGCGATTGGGCGCGTGGCCCGACAGCAGCACCACCGGGGATTCCGACATCTGCGCGGTGTAAAGAGCCGACACCGCGTTGGCGTGGCCGGGCCCGCCCGTCACCAGCGCCACCCCAGGTTCGCCCGTCAGCCGCGCCCATGCGTCGGCCATGTGTACCGCGGCGGCCTCGTGCCGCACGTGCACCAGCTCGATTCCCGCCGACAGCGCGGCGTCGAATACCGGCATGATGTGGTTGCCCGACAAGGTGAACAGGCGCGTGATGCCTGCCGCCCTGATCGACTGCGCCAGCGCATCGGCGCCGCGAACGTTGACTGCCATCGTTAACCCCTCGTGTTGCGCATGCCGCACGCAGCGGCAGTGACCTGTCGAATCTTATTTCAGTGCAATACCCGCCGTGCGCCCCAGTTTTACATAGGCATCGACCTGGGTCTGCACGAACGCCCGCGTCGGCTCGGCCGGCCGCACGTCGGGCACGCTGCCCAGCCGCACGGTGCCGTCGATCCAGGCACGGTCGGACGATACCTGGCGCAGCACTTCCGCCCATTTGCGCACCGCGTCCTGCGTCATGCCCGGCGGGCCGTACAACGCACTCCAGCCCGTAATGGCCTCGAGCTGCGGATAGCCGGCTTCGCGTGCCGTCGGCACATCGGGCAGGCTTTCCAGGCGCTTGGGCGTCGTGGTCACCAGCGCACGCAGGCGGCCGTCCTGCAAAGGGCCGGCCATCGGCGCATAGTTGGTGCACACAAAATCCACCTGCCCCGACAGCGCGGCCAGCATCGCCTCGCCCGAACCCTTATAGGTAATCGGCATCGCGGCGGTAGACGACAGCCCCAACACGTTGAACAGCAGTTGCGGCCCCAGGTTCAGCACGGTGGCCGGGCCCGTGGTCGCGTAGTTCAAGGCTCCCGGCCGCGCCTTGATGGCCGCCACCAGGTCGGCCAGCGTGCGGTAGCGGGAATTCTTGGGCACGGCGCATACGTAGGGGTTCAGTTCAAGCAAGCCCAGGAAAGTGAAATCGTCCCAGCGATACGAAAGCCCCGGCTGCAAGGCGGGCAGTATCGCCTGCGACCCCACGCGAGCCATCAGCAGGGTATAGCCGTCGGGTTCGGCGTCCCTGACATATTGCGAGCCGATGGCGCCGTTGGCCCCTGCCCGGTTCAGCACCACCAGCGGCTGCCCCAGGTATGGCTGCACGACCGCGGCCAGGTTGCGCGCGGCAAGGTCCGCGTCCCCGCCCACGCTGAAAGGGGTCACCAACGTCACAGGGCGCTGCGGATAAGCCTGTGCCGCGGCATGACCTGCCAACGCCATACTGGCCGCCATCCCCGCCATCGCCGCGGCCCACCGCGCCGCCCCGAATGCACCGATTGCCCTGATTGCACCGATTGCACCGATTGCACTGATTGCCATGATGGTCTCCTCGCTTTTCTTCTTTCTTTATGAAGCGGCCTGCGTGGCGTGCCACCAGGCAGGGCTACGCCGCGTCTTGCTGCAACAGCGTCTGGCCAGGCCGCACGCGTGTGAACTGCACGGGATGCCTCTCCACCTGCATGGCGCCGTCCTGCTGCGACACCACGGAAAACCACGAATACTCCAGATCGCGCACGTCGGGATAATCGGCGCGAAAATGCGCGCCGCGCGAATCTTCGCGTGCCAGCGCGGCCCGTACGATGGCCTCGCTGACGTGCACCAGGCTGTCCAGGTTCAGCCAATCGTGCCAGGTCATGTTGTAGGCGCGTCCCGACTCCGCCACGCCCACGCTGTCCAGCTCGCCGCGCAGCTGCGCCAGCGCCGCCAGCGCCCGCTGCAGACCCTCTGCATCGCGCACAATCCCGGCGTCGTCCCACATGACGTTCGACAACTGCTCGCGCAGGGCGTGCAGATCGCCGCCCCGCCTGGCCAGCGGAGCCAGTGTGCGCGCCATGGCTGCCTGCACGGCGCGCTGGTCCGGCTCGGCCCAATCCTGGCCGGGCGCCCAACGCCCCATGGTGTCGCCCGCGATGCCGCCAAATACCGTGGAATTGGCCACCCCATTGCCGCCAAGGCGATTCGCGCCGTGCACGCCGCCGGTATCTTCGCCGGCGGCAAACAGGCCGGCCATGGCCGTGCGGCAATCCGGGGCAAACAGCACGCCGCCCATCATGTAGTGCGCGGTCGGCACCACTTCGACACGCCCCGCCGCGAGGTCGAAACCGCAGTCGGCGCAGCGTTCGACCATACCCTTGAACTGGCGCCGCACGTTATCCGGCCCCAGGTGGGCCATTTCGATATACACGCCGCCGTTGGGCGACGTGCGCCCGGCGCGCATCTCGGCGTAGATGCCGCGCGACACGATGTCGCGCGTGGCGCGCTCGGCACGCGGGTCGACGGTTTGCATGAAGCGCACGCCCGCGCCGTTGAGCAGGTAGCCTCCCGCGCCTCGCAGCCCTTCTTCGAGCACGGTGCCCGTCATGCGCGTATCCGCCCCCGCCAGCAGCCCCGTGGGATGGAACTGCACCATCTCCATGTCGCGCAGGCCCAGCCCCAGGCGCAACGCCATGGACAGGCCGTCGCAGCTCTTGTCTCCCGAGGGGGTGTGAAAGCGGTACATGGTCGGCCCGCCGCCGGTGGCCAGCAGCACCGCCTTGGCCCGCACCAGCACGAACTCGCCCGTGCGGATGTCTATCATCAGCACGCCCGCGATGCGTCGGCCGTCGCGGCACGGTATCAGCTCGACGGCGCGGTGCTCTTCCATGCGATGGATGCGCCGCGCCCATACCTGTTCGGCCAGCCGGTTGATGATCTCGATGCCGGTCAGGTCTCCCTTGTGCACGGTGCGGTCGAACGTCTGGCCCGCGAAGGCCTTCTGATGCAGTGTGCCGTCGGGGTTGCGGTCAAAGAAGCAGCCCAGCTCGTTCTCCAGCTCGTGGATGCGTTCGATTGCCCGGTTGACCAGCGTCCAGGCCAGTTCCTGGTCGGGCAGCCACTTGCCGCCCTCGATGGTGTCCATGAAATGCCGTTCGGGCGAATCGCCCGATGCCAGGGCCACGTTGTAGCCGCCCTGGACCATGCGCGTGCACCCGCACTTTCCCAGCAGCCCCTTGACGGCCACGGTAATGTCCAGGCCCGGCGCCGTGTCGTGCGCATGCAGCGCCGCGAACAGCCCCGCGCCGCCCGACCCCAGGATCAGCACATCCGTCTGGCGCACCTGCAAGCCATGCTGGCTCATCGCGTCACCCCCAGGCTCGCCAGCACTGCCTGGCGACGATCCGCGACGTCGTGCGCCACCTGTTCATACAGCGATGCGCCATGGCTGTCCATGGCCACCAGCAACGGGCCGAAGTCGCGGATGCGGAACTTCCACAGCGACTCCGGGTTCAGGTCGTCCAGGTCGACATCCTCGATGCATTCGATCCACGTGGTTTCCAGCGCCGCAGTTCCGCCGACAATGGCAAGGTACGCGCCGCCCAGCTCGGCAAACGCGCGGCTCGACCCTTCATGCATGCCGCCCTTGCCAACAATCAGGCGCACGCCGCATTGGCGCATCAGCTGCGCCGTGAAGCGCTCCATGCGCGATGACGTGGTGGTGCCAATGCACACCGGCTCATAACCTGCCGGATTGGCCGCGCTGGGCGTTACCTTGCGCACGTTGGGCGCGGTGTGGATGACGGCGTGCCCGTTCATATCCAGGCGGGTCGCACGCCCCTGGTCGAACAGCGCGATATAGCTCGCGTCGCGTATGCCGAACAGGGTGCGCTGCAGGGTTACGGTGTCGCCCACGCGCAGCGCGCGCGCCTGGGCTTGCGTGATGGGCATGGTCAGGTCGTGGTGCGTCATGGCTCGTCCCGCTGCGCTCAGAATCCGTACTGCACGCCCCGCGGCGTGAAGATGGCGCGCGCCCGGCGCGCCGAATGGCATTGCATGTTCACGGCCACCGGATTCATGGTGATATGGGTGGCCGCCAGTTCGACGTGCACGGCAAAGGCGGTTGCGTCGCCCCCCAGGCCCTGCGGGCCCACGCCCAGCTGGTTGACCGCCACGGAAAGGTCGCGCTCCAGTTCGGCGCCCAGCGGATCGCCACAGTGCGAACCCAGCGGGCGGGTCGCGGCCTGCTTGGCCAGGTGCACGCACAGGTCCGAGGTGCCGCCCACGCCCACGCCCACGATGGTGGGCGGACAGGTTTTGCCGCCCGCCTGCATGACACAGTCGATCACGAAGGTCTTCACGGCATCCAGCCCCTCGGCCGGAATCGCCATACGCAGGAACGAATTGTTTTCCGAACCGCTGCCCTTGGGAATCATCTCGATTTCCAGGCGGTCGTCTTGCTCGCAGAAATCGATATGGATAACGGGCACGCCCGGGCCACACGACGTATGCGCGTTCTTGCGGCTGATCGGATGCACCACACTTGAACGCAGCGGATGCTCGCGCGTGGCGCGCTCGCAGCCGGCGCGGATTGCCTGCTTCAGCCGCCAGCCGTCCAGCCCCACGCGACGCCCCACCAAGACGTTATAGATGGGAATGCCGGTGTCCTGGCAAAGCAGGTTGTCGTTCTGTTCGGCCACCGTGATATTGGTCGTCATGGTGTCCAGGATCGTCTGCGCGCGCGGCGACGATTCTGCGGCGCGCAACTGCGCAAAGCCCTGCTTGATGTCGTCAGGCAGCCGCTTGAGCGCCCTTATGTACAGTTCGCGCGCGGCGTCTTCCACCTGCGCATAATCGATCTCTGGCATCGTTCAACCCAGCATGTTGAAGGCAAAAAGCACAGACACCGCCAGCGAAGCCAGCGTGCCTGCCGCGATCCATCCGCGCCGCAAGCCCTGCCACGGCGCAAACTCTATCCACAGCAAGCGCACCCCGCCCGCCAGATGCAGCGCCAGGCACAGCACCAGCGCCCATTCGCCGAACTTGAAAATGGGCGCGTCGTACCAGCGCAATGCGCCGTCCAGCGCCGCCTCGCCCTGAAGCGCCAGGCCCAATGTCCAGAAGTGCACGGGCAGGAACGCCAGCAACAGCAGCCCTGAAATGCGGTGCACGGCAAAAGCCAGCCAGCTGGCATGCGTGCGGGCGCGGCGGTCATTGCGGCGCATATCCGCCCCCCAGCGTCACGGCGGCAACGGCGCGCCACCCCAGTGCCAGCAGCAGCGCGCCCGCCGCCAGCCCCATTGCGCCTGACCATTTGCGCGTCGGCGCCCATTCGTCGAGCACATTGCGCAAGCCTATGCCCGCATGGATGGCCACCAACAGCACGAACACCGCGTAGAACACCCCCCAGCCCACGCTGCCCTGCGTGCGGCCCAGCACCTCGGCGGCGCTCAGCCCGCCGCGCACTGCCCATGTCACCAGCGCCAGGTGCGCCAGCACGAATACCGTCATGGCCATGGCGCTGATGCGTTGCCAGTACCACCGCCGCGCTGCGCTGGCCGCGCTCATGGCGTCGCTTCCGTTACGCCGCGCAGCGCGCCGGCCGTTTCTTCCGGCGCGGCGTTGCCGGTCAGTTCGCCCCGCAACGCCGCGCGCGCCGTCACGCGCTTCAGGCCGGCGATGGCGGCGGTGGGCGCAATGCCCTTGGGGCAGCGCAGCGTACAGGAGCCCTGTGTATGGCAGGCGTGACAGCCGGCGTCGCCCGCCACGGCAGCAAGCCGCCGGGCGCCGGCGGTGTCGCGTTCGTCGTTGACCAGCGTCCAGGCGCGGTTCAGCGCAGCCGGCCCCAGGAACTGCGGCTTCCAGCTCACCACGTCGCACGACGCATAGCAGACACCGCAGCCTATGCATTCGATGCCCGCATCGGCCGCGCGGCGCGCCGGCGATGCGGGGCTGACGCGCGCCACCGGATCTTGCCGGCTGGCCGGCCCCGTGAAACGGCCCTGCGCCTGCTGCCATTTGTCGAAAAAGGGCGCCATGTCGGTCACCAGGTCCTTGACGATGGGCAGATTCGACAGCGGCGCGAGCTCGATGCGGCCATCGCGGGCAACGCGCGACACATGGGTGCGGCAGGTCCAGCGCGCCACGCCGTTGACCGTCATGGCGCACGATCCGCACATGCCCACGCGGCAGGCATACCGGTATGACAAGGTGGGGTCCAGGTGCCGCTGGATATGCGTGGCCACGTCCAGCACGGTCTGGTTGTCGCGGCGCGGCACCTCGTAGTCCTGGAAGACACCATGCTGGCCGCCCCGCCATACCTTGACGTGCAGCATCCCGGCAGCAGTTTCAAGCTGGGCCATCGCCGTTCCATGTGTATGTGCAACGCCATACATGGTGCAGCCGGCTTTGACAGAAGTAAAACTATTAATTATTTTGGACAGACCAAGTTTTGCTTATATAGGGTCGACCCATGGCATCCATACGCCAGTTCCGCACCGCGCTCGCGGCCGCCCGGCTGGGCAGCTTCGTGGCGGCCGGCCGCCACGTCGGGTTGACCCAGGCCGCCGTCAGCCTGCAGATCAAAAACCTGGAAAGCGAGCTGGACACACAGCTGTTCGAGCGGCGCGCGCAGGCGGCCGTGCCCACGGCGCAGGGCCGCCAGGTACTGGCCGAACTCGAAGACCTGGTCGCGCGCTACGAGCAGCTGCTCGCGCACAGCGGCAACCCCATGCGCGGCAGCCTGCGCATCGGCACCCTGGTGTCGTCCCTGATGGGTACCTTCGGCACGGTGCTGGCGCGCGTAAAGCGCGACTTCCCCGACCTGCGCATCACCCTGCTGGCCGGCCAGTCGGCGGATTTCGCGGCGCGCGTGGCCAGCGGCGAACTGGACGCTGCGGTGGTTACCGAGCCGCCGCATGGCGTAGACGCGTCACTGGTCTGGACACCGCTGTACCAGGAGCCGCTGGTCCTGATCGCCGCCCCGCGGCTGCGCCGCAAGTCGGTCGCGTCGCTGCTGGCGTCCGAACCATTCCTGCAGTTCGACCGCTCGCTCTGGACGGGCCACCTGATCGCCGACGCCCTGGCGCGCCTGCGCGCCGCCCCGGACGTCATCCTGGAGCTGAATTCCATCGAGGCCATTGCCGAGCTGGTGCGGCAAGGCTATGGCGTGGCCATTGTGCCGCTGCTGGCCAATGCGGACTGGCGCCACGGCAAGCAATTGGCGGTCAAGCCGCTGCCCGGGCCGCCCATCCTGCGGCGCGTGGGCATGCTGGAACGACGCCGCCATGGCAAATCGGCAATCACCCAGACCTTGCGCGGGGTGTTCGCCGCGGCAGCCGATTAGGCCGACGGCACCATTCAGATCGGTCCGATAAGCCGGCGCCGGCGGCCCGTGCCCGCTCATCCATGCGGGCGCCATGGAAAATCTTCCCCCTCATTCCCGCCCCGCATCCCCGCATTGCGTCGCCATGCACGCCAAACCTTTATCCGACCGCGAGCGCGATTGCCTGTACTGGTCAGCGCTGGGAAAAACCAGCTGGGAAACCGGCGTCATCCTGGGCGTTACCGAACGCACCGTCAATTTCCATATCGGCAACGCGTGCAGCAAGCTGGGCGTCTACAACCGCCGCGCGGCAATCACGCAGGCCCTGCGGCACGGGCTGTTGCCGCCGCTTACCGATTGATCTTCACCGCCTGCACGAACTCCTGCGCGCGCTCGCGCGGCAAGCCCTGCGGCGAGCCGGCGGCCACCGCGTCCACCAGCAGGGTATCGGTGACCCACACCCGCGCCAGTATCCAGCCGGGCCGTTCGCCCGCCTGGCCATGTATTTCGATCACTTCGCCATCGCCGGGCAGCGGCGTCGCGGGCCGGGCGCCCAGGTTGGCATACAGCGATTGCACCAGGGCGTCGCGCAGCGCCGACCGCGCAGCGGGGTCGCCTGCGACGGCCTCGGGCAGCCGCGCATGCCCCACGGCAAACATGGATCCATCCACCTCGGCCATATCCAGCGTAAACCGCAGCCGGTGCCCGCCCAGCGAAATGTCGCGGGCCTGAGTCTGCACCTTGGCCGGAAAGGCTGCGCGCACATGGCCGTCGGCCACATCCATTTCGCGCCAGTTGTAACTGGGCGAGCAGGCGGCCAGCAGCAGCGCGACAGCAATCAGGCGTGACAGGCGCGCCATAAACGGGCTAAACAATCGGGAAATCATCGTCCTGCGGCCTCCGGGTCGCGAGCAGTGGGGTTGCGCTGATTGTCGCCGATCGGCGCCGGCAGTGTGGGCAGATCAAAAGCCCCCCTACTGCCGGTGCGGGATCCCTCGGCACGAAACGCCCGCACCCCGTAAAATCCGCGCTCAATCCCAGAATATCCATATGACCGTGAACGATACCGCTGCCAGCCGCATGGCCTGCCTGAAGGCCCGCCCCGACCTGCTCGCCCAGACTTTGCGCGGCATCGAAAAAGAAGGGCTGCGCGTCGACGCCCGCGGCAAGCTGGCACTTACCGCCCATCCCGCCGGCCTGGGCTCCGCCCTGACCAACGAACACGTCACTACCGATTATTCCGAAGCGCTGCTCGAACTCATTACCGGCACCCATGCCCGTGTCGAGCCGCTGCTTGCCGAACTCGAAGACACCCACCGGTTCGTCTACAGCGTACTGAACGGCGAGTACATCTGGAACCAGTCCATGCCGGCCACGCTGCCCCCCGAAGCCGACATTCCCATCGCCTGGTATGGCACATCCAACACCGGCATGCTCAAGCACGTATACCGGCGCGGGCTTGCCGAACGCTACGGCAAGGCCATGCAATGCATCGCGGGGCTGCACTACAACTTCTCGCTGCCGGACGCCCTCTGGGACGAGCTCGAACCCGGCCCTATCGACGCCCAGGAACGGCGATCGCGCGGCTACATTGCGCTCATTCGCAATTTCACCCGCTATTCCTGGCTGCTGATGTACCTGTTCGGCGCGGCGCCGGCGGTTTCGCGCGACTTCATGGGCGACAACGGCCACGCCCTGCAATCGCTGGATGCCCACACGCTGTACCTGCCCCACGCCACCAGCCTGCGCATGAGCGACCTGGGCTACCAGAACAAGGCTCAATCGCAGCTCAAGCTCTGCTACAACGATCTGGGCACTTTCCTGGGGCGCCTGTACGGCGCCGTCACGCAGCCGTGGCCCGACTACCAGGCCATCGGCACGCATCGCGACGGCCAATGGATACAGCTCAACACCAACGTGCTGCAGATCGAAAACGAGTACTACTCCAGCATCCGCCCCAAGCGCACCACCGGCCGGTGCGAGCGGCCGGTTACTGCGTTGGCCGAGCGCGGCGTGCAGTACGTCGAAGTGCGCTGCCTGGACATCGACCCGCAGCAGCCTGTGGGCATCGCCGCCGAAACGGCGCGCTTCATGGACGCCTTCCTGCTGTTCTGTGCCGCGTCCGACAGCCCGTATTTCTCCCAGAACGGCTACTGCCAGCGCAGCGCCGACAACTTCTCGATGGTCGTCAAAGAAGGCCGCAGGCCCGGCCTGCTGCTCGACCGCGATGGCGCCGGCATCGGCGTGGCCGAGTGGGGCCATCAGCTGCTTGACCAGATCGCTCCTTATGCGGCCCTGTACGACCACGCCCTGGGTGGCGACGCCTATGCACGAGCCGTGCAGGCCCAGCGCGCCAAGCTCGACGACCCCGACCAGACGCCCTCGGCGCAGCTCTTGGCCGGCCTGCGCGACAGCGGCCTGTCTTTCCACGACTACTCGCTGCAACTGAGCAAGCGGCACGCCGATACGCTGCGCGCCACGCCCCTGCCCGCCGACGTCGCGGCCGCCTACGCCGATGCCGCGCGCCAGTCGCATGCCGAACAGGCTCGCCTGGAACAAAGCGACGACATCGATTTCGATACCTACGTCGCGCGCTTCCAGGCCGCGCTGAAAGCGCCGGCCCAGCCCTGACCGGCGTGCGCGCCGCCTGGCGCGGCCATCAGCGCCCCGCCGCGGGGCGCAGCCAGTCTCGATGGTGCCGTTCGATGTGCGTTTGCACGAAAGCCGCCAAGGTACGCGCAGCCATCGACGGAAACCGATTGGGCGCGGTCAGCAGGTAAATGGCGTTGCCTACGCCTTCGGGTTCGAACTCGGGCAGCACCTCTTGCAACAGGCCGTCGCGCAGCTCTTTCCACACCGCATAACGAGGCAGCAGGACAACGCCCAGCCCCGCCAGCACAGCTTCGCGCAGAAACGGGTAGTCGCCCGACTGCAGACGGGGCGCAACGCGCAGCACCAGCGGATCGCCATGCGCATGCATCAAGCGCAGGTCGAAGCGCCGGCCCATCGACTGCGGCGCGATCAGCGAACACCGCCCCAGCTCTTCCAGCGTGCGCACCGGCCGGCCCTCGTGCCTGAACGACGGCGCGGCGCACAGCACCCACTGGATAGCACATAGCCGCCGCGCCACATGGTCTTCAGGCGGTGCTGAGGTGATCTTCAAGGCCAGGTCGACCTCGGCCGACACCAGGTCGCCGATGTTGTCATTGATGTGCACGCGCAGGCTGATATCCGGATAGCTGCGAGCGAATTCCAACAGTACCGGAGCCAGGTATAAATGTCCCAGCCCGGTGGGCAGGCGCACCCGTACATCGCCGCGCACGGTGCCGCCCAGACTGTCGATCGATGCCTGGGCGGCACGCATTTCGTCCAGCAAACGTACGCCGTGCTGGTACAGCAGGCGGCCTGCCTGGGTGAGCTCCACGTGGCGGGTCGTGCGCCGTAACAGCTGTGCCCCCATCACGAGTTCCAGCCTTTTCAGCCGGTGTGACATGTTCGAGCGTGTCATGCCGCAACGTTGTGCCGCCACGCTGAGATTGGGCGATTCAACCATGGCGACAAACAGCCGCACCAGGTTCAGGTCGGGGATATTGTCAAACATGATTCACCATTACTGGCACAGTTCCACGCATTGTCGAATACGGTGTGCCTGCCTACCATCAGTGGATACACCCACCAGATGACATAAGTCTCATGCATCGTTCCGTCTCCTCCCCTGTGCCGCTGCCCTTCACGGGCCTGCGCGTGCTGGACATCAGCCAGGGCATTGCCGGGCCGTACTGTGCGCAGCTCCTGTGGCAGCAGGGCGCCGAGGTCGTAAAAGTCGAACCGCCCACCGGCGACTGGGGCCGCCACGTGGGCGTAGTGCGCGGCGCAGACAGCGCCTTGTCCATCGCCTACAACGTCGGCAAGCGCGGCCTGTGCGTAGACGCACGGCAGCCAGCGGGCCGAGCTCTGCTCGCCCGGTTGGCCGGCCAGGCCGACGTACTGATCCAGAATTTCCGGCCGGGAGTGGCATCGAGGCTGGGCGTGGGCTACGCTGAGCTGGCACGCGACTGCCCCGAGCTCGTCTATGTTTCGATCAGCGGCTACGGTGCCGACGGCCCGTACGCCGATGCGCCGGCGTCGGACTCGGTGATGCAGGCCGACAGCGGCCTGATGGTCGCCAACCAGGCGTCCGACGGCGCGCCGCGCCGCATCGGCATGCTGATGGCAGACATCGCCACGGCCCTGTACGCCGCGCAGGCTGCCAGCGCCGCCCTGTATCGGCAGGCTCGCGGCGGCGGCGGCAGCCACGTCGAGATCAGCCTGTTCCACGCGTGCGCGGCACTGCAAGTGCACGATATCGTGGCGCACGCGATGGCCGGCGAACGAGTCGCCGGCCCGGTCAGCGCGCCCAACGGCGTATTCGACACCGCCGACGGACGCCTGGCGGTGCTGGCCCTGAACAACGACCAGTTCAGCCGCCTGTGCCGGGCGCTGGATCGTACCCATTGGCTAACCGACCCCGCCTACGCCGACAACGCCGGCCGCATGGCCCGTCGCGACACGCTGCACGAGGCGCTGGCCGCGCAGTTGCGCGAGCGTCCGTCGGCATACTGGATTGAACGATTGACGCGCGAAGACGTGCTGCACGCGTGCGTGCGCGACTACGACGGCCTGGCAGCGCACCCGCAGGCGCTGCACTTGAATCTGTTCGAGCCGCTCGCCCAACCTGGCGGCGCCCCGCTGCCCTACGCACGCGCGCCCGGGCTGGCACAGGCACGCGGCCTGGCGCCCGCGCCGGCCATCGGCGAACATTCCCGGCAGATACTCGCCGACTGGGGCGTGGCCGAGGCAGACGTGGAAGAACTGCTGCGCCTCGGCGTCGTGCAGCAAGCGGAGCCGGCATCATGATGCGCGCATTGGTCTGCGAACGCCACGGCCCCGTGGCCGACGTCACCGTGCGCGAAATCGACAACGCGCCCGCGCCCGGCCCGCACGAAGTCACAATCGAAATCGAGCACGCCAGCGTCAGCCACGCCACGCGCTTGCTGATTGAAGGCACCTATCAAAGCCGCCCGCCCTTGCCCTTCGTGCCCGGCACCGAAGCCGTGGGGCGCGTTACCGCGCGAGGCAGCGCCGTCACCCGCGTGGCCGCAGGCGATCGCGTCGTGGCCGTTTCGCGCTGGGGCTGCTACGCGCAGTATCTGACGCTGCCCGAGTACACCGTCTACCCCGTGCCAGAAGGGCTGGATCTTCTGAAATCGCTGCCCGTGCCCATCTCATATGGCACGGCCTATACGGCGCTCTTGTGGCGCTCCGGCCTGCAGCCCGGCGATACCGTGTTGGTGCTGGGTGCGGGATCGGGCGTGGGCCTCGCGGCAGTTGAAATCGCCACGCAGGCGGGTGCCCACGTCATCGCGTGCGCGAGCACGCCCGACAAGCGCCAGGCCGCATTGACCGCCGGCGCCGCCCACGCCATGGCCGCCGACGCGGAGCTGCCTGCAAACGTAAAGGCCCTGACGCACGGCCGCGGCGCGGATGTGGTGTTCGACCCGGTAGGAGGGACAGCCTTTGAGCACAGCGTACGGGCCGCCGCCGCCAACGCCCGCATGCTGAGCATCGGTTTTGCCAGCGGCCAAGTGCCGCCGGTGCCGCTGAACCTCCTGCTGGTCAAGAACATCAGCCTGCATGGGTTCTTCTATGGCCGCTACCTGGGGTGGACCCCGGCAGACGAGCGCATCGCGCATGCCCCGGCGCTGCAGCGCGCCATGCATACCTTGCTGGACTGGGCCCGCACTGGGCGGATCCGGCCTGCAGTCACGGCGGTCTACCCGGCCGCCGATCTCGCCCTGGCCCTGGACGCGCTGGAATCGCGGCGCGTCATCGGCAAAGTGGCGCTCAAAATAAAATAGGAGACATCCCCATGCTTGCCTTGCCGCATCCCCTGCGCCGCGCCGCGGCCGTGCTGGCCATGTCCGGTTTTACCGTTGTTCCCCTTGCCGCATCCGCCGCAGACCACTTCCCTGACCGCCCCATCACCATGGTCGTGCCGTATCCGCCGGGCGGGCCCACCGACACGGTGTCGCGCCTGGTGGCCGCGGAAATGTCCAAGACCATCGGCCAGAGTGTCGTAGTCGAGAATAAACCCGGCGCCAGCGGCATGATAGGCGCCGACCTGGTGGCGCGCGCCAAGCCCGACGGGTATACCTTCCTGGCCAACGCGTCGCTGCACGTTATCAATCCCTATTTGTACAAGTCGATGCGCTATGACGCATTCAAGGACTTCGCCCCCATTACGCAGCTGGCCGACGTACCCCTTGTGCTGGTGGTGCCGGCAAGCTCCAGCGTGCGCAGCGTGCAGGATCTAGTCAAACTGGGGCAGACGCAGCCGCTGAACTTCGGCTCGGCGGGCACGGCGTCGGCTCAGCAACTGGCGGGCGAGTCTTTCAAAGTGCGCAGCGGCCTGACTATGCAGCACGTACCGTACAAGGGCAGCGCGCCCGCGCTCACCGACCTGGTAGGCGGTCAGATCCAGCTTATGTTCGACTCCATGCCGTCGGCCATGCCGTTCATCAAGTCCGGCAAACTGCGCGCTATTGCCGTCACCACGCCGCGGCGCGTCGACGAACTGGCCGATGTACCCACCATGGACGAATCGGGCTTTCCGGGATTTGACATCAGCACCTGGTATGGACTGTGGGCCCCTGCGGGCACGCCGCCCGAGGTCGTGGCCAAACTGTCGCAGCACGCTGCACGGGCGTTGCAGCAACCCGGCCTGAAGGCCCAGTATGCGGGCCTGGGCGCCAAGCCCGTGGGCTCCGATCCGCAGGCCTTCGCGCGTTTTACCGAGGCCGAAGGCAAAAAGTGGCTCGACATCGTGACGGCCGCCCGTATCCAGCCGCAATAAACAGCACCCGCGGTCAGTCGCGCGGCGCGTCGCTCGTGGATCGTTGGCGCGCCGTGCCGCCGGCCTTGCCCAGGTTATAGGCCGTGTTCACCAGGCCGATGTGCGAGAACCCCTGCGGGAAATTGCCCACCAGCCGCCGCCGCGCCACATCGTATTCTTCGGCCAGCAGGCCCAGGTCGTTGCGCAGCGCCAGCAGGTGCTCGAACAGACGTTCGGCGTCGTCCAGGCGTCCTTGCATGATGTACGCGTCGGCCAGCCAGAAGCTGCAGGCCAGGAACGCGCCCTCTTCGCCTGGCAGGCCATCATCGCTTTCTTCGGTGCTGTAGCGCAACAGCAGGCCATCACGCATCAGCTTGCGCTCGATGGCCGCAATGGTGCCTTGCACGCGGCGGTCGCTGGCCGGCAGGAACCCCACCTGGGGAATCAGCAGCAGGCTGGCGTCGAGCGCCGTGCCGCCGTAATACTGCACAAACGAATTCATGCGCGCATCGTAGCCATGCGTGCAGATGTCCTGGCGTATGCGTTCGCACAGCTCGCGCCATCGTTCTACCGGCCCTTCCAGCCCGAAGCGCTCGCACGACTTGATGCTGCGGTCCAGCGCCACCCAGCACATCAGCCGCGAATGCGTAAACGCGCGGCGCGGCCCGCGCACTTCCCAGATGCCGTGGTCGGGCTGGTCCCATAGCTGCTCCAGCGGCTTGAGCAGCACTTTCTGCATCCGCCATGCCTCGGCCAACGGAGCCAGGTCGGCGACCCGGCCCGCGTGCAGGGTCTCGATCAGCTCGCCATAGACGTCCAGCTGCATCTGGCCCGCCGCGCCGTTGCCGATTCGCACCGGCGCGCTGCCCTCGTAGCCCGGC
Source organism: Bordetella genomosp. 7 (assembly GCF_002261415.1). Lineage (NCBI taxonomy): Bacteria > Pseudomonadati > Pseudomonadota > Betaproteobacteria > Burkholderiales > Alcaligenaceae > Bordetella > Bordetella genomosp. 7. The sequence goes on along the minus strand of NZ_NEVI01000001.1, from coordinate 102,311 downwards.
AGCCACGGTATCTCGTTCTCGGGCAGCCATCGTTCGCCGGCAATGCCGTACATGATCTGTATCTGGTTGGGATGCCCCGCCGCCGCGCGCAACAGCCATTGCCGCCAGGCTTCGGCCTCTTCCCGATAGCCGGCATTCAACAGCGCGTACAGCGTCAAGGCCGAGTCGCGCAGCCAGCAATGGCGGTAATCCCAGTTCCGGCTGCCGCCCAGCTCTTCCGGCAGCGAGGTCGTGGGCGCCGCCACGATGCCGCCCGTGGGCTGGAAGATCAGCAGCTTCAGCGTGATCAGCGACCGCACCACCGCATCGCGCCGCTCGCCCGATCCGTTTTCCCAATGGCACCGCTTGGCCCATTCCTGCCACCAGGCAATGGTCCGGTCCATGCTTTCCAAGCGGTCGGGCACGAAATGCGGCGTCTTGTGCGAACGGTGGTACGACAGGGTAAACGGCACGGTCTGGCCCTGGTGCACGCGGAAACTGGCCACGCTCTTCATGTCATGGCCCTCCATCGGCACCGAGGTATGCAGTTCTGCTGCATCGGGCCCCGCGATCGCACTCAGTCCGTAATCGCGCCGCCGCACCCAAGGCACCGCCTGCCCATAGTTAAAGCGCAGCGTCAGCTCGGTATGCATGTCCACGTGGCCCCGCTCGCCGCGCACAATGCGCACCACGTCCACGCGTTCGTCCTCATCGCTGAGCGGCATGAAGTCATATACCCGCACTGCGCCGGTGTCGGTTTCGTGCAGGGTCTCGAGCACGGCCGTATCGGGCAGATAGCGGCGCCGCGCCGGTGCGCACGGCTGCGCCGGCGCCAGCAGCCAGCGGCCGTGGCTTTCGTCGCCCAGCAACGCGGCAAAGCAGGCCGGCGAGTCAAAGTGCGGCAGGCACAGCCAGTCGATCGAGCCGTCGCGCGCCACCAGCGCGGCCGACAGCATATTGCCGATCAATCCGTAATCCTCGATTGGCTTGGACATCGCTCAGCCCGCTCCACGAAAACCGGGGTACAGCGTCATGCCGCCATCCACGAACAGGGTGTGGCCGGTGACGTAGTCGGCGCTGTCGCTGGCCAGCCAGGCCACGGCGCGCGCCACATCAACCGGCTCGCCGATGCGGCCGTAGGGAATCAGCTTCAACAGTTGGACCAGGCTTTCCGGCGTGTTCCAGGCGGGCGCATTGATAGGCGTGCGTATCGCCCCCGGCGCCACCGAATTCACACGTATCTTCATCGGCGCAAGCTCCTGCGCCAGCGACTGCATCAGCAGCGACACGCCGCCTTTCGAGGCCGCGTAGTTGGCCTGGAACGCCCAGGGAATGACTTCGTGCACCGAACTGATGAAAACGATCGCGCCCGCTGCGGTGTCGGCGGGCGGCGAGGGGTGCTGTTTCAGGAACGACCGCACCGCCGCGCGCGAGCACAGGAACTGGCCGGTCAGATTTACATCGATGACCCGTTGCCACTGCTCCAGGGTCATATCCTGCACCGGCGCGGGCTGCTCGATGCCGGCGTTGTTCACCAGGATGTCCAGCCCCTGGAAGCGCTCCTGGGCAATGCCGAACAGCCGTTCGACATCGTCTTCCCGGCTGATATCGGCCGGCCCTGCCACCGCCGTGCCGCCCGCCTGCGTAATGGCCTGGACTACCTCGGCGGCGCGCCGCGCCGAATCTTCATTGGGGCGGTGGTTCACCACCACCCGGGCCCCGGCTGCCGCCAGCTCCAGGGCCACGCCCTTGCCTATGCCCGAGTTGGCGCCCGTTACGATCGCCACCTTCCCCGATAGATCCACGCAATTCCGCATGCTGTTCTCCTTGCGGCGCGCCAGAACCAGGACCCGGGCAAACGCCGCCTGTCGATAGCCTGTCCAAAGCTTAGACCGGGACCTCCCCCGCGGCAAACCCGCCCCTGCGCGCCGCGCGTCCCGCAGCACATCGCATGCCTGCTTGCCAGGCGGCGTCTGACACCGTGGCGTGCCTTGCTTGCCAGTCGGTGTCTGACACCTCTGGTGTCAGACACCCCCCACGGCCGTGCCATCACGCTGCTGCCTTCTGCTTGCCGGTCGGTGTCTGACACCTCTGGTGTCAGACACCCCCCACGGCCGTGCCATCACGCCGCTGCCTGCTGCTTGCCAGACGGTGTCTGACACCTCTGGTGTCAGACACCCCCCACGGCCGTGCCATCACGCCGCTCCCTGCTGCTTACCAGACGGTGTCTGACACCTTTGGTGTCAGACACCCCCACGGCCGTGCCATCACGCCGCTGCCTGCTGCTTACCAGACGGTGTCTGACACCTTTGGTGTCAGACACCCCCACGGCCGTGCCATCACGCTGCTGCCTGCTGCTTGCCAGACGGTGTCTGACACCTTTGGTGTCAGACACCCCCACGGCCGTGCCATCACGCTGCTGCATTCTGCTTGCCGGTCGGTGTCTGACACCTTTGGTGTCAGACACCCTCACAGGCCATGCCGTCATGTCCCAAGATGCCGCCCTGCAGTAGAATACTTTGTATGCAAACTACCTTACCCCCCGCCGCGCCCGACCCGCGGCAGGTTCGCACGCGCTTCGGCCCCTTGCTGGGCGGCGTATTCCGGCAATGGCGCCGCCAGGTTGACCTCAGCTTCAAAGACCAGGGCCTGTCCGATGCCACCCGCATGCCGCTGCTAGTGCTTTACGTACAGGGAGAACCGTTGCGCCAGAAAGACCTGGCCAACGCCCTGTTCCTGGACACCTCATCATTGGTGCGCGTGCTCAATTACCTGCGCAAGGCCCGCCTGGTCGACTGGTCCAGCGACCCCGACGACCGCCGCACCAAGCGCATCGGCCTGACGCCCGCCGGAAGGCAGGTCGCGGCCGCCATCCTGGCCAAAAGCCAGGAAATCGAACGCACCATCCTGGCCGACCTGACCCCGCACGAACGTGAAGTCACCCTCATCGCCCTCGAAAAAATTTCGCGTCGTTTCCATGAGCTCAACGCCCCGGCCTGACAGCGGGCGCAGCGCATCCCGACCCGGCAACCTGCTTCCCAGGCTGAACCCGCAATGAAACTAAAAGGTTCACCCTACGCATGGGTGAGTTTCGCGATGATCGTGGGTGTGATGGGCACCGCGCTCATCAGCCCGCTGTACGCCCTGTACAAAGACACGTGGCAGCTGCAAACCAGCGATATATCAGTGCTGTATGTGGTCTACATGGGCGGCGCGCTGTGCAGCCTGCTGTTTCTGGGGCGGCTGCCCGACCGGTTGGGGTTCAGGCCCATGATGCAGTGCGGCCTGGCCCTGGTGGTGGTCGGCACATTCGCCAGCCTTGCAGCGTGGGACCTGGCCAGCCTGTGCGCCGGCCGTTTCGTCGTCGGGGTGGCATCCAGCCTGGTCACCACCAGCTCCACACTGGGGCTGGCGCGGCTATCGCGGTCCGGCAGCGTGCAACGCGCGGCCATGATGACCGGCTTCCTGCTCGCGCTGGGCTTTGGCCTGGGGCCGCTGGTGGGCGGCGTCTTCGGGCAATGGGCGCCATCGCCGCTGGTCACCACCTACGTTCCCACACTGTTCCTGGGCGCGTTGGGCCTGTTCGCCTTGTGGCGGGTGCCCCTGCCGCGCGATGAAAGCCCGCATCACGCCAAGAAGCCCGGCCTGCGCGACATTCTTCCCACGCTCACCTGGCCCGCCCGCACCGACGCGCGGGCCTTCGTGCTGACATGTACCCTGCCCTTCCTGGCGTTCGGCGTATTCGGGATGTATGCGTCCATGGCGCCGCTCTTCCTGGACCAACTGGTGCCCTGGCACGGGCCCGTGGTCAGCGGCACCGCCATCGCGCTCATTCTGTTCGCGTCGGCGGCGGTGCAGATGTCGGTTGGCCGCATGCCCACGCAATGGTGCGGGGCTGGGGGCCTGGTCATGCTGGCGCTCAGCAACATGCTGCTGATCGCCAACCTGTGGACCAGCTCGGCCATCCTGTTCGGCCTGGGCGTGCTGTTCACCGCCATCGGACATGGCATGTGCATGCTGGCCGGCATGAGCATGCTCACCCGCCTGGCCACCCCCACCACGCGCTCCGGCCTGCTGTCGACGTACCTGGTCGTCGGCTACATCGGCGCCATGGCGCCCACCATGGGCATCGGCTGGATCGCAGACCATTGGGGCATGGACATCGCCGTGTGCGCCTTCTGCGTCACGGTCATCTTGCTGGCCACCCCTGCAGCGGTCTACTTCCAGCGGCATCCCAGGATGCGGGCCGCGGCGGCGTAGAACGATGCCTGCTGTTTCGCGAACCTCGCTGCACTGGCGTGCGATGGGTACACTCGCGTTCATGCAGACGACTGCAAACCGCTATCCCGGCCAGCATGCCCTCCACTCATCCTGACGCCCCCGCCACCGGCAGCCCAGCCAACCGCTACGACCGGATGGAATGGGCCGGCGCGTTCGGCGACCTGGGTACGCTCATCCCCTTCGTGGCCGCCTATATCGGCGTGCTGGGGATGGATCCGTTCGGCGTGCTGTTCGCCTTTGGCGTGTCCATGATCGCCTGCGGGCTGTATTACAGGACGCCCTTCCCCGTTCAGCCCATGAAGGCCATCGGCGCGGTAGCCTCCATCCAGGCCGTGCAGACGGCCGTGGTGACTCCGGCTGCCGTATATAGCGCCGCGATCGCCACCGGCATCATCTGGTTCGGCATCGGAATCAGCGGGCTGATGGGGCGCGTGGCCAGGCTGGTGCCGCCGTCCATCGTGCTCGGCATTGTGCTGGGCCTGGGCTTCGGCTTCATGCTGCAAGGCGCCAGGATGATGCACACCGACTGGCTGGTCGCCATCGTGGGCATGGCCGGCACCCTGGCGCTGATGGGCAACCGGGCCGTGCCGGCCATGTTCGTGCTGCTGGCCTTCGGAGCGGCAGTGGGCGCCGTCCAGCAGCCCGAGCTGCTGTCGCGGCTGGGCGCGGCCTCCATCGGATTCAGCGCGCCGTCGTTCGCGCTGGCCGACGTCACATGGAACGAAGTGTTCGTGGGCCTGGTGCTGCTGGCGCTGCCCCAGGTGCCGCTTACGCTGGGCAATGCCGTCATCGCCATCACCGAAGAAAACAACAAGTACTTTCCGCAGCGTCGCGTCACCGAGGGCAAGGTGGCCGTCTCCACCGGCCTGATGAACCTGTTCAGCGGCGCGATCGGCGGCGTTCCGATGTGCCATGGCGCCGGCGGCATGGCGGGGCACCGCGCATTCGGCGCGCGCACCGGGGGCTCGGTCGTCATCCTGGGCTGCATCCTGCTGGCGCTGGCGCTGTTCTTCAGCGGATCGGTGCATGCCCTCTTCCAGCTGTTTCCACCGGCCGTGCTGGGGGTCGTGCTGTTCATCACCGGCATGCAGCTTGCCGCGGGCAGCAGCACGCTTCCCGCGCAGCGCGGCGACCGCATCGTCGCGCTTGCCTGTGCGGCGCTATGTATCTGGAACGTGGCGCTGGGCTTCGTGGCCGGCGTCGCGCTGCATTGCCTCAGCCGCCGCGGCTGGCTGCGGCTGTAGCGCGCGCATGGCGGCAAACACGCTACGGCGCCGCCGCCTGCAACGCCTGCGCCAGGTCGTCAATAAGATCCTGCGGGTCTTCCAGCCCGATGTGCAGGCGCACCACCGGCCCGCGCTTGCTCCAGTCTGTGACGCTGCGCGTCTCGCTCATATGAGCCTGCGTCACCAGGCTTTCGTGCCCGCCCCACGACGCGCCTATGCCAAACAGCTGCAGGCTGTCGATGAACCGGTCGACGTTCGCCTGGGATGTGGTTCGGGCAAGCTCGATAGACACCAGCCCATTGGTGCCTTGGCAATCGCGCTGCCACAGGTCGTGGCCGGGGTGCGATGGCAGGGCCGGGCAGAACACCGTGGCCACGCCGGGTTGCGACGCCAGCCATTGCGCCACTTGCAGCGCGTGCCGTTCATGCATGGCCAGGCGCGGAATCAATGAACGCACGCCGCGCAACACCAGCCACGCGTCGTCCGGGCTTACCGTGATGCCGAACGCGTCGCAGCGCTGCGCCAAAGGCTTCCACGCCGCTTCCGTGGTGGCAACCGTGCCCATCATGACGTCGGAATGGCCCGACAGGTACTTGGTGGCGGCCATGACGGAAATGTCGGCGCCCAGGGCCAGCGGCCGGTACTGGCACCCCGAGCCCCAGGTATTGTCGGCGGCCACCCATGCGCCCCGGGCGTGGGCCATGGCGGCCAGCGCGGGCAGGTCGCACATCTCGTAGACCAGCGAGCCCGGGCACTCGGCATAAAGCATCCGGGTGTTGGGGCGCATCCCGTCTTCGGCATCGCTGCCGTCGGCGGCAAAGAACGAATATTCGATCCCGTAGGGCTCCAGGAACTGGCGCGCCAGCTGACGCACAGGCTGGTAGGCACTGTCGGAAATCAGCACATGGTCGCCGGGCCGCAGGTAGCTGACCAGCGTCATGGCAATGGCCGTCAGGCCCGTTGGGAACAGGCGCGCGCGATAGGCGCCTTCCAGCTCGCATACCGCGTCTTCCAGGGCGAACGTGGTGGGCGTGCCGCGCGCGCCATACGTAAAGAGCCGATCCTGGCCGCGCTGTTCGCGCGCCTGCCGCTGGTGCGCGGCATTCCGGAACACCACCGTGCTGGCCCGCACAACGGGCGGGTTGACTGCCGTCCCGCCGTCGTACGCCGGCGTCTTGCCAACGCTTGCCAGTCGAGTTTTTATGCCCTGTGTCCGCGACATGTTCAATTCACCCTGCTTCGGTAATGGCCCGGCGTGGGCGGGCGCCGGTGCGCATGCGCACCGGCCACCGGCCACCGGCTCAATCCACCTTCGCGCCGGCCAGTTTGACAACGTGCGCCCAACGCTGGATATCGTCGCGCAGTTGCCGGGCGAAATCTTCCGGCGTGCTGGCGACCACCTCGCTGCCGCCCTCGACGATCAAGCGCGTGACGTCAGGCGAGCGCAACGTGCGCACAATGGCCTCGTGCAGATAGGCTACACGGTCCTGCGGGGTACCGGCGGGCACGAAAAAGCCATACCAGTCTTCAAATCGCGCGCCTTTCAGGCCGAGCTCTTCCAGCGTGGGCACCTGGGTAAAGACGCCGATGCGGCGCGGGCTCGTGACTGCCACCGCGCGCAACTGCCCGTTCTGGATCAGGCCCGCCACGGACGACGTCGACGTAACCAGCGCATTGACCTGGTTGCCCAGCAGGTCGTTGATGGCCGGCCCGGCCCCGCGGTACGGCACGTGCGTCAGCGGAATGTCGTGCTCCTTCGCCAGCACCACGCCCACCAGATGCGACAGTGTGCCATTGCCGGGGGTGGCGTAGGTCAGGCGGCCGGGATTCGCGCGGGCTTGCGTCACCAGGTCATTGAAGTCTTTGATGGAAGACGCGGCCGGCACCACGATGGCCAGGGGGGCAGCATTGATCTGCGTGATCGGCGTGAAGTTCTTCAGCGGGTCGAACCCTGCGTCGCTGTAGATCGCGGGGTTCACCGCCATCAGCGACACCTGGCCCGTCAGCACGGTATAGCCGTCCGGCTTGGCCGAGGCTGCCGCCTTGGCGCCGATGTTGCCCCCTGCTCCTCCGCGGTTTTCCACGACAGCGGGTTGCCCCGTCACGTCCATCAGGCGCGAAGTCACCCAGCGCGTCGTGGCGTCGTTGCCGCCTCCGGGCGGAAACGGCGACACGAACCGGATGGGCTCGCCCGGATAGCCGTCGCGCGCGGGCAGGCGCTCGACAGACTGCGCGTGCGACAACGTCGCGAATGCAGCAACTGCCGTCGCCGCCCCCAGCATCATCAGTTTTGCAAACCTTGCTCCAGACATGGTGACTCTCCTGTTTACTTTGAGCTTCTTATGGTTTCCGCGCGAACGCGGCTCCTCCCCGCATATGGCTATGCGGATGCGGGCAGGTAAAAGTTGCCGCGCTCCTGCTCGTCGAGCTCGGCGACCAGGCCGGTCTCCCATGCAAGATATTGGCGCGCCGCTTCCTTGTTGCCGTCGTGCCGGTCGTGCACGAAGAACAGGTAATCGATGCAATCCTCGTCCGACGGGCAGTCCGGGCTGGGTTCTACGGCGTAGCCGACGGCCTGCCAGGCGTCCAGCCCGCCTTCAAGCAGCAGCGGCGCGCGAACCAGCTCGATGGCCGCCCATTGCGCGATCCGCGCGTCGTCGGCCACCAGGACCGCCTGGCGGGTCTCGTGGCGAAGGTCGCTCGCCAGCCGAGGCCGTATCGACCACCGGGAACCGGGTATATGTCCTGCGCGGTATTGCATGCCGGCGCGCACATCCACGACGGCCACATCGCCCGCCTGCATGCGGCTGGCCAGTTGCGCGGCCGAGATCCGTTCCAGCCGGGGCGGCGTTGCAGCAGGTTCGGCCTGCAAGGCCAGGCCGCTGGACAGGCCGTCCTCGAGCACGCTGGCATCGTGGCCCATCTGGCGCAGCCAGCTGGCCACCACCGGTGCGCGCACACCGTCGCTGTCGAACAGCACAAGCCGCGCGCCGCGCACCCCCACATACTGGTCGCAGGCCTGGATAAGCTGCCCGCCCGGCGTATGCTGTGCGCCCGGCAGCGACTTTGCATGAAACTCCGCGGACGTGCGCACATCGCACAGAAACAGCGTGCGCCCGGCGTCCTGCGCCCACGCGCGTACTGTCTGCGCCGTCACATACGGCACATTGAAGCGTTCTGCCAACGCCCGGGCCTGCGGCAGCAGCGCCGGGCTTCCGGTGTTGTCGCCGTAGCGGTCGGTGCCCCCGTGCTCCAGCGCAAGGTCCGCCAGGAACCAGCCCTGCGTGCCGTTTTCCAGCGCAAAAACGGGATTGGGGATGCCCAGGTTGATCAACGTCTGGGCGCCGATGATCGAACGCGTGCGGCCCGCGCAATTGATCACGATGGGGGTCGAGTCGTCCGGCACCAGGCTCTTGATGCGATAGGCCAGTTCGCCATTGGGACAGCACGTCGCGCCCGGGATATTCATCTTGTGGAACTCGTTCACCGGCCGCCCGTCGAAGATCGCCAGTGGTTCTCCGGCCGCCTGTTTGCGGGCAAGTTCCTGCGCAGAGATGCGCGGTGTGTGATACGCGTGCTCGACCAGCTCGCCAAAGGTCTTGGACGGCAGGTTGACGCCGGCAAACAGCTTGTACCCTGCGTCCCGCCAGGCTCGCGCACCGCCTTCCAGGATCATTACCTGGGCATAGCCCAGCGCCTGCAGACGCAGCGCCGCGCGTCCGGCCACGTCGCGGCTGGCCTCGTCACCGCCGTCATAGACCACGATCCGCACCTGCTTGCGCGGAACCAGGCGGTGGATGTCCAGCTCCAGCCGGCTGTAGGGCAGCGAAGCCGCATAGAACAAGTGGGCTTCGCCATACTGGCCATGCTCGCGCACGTCCAGCAGGGCGATCTCCTGGCCATCATGCAGCATGGCCTTCAACGTGGCGGCGGATATGAAGTTGGGCATGGAATACTCAAAAAAAACAGGCAAAACGAAGCCCCGTGCGCCTCGCGGGCGCACACCTTTCCGGGCCGGAATAAATGCTGCGGGTTGGCTAGCGGCGCGTCTGCACGCCTATGTCCATCTTCTTGCAGGTGCCTGCAGCCAGGTCATAGCTCATGCGCTCGGTCAGTGTCTCGAGCGCCCGGCCGTACATATGCAGGTGGCGAATCACCTGGTCGCCCTGGATCTCTACAGAATGAATGTCCTCGGGCATGAGCGCGATGCCGCGCCCCGGCTCGACCACGACCACGGCGGTCTCGCGCAGCTTGCCCACGCCAGGCACCGAGCCATCGTCGGTGCGTTCATACACGCGATTGTGCTCCGAGCCCTCGACCGCTGCGATACAGGCCCAGGTGGTGTGGTTGTGCGGCACGATACGCTTGCCCGGACGCATCACGTTCAAATACAGCGCATAGCTCTGGTCCGGGTCTTCGGCGATCAGGTAACGATTCTGGTATTCGCCAGGCTCTGGCGCGGCAAACTCGGCCTGCTGCCAGAACTGGCGCTGCGCCGCCAGGCCCAACAGCTGCTGCAAGACGGCGTCCAGACTTGCACGCGTGGCGGGGCCTGGCCCGATCGCCGCCTTCATGGCTGAAATGGCTGCGCCCACAGCCGCCTGGCGTTGCTCAGAGATGGTAGTCAAGACAAGCTCCTCTTAATCGTTGGGCTCACTTTAGCCTTATGGCCGACTGGCAACAATCCAACGCGAGGAATAAATACATAAATATAATTTAAGTATGGACACCCTAGACATCGACCTGCTGCGCACCTTTTCCACCATCGTCAGCAAGGGCAGTTTTGCCGCGGCGGCCGTGCAACTTGGGCGCACCCAAGCCGCCATCACCCAGCAGATCCAGCGCCTGGAAGACCGGGCCGGCCACCCGTTATTTGAAAAGCAGGGTCGGCAGAAACGGCTGACCGATCACGGGCATCGCCTGCTGGGTTACGCGCGGCATATGCTCGCCATCCACGACGAAGCGCTGCGCAGCCTGCAGCAACAATCCATGCAGGGCCTCATCCGCATCGGCGCGCCGCATGACACGGCCGACACCATGCTTCCGCCCGTGCTTCAGGAAATCACCCTCGGCTTTCCCGGCGTGCAGTTCGACCTGCACGTCGGGCGCAGCCCGTTTCTCATGGAATCGCTGAAAGAAGGGGAAATGGACATGGTGATATCCAACCGCGAAGACCCCGCGTACGAAGGCTTCGTGCTTCGGTCCAGCCCCACGGTGTGGCTGTGCGGCGCCAACTATGCGCACGACCCCGCCAAGCCCGTCCCGCTGGTAATGGCCGACGGCCCCAGCATCTTCCGGCGCATCGCGTGCGAAGCGCTGGACGCCGCCGGCATCGCGTGGACGCCGCGGCACACCTCTACCAGCCTGGTAGGCATACGCTCCGCCTTGCGCGCGGGGCTGGGCGTGACCGCGCGCGGCGTAGAACAGCTGGACCCGGGCCTGCGCGTGCTGGGCGCCGGCGACGGCATGCCGGCCCTGCCCGACCTGGTGTACCGGTTATATGTGCGCAGCCACGTGGTCAACCCGGTGATACGGCAGGTTTTCCAGAGCCTGAAGACGCGGCTGAGCTTTGCGCGCGACACACGGCGCGGCTAAGGCCGCAGGCGCTCCGACTCCTTGGCGCGGATCAGCGCCACCACCACATCATTGACCGGCGTCGGCACGCCCTGCTCTTTGCCCAGCCTGACAATGGCGCCGTTGATCGCATCCACCTCGCAGCGGCGGCCCGCCTGCAGGTCCAGCAGCATCGACGGCCGCGCGCCGGGGATCTTGCCGCCCAGCGCGCGCACGTGGGCAATGGGGTCCGGCAGCCCCAGCTCCACGCCCAGGCTGCGCGACACATCCACCGCCTCCTGAGCGCAGCCGGACGCAATACGCCACGCCTCGGGGTGCTCGATGATCTGGCCTATGGTCAACTCGGTCAGCCCCGCGGTGCCCGAATACGCGACGTTCATGATGACCTTCTTCCAGACCATGCTCGAAACATCGTCGTGCAACGCCACATCAAAGCCCGACGAACGCCATACCTCGGCCGACGCTTCAAGCGCGGTGCGCGGCAGCCCCGCATAAGCGCCGAACCAGGTCACGGCCAGGCCGTTATGGTGCACATGGCCCCATTCGGGCAAGGACGCGCCATAGCCGCCCACCACTCCCACGGCCAACTGGCCCGGATCGATAAACCGCGCCACCCGCTCCGGCGAGCCCACGCCGTTCTGGATGGTCTGCACCACCGTATCGGGCTTCAACAGAGGGGCTGCGGCCTGCGCGGCCGCTTCGACGTCGAACGCCTTGGTGGCGATGATGACCAGGTCGCAGGGGCCGATTCCCGCTGTATCGACAGACGCACTGGCCAGGCGCACCCGCCGCTCGCCGCTATACCCCGATACCCGCAGCCCGTTCGCGTTGATGGCGTCCACGTGCTCTTGCCACGGGGTCACCGCGTGCACCTCGTGCCCGGCCGACGCCATAAGGCCTGCGTAGACAGAGCCCATTGCCCCGCACCCGACAATACATACTTTTGCCATTGCTCCTTCCCCGGTAGTCAGTCCAGCTTGATGCCGGCCTGCTTGATGACAGCGCCCCAGTGATCGAACTCTTCGCTCGTGTAGCGAGCCAGTTCGTCGGGCGACATGGTGTCCACGTACATGCCCGCGCTGAGCACGCCCTGGCGGATTTTTTCGGTGCCCAGCACGCGGTTGAACGCGCTGTTCAGGCGGGCAACGATCTTGGGGTCGAGCTTCTCGGGCCCATAGATGGCGAACCACGAGCCCACGTTGTAGCCCTTGAGCCCCAGTTCATCGGTGGCGGGCACGTCCGGCAACGCATCGAGCCGCTTGCCGCCCGACACCGCAACAGGCCGGGCAAGGCCTGCCTTCACCTGGCCCATGGCGCCCGCCGGGCTGGTAATGTAGAAATCGACCGTTCCTGCCGCCAGCGCCTGCATGGCATCGCCCGCGCCCTTGAACGGAATGTGCACCATGGAAATGCCGGCGATCTGCTCGAGCATCACCGCGCCCACATGGGGAATCGAGCCCTGCCCCGACGAGGCGTAGTTGATTTTTCCGGGATTGGCCTTTGCGTACGCGATCAGGCCCGGCAGGTCCTGAAACGGCGCCTTGCCGCTCACCACCAGCAATTGCGGCGAACTGGCCACGAACGCCACCGGCGTAAAGCGCTTGTTGGGGTCAAGGTCAATATCCTTGAACAAGTGCGGATTCGAGACCAGATAGCCGTTATAGCCGAACAGCAGCGTATAGCCGTCCGGACGGGCATTCGCCACGAAACCGTTGCCGACATTGCCTGAGCCGCCCGGTTTGTTTACCACCACCACCGACTGGCCCAGCTCGGCGCCCAGCGGCTCGGACAACAGGCGCGCCAGATAATCCGTAGAGCCGCCCGGCGGCGAGCCCACCACCAGGTTGACGGGCTGCGCGGGCCAATCTGCGCCCAGCGCCGCGCCGGCGCTGCCCCACAGTACCGCAATTCCCAGGCAAGCCCGGGCCAATGACTTCACCAGCATGTCGTCCTCCGATGTGTTCTTATCGTTGTGGCCCGACGCGGCGCGGCGCGGCCTGGGGCCGCCGCACGAACCACCGGGCGGCCACGTCCCTGCAAAGCAGTATAGGAATGCCCTGGCGACCGGCAAGCGCGATTTGGTCAAGGGCGGTTGGCGAAATTCGAAGGGCCGGCAAGGCGGCCGCATGCCGCGTGCCGCGAACGGCGCGGCACGCGCGGTTCAGGTATCGTGCGCGCGATTGCCCAGCACCTGCTCCACCTTGCGGGCCCATGCCAGCAGCGCGGGGTCTTCATTGCGAAAGCCCACCAGCTGGATGGCGATCGGCAGGCCGTGGTCCCCGCGCGCCACCGGCAGCGAGATAGACGGGTTGTGCAGCAGCGACCATGCGCGGATGAACACTGAGCTGCCCGTGCTGGAAATCTCGGTTGCCTCGCCCAGCGTAGCCGGCATGACCAGCGCGTCCAGGTCGCGGGCAATATCGTAGAACTGGCGGCGGCAGCGGTCGGCCGCGTCCAGCGCCCGGGCGTAGTCCGCATCGCTATATGAACGGCCCAGCTCCAGGTAGGCAAGCAGTTCGGGATCGCATCGGTCGGCGTGGTGACGGCGCAGATCGTCGTATTCCCGCGCCAGGTCGTACGCCATGATGACGTCCTGGATGTCGCCGATCTCTTCGTACGAACCGGGCATCGACAAAGGCACCAGGCGTGCGCCGGCATGGGCCAGCGACGCCAGGTTCTCTTCAAAGATTGCCTGCGTACGCGCATCCGCCTGCGGCCAGTCGCGCGGTTTCCAGACGCCCAGCCGCGGCATGGCGTCGGGCGCCTGGGCGGTGTAGCGCGGGTCTCCTACGAAGCCCTTCATGAATAGCTGCGCGTCTTCCACGGAGCGGCACAACGGCCCGATCACGTCCAGCGGCCGCGAATACGTACGGATGCCGACATACGGGATGAGATCCAGCGTCGGCTTGAATCCCACTGCTCCGCAAAACGATGCCGGCCGCAGAATGGACCCGGCCGTCTGGGTGCCGACCGAGATCGGCGTCATGAAATCGGCCACCGCGGCCCCGGACCCGGCCGATGACGCAGCCGGGCTGCGGCTCAGGTCGTGGGGGTTGCGGCAGGGTCCGGCCAGCATGATGGCGTGGCGCGACACGGTATTCTTGCCCAGTATGTTGTAGCCCAGCGCACGGGCGCGGGCCACCACCGGCGCGTCGGCGCCAGGCTGGCGCCCCGGAAATATCTCGGGGTCGCCAAGCTCCGTGGGCATGTCGGCCGTGTCGATGGTGTCTTTGATTCCCAGCGGCACGCCGTCAAAAAAACGGGTGCGGCCGCTCTTGTCCAGGGCGCGGGCGCGGGCCAGCGATTGTTCCCCGGCCACATGCACCCAGGCGCGAACGTCAGGGTTGCGCAAGGCGATGCGTTCCAGGCAGGCCTGCGCCCAGGCCTCGCACGTCAGGGTGCCGGCATCCAGCGCCCGCAAGCCCTCGGCCATGGTAAGGCGAGCAATAGACGACGGCGCCGGTCGGCGCGCGCGCAAGTCCGCGGTATTCATAGTTGATCTCCGGTCTGTTCGGTGGAGTGGCCCCGGCCGATATAAAGATCGGCCATATCTTCATTGGCCAGCAGGTTGGCGCCCGTGTCGGTAAGCACGATGCGCCCGGCGTCCAGGATGTACCCGCGGTCGCTGAACTGCAGCGCCTGGCGAGCCCGCTGCTCGACCATCAGCACGGCCACGCCCAGGCTGGGCAGGCGCTGCACTTCGCGGAACACCTGGTCGGTCAGGGCGGGAGACAGCGCGGCCGACGGCTCGTCCAGCAGTATCAGCCGGGGATCCGGCATGAGCGCTCGCGCGAACGCAAGTTGCTGCCGCTCGCCGCCGGACAGATTGCACGCGTAAGTGCGCCGTCGCGCCGCCAGCGCGGGAAACATATCCAGCATTTCGGCGATGCGCGCCCGGGGTTGCCGCACATACTCCACGACCTGCAGGTTTTCCAGAACGGTAAGGTCGCCGAACACGTTCTTGACTTGCGGCACATACGAAATGCCCACCCGCACCCGGTCTTCGACATCAAGGCTGCGCAGGTCTACACCGTTGAACTCCAGCGTGCCGGACAGGCGAGGAAGCAAGCCCATCACTGCCTTGATCAGCGTGGACTTGCCTGCCCCGTTCGTACCGGCGATCGTCACGATTTCCTGCGCTGCCACCTGCATGTCGATGCCGCAGACGATATCCACGTCTCCGTAGCCGCCGGCCACGTTCTGCAAGGACAGCAAGGCGCCGCCGCCGGTGTCATGGGAAATGCCCGGCCCGCTCATATCACGCCTCCCATGTAGGCTTCGCGCACGGCTTCCTGCGCAAGCACTTCGCGCGGCCCGCCTTCGGCGATGACCTGGCCGCGATCCATGACATACATGCGGGGCACGATGCGGGCCAGTTCTTCCAGGTTGTGTTCGATGATCAGCACCGTCATCCCTCGTTGATTCAATGCCGTGATGCGCTCGGAAAGCTCGCCGATAAGCACCGGGTTCACGCCGGCGAACGGTTCGTCCAGCATGATGCAGCGCGGCTCCAGCATCAATAGCCGCCCCAGCTCCAGCAGCTTTTTCTGGCCGCCGGAAAGCATGCCGGCCGGCTCATCCGCCACACGGGCAAGATTCAGGAACTGCAGCAGCTCGTGCGCGCGCTCGGCGGCGCGCTGTTCTTCGCGTGCAACCTGGCGCGGCGAGAA
Source organism: Bordetella genomosp. 7 (assembly GCF_002261415.1). Classification (NCBI taxonomy): domain Bacteria; kingdom Pseudomonadati; phylum Pseudomonadota; class Betaproteobacteria; order Burkholderiales; family Alcaligenaceae; genus Bordetella; species Bordetella genomosp. 7. The sequence continues at coordinate 86,581 of NZ_NEVI01000001.1, read as the reverse complement.
GAACAGCGCAAGCAGCTTTTCCCCGCTCAGGTCGGGCGCGGCCGCCATCATGTTGTGCAGCACCGACAGCTGAGAAAACTCGCGCGGCACCTGGAAGGTCCGGGCCAGCCCGCGGCGCACACGCCGGTGCACAGCCAGGTCGGTGATGTCCTGGCCATCGAAGCGGATGGCGCCCGACTGCAGCGGCACATAACCGGTTATCGCCGAAAACAGGGTGCTTTTGCCCGCGCCGTTGGTGCCGATCAAACCCAGCAGCTCCCCGCGATTCAGGTGCAGGCTGACATCGTCCAGCGCCTTGAAGCCTCCAAAACTGGCACTGACGTTACAGACTTCGAGCATCTTCACGATTGCTTGCCTCCCGTCGGCTTGCCCAGTACGCCTTGCGGGCGGTAAAGAACGATAAGAATCAGCGCCATGCCGATCACCCAGATACGCACGCTGGCCATCTGCACTTCGGAAATGCCGCCCAGGAACTCGCGCACGAAACGCGAACCTTCCAGGAACCCGATCAGGATCACCGTACCCAGCGCCACCCCCGACAGCCGGTTGACGCCGCCGACGAACACCGCGATCCAGATGTAGAAGGTGATAAGCGGCACGAACTGGTCGGGGCTGAGAAACGTCAGGTAATGGGCCTGGAAGGCGCCCGCCAGGCCTGCCAGGGCCGCGCCCAGCATCAGCGATCGCGTCTTGAACCGCGCCGGATCCTTGCCGAGCGCACGCACCGCCACCTCGTTGTCCCGGATGGCCTCGATTACCCGGCCAAAGGGGCTGCGGATGACGCGCGTCACGAGCCAGAACACTGCTGCATTGACCGCCAGCAGGCTGATCATGATCCAGAAGTCGATCTGGTCGGCCGGTACCCACCCCGCGAACATGCGCGGAATTCCCGGCAGGCCGTGCATGCCCCGCGTCAGCCATTCTTCGGTTTGCAGCATCATGCGCACCGACTCGGAAAAGCCCAGCGTCACGATGGCCAGGTAATCGCTGCCCAGCCGCAGCGCAATAATGCCCATCGGATAGGCCGCAAGCGCGGTCAGCACCGTTGCGCCCAACATGGCCAGCGGGATGGGAACCCCCTGCATCGACAGCAGCGCGGAGGCATACGAGCCGATTGCGAAAAAACCCACGTGGCCGAAGTTGACCAACCCCGTAAAACCATAGTGCAGGGACAGGCCCACAGCCATGAGCATGTAGATCAGAATGCCAATGGAGATGGCGATCAGATAGGCTTCCATGATTACCTCGCTGCCATCGGCCGGCCAAAGATGCCCTGCGGACGCACCAGCAGCACGACCAGCAGAATCCCGAACGCCATGACGATCTTGTAGGACGGTTCGAAGTACAGGCTGGCAATCTCCTGGGACACGCTGAACAGCAGCGTACCCACCACCGCGCCCACCGGATGGCCGATACCGCCCAGGATCACGGCCGCGAACATCGGCATGAGCAGTTCGAAACCCAGTTCGGGAATCACCACCGCCTTGATGCCGAGCAGCACGCCGCCCAGACCGGAGAACACGCCGCACAGCGTCCACAGGCACAGCATCACCCGCCGCGATCGTATGCCGCTCGCGGCCGCCAGGTCGGCGTTATCGGCCACCGCTCGCATGCGGCGTCCCATGGGGGTAGCGTGCAAGAGCACGAACACCAGGATCAGCGCGACCGTCGCGGTGGCCAGGATGTACACATCGGTGGGCAGGATCCTGACCCCGTTGAAGTTCCAGGCCCGCACCAGAGGCACGTCCAGGTTGTACTGATCCTGGCCGGCAAAGAACGTGATGGTATTGCGCACCACGAACGCCACCCCCAGCGACGCGACCAGCCGCGCGATGTTGGAGCGATGCGCCAGCGCCCGGAACACCCACAGGTAAAAGCCCACCGAAACCAGGGCCGTTACTGCGCAGGCGGCCAGCACGCCAAGCACCAGCGAACTGCTTACGAAAGTCTGCATCGCGATGGCGGTGTAGGCGCCCAGCGTCATGTAGTCGCCCGTGGCCGCGTTGGGAAAGCGCGCGATGCCGAATACCATCGTAATCGCCAGCACCGGCAGTGCCAGCAGCGTGCCGAGCACGATGCCGTTGATCGCCGCGTTCAGGATTGCAATCCAGTCCATGTTCTGCTCCGTGCCTCAGGCTAGCGAACCCGGCACTGTCTCTTTCAGGACGAGCTTGCCGTCGGTGATTTCGAACACACCGAAGTCCGGAACCGTTTCGCCGTGCTGGCCGAAGTTCAGGCTCGACGACGCCCCCTCGTAGTCGACGTCGCCGCCGGACTTCAGGACTTCGCGCCCCTGTTGGAACGACGACACCTTCTGGCCCCCGGACGTCACGGGCTTGATATGCGCGTTGATGTCCATCGTGGTGGCCTGGGCGCCGGCCGCTTCAAGCGCCAGGGCCAGGGTTATCACCATGTCATAGCTCTGCGCGGCGAAAACGTCGGGATCGCGCTTCATCTTGTCGCGAAAGCGCGCCGCAAAGCTCTTGTAGGCTTCGTGGTCGTGGGCCGCCACGTTCGAGACCGAGATAATGCCTTCGGTGGCTTCCTTGCCCAGCGCCTTGACCAAGTCTTCATTGGCGGTCCATCCGGGCATGATGAATTTGCAGTCCTGGCCGGACTGGAACCATTCGCGCAGCAGGATCGTCGCGTCCGGGCGGTACGAGCCCAGGGCGATGACGTCGGGCTTGGTGGCCAGCACGCGGTTCAGTTCCGTGCGGTAAGTGGTCTGGTTGGGCTCGTAGATAACCAGTTCGCTGACCTTGCCGCCGCCCGCTTCCCAGGTTTGCCGGAAGTAATTGGCCAGGCCGACGAAGGTCGAGTTATTGAACGCCATCACCGCCGGCCGCTGGAATCCGCGCTGGCGCGCGATCTCGGCAAACGCCTTGCCGAATACGGCGTTGGACGCCTGGAACATCCAGGCCAGGCCGCGCTTGTTTTCCGTCTGCATCTCGGGCGCGCCGCAGGTGTTCATCATGATGACGCCGGCATTGTTGGTGATGGGCATGATGGCCAGCCCCACCGCCGACGGCCACACGCCAACCACCGCCTGCACCCGGTTGATGTCGATGAGCTTCTTGACCGCCAGCACGGCGGCGTCGGGCTTGGTCTGGTCGTCCTCGGCGTACAGGGCCAGCTGCCGGCCCGCCGCGCCCCCGGCTGCATTGACTTCGTCGACCGCGATGCGGATGGCCTGCAACATGGCGCCGCCATAGGGCCCGCCCACGCCCGTGATGGAGTTCAGCGCCCCGATTCGAAACGGTTCGCCTGGCGACTGGGCCCGGACGGCCCACGGAAACACCGAGGCGGCCCCCAGGGCCACGCTGGACGACACGAACTGGCGGCGGCTGCGATTGATGCTGTGCTTCATATTCGTTCCTTCTGCGCCGTATGCGCATTGCGATTCTTCGAATATGCCGGCTTGGACTGCCCGGCCCCTTGTTGCTCTTGTTGTCGGCCCTTGCTGACGACGCTCGGGCTTGCTGCCTGGCCGGCTGCGTGTTCGTACGCCGCCGGTCGAACTGCCTGCTTTACTACTGGATGGCTCCTGCTTCGCGCAACTGCGCACGGCGCGCCGCGTCCACCCCGAAACGCTCCAGCACCTCGTCGGTGTGCTGGCCGTGCAGCGGCGCCGCCGTGCGCACCAGCCCCGGCGTATGCGAGAAATGGGTAGGTATGCCGATCGTCTTCATGCGCCCCAGCCGGGGGTGATCCAGTTCCTGGATCATGCCGCGCGCCGCGTAATGCGGGTCGTTGACCGCCTGGCCGAAATCGTTGATGGGGCCGCATGGCACCCCTGCCGTTTCGCAACGCTGTATCCACGTAGCGGCATCGGCCTTGGCGAACTCCGCCTCGAGCAACGATTCCAGCACTTCGATATTGGCCATGCGGTCAGAATTCGTGGCGAAGCGGGGGTCGGTGATCCATTCCGGACGCCCCAGCACATCGGCACAGAGCTTTTCCCAGGTGCGCTGGTTCGCCGCGCCGATAATGATGTAGCCGTCTCCGGTCTGGAACGCCTGGTAAGGCGCCGACACACGGTGCCGGCTGCCGGTCGCCTGCGGCACCGTGCCTTCGGCGAAGTACGCCGCGGCTTCCCAGATGAACCAGGGCAGCCCGCATTCGGCCAGCGAAATATCGATGTGCTGCCCTTCGCCGGTCTGGCGCTGATGCAGGCAGGCCGCCAGGATGGCATAGCAGGCCGTCAGTCCGGCGCCGATGTCGTAGATGGCGATGCCGGACTTCAACGGCCTTCCCCCGGCCTCGCCGGTCATGCTCATGATGCCGGTCATGCCCTGCGCCACCAGGTCGAACCCGCCCTTGCCTGCGTACGGACCGGTCTGCCCGTAACCGGAAATCGAGCAGTACACCAGGCGGGGGTTGATGGCGCTGAGCGTGTCGTAATCCAGCCCCAGCGAGCGGGTGACGCCGACGCGATAATTTTCCACCACCACATCCGCCCAGCGCACCATGTCATATACGATGTTGCGGGCATCCGGATGCTTCAGGTTCAGCGAAATGCCCATCTTGTTGCGGTTGATCTGGGCAAAGCAGGTGGACTCCCCATTGACATAGGGCCCCATCTCGCGCGAATCATCGCCGCTTCCGGGCTTTTCCACCTTGATGACTTCGGCGCCCAGGTCGGCCAGCACCATGGTGCAATACGGGCCGGCCATGATCTGAGAAAGGTCCAGGACCTTCAGGCCGGCCAGCGGCTGCTTGACTTCGTTTGCCATGACTACGGATTTCCTTCTTAACGGCCCAGGAAAGCAGGCTTTTCCTTGCGCAGAAAAGCCGCCTTGCCAATGCGATAGTCTTCGGTGTCGAAACAGGCGTAGGGCTCGAGCCGCTCTGCCTCGCTCAGGGGTACGCCCGACGCAAGCTTGCGCACGAAGCGCTTGTGCCATCGGTTGACCAACGGCGCGCCTTTGGCGATGCGCGCCGCACACTGGTAGGCGTGCTCGACCACCTGCTCGTCGTCCACCACACGGGTCAGCAACCCTTTGGACATGGCCTCGTCCGCCCCGAACACACTGCCTTCAAGCAGGATTTCCAGGGCATGTGCCGGGCCGATCAGGCCAACCAGGTCTTCGAGCTCGCGGTAGTCCAGGGTCAGGCCTATGCGGTTGATCGGTATGCCGAAGCGCGCGCTGCGAGCCGCGATGCGCACATCGCACAACGCCGCGATCTCGAGCCCGCCGCCCACGCAGGCGCCTTCGATGCACGCCACCGTGGGATGGCGCGTGAGCTTCAGGCGGTCGGTCATGTCCAGCGTCAGTTCGGCATACTCTCGCGCCACCTGGGCGTCGCCCCGCTCTTCATCAAAGCCGCCGATATCGCTGCCGGCGCAGAACGCGCCGCCGGCGCCCCGCACAACGATACAACGCACACTGTCGTCCGCATCCAGCGCATCGATGGCCGCGCCGAACTGCCGGTACATATCCAGCGTGAAGGCATTGCGCTTCTCCGGCCTGTCCAGCAGTACGGTGGCGATGCCGTCGCTGCCTTGTTGCACGCGTATCGTCATGACTGTTCCTCCAGCATCAGCCGCGTGCCGTCAAGCACCAGCCGATCATCCAGCCACAGCTGCGCGTCGGTCACGATGGTGTCGTAGTGGGCAGCTGCCTTCACCGTGCCGCCGATGTAGGCGCTGGTTCCCAATGCCAACTGTATCGATCCGTACACGCTTTCGTCGGAAAGCATGGTGCCGTCCAGCGTGCAGCAGGGATTCATGCCCACGCCCAGCTCGCCCAGGTTGTACACGCCCGGATCCTGGAAGCTGGCCAGCAGATCGCGGAACCGCCTTGCCAGGTCTCCGCCTTCGATGGAGACGGCCATGCCGCGCTCAAACACAATGCGCACCGGCTCGTCGCGCACCAGCCCCACGCCGGGAATACTGGCGTTTACGACGATGACGCCCTCGGCGGTGCCCTCAACGGGGGCCAGGCTGGACTCCAGGCAATAGCCCGCCGAAATATCGACAGTGTTGGCGAAACCATGCAGGGCCCGTCCGCGTCGTCCGGCGATGCTCATGCGGATATCGGTGCCGGCGGCGCTGGTGACACGAGCGTGGTCGGCGCGGCTCAACGCGTCGGCCAGGCCCTGGATCTGCGGGCGCAGGGCCTCGAAGTCGGCGTTCCACCCGTCGGCCAGGAAGAAATCCGGCAGATCGGATTCGGGCAGGACGATCACGCCCACGCCTGCGCGAGTGGCCTGCTGGCGCGCCTCGGTGTGCGCGGCGTTGGCGCGCGTCAGGGCAATGACCAGATCGGCCGCGCACATCGCCTTGGCCACCACGTCCGAGAACGGCCGGCCATGCTGGCGGCTGCCGGGTATCTGCATCAGGTGCGGCACGGCGCCGGCTTCCTGCACCGCAATGGCCAGGGGCTGCACATTGTGCTCGGTATAGAAGTCGTAAAGCACCAGCACGTTCATGTCGGGCCGGGCCGCGCCCAGCAGGCGCACCACTTTGCGGGCATTGTCGAGCTTGAGCAGCGTGTTCATGCGCGAGCCTCCCGCGACACACGCACGATGGCGGCTTCCAGGATATCCAGGCCTTGCTCCAGTTCGGCCTGGCTCATGTTCAGCGGGCCGAGAAAGCGCAGCACATTGCCGTGGAACCCGGCCTTCACCAGGATCAGGCCGGCCTCGTAGGCATACTGCACGATGCGGGCGGCCAAATCCTGCGCGGGCTCGGCGCCGGCCTTGTCCTGCACGATTTCCACCGCCTGCATCGCGCCCACGCCCCGGGCATCGCCCACGATGTCGATATCCCGAGCCCATTTCGCGAACCGCGCCTGCAGCACCTCGCCCAACTGGCGGGCCTTGGCCGCGTAGTCGTCGCGCTTCATGATGCGCATGGTCGCCAATGCCGCGGCGCAGGCCAGCGGGTTGCCGGCGTAGGTGCCGCCCAGCCCGCCTACGGCGGGCGCGTCCATCAAGTCTGCCCGGCCCACCACGGCGGCGATAGGCATGCCCCCGCCCATGGACTTGGCCAGGGTGTACAAGTCAGCCTGCACGCCGCTGTGTTCGGTGGCGAACCACTGCCCCGTGCGGCAGAAACCCGACTGGATCTCGTCAGCAATCATGACGATGCCGTGGCGGGTGCAGTAATCGCGCAGGCGCTGCATGAACTCGGGCGGCGCAACATGAAACCCGCCCTCGCCCTGCACCGGTTCAATCACGATCGCCGCCACCTGGTCGGCCCCGATCTCGGTTTCGACCATACGCCGCAGCCGGGCAAAGGCGTCGTCCACGCACGACTGAACATCGCCGCGCCAGCGATAAGGCACCGGAAAAGGCGCGCGGTACACGTCGCCCGCGAGCGGGCCGAAGCCGGTTTTGTACGCCGGCGCCTTGGCGGTCAGCGACAGGGCCATGTAGGTGCGGCCGTGAAATGCATTCTCGAATGCCACCACTGCCCGCCGGCCGGTGGCGCACCGGGCGATCTTGATCGCGTTTTCGATAGCCTCTGCCCCGGTGCTTTGCAGCATGACCTTTTTAGGCCAGTCGCCCGGCACCTGATCGACCAGCGCCTGGGCCAGCTCGATATACCCCGGGTACATCACGATGTTGAAGCAGGTGTGCAGATAAGCGTCGGCCTGTTCCTTGACGGCCTGCACGACCTCGGGATGGGCGTGCCCCACATTGAGGGTGCCTATGCCCCCGGCGAAATCCAGGTAGCGGCGCCCGTCCAGGTCGATAACGGTGGCGCCGGAAGCCTCCTGGGCGAATATGGGCGGCCCGTTGACCACCCCGCGCGCAACCAGCGCCTGGCGCCGGTTCAAGTATTCCTGGCAACGAGGGCCGGGCAACCCCGTCGAGTGATCGGTATGCAAAGCCATTCTCCTGATATCGAGCGTCCCATCGATCGGACGGAAGCAGTTTGGGGCGGAATCAGGATTGTGTCAACGATGAATTACAATTTGGGATATAAAATTGTGCACAATCTTGAGCCCAAACGGGTGTTATCATTCCGCTCACCCAATTTGCCTTTCAGGAACGGTGGAAATGGCAACCCGAACCAAGCCCGCGGCCAGCGATAAGCCGGCGGCAGCAAAAAGAAAGTTGATTTCCACGCAGGCCGTGGTGCTGGACGTGCGCGACCGCATTGCCGCACAGGCATTGCTGCCAGGCTCGCGCATTCCCGAAGAAGATCTGGCGCAGCACTACGGCATCACGCGGGCCAAGGCGCGCGAGGTACTGGCCACCCTGGAAGACCGCGGGCTGGTGCAGCGCGTGCCCAACAAGGGCGCCATCGTCGTGCCGGTAGACATGCAGACCACCTACCGCCTGTACGAAGTGCGTGAAGCGCTGGACAGCCTATCGGTGCGCCTGGCCATGCAGAACGCCCGCCCGGAAGACTGGCAAGAGCTCCAGGAATGGCTCGGCCCGCCGTTCGAGCAAAGCCTGCGCGACGGCGATATCGAAGGGCATGTAGACACCATCATGCGCTTTCGCTACCGCGTCACAAGCCTGGCCGGCAATCCGATACTCAGCGACCTGATCGAACGGATCTACGAGCGCACCCGGGTCACCATGCGGCGGGTGGCCGTGCTGCCGGGCCGCGCGGAAGCCGGCATCAAGCAATACCGCGAATTGCTCGCGGCAATGATGCGCGGCGACGCCGACGCCGCCGACCGCTGCGTGCGCGAACTGAACACCAGCGCGCGCGAATACATCCAGCGGTATAAGGAATATCTGTAGCGCGGCCGCCCAGGCCAGGCGCGCAGCGCCTGGCCTGGGCGGCCGCATCTAAGTCCGGCGCTGCTGCGCCGCCAAGAGTAAGGTGCCGCCGCGGGGTACGGCGCGGTGTCAGTCCGTGGTGATGTTGCGTTCCTTGATCAGCTTGCCCCAGCGTTCGCGTTCGGCGACTTCAAACGCGGCCAGGTCCTTGCCGGTAATGGAACCGGGCGTGGCGCCGAGCTTCGAAAACTGCTCCTGCACGGCAGGGGTCGCCAAAGCCTGCTTTGCCGCTTCGATCAGCTTGGCCTGCGCCTCGGCGGGCGTGCCGGCCGGCGCGTACAGCGCGAACCACGCCGTCACGTCGAAGTCCTTGAGCCCCGATTCGGCCACGGTAGGCACATCGGGCAGCAAGGGCGAACGCTCGGCAGAAGTAACTGCCAGGGCGCGCACGCGCGAACCGTCTTTCAGCTGGCTGATCGTGCTGGGCAGGTTATCCATCAGCACGTCGATCTGGCCGCCGATCAATGCCGGCATGGACGCAGACACGCCCTTGAAGGGCACGTGCAGCATGTTGATGCCGGCAGCCTGCTCCAGGTAGGCGCCGGTCACGTGCACCGACGATCCGACGCCGGGCGAGGCATACGATATCAGTGCGTCCTTGCGTTGCCTGGCGTCCGCGAACAGGTCCTGCACCGACTTCCACTTTGCGTCCTGGCGGACCGCAATCACGTTGGGCGTGGTGAACACCATGGCCAGGGGCGCGAAGTCCTTGGCCGGGTCGAACTGCATGTCCTTGTAGATGAACTGGTTGATCGATTGAGTGCCGATAGTGCCCATGCCGATGGTGTAGCCGTCCGCGGCGGAACGCTTGAGCACGCCCATGCCGATATTGCCGCCCGCGCCGGCGCGGTTTTCAACCACGATGGATTGCTTCAGCAGCGGGCCCATCGCGTGGGCGATCGTACGGGCGGCCAGGTCGGTGGTGCCGCCGGCGGGGTAAGGCACGATCAACGTGATCGGGCGCGACGGATAGTCGTCTGCCTGCGCGCACAACGCCGTACCACCGATGACGGCTGCGGCCAGGATCTGGGAAAGTTTCCGGTGTTTCATGAAAGATGTGTCTCCATCCAGGTAAGGGACAAAAGGTAGTCTACGGCGCTGTACTTACACCATAAGCTCAATAAGGAATGGGGCCTGCTTGCCGAAGCTGGCCTGCATAAGGTCTGCGCATTGCTCCAGGGTGGTGGCGCGCGCGGCCTCGACGCCCATGGCGTTGGCCAGGCCCACCCAGTTCAGCGCCGGGTTGCCCAGGTCCAGCATACTCATCGCGGTATCGCCCGGGGTCGCGCCCACGTTGGCGTACTCGCCGATAAGAATGTTGTACTTGCTGTTGTTCAGGATGATGGTCGTGCACGGCAGCTTTTCGCGGGCCTGCGTCCACAGCGACTGCAGCGAATACATGGCCGAGCCGTCGGCCTGCAGGCTGATCACGCGGCGCTGCTTCTGTGCGCCGATGGCGGCGCCGGTGGCCACAGGCAGGCCATCGCCGATCGCGCCGCCAGCCAGGTGCAGCCAGTCGTTGGGCGGCGCCGCATGGCTGAACTTATAAAAGCCCCGCCCGAACGACACGCTCTCATCCGAGATGATGGCGTGTTCGGGCATGACGGCGGCCACGGTCTGGGCCAGGCCCTCCGGAGTGGGCGCGCCCGTCGCAACCGCGGGGCGCGGCCCCGGGTCGGGGATGGCGACCTCGGGCGCGTTCAGCAGCGACGCCAAAGCCTGCAGCGCAGGCAGCGGATCCTGGTCGGCGCGCGCCAGCACCTGCAATTGGGCGTCGGGCGGATACTGCGTCGACGGCAGGCCGGGGTACGCAAAAAAGCCCACGGGCGGCTTGGCGTTGACGAGAATGATGTGCCTGTAGCGCTGCAACGCCTTGATGGCAGCCTCCATCACGTAGGGCGTGCGCTCGAGCTGCAGGCGGCCCCGGCCGCGCGACAGGTGCGCGGTGACGAAATCGGCCATCAATGTGGCGCCGGTTGCCTGCGCGATGCGCCACAGCCAGGGGTGCGCGTCGCTCAGCACCGCCGTGCCGCCAACCAGGATCAGGGTGTCGGCGCCATGGGCGCGCAACGTGCGCGCGGCGTTCTCGATGGCATTGCCGTCTACCGGCAGCGACGCGGGCGCGGGCACCGGCTCGCCGACCACCCCACCCTCGTTCCAGGACACATCGGCGGGCAGGATAAGCGTGGCGATCTGGCCGGGAAAGCTGCGCGCCGCGGCGACGGCTTCAGCCGCGTCACGGCCCAGGCGCGCGCTGTCGACGCTGGTGCGCACCCATTGCGACACCGTCTGCGCCATTCCGGCCGTATCGGCGGTCAGGGGCGCGTCGAAGGGGCGATGGTAGGTGGCCTGGTCGCCCACAATGTTGACGATGCCGCTGCGTGCGCGGCGGGCATTGTGCAGGTTGCCCATGCCATTGGCCAGCCCCGGGCCGCAATGCAGCAGGGTGCAGGCAGGCTTGCGGGCGATGCGGAAATAACCATCGGCCATGCCGGTGACCACGTTCTCCTGCAGGCCCAGCACGCATTTCATGCCCGGCACCTGGTCGAGTGCAGCAACAAAATGCATTTCGCTGGTTCCGGGATTCGCAAAGCAAGTATCGATACCGGAAGCCAGCAGGGTTTTAACCAGACTTTTGGCGCCATTCATAAAAACTCTTCCCGCAGTTTTCTACTGAACCCGCCATTTTTTATCGCTTCTACCCAGGCGTAAAGCGACAAATAATTGCCATATGATGAGTTTTAGTCATCAACCCTATCGGATGGCGGTAACCGCAGCTCGGCGGCGAAGCCCCGCGCTTCCTGGTGTATCCATTCGCGAAAGCACTGCAGCGGCAGGTTGTCCCGAGTCTCAAGCGGGTACACAAGATGGTAGGAATCTTCGGCCAGCATCGAAAGTGGATGCGCCCGTATCACCCCATTCTGCCAGGCGGCCTCGGGCACGAAGAATTCGGGCACCAGGCCAACCCCCAGCCCTGCTTCGGCGGCCCGCACCACCATCGACTGCAACTCGAAGCCGGCGCTGGCGATCGATTCAGGCATCTGCGCCACGCCGGCAAGTTCGAACCACTGGCGCCAGGACTCGGGCCGCGTGGTGGAATACAGAAGCGTGTACTGCAGCAGGTCTTCGGCGCGCTCGAGCGGCTTGCCGATCAGGTCGGCGCGGGCGATGGCGACCATGCGTTCGCCAAACAGTAGTTCCAGCGTGGCGTGCGGCCAAATGGGCTTGCCGTGATGTATGGCGGCATCAAAGTGTTCGTTTTCGAACGAAAACGGGGCGGTGCGCACGCCCATGTTGATACGTACATCCGGATAGCGCGCGTAGAACGTGGGCAGTCGTGGAATCAGCCATTCGAGCGCGAACGTCGGCAGCACCGCAAGTTCAAGATTGCCCCGACCGCTGCCATGCGCGGCGATGGCCAGCGTGTCCTGTTCCAGCGCACGCAGCGAGGCGCGCACCTTTTCGCTGTACAGCAGGCCCGGCCGGGTCAGCGTCACCCGCTGTTTGACGCGAACAAAGAGCGACACACCCAGGCTTTCTTCCAGCAGACTGATCTGCCGCGAAATGGCGCTTTCGGTCACGGACAACTCGCGCGCGGCCAGCGTGAAGCTCTCGTGCCGGGCCGCCGCCTCGAAGGCAGTCAGCGCCGCCATGCTGGGCGTGCGGATACGACGCATGATGCGATGAATTCCCCTGGAAGAATGCGGTGCGGCCGCCATCGGAAGGTGGTAGCGCGAGGCCGGCAGAGCAATGACCCGACAGGCACTGAAGGAGCGCGGCGCGGCTGTCGGCCCGACAAAGACCGACGCCTGCGAAATAAGCTACAGCGCGACGGAAGGACGACGCCGGCAGGCGAAGTTCTGGCGCGCCCGACAGGAATCGAATCGGTACGGCGCAATATTAGCGCCGATTGGCGCGACGTTGGGCGGGATTCGCGCTCGGTCATGCAGGTCAACAGCTACCTTCGTGATCGCCTCGTCCTGACAGACTGGCGCGTGCTCAGCAGCCTGAGCACAGCTTTAGCTGCCGTGGAAAGTGGAAGAGGCCACATGATAAGTTCCGCGTACACGCGGAAGATCGCCAGTGCGTTCAAAGTGAGTTTCGTTCGCCTGGAGCCGGAAGTCCGGATGCCGGTATGCATCTATCAGCGAGCCGACCAGCCGCGCAACAGCCTGGTTCGCACCGTGGCGGACGGCTGATGCGCAGACATCCGCGTTCGCACGCGTCTTACCAGCGATAGCGCAGCGTGGCCAGTACCGTGCGTTCCGCGCCCCAGTAGCAACTCAGCGGGCCCAAGCACGTAGCGACATACTCTTTGTCGAACACGTTGGAAATATTCAGCGCCACTTGAGCGCCTCGTAGCGCCTCGGACAGATTCCCCAATTCGTATCGCAAGGCCATGTCCACCAGCGTCACGGCAGGAATGGCGTAGTTGTTCGCATTGTCGCCGTAGCTGCTGCCACGATATGTCGCGCCCGCACCCATGCCTAGCCCGCGCAGCGCACCGGCCTGGAAGGTGTAGTCCACCCACACACCGGCCTGGTGCCGCGGCACAAACGCCATCTGGTTGCCTTGCTGGCCCGTGCTGTCGGTGGCGTTGGTGCGGCGGATCTCGCTGTCCGTGTAGGCATACGACGCCGTAACGTCGAGCCCGCGCGTTACCTGCGCCTTCGCTTCCAGTTCTACGCCGCGCAGCCGTACCGCGCCGGTCTGCGTATTGAAGCTGGTGTTGAGCGGATCGGGCGCCAGCACGTTCTTCTGGTCCAGCTGGAAGACGGCCAAGGTCACCAGCGTATCGGAACCGGCCGGCATGTACTTGACGCCCGCTTCTACCTGTTCGCCAGTGCTCGGCTTGAACGGCGTACCCAGGCGATTCGTTCCCGACAGGGGCTGGAACGACGTGGAATACGCCATATAGGGCGCAATCCCGTTATCGAAACGCCAGCTGGCACCCACGCGGCCCGTGAAGTGCTCCGGACTGTTGCGTGCCGTCGCCGTGGCATTCGATGCGTGAGTCCAGGTACGGGTTCGGGAATGCGTCCAGTCATACCGGCCCGCGAAGGTAAGGTGCAGCTTGTCGATGGCAATCTGGTCCTGCAGATACAGGCCCAGCTGGTCGCGCCGCTGGTCAATGCGCATGCCGTCCGGCGGCGTCTGGATGCCGGCATTGGCGTAATCCGGGTTGTACAGATCGAACAATGGCGGGGAAATCGGCGGCAACAGCAAGGTCAGCTGCGACTCGGTGAAGTTCGAACTTTCGCGCAGATAATCGAAGCCTATCAACAGGTCGTGCTTTACCGGGCCCGTATCGAATTTCCAGGCCAGCTGATTATCCACCTGAATCGCGCGCGAGGATTCGGGAAACGCCCAGGCGTAGCGGATGGCCTGCGTGTCCGTTGGCATGGCGCCGAGCTGAACTCGTCGCGTATCGGTATCGACCTCACTGTAGCGCGTCGTCTGACGGAACGAGAGTGCGTCATTGAATCGGTGGTCCAGCGTATAGCCGACCAGCGTCTGTTCGTTGCGGAACCGGTCATAGTCGGGGTCGCCGACGTAACGATCGCGCGAAATGCGCCCCTTCGAAGACGGATACAGCGTCCCGATCGCCGGCAGCGCCGGGGCGCCGCCGCCGCCGGCCGCGTCGATTTCCTGGTACTGCACGGAGAAATTGATGGTGGTGTCGGCCGACGCCTTCCAGGTAAAGCTCGGCGCGATAAAGACCTTGTCGTCGGTCACGTAGTCGAACTGTGTCCCGCTATCGCGCACAAGTCCGGTCAGCCGATACAGCAGACGCCCGTCCGCGTCGACCGGGCCCGAAAAATCGAATCCGCCCTGGAACCGGTCGAAACTGCCTCCCTGCACGATGACCTCATTGCGATAGTCTTCAGTGGGACGCTTGCTCGTCATATTGATGACGCCGCCGGGGGATGCCTGACCATATAGGCCGGAAGACGGCCCCTTCAGGACCTCGATTCGTTCCAATCCGTATGTCTCTACCCGCGGTTGCGCGTAACCCCGTGCGCCAAACGGCAGCAGCAGCCCGTCCAGATAGCGCCCCGGCGTGAAACCGCGCACCGTCAGCCAATCGTGGCGCGCGTCGTTGTCGCCATACTGCGTCACCACGCCAGGGGTGAAGCGCAGCGCCTGGGACACCGACGTCGAACCCTGGCGGTCCATCTCGTTGCGAGTCACGATGTTCACGGTCTGAGGAATATCGATCAGTGCGCTATCCGTCTTGGTGCTGGACCGGCTGCGCACGGCTGCATACGCGTCACCCGAGGCGGGCGATTGATCGACATTCCCCTCCACGCGAACCGGCGCCAGGACGGCTGCTTCCGGCGTCTGTGCCAAGGCGGACGCGCACGCGCCCAGATTGAAGAGGACAGCCAGCGCGAGCGGGCGCATACGGAACGGCGGTAGGGTCATAAAGATCAGGCCTCGTTATAATTAACAAGAATCATTATTGATTGGTAATGGATAATCCCAGAACGCGGCGGCAATGTCTGGCGTTTTTCCGGCGCGCACTGGCGGATTTGCGGCCCGGCGACATTACGGCATAGCGGTTTTCACGCAGCGTCGTAGGCCACGCGAACTCCTGCAAGCGGTATCCCGAACCCACATGAAACCTGCCCCCGCCATTTATGCCACGCCGCACAAGCCACATGAATGGTGGCGCGGCACGCTGCCCACGGTGCCCCGAGACGATGATTGGGAAGCCGTCATCAAACAGGTCGAGCGGGTGGCCGAGGGCGTCAGCCTAGTGGTTCTTGACGGCGTGGCGCCGCGCGAACTTCATCTTCCATCGCCCGACAATGCCTTGTTTGGCATACAGATCTGCCTGGAAGGCAACCTGGAGCTCACCCACGGCGGCGGCCGTTCCTGCCTGTTGTCGGGCGGCATGGCGATGGTGTTTCACCACCCGGTGCCGGCCTGCGCGCTCTGGCGTTTGCCGGCGGGCCAGAGCATCAGGCTGGTGGATATACGCTTCACACTGGAGGCGCTATGCAGCTTGGGCTGGAGCCACCTGCCCGGCCGGGTCGAACACCGTTTCGCGGGGCCGGATGGCGGGGGGGCCGTCGCCTTTTCGGCAGCGTTCGCCACGCCGTCGGCCTGCGTGGATCTTGCCTGGGCGCTGGCGAGCGACGCCCCGGTCAGCGACGCATTCGCGCGCCGTGCGTGGCGCTGGGCGCGCATCCAGGAGGCGCTGGCCCTGGTAGCCGACACGATCTGCACGCCGCTCCCGCTGCAGCGGCCCACAGACAAGGAATACGTCGCAATCGTGGCCGCGGGAACGCTGCTGCGCCAAAATTGCGCAGAGGCCTGGACGCCACGGCAGTTGGCACGGCGCGTCGGCATTCCCGAAAAAAAACTCCAGGCCGGGTTCCGGGCGTACTTCGGTACTTCGGTACACGCTTATTTGCGCGACCTGCGTTTGACCGAAGCAGCGGCCATGCTCGACCGCGGCTGCAGCGTTACCCAGTCCGCGGTCGATACCGGGTTTTCCAGCCAGAGCCACTTCGGCAAAGTATTTCGCCAGCGTTATGGCCTGGGCCCCAAAGACTGGGCGCGGCGCAGCGCAGTACGCGTACAAACAACGGTGCAAGTCGTCTCAAGTGCGCCCATGAGTCTGAGCGAAGCCCCCGGGGAAGGATTCACGCAGCCAGGCCCTTGCATCGTCGCCGATCACCCGGCCGGCATGTTGGATGGTCTCGAAACCGGGCAAAACCGCTGGATGCGATGAATCGGCGCCGCAGGATCGTCGTGGTGGCGGCACAGGCCGATACCAAGCGCGTTGCTGGTGCTGGAGCACGTTGGCGCACACTAAGAACCGCCCTGGCGCAACTGCTTTGTAGCCGCCTTTTTCACAGGCGTGAGGTCATCAGAGGAAGAAGGCCAGGATGCCTGCGCTGTACGCAGACCATTTGCCAGCACAAGAGGGCCAGCAGAAGGCCAAAGAACACGCGCCAATACGCGTCGCATGGGCCCAGAACGGGCCCAAAAAATTTAAGTGCTTGATTCTATGGCGCGCCCGACAGGAATCGAACCTGTATCAAGAGCTTCGGAAACTCTCATTCTATCCATTGAACTACGGGCGCAAAGAGGCGACATTGTACCCATATTTCGCGCCGTTGCGGCGGCGCAGCGGCCAGACAAGTTGACCTCCGTCGTCCCCGGCCGGCTTAGCGTTATATAATCCAGCGTTTGCATGCGGGGTCGGTCGCTTTTCTGGCCTATCCTTGCGCAGTAGTTATTCGTCTGTTGCCGCCGCCAGGCGCCCCGGTACCCGATTTGCAGGATTTGGTTATGAGCAACGAGCAGGAACACCACGAAGAACACGCGTCGCCTATCAAGACTCCCAAACAGCTGATCGTCACGGTCGTGCTGTCGTTCCTGGTGCCGATCATCGTCATCATCATGCTGGTGAACTTGGTCACGGCCAGCGACAAGACGGGCGCCGGCTCCGACACCCTCACCGAAGAGGCGGTGGCCCGCCGCATTGCCCCGGTGGCCGGGTTTGAACTGGTCGATGCCAACGCGCCCAAGGTCTTCAAGACCGGCGAACAGGTCTATCAGGCCGTCTGTACGGCCTGCCACACGGCGGGCGTGGCCGGCGCGCCCAAGCTGGGCGACAAGGCCGCCTGGGAACCTCTCCTGAAAGCGGGCTACGACGCCATGCTCGACGTGGCCCTGCACGGCAAGGGCGCCATGCCCGCCAAGGGCGGCAACCCGGCCCTGAGCGACTACGAAGTCGCCCGTGCGGTGGTCTACATGGCCAATGAATCCGGCGGCTCGTTCGAAGAACCCGAAGCCCCCGCGCAGGAAGGCGAGGCCAAGCCCGAAGAAACCAAGCAGGCGGCTGCTCCGGCCGCTGCCGCTGCTGCGCCTGCTGCCGCGGCCCCCCAGGCACAGGCCCAAGCCCCCGCCCCGGCTCAACAGCAAGCCCAGGCCCCGGCGCCCAAGGCCGAAGCCGCGGTCAATCCGGTTGGCGAAAAACTGTACAAAGCCACTTGCTTCGCTTGCCACGGCACGGGCGTGGCCGGCGCTCCCAAGCTGGGCGACAAGGCTGCCTGGGAACCCTACCTGAAGACCGGCATGGACGCCATGGTCAAGGTCGCCATCACCGGCAAGGGCGCCATGCCGCCCAAGGGTGGCGCGGCCAACGCCTCCGAAGAAGACATTCGGGCCGCTGTCGAATACATGGTCCAGTCGGTCCAGTAATCCCTGCCCTGGCCGAAGAAAAGCCCCCGCAGTGCGGGGGCTTTTTTACGCGCGCGATGCGCGCGCCTGGCGCCTCTATCGCCGCTCCAGGTGTATGGCCAACCCGGACTCGCCCGGCGCAATGTCCGGCCGCAGGGTCAACTCCGGGATCAGGTAGCTGCCCGCATTCTGTTTGCGAAAGGGAATGGGCTGCGCCGTCCAGAAGTCGTCCAGGCGGCGCGATAGCGCCTGGCACACACGCTCGAACGCGGGCGTGTCAATGCGGCTGGTGCGATAGATGACGTGCGGCGGCAACACATCAAACCCGGGGTAGTACAGGATGCCATGCTGGATGGGAAACAGCAGGTCGTCGATAGGGCCATTGATGCCGCGGGGGCCGTAGTGCGACTCCCAGCCGCCCGCAGTCACGACCAGCATGGCCCGCTTGCCCGCGAGCGTCCCTTCGCCATAGCGGTCGCCCCAATGGGTGTCCGAGTGCTCGCCCACGCCATAGGCAAATCCATACGCGTAGACGCGCTCAACCCATCCCTTCAGGATCGCCGGCATCGAGAACCACCACAGCGGAAACTGCAGAATGACGCCATCGGCCCAGCGCAGTTTCTCCTGCTCGCGTTCGATATCGGCGCTTTGCGTACCGTTCCGGAAGGCCGCTGCAGATTCGGCCGAAGGATCGAAGCGCACTTCCGGCTCACAGGCCATGTTGTCCTGCGCATCGAGCGCGGCCTTCCAGCCCATGGCATACAGATCGGAAACCTGCACCGCATGGCCGGCGCGCTCCACATGCCGGCAAATAAAGTTCTTGATGGACCCGTTCAGCGAGCGCGGTTCAGGATGGGCATAGACAAGCAACAGATTCACGGAAAGCTCCTATCGAGATAGCCAGCCACACGATAGGGTCGCGTCCGCTATATTAGAAATGAATTCCTTTATTGGTCACTATTGCCATGCCCAATACCGTAGATCGGCTGCGCCGGCTGGACCTGAATCTGCTGGTGACGCTGGAGGCGCTGCTGACCGAGCTGAACGTCACGCGCGCGGCGAGCCGGCTGCATTTGTCGCAGCCCACGGTCAGCCTGCAGCTTGCCCGGCTGCGCGACGTGTTGGGCGACCCCCTGCTGCTGCCCGGACCACGCGGCATGCGGCCCACCGCCCGCGCAGAACAACTGCGCGAGCCCCTGCGCGTGGCGCTGCAGGCGCTGCGCGAGGCTATCGCGCCCCCCGGCGCCTTCGAGCCGGCCAACGCCGAACTTACCTGGCGCGTGTCTGCATCCGATTACGCGGGAGCGACCGTATTGCAGCCGGCCCTGGCCGGGCTGCGCGCCCGCGCGCCGCGTTCGCGCATTGCCATCTGTCCGCTTTCGCCGCAGCGCCTGGCGCGCCAGCTCGAACAGGGCGAACTGGACCTGGCCTTTCACATTGCGGCCGAGTCGCCGCCCGCATTGCGGCGCAGGCCCTTGTTCCATGAGCATTATGTGTTGGCAGGGCGGGCTGGCCATCCCGGGCTGAAGCGCCGCCCCACGCTCGCGCAGTTCTGCCGGCTCGACCATGCCGTCGTGTCGCAGGACGAAGGCGGGTTCTACGGGGTGACCGACATGGTGCTGGCCCAACAAGGCATGCAGCGCAACGTCGTGCTGTCCGTGCCACACTTTCTGGTGCTTCGGTCCGTGCTCGCCACCACCGATCTGGTGGCGATGGTGCCCGCGCGACTCATACGCGGCGCAACCGAATTGCGTGCGGTGCGGGCGCCGCTGGATATACCGGGGTTCGACATGGTGATGCTGTGGCACGAACGCCTGCACCGAGACCCAGCCCACCAATGGCTGCGCGAACAGATCGCCCGGTCGACGGCGTAGCGGCGCGCCGGGCGAAGAGTGTCCGTCAGGCCGCGGGCTCGGCGAGCAGCGACAGGCCCAGCTGCACCCGCCGCTGCAGCCACAGGCTGGGCCGATAGCGCATGTCACCGGTTACGCGCTGCAGGTTGCGCAGGATCTCGAGAATGCGCTCGCCCCCCAGGGCGTCGCCCATCGCCAGCGGCCCCATCGGGTAGCCCAGGCCCAGCGTCACCGCGCGGTCGATGTCGGCCGGCGTGGCGATGCCTTGCTGGGCGATCTCGCAAGCCACGTTGACGATCGCCGCCACGATGCGCTGCGCCACGAAACCCGCCGAATCCTGGATCACACTGACTGGCGCACCGTCGCCGGCCAGCAGCGCGTGCGCGGCGTCGCGCCAGCGTGCCTGCGTCGCGGGCGACAGCATCAGCGTGCGGCGCTTGCCCGCGGCCAGCCCATGCAGGGTGTCCAGGCCGACCGTCCGTGTTGCATCCAGGCCTTGCTGGCTGGCGCAGGTGGATACGTCTTCGCCATATGGCGTCACCAGCAACAACGCGTCGTCGGGCGCCTGAGCCGCATCGACGATGCCGGCGCCCAGCGATTCGAGCAGCGCCAGGGCGCGCGCCCTGCCCTCTTCATGCGCCGGGCTGACCCACACACGCAGGCCGGGCTCGGCCGCGGGCGCGGCGGGCTCGGCAGGCGCCTGCTTCTGGCCATCGGGGTAATCGTAGAAACCCGCACCGGCCTTGCGGCCGATAAGGCCGCCCGCCAGGCGCACGGCCGTGATGGGCGACGGCCGGAAGCGCGGTTCATCGAAGAACTGGCGATAGATCGATTCCATGACCGGATGCGAAACGTCCAGCGCGGTCAGGTCCATGAGTTCGAAGGGCCCCATGCGGAATCCGGCCTGTTCGCGCATGATGGCGTCGATCTGCGCAAACGACGCCACGGATTCCTGCGCCACCTTCAGGCCCTCTATGTTCATGCCTCGGCCCGCATGGTTCACGATGAAGCCGGGCATGTCCTTGGCGCGCACCGGGGTATGGCCCATGCGGCGCGCCAGGGCGGCAAGCGCATCGCCAGCCGCGGGATCACTGCGCAGGCCATCGATGACTTCGACCACCTTCATCAGCGCCACCGGGTTGAAGAAGTGAAAGCCCACCACGCGCTGCGGGCGCTGGCACGCAGCCGCAATCGCGGTGATCGACAGCGATGAGGTATTCGAGGCCAGGATGCAATCGGGCCCGACGATGCTTTCCAGCTTGACGAACAGATCGCGCTTGACGTCCAGCCGTTCGACGATGGCTTCGACCACCGCCTGGCAGTCGGCCAGTTCGTCCAGCGCGGCGGCAGGATGAATCCGCGCCAGCGCCGCCTCGGCGTCGGCTTGGCTGAGCTTGCCTTTCTGCGCCAGCTTGTCCCACAGTTGCCGCAGCGACTCGCGCGCTGAGGCAATGGCGTCGCCGCTGGTGTCGTACAGCCGCACCTGGACGCCCGCCTGCGCGGCGATCTGCGCAATGCCGCGCCCCATGGCGCCGGCACCGACGACGGCGATGGTCTGAATATCTGTCATTGCTTGTGCTCCGTAGCGGATTGATCATCGACGGGCGCCCGCCGCGGATGTCCGCCGCGGGCATTGCGCCCCGTTGGCCGCTCAGCTGCGCGGCTGCGCGAGCGCCTGGATTTCTTCTTCAGACAGGCCCAGCCTTTCGGACAACACCTGCCGCGTGTGCTCGCCCAGCAAAGGCGCGGGACGGCGGTACTGCACCGGACTGTCCGAGAACTTGAGCGGGCTGGCGGCCACCGGCACCTTGCCGGCGGTGGGGTGCGGCAGTTCGCGCCACATCTCGCGCGCCTGCACCTGCGGGTCTTTATAGACCTGGTCCAGCGTATTGATGGGGCCGGCCGGCACGCCGGCCGCCTCGAGCTCGGCCAGCCAGAAGTCGCGCTCGCCGGTGGCCATGCGCTCGGCCAGCAACGGCACCAGCGCGTCGCGGTTCTGCACGCGTTGCGGGTTGGTGGAAAAGCGCGGATCGTCCGACAGCTCGGGCAACCCGATCACACGGCAATAGTTGCGGAACTGGCTGTCGTTGCCCACCGCCACGATCAGGTGGCCGTCGCTCGCGGCGAACACCTGGTACGGCACCAGGTTCTGGTGCGCATTGCCGGCGCGCCTGGGGGCCTGGCCGGTTGTCATGTAATTGAGGTTCTGGTTGGCCAGCATGGCGACCTGGCAATCCAGCAGCGCCATGTCGATGTGTTGGCCCAGGCCGCTACGGCCGCGTTCGTGCAGCGCGGCCAGGATGGCAACGGTGGAATACATGCCGGTCATCAGGTCGGCCACGGCCACGCCGGCCTTTTGCGGCCCGCCGCCCGGCAGGTCGTCGCGCTCGCCGGTAATGCTCATGAGCCCGCCCGTGCCCTGGATCATGAAGTCGTATCCAGGGCGGCTGGCGTAGGGGCCGGTCTGGCCGAATCCGGTGATCGAGCAGTAGATCAGGCGGGGGTTTTCGGCCTTGAGCGTCTGGTAGTCCAGGCCGTACTTGCGCAGGCCGCCCACCTTGAAGTTCTCGACCAGGATATCGCTCTGGCGCGCCAGTTCGCGCACCAGTTCTGCGCCGCGCGGCGACGCGATGTCGAGCGCCACCGAATACTTGTTGCGGTTGGCGCTCAGGTAATACGCGGCCTCGGTGGTATCGGCGCCCGTGGCGTCTTTCAGATAAGGCGGGCCCCACGCGCGCGTGTCATCGCCCGCGCCGGGACGTTCGATCTTGATGACTTCGGCGCCAAGGTCGGCAAGGTTCTGGGTGCACCAGGGGCCGGCCAGGACGCGGGTCAGGTCCAGCACGCGTATGCCGGTCAGGGGAGCGGGTCGTTGCGACATGATCAATAAGAAAGAAGAAAGATAAAACTCGGAAAGAACCCTGGGATATTAGCCCTCGGCCCGTATTGACGTATTCCGTTTTGCGAACGTTGTTGTGCGCGTCCTGCACAAGTTGCGGCCTGCACGCCGTTACTCCGGCGCCACCAGGCCGCCCGCCAGCAGGTCGAAGAAATCTTCTGCGATGGCTTCGGCCGCCTGCGGGCCCCCCGGCCGATACCAGCGCGCCATCCAGTTCAGCGTCGACAGCACCGCACGGCCCGAGGAAGCGACGTCGAGCGCGCGGAATTCACCTGCGGCCATGCCGGCGGCCAGGATGTCGCGCAGCATGCGTTCGTAATCGTCGCGCAGATGCGCGGCGTCTTCGCGTTCGGTGATGGTCATGCCCGAATAGCCGACCAGCATCGTGACGAATTGCGGATGATGCTGCTCGAAGTAGCGGGCGTGAGCCAGCATGAACGCACGCAGGCGCTCGCGGTGGCCGGGCGCCTGCGCCACGGCCTGGGATACGGCCGCCGTCATGCCGCGCAGCACATCGATGATGATCGCGTCGTAGATGTCCTGCTTGGTGGGGTAGTAATGGTAAATCGCCGCCTTCGATACCCCGATGGCGGCGGCAAGGTCGGCCACCGAACTGTTTTCGTAGCCCGATTTCGCGAACAGGCGCGCGGCCTCTTCCAGGATGCGTTCGCGCGGCGCAGTCAGTGTCGGGGGGCGGCCGGCGCGTGGCCGCTTGGTGGAAGCAATGCTGTCGGGCATGAAGGCAAGGGCGCGGCGCATCGCATTGACATGCGGGCGATGCTTGCCGTTAAATGAATATCGATTAATTACCGGCCGTCCGGTAGGTAATTATATGCACGCCCCCGGCTCACTTTCAACTTCCGCTCACTCATGAACGCACGCGACGCCGCCCAGCCCCATGCCCTGGTTTCCCAGCTCTATGCGCAAATGACGCTGCCGGTCATTTGTTCGCCCATGTTCATCGTGTCCAACCCCAAGCTGGTGGTGGAACAATGCGCCAGCGGCGTGGTGGGGTCTTTTCCCGCGCTCAACGCACGGCCGCAGTCGCTGCTGGATGAGTGGCTGTCCGAAGTCCAGGAAGGCCTGGCCGCGCGGCGCAACACCGACACGGCCGCGACAGTGGCGCCCTACGCAGTGAACCAGATCATCCACCATTCGAACGACCGCCTCGAACAAGACCTGGCCGTCTGCGCCAAGCATCGCGTTCCCTACATCATTACCAGCCTGCGTGCGCCCGGCGACCTGGTTGACGGCATCCACGCCTGGGGCGGCAAGGTCTTCCATGACGTCACCACCGTGCGGCACGCCGAAAAAGCGCTGGAAGCGGGCGTGGACGGCTTGATCCTGGTGTGCGCCGGAGCGGGCGGCCATGCGGGCACCTTGAGCCCGTTCGCACTGCTGCGCGAAGTCCGGCGCCGCTACGACGGCCCGATCATCCTGTCGGGCGCCATCACGTCCGGCGCGGATATTCTGGCGGCGCAGGCCATGGGCGCCGACTTTGTCTATATGGGCACGCGCTTCATCGCCAGCGCCGAAGCCAATGCGTCCGACGGCTACAAGCAGGCCATCGTAGATGCCGGTGCGGCCGACATTCTGTACACGCCCTTCTTTACAGGCATCCCCGGCAACTACTTGAAATCCAGCATCGAGGCGGCCGGCCTGGACCCGGCGAACCTGCCGGCTCCGGACACGGGCGCCTCCAACTTCGGCTCGACCCGCGTCAAACCGTGGAAAGACATCTGGGGCGCCGGCCAGGGGGTGGGCGGCATCGACAGCGTACTGCCTGCTGCCGACATCGTGGCCAACCTGCGCCGCGAGTACGCCGAGGCGCGTGCGCGGCTTGCCGCACGGGAGTTCGCATGAGCGCCGTGCCCGACAGCCTGACGGTCGAGCGGGAGGGCGGCGTCCTGACCCTGACGGTCAATCGCCCCGATCGGCGCAATGCGCTGGATATCGCCACCTATCTGGCGCTGGCCGATCAGTTGGCCCGCGCGACCGACGACTCCAGCCTGTCGGCGGTGATCCTGACTGGCGCAGGCGGACATTTCACGGCGGGCAACGACCTGCGCGACTTCCAGGGCGACCGCCCCGAAGGCGACAGCGCCGGCATGACGTTTCTGCGCGCCCTGATCGCCACTGACGTGCCGGTGATCGCGGCGGTAGAGGGCTACGCGGTCGGTATCGGCGTCACCTTGCTGCAGCATTGCGACTTTGTCTATGCGGCGCGCAATGCCACGCTGCGCATCCCGTTCGTCGCATTGGGGCTGTGCCCCGAAGGCGCATCCAGCCTGCTGCTGCCCCGACTGGCGGGCGCGCGCAAGGCCGCGCAGTGGCTGTTGCAGGGCAAGGCGTTCGACGCCGAGGCCGCGGTGCAAGCGGGCCTGGCGACCGACATTGCTGAACCCGGCCAGGCGTTGGCCATGGCGCACGCAACGGCGGCCGAACTCGCAGCCCAGCCGCGCAACGCCCTGCGGCTGACCAAGGCCATGCTCAAGCGGGCCGACCGCCAGGCGGTCGACGAAACGCTTGAGTACGAAGCGGCCCAATTCCGGGCCCGGCTGCAAACACAGGAAGCGCAGGACGCATTCGCGCGGTTCCTGACAAAGAAATAGCGTCCTGCCCGGATGCGCCTGTCAGAACGGCGCGCCGGGATCGAAATCCGGCGCACGCCGCTCGCGCAGGGATTGGATACCTTCGCTCACGTCGGGGCCGGCAAACCCCATGAACTCCAGGGCCAGCGACGCATCGAAGCTGGGGCCTGCGGTGCGCAACCAGTTGTTCAGCGCGTATTTGGTCCAGCGGATGGCCGTCTGCGAGCCGTTGGCCAGCCGCGTGGCCACCTCGAATGCCTTGTCGGTCAATTCGGCTTCGTCCACGCACAGCGACACCAGCCCTATGCGCTCGGCCTCGGCCCCCGTCACCGTCTCGCACAACAACAGGTAGTACTTGGCCTTGGCCATGCCGCACAGCAACGGCCACACAATGGCGGCATGGTCGCCTGCCGCCACGCCCAGCCGCGTGTGCCCATCGATAATGCGCGCATCGCGCGCAGCGATGGAGATGTCGGCCAGCAGCCCGGCCACCAGCCCCGCACCCACGGCGGCCCCGTGCATGGCCGACACGATGGGCTTATTGCAGTTGATCACGTTGTAGACCAGGTCGCGAGCCTCGCGCCATACCCGCGACCGTACCTGGAAGTCGTCGGCCATCTGCTCGACAAGCTCCAGGTCGCCCCCGCCGGAAAACCCTTTGCCTTCCCCACGGATCACCACCACGCGGGTGGCGGGGTCGGTATCGACGTCGCGCCATATGTCGGCCAGCTCCCGGTGCAGCCGGGCGTCCGCGGTAGAAAGCCTGCCGGGCTGGCCGCCCTTGGCGGCCATGATGATTTCCAGGATGCCGTGCGGATGCCGGCGCAGTTTCAAGGCCTGGTATTGCGAATAATGGTCCAGCGATGAGTCGGGCACCGTTGTCTCCTTGAATATTGCCTGTGCTCCAGGGGCACTATAGTGGATAGTCATCCATTCTCTGCCTGACTTGCTCCGCAAGCGCCGCCATGTCTGCCCGTGATCCCCTGCCCATTCTTCGCCAGCACCTGCCTCTGTTGTTCGCGCCGCGCCGGCCCGATGCCCACAAGGGTACGCATGGCACCGTTGCCATCATTGGCGGCGGGCCGGGCATGGTCGGCGCGGCGCTGCTGGCCGGCCGCGCCGCCCTGAAAACGGGAGCGGGCAAAGTCCTGGTGGGCTTTGCCCAGCAGGCTTGCCCGCTGCCCTGCGATCCCTTGCAGCCCGAGCTGATGTTGCGCGATGCCGCCGCACTGTATCGGGCCGACCTGCCCGTCGATGCCTGGGTGGCCGGCTGCGGGCTGGGGATGGACACGCTGTCGCAAACCACCCTGGCCGGGCTTTTCGCGCAACGTGCCGACACGCCGCTCGTGCTGGACGCCGACGCGCTGAATCTGCTTGCGGGCGGCGCCCTGCCCGGCTGGGGCCCCGGGCCGGTGGTGTTGACGCCGCACGCTGCCGAAGGTGCCCGCTTGCTGGGCGTAAGCACCAAGGCGGTGCAGGCCGACCGGCTGGAAGCCGCCCGTGAATTGGCGCGCCGCCACGCCGCCTGGGTAGTACTGAAGGGGCCCGGCACCCTGGTGTGCCGGCCTGACGGGCATTGCTGGCGCAATATCACGGGTAACGCCGGCCTGGCGTCGGCGGGTACCGGCGATACCCTGGCCGGCATGCTGGGCAGCCTGATCGCGCAGGGCATCCCGCTGGATCAGGCCGTACCCGGGGCCGTGTGGCTACACGGGGCGGCTGCCGATCTCCTGGTAGCCCGGGGAACCGGACCCAAAGGACTCACCGCAAGCGAGCTCCCCGACGCCGTCCGGCAGTTGCGCAACGGCCACGGTTAACGGTAGTTACAACTTATCCACAGATAGATGTTGCATTGCACTTAGGGTTATCCCTATAATGGTTTACCCCAAGACGAAACGGACTGGAGAAAACCATGAGCGAACTGACCCTTAATAGCAATGCCCGCCTTACCGACGCGCTTGAACGCGACCTGCTTCGCGGCGCGATGGAAGCCCAATCTAACGCCCAACCGCTGGTGCTGCTGAAGCAGGCCGCCGGCAAGATCGCCCGCGCCGGTCGCGCCTTCGCCAACTACGTTGCCGAAGTCAACGACACCATGAACCGCGCCCGCGCCGCCAGCGCGCACTACACCGGTTCGCAGTGGTAATACCGTAACGGCCGCCGCCCGCCACTTTCAAAAGTCGGGCGGCATTGCCTTGCGTGCATGGCACGCGTCCAAGGCGCCACACCTCGAAGCGAGGGTGGCGCCTTGTCGTTTTTGATGCGTGGGCCGAAGATTTATTGCATTGCAACATGAAATTCGCGAATTGACAACGCGGGAATCGGCTTCCGATAATCGGCGCCTTGTCACGATTGATTGCAACTGGCGGCACCCCCGCCGTCCGGTGCGAACGATCACCGACTGGAGCCAAAATGAATATCCGCACTTCCCTGGCCGCGCTGGTTACCAGCGCCGGTCTCATCATCGCACCGACCGTCCTGGCACAGTCCCTGACCGTGGCCCTGTCGTCGGAGCCGACTTCCGCCGACCCGCACTATCACAAGCAGACGCAGAACGATGCGCTGTCCGCGCACATCTACGATTCGCTGATCTATCGCAGCGCCGACATGCAGCTCAAGCCCGGCCTGGCGGTGTCCTGGAAGAACCTGGACGACCTGACCTGGGAATTGAAGCTGCGCGAAGGCGTGAAGTTCTCGAACGGCGAGCCCTTTACGTCCCAGGACGCATTGTTCTCGGTGTGCCGCACGCTGAACAACGAGACCAATATCTCGCAGTCGTACATGACGGTCACCAAGCTGCTGACCGATGTGCAGACGCCGGACGACCACACTGTCATCCTGAAGACCGCCGCGCCCTTCCCGCTGATGCCCGCCGAGCTGGCGCGCCAGCTGCCCATCATCTGGAACGGCATTGTCGAGCACGGCCCGCTGAAGTTCGCCCCCAAAGAAGGCTGCGGCGTAACGGGCGCGTGGCCGACGGTGGTTGATTTCAATAATGGCAAAGACGCCATCGGCACCGGCCCGTACAAGCTGAAGTCGTACGTCAAGGGCACCGGAATCGAACTGGAGCGCAACGAGACGTACTGGGGCGAGAAGCCGCACTGGCAAACGGTGAAGTTCGTGCCGGTGCCCAACGCCGGCCCCCGACTGACGGGCCTGCTGTCGGGTGACTTCGATGTCATCGAGAACCCGGCCGCCCGCGACCTGCCGCGTCTGAAAGACAACGGCAAGTTCGAGTACGTGGCCACGCCGTCGACCCGCCTGATCTTCTTCCAGCCCGACGTCGGCCGCAACCCCAGCCCGTTCGTCAAGAGCCCGGACGACAAGAACCCGTTGCAAGACCTGCGGGTTCGCAAGGCCATCAGCATGGCCATCGACCGCAAGACGATCAATGCGCGCATCATGGACGGCCTGGCCACGCCTGCGTACCAGTTCATGCCTGACGGCATGTTCGGCGCGCTGCCTGCCGCGCCGGAAATCAAGTACGACCCGGAAGGCGCCAAGAAGCTGCTGGCCGAAGCCGGCTATCCCAACGGTTTTGAGCTGACGCTGTCGTCCACCAACAACCGGTATGTGAACGACGCCCAGGTGACGCAGGCAGTGGCCCAGTATCTGTCGCGCATCGGCATCAAGACCCACGTGGATGCGATGACTGCGTCGATCTACTTTCCCAAGCGCGCCAAGCGTGAGTTCAGCTTCGCGATGGGCGGCTGGCCGGCTGAAACGGGCGAAGCGTCGGCGCTGTTCCAGTTGTGGGTGGCATCGCTGGATTCGGCCCGCAGCCTGGGCACCAGCAACTACGGCGGCTTTTCGAACGCCGACTTCGACAAGGTGTACGAGCAGGCCATTGTGACGGTTGACCCCGAAAAGCGCGAAAAACTGCTGCAAGAGTCCACGCAGATCGCACTGGACAACCTGCCGCTGATTCCGCTGCACTTCGAAAGCAGCATCTGGGCCTTCCGCAAGGGCCTGACCTACGAAGGCCGCCGCGACCAGTACACCCTGGCGATGTCGGTACGGCCCTCGCAATAAGCCGACAAGGCACGGCCTTCGGCGCCAAGGTGTCTGACACCCTTCGGGAGTCAGACACCGATGCTGCCCTCGGCATCTTCCAACGGCCAAGGTGTCTGACACCCTACGGGAGTCAGACACCGATGCTGCGCCGGGCATCTTCCAACGACCAAGGTGTCTGACACCCTTCGGGAGTCAGACACCGGTGCTGCCCTCGGCATCTTCCAACGGCCAAGGTGTCTGACACCCTTCGGGAGTCAGACACCGGTGCTGCCCCCGGGCATCTTCCAACGGCCAAGGTGTCTGACACCCTTCGGGAGTCAGACACCGGTGCTGCCCCCGGCATCTTCCAACGGCCAAGGTGTCTGACACCCTTCGGGAGTCAGACACCGGTGCTGCCCCCGGCATCTTCCAACGACCAAGGTGTCTGACACCCTTCGGGAGTCAGACACCGGTTCTGCCCCCGGCATCTTCCAACGGCTAAGGTGTCTGACACCCTGCGGGAGTCAGACACCGGTGCTGCCCCGGCATCTTCCAACGGTTCTGGTGTCTGACTCCCGTAGGGTGTCAGACACCGCCCCCCGCACCAGCCGTCAAACCCATTTCACGCGTTTTTTCTCGCTGCGCGCCTGCTGCCTTTCCTGCGGCAACGTGGCCTCGACTTCGTCGATGCGCGATTTCAGGTGGTTGATGAAGCGCACCACGCCTGGCGGCAGCAGCCGCCCTTCCATGGTCTGGATCTGCAGATTGCGCGACTGCAGTTCGGCGCTGACGACGGGCCGGGCCACCAGCCCGTCTTGCTCCAGGCGCCAGGCCACCGAGATGTAGCCAGCGAACATCACTGCATCGGAATTGCGCACAAAACCATGCAGCGCCGGCGAATAATTCGAAATCAGCGCCGCCTGCAACTGCATGTCTTCCAACGCGCAGGTGCGGTTGAGCAGGCGCCGCGCCGTGCTCTTGTCATCGGTCAGCGCCAGTGGATAGGCCAGCACGTCCTCGAGCTGCAGGCTGCTGCGCGCGGCCAGCGGATGGGTCGCCGCCATGACGGCGTACACCGGCGCGCGCCAGGAATGCACGACCGCCACCCCCTGCGCCGGCTCGACGTTGAACGACACCGCGACGTCAATGTCGCCGTTGGCGATATAGCGCATCGCTTCGGGCGGGGTAAGCACTTGGAGCGAAAACCGCGTGCGCGGATACTGCTTGCGGAAATCCACCATGGCGACAGGCAGGAAGCCCTGCGCCGGCCCTTCGGAAGCGCCGACGCGGATCTCGTCGTGCGGCGTGCCCTGCAAGGCGGCAATCTGGCGCATGACTTCGTCCGCTTCAAGCCAGGTGCGGCGCGCATGCGCCAGCAACAGCCGGCCGGCCTCGCTCAGCGCCATGCCGCGCGGGGCACGCTCGAATAACGGCGCGCCCACCTGTTCTTCCAGCCGGGCGATCTGCCGGCTGATGGCAGACACCGCCACGTGCAACTGCCTGGAAGCGGCGCTGAGGCTGCCCGTTTCGGCGACTGCCACGAAGTACTTCAGCGAAATTCCCAGCATAGGTCTCCTGTGGGGCCGCAAGCGGCCACTGCAAAGGCAAGCGGCAACCCCGCGTCATGGTCGGCTACCTTTGCCAAAAAAGCAAATACTCTGCCAAATATTCTAATTGTCGCGAAAGGTGGCGGCTCCTAGAATCTGCCCAGATAACAATCCGGCCGCGCTGGCCCAGGCCTTGCCCGCGCGCCGCAGGGGAAACGTGTCCATGGCAGCATCGTGTCCGGAAGCCCGGGCCTCGTGCAGCCGTGCACGCCGGCGGCGTGCCGCGCGGGTTGGCGCCCAGATGCCGAAAACCTGCTTCGTGGAGCGCCCATGGTTACCGATGCCGCCACACCGCTGCGACCCTTCACTCTCGACTGTCCGGATCTGACTGCCGAACGACAGGGCAATACCGGCACGCCCGGCGTGTGGCATTTCGACTCCGGCGCGCCGGGCAAGCGCGTCATGCTCACGGCGCTGGTGCACGGCAACGAGCTGTGCGGCGCCTGGGCACTGAAGGCCCTGCTCGCACACGGCCCGCAACCCCGGCGTGGCACGCTGACCCTGGCGTTCTGCAACCTGGCCGCGTTCGACCGCTTCGATGCCGCCAATTACCTGCCCGCGCGCTTCGTCGACGAAGACATGAACCGCGTGTGGAGCGCCGACAAACTGGCCGCGCCCTCGACGTGCGAACGCGAGCGTGCCGCGGCCCTGCGGCCTTGGGTAGACCGGGCAGACTGGCTGCTGGATTTCCACTCGATGAGCAATTCCGATGTGCCCCTGCAACTGACCGGCGTGCACGACCGGAACATCGAACTGGCCTTGCAGCTGGGCAACCCCGCCAACATCATTGCCGATGCCGGCCATGCGTCAGGCGTGCGCATGCGCGATTACGGCCGCTTTGGCGAAAGCGGCGACAACGGCACCCGCTCGCTGCTGATCGAATGCGGATTTCATGGCGACCCGGCGTCGCGAGATGTCGCCATCGACCAGATGGCCCGCTTCCTGGCGGCTGCGGGCGCGTTCGACCCGGGCGATCTGCCCGCCGACTGGACCGCGCCGCCTGCGCCGCGCCAGCAAGCCTTGCGCGTTACGCATGCCATCGCCGCTCAGACGGCCGACGTGCGCTTCGCGCAACCGTGGCGCGGCCTGGAACGTCTGCCCCGGGCCGGCACGCTGCTGGGCTGGAATGCCGGCGAGCCCTTCGTGACACCGTATGACGACTGCGTCCTCATCATGCCGTCGCTGGCCAATGTGCGCCCCGGGGTAACGGTGCTGCGCCTGGCCCAACCGATTGCCTAGGCCGCCAACACGGCCCGGATTCATCACAACGTTGACATCGCCACGCATCCAGGAGACAACCACTATGTCCGCATTCCGCATACGCACGGCCGCCCTGGTCGCGCTGCTCGGCCTGACCGGCGGCGCGCACGCCCAGACGCTCAAGATCGCGCTGGCCTCCGAGCCCACCGCCATGGACCCGCACTACCACCAGGCCACCCCCAACAATGCGCTGGCTGCCCACATCTTCGAAACCCTGGTCGCGCAGGACGCGAAGATGAGCCTGGTGCCCGGCCTAGCCTCGTCGTGGAAGGCGCTGGACGACACCACCTGGGAATTCAACCTGCGCGAGGGCGTAAAGTTCTCGAACGGCCAGCCATTTACCCCGCAGGACGTCATCTTCACGTTTTGCCGGGCCATGAACAATGAAGAAGCCATCGCCGGCTCCTATGCCGCCGTCGTGAAGAAGTTCGCCGATGTCTCGGCCGTAGATGCCCGCACGCTGCGTATCAAGACGCAGAAGCCGTATCCGCTGCTGCCCAACGACCTGACGCGCATGGGCATTCTGTGGAGCGGCATCGTCGAGCATGGCCCCATCAGCTTCGATCTCGACAAGAAATGCGGCGTGACCGGCGACTGGCCCAGGGTCATCGATTTCAACAATGGCAAGAACACGATCGGCACCGGCCCGTACAAATTCAAGTCATACGTGAAGGGCTCGGGCATCGAACTGGAGCGCAATGACGCCTATTGGGGCGACAAGCCCGAATGGCGCAACGTGACTTTCGTGCCGGTGCCCGGCGCGGGCCCGCGCCTGACCGGTCTGCTGGCGGGCGACTTTGATGTCATCGAAAGTCCGGCCGCGCGCGACGTGCCGCGTATCAAGAACACCCCGGGGATCGGCTACGTGGTGACGCCATCGGTGCGCGTCATTTACTTCCAGTTCGATGTCGATCGCGACGACAGCCCGCTGGTAAAGGCCCCCGGCGGCAAGAACCCGCTGCAGGACGTGCGGGTGCGACGCGCCATCAGCATGGCCATAGACCGCAAGACCATTGTGGACCGCATCATGGACGGCATGGCCACGCCGGCCAACCAGTTCCTGCCCGACGGCATGTTCGGCACACTGCCCCAGCCGCCCGAACTGAAGTATGACCCCGAAGCCGCGCGCAAGCTGCTGGCCGAGGCCGGCTATCCGGACGGCTTCGAGCTGACTTTGTCTTCGACGAACGACCGTTATATCAACGACGGCCAGATCACCCAGGCCGTGGCGCAGTATCTGTCGCGCGTCGGCATCAAGGCCAATGTCGACGCCATGACGCGCTCGGTGTATTTCCCGAAGCGGGCCAAGCGCGAGTTCAGCGTCGCCATGGGCGGATGGTCATCCGAAACCGGCGAGGCCTCATCGTTCCTGCAGTATTGGGTAACCTCGTACGCGCCCGAACTGGGCATGGGCACCAGCAACTATGGCCGCTACTCGAACCCGGAGCTGGATAAAATCTTCCGCCAGGCCGTCACCACTGTGGACGATGCCCAGCGGGAAAAACTGCTGCAGCAGGCCCTGACCATCGCTCTGGACGACCTGCCCAGCATCCCCCTGCACTACGAAAGCACCCTGTGGGCTTTCCGCAAGGGGCTCACGTACGAAGGTCGCGCCGACCAGTACACTCTCGCTACTTCGGTTAAGCCGGCCCCATAACGCCGGCTGTTTTTGCAAGACCCCAAGGAACTCGCAACGTGGTTTTGTTCACCCTGCGCAGGCTGCTTCAGAGCCTGTTCGTGCTGCTGGCCGTCTCGGTCGTGGTTTTCTTTGCGGTGTATGCCGTGGGCGACCCGATCGAGCTGCTGGTCAGCCCCGAGGCAACGGTGGAGGCCCGCCAGGCCACCATCGCCCGCCTGGGGCTGGACCAGCCGATCTGGCAGCAGTATTTCACCTTCCTGTGGCGCGCCCTGCACGGCGACCTGGGCAACTCATTCGTGCACGGCATACCGGCCATCGAGCTGATCCTGCAGCGTGTGCCGGCCACGTTCGAACTCGTGGTGGTCGCCATTGGCATGACCTGTATCGTGGGCATCCCGCTGGGCCTGGTAGCCGGCCTGTACCGCGACCGGGTCCTGGGCCGCGGCATCATGGCCAGCTCGGTGCTGGGCTTTTCACTGCCCAACTTCTGGCAAGGCATGATGCTGATTCTGCTGTTCGCGGTATGGCTGGGCTGGCTGCCCGCCTCGGGGCGCGGCGACACGGTCAGCGTGCTGGGCGTACGGCTGTCGATTCTTACCGCCGATGGCTGGTCGCACATCATCATGCCCGCCATCAACCTGGCGCTGGCCAACATCGCGCTGGTGCTGCGCCTGACCGCCACCGGCGTGGCCGAGGCGCAATCGCAGGAATACGTGAAGTTCGCGCGTGCCAAGGGCGTGCGCCCCGGCCGCATCGTGCGCCGCCATATTCTGCGCAACATCCTGATCCCGGTGGTCACGGTGGTCGGCATGGAATTCGGCAGCCTGATCGCCTATTCCACCATCACCGAAACCGTGTTTGCGTGGCCAGGCATGGGCAAGCTGCTGATCGACAGCGTCTATCAGCTTGACCGCCCCGTGGTCGTCGCGTACGTGATGCTGGTGACGCTGATCTTCGTCATCGTGAACTTCATCGTCGATATTCTTTATGCCGCGCTTGATCCGCGCGTGCAGCTTGTCGCTCCTGCACATTAAGTCATGGCTCAATCGTCTTCCAATGGCCGTACGCGCACCATCCAGCCCCTGGCTGAAACGCCGCGCCGTGTCGCCATCCTGAAAAAACTGCGCAGCCGGCCCACGGTAATGGGCTCGGTGATCGCGCTGGTCCTGCTGATGGTGGTGGTAATGGCCGCCCCCTACTTCGCGCCGCAGAACCCCTACGACCTGGCCAACCTCAACCTGCTCGACGGGCGGCTGCCGCCCGGCTCCGAGTCGATGGACGGCCAGGTGTACCTGCTGGGCACCGACGACCAGGGCCGCGACATGTTCAGCGCCATTCTGTACGGCCTGCGCATCAGCCTGCTGGTGGGCCTGACGGCGGTGGCGCTGGCCACGGCCATCGGCAGTATCGCGGGCCTGATCGCGGCATACGTGGGCGGCTTCGTGGATACGGTGGTCATGCGGGTGGTTGACTTCATCCTGGGCTTTCCCACCATTCTCGTGGCGCTGGTGCTGCTGGCCATGATGGGCCGCGGCGTGGACAAGGTGATTCTGGCGCTGGTGGTGGTGCAATGGGCGCACTACGCGCGCATCATGCGGGGCCGCGCCCTGCAAGAGCGCCGCAAAGAATACATCGAGGCCGCCGCCAACCTGGGCTTTCCGGCGTGGCGCATCATGGCGTTCCACCTGCTGCCCAATTGCCTGGGGCCCGTGATGGTGTTCGCCACCATCCAGATCGCCACCGCCATCGCGCTGGAGGCCACCCTGTCTTTCCTGGGCGTGGGCGTACCCATTACAGAGCCCTCGCTGGGGCTGCTGATTGCCAACGGCTTCCAATACCTGCTGTCGGGCGATTACTGGATCAGCATGTTCCCGGGCATTGCATTGCTGCTGCTGATCCTGACCATCAACATTGTGGGCGACCGCCTGCGCGAAGCCCTGGATCCCCGACGAGCATGAGCGACGTAATACTGCAGGTGCGCGGACTGCGCACCGCCTTTCATACCGAAGCCGGCGCCTGGCCGGCGGTGGACGGCGTCGACCTGACGGTGCGGCGCGGCGAAATCGTGGGGCTGGTAGGAGAATCCGGTTCCGGCAAGTCGGTCACCGGTTTTTCGTTGCTGGGCCTGATCGACCCGCCGGGCGAAGTCGTATCCGGCGAAATTCTCTTCAAGGGCCAGGACCTGCGCAAGCTCGACGAAGAAGGCATGCGGCGCCTGCGCGGCAACCGCATCGCCATGATTTTCCAGGACCCGCTGATGACGCTGAACCCGGTGCTGCGCATCGGCGAGCAGATGATGGAGGCGATTCTTACGCACGAGCGGGTGCCCGTGGCCCAGGCGCGCGAGCGCTGCCGCGAGGCGCTGGCCATGGTGGGCATTCCGTCGCCCGAAACGCGCCTGGACAGCTATCCGCACGAGTTTTCGGGCGGCATGCGGCAGCGCGTGGCCATCGCCATCGCGATGCTGAACAACCCGGACCTGATCATCTGCGACGAACCCACCACGGCGCTGGATGTCACCATCCAGGGGCAGATCCTCTATCGCATGCAGGAAATCTGCCGGCTTCACAATACCGCCCTGATCTGGATCACCCACGACCTGGGCGTAGTGGCCGAACTCGCCGATCACGTCGCCGTGATGTATGCCGGCCGCATTGTCGAGGCCGGGCCCGTGGCCCAGGTGCTGGACGCGCCGCGCCACCCCTACACGCGGGGGCTGCTGGATTCGATGCCGGCCAACACCGCCCCCGGCGCGCGCCTGCACCAGATCGAGGGCATGGCGCCCAGCCTGGCGGGCCGACCCGCCGGCTGCGCCTTCCGGCCGCGATGCCCCAGCGCCATCCCGCGCTGCGCCGAACAGGCTCCCGCCGCCAGCCAGGAGGGGCCCCGCAGCTTCCGCTGCTACGTACCGATCGCCCGCGAGAATACTGCCGCATGACCCAGCAAGACACGCCCGTAATCGAACTGCGCAACGTCCACAAGCGCTTCGAACATCACCCCGACCTGGCGCAGCGCATCCTGGCGCTGGCCGGCAAGCCGGTCGACCGGCGCACGGTGCACGCCGTCAATGGCGTCGACCTGACGGTGCAGCCCGGCGAAGTGCTGGGCCTGGTGGGGGAATCCGGCTGCGGCAAGTCTACGCTGGGCCGCGTCGTGGCCGGCCTGCACCGCCAGACCGAAGGCGATCTGCTGTACCAGGGCAGGCCCGTCCAGGACTTGCGCGGCGCCGAGCGCCTGGCCTACACGCTGGGTGTGCAGATGATCTTCCAGGACCCCCAGGCGTCGCTCAATCCGCGCCAGCGCCTGCGGCAGATCCTGGGCGAGGCGCTCAAGGTGCACAAGCTGGCGCCGGCCGCCGAGATACCGGCGCGCATTGACCGCGCCCTGTCCGAAGTGGGCCTGGACCGCGAATACCGCGACCGCTTTCCGCACCAGATCTCCGGCGGCCAGCGCCAGCGCATCGGCATTGCCCGCGCGCTGATGGTCGAACCCAAATTCCTGGTGTGCGACGAGCCCGTGGCCGCGCTGGACGTATCCATCCAGGCGCAGGTCATCAACCTGTTCATGGACCTGCGCGAACAGCACGGCTTTACTTATTTGTTCATCAGCCACGACTTGGGCGTGGTCCGGCACATATCCGATCGCGTGGCCATCATGTACCTGGGCAGGATCGTCGAGCGCGCGCCGGCCGCCCAGATCTTCGCGCGGGCCAATCACCCGTATACGCAGGCGTTGCTGGCCGAAGTGCCCGACGTCAGCCGCCGAGGCCGCAAGTTCACACCCATCAAGGGCGAGATCCCGTCGCCGCTGAACCCGCCGCCAGGGTGCACCTTCCATCCCCGCTGTCCGCACGCCATGCCGCGCTGCCGCGAACAGGTGCCCCCGTTGCAGGAAATCGCGCCCGGCCACTGGTCGGCCTGTCACCTCAATACCGCCAACTGATACGCAGCCATGAAAGCAGAAACGTCCAACGTCGAGCGCATCGCCCACGAACTGGGCCACGCCGGCCGCAACGCTATCGTCTATGTCGACGACGATCGCAATGCCGATCGTCCCTTCACGCTGCAAACCTACCGCCCCTACGGCTACACGCCCGACCGCCCCGTCGTGATCGTGCAGCACGGCGTACTGCGCAATGGCGATGACTACCGCGATTTCTGGATCCCCGCTGCCGACAAGCACAAGCTGTTGATCGTGGCGCCCACGTTCTCCAACGATATCTGGCCTGGCGTCGAAAGCTACAACAACGGCCGCGTGTTCAGCCCCGGCGGCAACCCTCGCCACGTCGACGGATGGACGTACGCCCTCGTGGCCAAGGTATTTGCCGATCTGCGCCGGGCCGAAATCACCGAGGTCGAACAGGCGTATCTGTTCGGCCATTCGGCGGGAGGCCAGTTCGTGCATCGGCTGATGAGCAGCCAGCCGCATGCGCCCTTCTGCGCGGTGACGGCGGCCAACCCGGGCTGGTACACCCTGCCCACCTTCGATCATCCGTTCCCCGAAGGCCTGGACGGCGTCGGTCTGTCGGAAGAACACCTGGTTCGCCTGCTGGCCTATCCGATGACCATCCTGGCGGGCGACCAGGATATCGCCACCAACGATCCCAACCTCCCGTCCGACCCGCCCGCGCTGCGCCAGGGCCCGCACCGGTTTGCGCGCGCCCATTATTACTTCGAGGCCGGCCAGCGCGAAGCCGAACGCCGCGGCGTGCCGTTCGGCTGGAAATTGCAGGTGGTGCCCGGCATCGGCCACGATGGCCGCGCAATGTCGGCGGCTTGTGCCAGCCTGTGGTTTGAAGGCAAACTGCCCGGCGACGCCGAACTCGCCAAACTGGCGGGCCAGCAGGTCGCCTGAGCCTGCGGTCTTTCTACATTCTGGAACCACCACATGTCATCGTTGCCCACCACCGAAGAAATCGTCGCCGGCATCCAGTCGTGGGTGCAATGCGAATCGCCGTCGAACTCGCCGCAAGGCGTGGCCGCCATGGCCGAACTGGTGCAGGCGCAGGCAAGCGCGGCCGGCCTGAACGTTGAAATCACGCCGCTTGGCCCGGCCACGGGCCCGCTGCTGTACACCACCAATCGCGCCCCCGGCGATACGCGGCCCGGCATCCTGGTGCTGGCGCACCTGGACACGGTGCACCCGGTCGGCACGCTGCAGGACAATCCGTGCCGCGTCGAGGGCGACCGCCTGTACGGCCCGGGCAGCTACGACATGAAAGGCGGCATCTACCTGGCGCTGGCCGCGCTGGCCAGGCTGGCCCAACCCGGTGCCACCCGCCTGCCTGTGGACTTCCTGATGGTGCCCGACGAAGAAACCGGAAGCCATGCCTCGCGCGCATCCATTGAACGGTACGCCGCCAACGCCAAGTACGCACTGGTGTGCGAGCCCGCCCGACCCAACGGCGGCAAGTGTGTCACGGCCCGCAAAGGCACCGGCATGCTGCGCCTGGACGTCAAGGGCCGTCCCGCGCATGCCGGCATGCAGCACGAAAAGGGTCGCAGCGCCATACGCGAGATGGCGCACCAGGTGCTGGCCCTGGAAGCCATGACCGATTACGAGCGCGGCGTTACCGTAAGCGTGGGCACGATTGCCGGGGGCACAGTCACCAATACCGTTCCGGCCCGCTGCCGCTGCGTGGTCGACTTCCGCGTGCCCGATATGGGCGCGGCCGAAGATGTGCTGCGCCGCATGCGCAACCTGTGTGCAGTTGGGCCCGATGTAGAGCTGGATATCAACGTCGAGCTCAACCGGCCGCCGATGGTGCGCACCGACGCGGCCGCGGCGCTGCTGTCGCGCGCGCAGCAGTACGCGCGCGAAGCCGGCTTTGCGCTCGAAGAAGCCCCCATGACAGGCGGCGGCAGCGATGCAAATTTCACGTCCGCCATGGGCGTGCCCACACTCGACGGCCTGGGCGCCGACGGCGACGGCGCGCATACGCTGCACGAATACATCCTGGTTTCCACCCTGCAGACCCGGCTCAAGTTCTGGGAACTGCTGCTGCGCGAACTCGCCTGATCCATCACGCAACGGCGTCAGCCATCTCATCGCACCAAACGGTGTCAGGCACCCTTCGGGAGCCAGACACCTGTACAGGCGCAGCGCCTCCCCCAGTCCGCCGCCGGTGTCTGACTCCGTAGGTGTCAAATGCGCATCGCACCAAACGGTGTCAGACACCCATCGCACTAAACGGTGTCAGGCACCCTTCGGGAGCCAGACACCTGTACAGGCGCAGCGCCTCCCCCCAGTCCGACGGTGTCTGACTCCGTAGGTGTCAAATGCGCATCGCACCAAACGGTGTCAGGCACCCTTCGGGAGCCAGACACCTGCACAGGCGCAGCGCCTCCCCCCAGTCCGCCGGTGTCTGACTCCGTAGGTGTCAGACACCCATCGCACCAAACGGTAGCAGGCACCCTTCGGGAGCCAGACTCCTGTACAGGCGCAGCGCCTCCCCCAGTCCGCCGGTGTCTGACTCCGTAGGTGTCAGACACCCATCGCACAAACCGCCCGTTCGCTATTTGCGCAGCAGCGCCTTGAGCATCCCCAGGCGTTCTTTCGGGCTCATGGCGCGCGTGGCTTCGTCTTCTTGCACCGGCACGTCGCCCAGGCCCATTTCTTCGATGAAGCGCGAAGGCTCGCGCACCATGTCTTCGCGGGCGCGGCGCCGCTTCTTGCACCAGCTGATATTCAGGCTGCGCTGTGCGCGGGTGATGCCCACGTACATCAGGCGCCGCTCTTCCTGGATGCGGGTCGCCAGGCTTTCGGCGGCGCGGGCCGGGTCGCCCTCTTCGTCGTCCTTGCCCCAGTGCGGCAGCAAGCCTTCTTCCACGCCGGCGATGTACACGTGCGGATACTCCAGGCCTTTGGATGCATGCAGCGTCGACAGCTTCACCGCGTCCGGTTCTTCTTCGTCGCCGCGCTCGAGCATGGTGATCAACGCAACGTGCTGCACCAGGTCAAACAGCGTCATTCCGTCTTCGTCGGCCTTGCGCTTGAGCCAGCCCGTGAGCTCGAGCACGTTTTCCCACCGTGCCTGCGCGGGCTTCTCGTCGAGCGTATCGTACAAATAGCGCTCATACTGGATAGCCGCCAGCATGTCGTCCAGGATGGCGCCCGCCGATTCGGGCGAGCCCGCGCCATCGGTACGCCCCCGGCCCGCGCGCCACTGGATGCGGCGGATGAACTCGGCAAAAGTGCGCAACGATTCGAGTTGCCGGGCCTGCAACAGGCCTTCCAGGCCAGATTCATCCACTGCCGCCAGCAACGACACTTCTCGTTGCGCGGCGTACTGGCCCAGCACCTGCAACGTGGCCTGTCCGATGCCCCGCTTGGGTGTGGTGGCGGCCCGTATGAAGGCGGGATCATCGTCGTCGTTGGCGATCAGCCGCAGATAAGCCAGGATGTCCCGCACCTCGGCCTTGTCAAAGAAGCTTTGGCCGCCAGCGATGGTGTACGGGATCTTCAGGTTGCGCAACGCCTGCTCCAGGATGCGCGCCTGGTGGTTGCCGCGATACAGCACAGCGAAATCCTTCCACTGCGCCTGCCGCTCGAAACGCGCGGCCGAGATCTTCATGGCAATGGACTGCGCCTCGTGCTCATCATTGTCCATCGCCGATACAACGATGGGCTCGCCCACCCCCAGGTCGGACCAGAGCTTCTTCTCGAACAGCTTGGGGTTCTTTTCAATAACCGTATTGGCCGCCGCCAGGATACGCTGCACCGACCGGTAGTTCTGTTCCAGCTTGATCAGCTTGAGCTGCGGGTAGTCAGTGGTGAGCTTGGCCAGATTCTCGACCGTGGCGCCGCGCCAGGCATAAATGGCCTGGTCATCGTCTCCCACCGCGGTAAACATGGCTCGGCTTCCGCACAAAAGCTGCACCAGCCGGTACTGGCACACATTGGTGTCCTGATATTCGTCCACCAGCAAATAGCGCACGCGGTTCTGCCAGCGCGTGCGTACCTCTTCGTTGTGCTCCAGCAACTGC
The DNA here is from genome assembly GCF_002261415.1 of Bordetella genomosp. 7. Taxonomy (NCBI): domain Bacteria; kingdom Pseudomonadati; phylum Pseudomonadota; class Betaproteobacteria; order Burkholderiales; family Alcaligenaceae; genus Bordetella; species Bordetella genomosp. 7. Next base: position 44,814 of record NZ_NEVI01000001.1, on the reverse strand, counting down.
GCGGGTATGCGGATGAGATCATCGAAATCCACCGCCTGGTAGGCCGCCAGCGTGGCGCTGTAGTTTCGGTACACGCGCGCGGCCTCGACTTCGCCGGGCGTGGCCGCGATGCGTTCGGCATCGTCGGGGCTGAGCAGCGCATTCTTCCACAACGAAATAACCGACTGCACCGCGCGCAAACGCCCGCGGTCCGTCGTGGCCAGCAGTTCCTGGATGATGGCCATCGCGTCGTCCGCATCCAATATGGAAAACTGCGGCTTCAGGCCTGCATGGCGCGCCTCTTCCCGCAACAGCTTGACGCCCAGCGCGTGAAAGGTGCTGATGGTCAGCCCCTTTGCCATCTGACGATCCACCAGCGGCTTGACGCGCTCGCCCATTTCGCGGGCGGCCTTGTTGGTGAAGGTCAGCGCCACGATATTGCGGCCCATGTAACCGCATTCGCGCAGCAGGTACGCAATCTTCTGGGTGATGACGCGGGTCTTGCCGCTGCCCGCGCCGGCCAGCACCAGACACGGGCCGTCCAGGTACAGCACGGCCTCTTTCTGGGCGGGGTTCAGGCCGTGGCCTATGGGTGTACTGTCGGACATGCGTCAGATTTCAAGAGGATCGACTTCCAATTGCCAGCGCACGCGGTTCTCTGCCGCCACCGCGGGCAGGTGCGCCGACCACGCGCCAAGAAAGGCCTGCAGCGCCGGCCGGCTGGTGCTTTCCAGAAGAAGCTGGGCTCGCTCGACATTCGCCACGCGCACCACGCGCAGGGGCACGGGATCGTACAGCGTCAGTGACGCCAGTCCGGGAAACTCGCCGGTGGTGGCCAGCCCGCGAGCCTGCTGCAGAAAGGCCAGCGCCTGCGAGAGTTCACGCGCTTCGGCCGTGAGCAGGGCCTGGTAGGCAAAAGGTGGCAGGCCGGTGGTTTCGCGTTCTTCGAGTGCATGGCGTGCAAAACCGGCGTAATCATGCCGCAGCAATGCCTGATACACCGGCTGCTCGGGGTATCCCGTCTGGATCAGGACTTCGCCGCCCCCGCCATGACGCCCGGCGCGGCCCGCCACCTGCATCAATTGCGCAAACAGGCGCTCCGGCGCGCGGAAATCGTGGGCAAACAGCGCGGCGTCGGCGTTCAGCACCCCCACCAGGCCCAGGCGCGCGAAATCGTGCCCCTTGGCCACCATCTGGGTGCCCACCAGAATATCGACCTCTCCGGCGTGCACTGCCGCGAACAAGGTCTGCGCGCTGCCTTTGCGGCGCGTGCTGTCCGCGTCGATTCGCGAGATGCGGGCTTCGGGAAACAGTTCCGCCAGATGTTCTTCCACGCGCTGTGTGCCACGGCCCATGGGCTGCAGATCCTGGTCGCCGCATTCCGGGCACGCGCGCGGCACCGACGCCTGGTAGCCGCAATGATGGCAATGCAGGCGATGGCCGCGCCCGGCAATGCGGTGCAGCACGGTAAAGGCCGTACAGCGCGGGCAGTGGCTGACCCACGCGCACGATGCACAATGCAGAACAGGCGCATAGCCGCGCCGGTTCAGGAACACCAACGACTGTTCGCCGCGCTCGAGCCGCTGCGCAATGGCATCCGACAACTGCGGCGAGATGCCTTGCCGCATCACCAGGCGGCGCGTATCGATCAGCCGTATCGCGGGCAGGTCGCTCGCACGGGCACGGCCCGGCAGCGACAAACGCAGATAATGGCCGCGCTCGGCGTGATGCCAGCTTTCCAGCGAGGGCGTGGCCGAGCCCAGCACTACCGGAATGCCGAGGTCTCGCGCGCGCCACACCGCCAGGTCGCGCGCCGAATACCGCAGGCCGTCTTGCTGTTTGTACGACGCATCGTGTTCTTCGTCGACCACGATCAGCCCCAGGTTGGCCAGCGGCGCAAAAATGGCCATGCGCGTGCCCAGCAGCATGCGCGCCTGGCCGCGCTGCGCCCGGGCCCACGCCTGGACGCGCTCGCCATCGGACAAGCCGCTATGCATCACCGCCAGGCCATCGGCGCCCAGCACCCCCGCCAGCCGGGCGCGCAACGCCGATTCAAGCTGGGGAGTCAGGTTGATTTCGGGAACCAGCAGCAGCACTTGGCGGCCCTGCCCCAGGACACGCTGCGCGGCGTGCAGATAGACCTCGGTCTTGCCGCTGCCGGTTATGCCATGCAGCAGCACGGGCTTGAAGCTAGCCAGCCCCGCCACCGCATCCACGGCGGCCTGCTGGTCGGCATTGAGCGCAGGGGGCTCGTCGGGCTCTACCGGCGCGGGCGCCGCCTTGCGCTTGCGGGACTCCAGGCGCGCCACCGGGCCCAGCCCCGAACGCTTGCCCTGGTAGGCCGACGGCTTGCGCAACGGCGGCGGCATGGCCGGCAGCATGACTTCACCCAGGGGCCGCTGGTAGTAATCGGCCGCAAAGCTGGCCAGCCGCAGCCAATCGGCCGGCAGTGGCGGCAGGTCTTGCAGCACCTGCTCGATCTCGCGCACCTGGCCGACCTCTACCCCAGGCTGCTCTGGCGCGGCGACCACCACGCCCACCAGCTTGCGCCGTCCAAACGGCACGATCACGCGCGCGCCCACCGGCACCGCCTCCGCCGCGCGGTAGTCAAACGGGCCGGGCAACGGAACATCAAGCGCAACACGCACCCAGCTAACGGGGTGCGCGACGCCGCTGCCTTGCGGGTCAGACATAAGGGACAGAGCGGAAGGGCATGGCTGGGCGCTTGCGTAATTAAAGTAGATTCTGGGTTTTGCGGCTAACAGATTGTCGCGCCATAACGATTTACTGAAAGCACATGGGCCTGTGGATAACTTTGGGGAAAAATCGCCAACAACGTTGGGACTTGTCAAGGCGAATGGCTGAAAAAACATGCTCCGGCGGTAGTTGCATATGTATTTGCTGTTTATTTTCAAATACTTATAAGCAATTCCCAGAAACGCTTCCAGCTATTCGGGGTTATCCCGACTTGCCTGCGCGCTGTGCACAAGTAAGCGGCCAACCCCATGTGCGGTCGCCCGGGGCCGCGATAGCGGCCACTTACTTAGCCATGCAATGCACGGCTATGGCTATGCACTTCGTCCACCAATTCGGCCACCGCCTCGGGCGGCGTGAATTGCGAAATTCCGTGGCCCAAATTGAACACGTGACCACCCCGGCCCACCGCCCCGTACGAATCGAGCGTGCGACGCGCTTCGGCCCGGATGGCCTGTGCACCGCCGAACAGCGTCATCGGGTCGAGGTTGCCTTGCAGCGCCACGGCATCGTTCACCCGCTGGCGCGCCTGGCCCAGGTTCACCGTCCAGTCCAGCCCGACGGCATCGCAGCCGCAGGCCACGATATCTTCGAGCCACTGGCCACCGCCCTTGGTAAACACGATCACGGGCACTTTGCGGCCTTGATGCTCACGAATAAGCCCATCCACGATCTTGCGGGTATAGGCCAGCGAGAACTGCTGGAACAGGCCGTCGGCCAGCACGCCGCCCCAGCTGTCGAACAGCATCACGGCCTGTGCACCGGCCTGGATCTGCGCGTTCAGGTATTGCAGCGTGGCCTGGGCGTTGATTTCCAGGATGCGATGCAGCAGGTCCGGACGCGCATACAGCATGGATTTGATCTGGCGGTAGTCGGCGCTGCCACGGCCTTCAACCATGTAACAGGCGATGGTCCAGGGGCTGCCGGCAAAGCCGATGAGAGGCACCTTGCCATCGAGTTCGCGCCGGATCAGGGCCACGGCATCGAACACATACTGCAACTTGGCCATGTCGGGCACGGCCAGGCGCGCGACGTCGTCTTCTGTGCGCACCGGCTGCGCAAAGCGCGGCCCCTCGCCCGGGGCGAAGTCCAGGCCCAGGCCCATCGCGTCCGGCACGGTAAGAATGTCGGAAAACAGAATGGCCGCATCAAGATCGTAACGGGCCAGGGGCTGAAGCGTGACTTCGGTGGCGTATTCGGGGTTCTGCGCCAGGCCCATGAACGAACCCGCGCGCGCCCGGGTGGCGTTGTACTCGGGCAGATATCGGCCCGCCTGGCGCATCAGCCAGATGGGGGTATAGGGGACGGGTTCGCGCAAGAGCGCGCGCAAGAACACATCGTTCTTCAAAGGGGTAGCAGACACGGCCATCCTTCAACATCGGAAGCCGTGATTTTACCCCCCGGGGCGCGCGACGAAGGATGGGCTGCCGCAACCGGCGGCTTTCTGGGCGGGCGTGGGCGGCGCGCCCACGCGGCAATACCCGACCCGGTCGCCATAACGCAGTCGCGCAATCCGACTATGATGTTGCAAGCGACTGGCGGATCAGCCCAGCCTGATCTTGCGCCGTCGTTGCCGGCTTTCCTGTGCGCAGCAGGCGCACCCAGCCGCGCCGCCCAAGGAGCGACACTATGAGCAAGATGCCCGCACTGTTCATCGGCCACGGCAGCCCCATGAACGCTCTGGAGCGAAACGATTTCACCGAAGCATGGCGCGCCTTCGGCGAGCACTTGCCCCGGCCCCGTGCGCTGCTGGTGGTATCTGCCCACTGGTATTTCGGCGCGACGGCAGTCACGGCCATGCCCCGGCCACGCACGATCCACGACTTCTACGGCTTTCCTCAACAGTTGTTCGATTTCGACTACCCCGCGCCCGGCGATCCGGACCTGGCCGGCGAAATCGTAGAGCTGGTCAAACCGCAATGGGTCGGTCTCGATATCGACCAATGGGGGCTGGACCACGGCACCTGGTCCATCCTGACGCACCTATACCCTGACGCCGACATACCGGTGGTGCAGCTGTCTATCAATGCATTGCGCCCCCTTGAATACCATCTGGATCTGGCCGCAAGGCTCGACGCCCTGCGAGAACGCGGGGTCATGGTGGTGGCCAGCGGAAACGTCGTGCACAACCTGGGGCGCCTGCAATGGGGCCAGGCCGACCTGGCCTACGACTGGGCACGGCGCTTCGACGACGCCGTGGCCGCGCAACTTGCCGATCGACCCGGCGACCTGTTGCGCCTGACCGGGCATGCCGACTACGACCTGGCGGTTCCCACCCCGGACCACTTCGTGCCGCTGCTATACATCGCGGGCCTGGCGGCCGCCGAAAACAGCAAGCCTGAACTGCTGGTGCGCGGCCATACTATGGGCTCGATCTCGATGGCCTGCTACGGGCTGGGCGCACAGCTTGAACTGCGCAAGAACGCCCATTGTGCGGCGATGCTTCCGGAAGGTGTGCCGCCGGACCAGACGAACATGTGACCCGCCCCGCGTGGGCGCGATGTTTTATGTCGGCTTGCGTTCGCCCCCCGGCCGTACGCAATGTGCATGCGCCGGCGCAGGCTAAGGCCAGGATAACCTGGTGTACAGTGAACCTTGCCGCCCGGGCCGAACCCGCTTTCGCCTGCTTGTCATCTTCTTCCAGGAGCCACCATGACAAACTCAAAAAAGCACGACGCCACGCCATCTACTACCGGGGCCGGAGCGCCCGCGCCAAGCGATCGCCACTCGTTGACCATCGGCCCCAATGGTCCCATCTTGCTGCACGATGTCCACTTCCTGGAGCAGATGGCGCACTTCAACCGGGAAAAGGTTCCTGAACGCCAGCCGCATGCCAAAGGCGCCGGCGCCTTTGGCGTGTTTGAAACCACGGCGGACGTGTCCAGGTACACCAAGGCCGCGCTGTTTCAGAAAGGCTGTAAAACCGAAATGCTCGCGCGGTTCTCCACCGTGGCGGGCGAAGCCGGCAGCCCCGACACCTGGCGCGACGTGCGCGGGTTCTCGCTGAAGTTCTATACCTCCGAAGGCAACTACGACCTGGTGGGCAACAACACGCCCATTTTCTTCGTGCGCGACCCGATGAAGTTCCCGCACTTCATACGCAGCCAGAAGCGCCTGCCGGATTCCGGCCTTCGCGACAACCACATGCAGTGGGACTTCTGGACCAACAACCCCGAATCGGCGCATCAGGTCACGTACCTGATGGGCGACCGCGGGCTGCCGCGCACGTGGCGGCACATGAACGGCTATGGCTCGCATACGTATATGTGGGTCAATGCCCAGGGCGAGCGCTTCTGGGTGAAATACCATTTCCATACCCGGCAGGGCATGGAATTCTTCAATAACCAGCAAGCCAAGGACATGGCCGGCAGCGATGCCGACTTCCACCGCCGCGACCTGTTCGACGCCATTGCACGGGGCGATTACCCCCGCTGGACGCTTTCGGTGCAGGTGATGCCTTACGAAGACGCAAAGACGTATCGCATCAACCCGTTCGACCTTACCAAGACCTGGTCGCATAAAGACTACCCGCTGATCGAAGTGGGCACGATGACGCTCGATCGCAACCCCGAGAATTTCTTTGCCGAAATCGAGCAGGCGGCTTTTTCTCCCGGCAATACTGTTCCCGGCATCGGCCTGTCGCCCGACAAGATGCTGCTGGGCCGGGCGTTCGCCTACCACGACGCGCAGCGCCACCGCATCGGCGCCAACTTTCACCAGTTGCCGGTCAATAAGCCCAAGGTGCCGGTCAATACGTATATGTTCGACGGCCACATGGCCTACGAGCACAGCGGCAACCAGCCGGTTTATGCGCCCAATTCCGAAGGCCGCGCCTGGGCCGACACGTCGGGCAAGGCAGAAGACGGCTGGGAAGCCGATGGCGAAATGGTACGCAGCGCCTACACCTTGCACGCGGAAGACGACGACTTCACTCAGCCGGGCATCCTGGTACGCGAGGTATTCGACGACGCGCAGCGCGCGCGCCTGGTTGAAACTGTTGCCGGAAGCCTGCTTGGCGGCGTGCGTTCGCCCGTGCTGGAACGAGCTTTCGAGTACTGGAAGAGCGTCGATCCGGATGTAGGCAAGCGTATCGAGGAACGCGTACGCAAGCATCAAGCCCCCCAACCCGCCCCGGGCATGAGCGAAGGGTAGCTTGGCGGTGTCTGACACCCTTCGGGAGTCAGACACCAATTACACGCGAGACGCCCATCACACACGCGCCCATCTGCGGCGCGCCTGCCTTCGGTAGCGACGGGACATTGCCATTGCCTGACGCCCGCCGGAAATTGCCGACGTCTGACTCTCGCCGGGAATTATTGGTGTCTGACTCCCGAAGGGTGTCAGACACCAATCACGCCACGGCGTCAGACACCAGAGATCGAAACCAGCGCCTGCCGCGTCAGCGGGGCTCGCGGTACGGCGACGCGTCGATGCGGTGCTTGCGCATCAGTGCCCAGAACGCGCGGCGATGCTTGCTGGACGCGCGCGCGGCCTGGGCCACGTTGCCGCCATGGCGTGACAACGCGCGACGCAAGTATTCGCGTTCGAAGCCGGCAACCACGCGGGACTTGGCCTGCCGGAAAGGTTCTTCAGCCAGCGTGGCATCCTGCGCATGCAACGCGGCCAAGGCCGCTTCAAGACGGGCACGCGTTGCCGTACGGCGCGCGCCCGCCCGTGCGCCGTAGCCCGGCACGGGTTCACGCACCGTGCACGGAGGCGCGCCCGCCGCACCCCCTGGCGCCATCTGGGGCGTCATGGATGGCCCCCCGCGGCATAGCCGCGACAGGCGTGCACGAAGCTCATCGGTGCAGGCCGGCGCGCGCATGAAGTCGGCCGCCCCCAGGGCGAGCAGATCGAGTATGGCCGGCGCGGTGATGTCGAACACCATGGCAACCAACGGCGTACGCGGCTCGGCCCCAGCATTGGCAAGAATGGTGCGCACCCACGACAAGGACGTTGGCGCCACCGGGATGACGCAGCCGTCGTAGCGCCGTAGCGCCAGGCGCGCGCGCGCCAGCAGGCGCGTATCTGGCAAACCCGGCGCCAACGCGGACAGTTCCTGCGCGTACAGGCGCAGGCGGCCCTGGCCCTGGTGGCTCGCGACCCAGTCGCGCACCCAGGCTTCATGGCCGGGCGTCATCAGTACGGCGCAATCGAGTGTTTCCCGCAAGATGAGCTCCTTGATACGTACGCAATAAACGCAAGCGTACGCGTCAGTCCACCTAGGCGGTATCCGCACATGTCATATTGCGGGTTATACGTAATCCAAGCGTCCAGCGCTTGCCAGTTCCTGCTTTTTAAGCACTAGCGCAAAGCGCGGCGACCAGCGGACGCGCCACACGCATATGCACGCGCCCCGTTTGGAAATGCAAAAACAAAAAGGGCGGCCAAGGCCGCCCTTTTTGCTTGTGCGCCGCGCGGGACACGCGGCGCACGGGGTACTGATATCAGTGCGTGCTGCGGGTCTGGCGCAGCTTGCGCGCAGCCACGGCTTGCGCGGCCAGCATGGCGAGTTCCGCCTCAACCACCGCGATATCCGCCTTGTCCTTGGCATTGCGTAGGGCCTCTTCGGCCTTTTCGCGCGCCGCCACGGCGCGGGCTTCGTCGAGGTCGGCGGCGCGGATGGCCGTATCGGCCAGCACCGTCACCATGCCCGGCTGCACTTCAAGGATGCCCCCGGCGACGAAGATGTTCTCCTCGCCTCCATCGGCACGGACGATCTTGACTGTACCGGGGCGTATGCGCGAGATCAGCGGGGTGTGCCCGGGCAGAATGCCCAGCTCACCCGCCTCGCCAGGCAGTGCCACGAACTTAGCCTCACCGGCGAAGATCGCTTCTTCTGCGCTGACCACATCCACTTGCAGGGTAGCCATGTGAGCTCCTTATTGCAGTTTCTTGGCCTTCTCGAAGGCTTCGTCGATGGTGCCGACCATGTAGAAGGCCTGCTCGGGCAACGCGTCGCATTCGCCGTTGACGATCATCTTGAAACCACGGATGGTCTCGGCCAGCGGCACGTACTTGCCGGGCGAACCGGTAAACACTTCGGCCACATGGAACGGCTGCGACAGGAAGCGCTGGATCTTGCGCGCGCGGGCCACGGCCTGCTTGTCTTCGGGCGAGAGTTCGTCCATGCCCAGAATGGCGATGATGTCGCGCAGTTCTTTGTAGCGCTGCAGGGTTTGCTGCACGCCACGGGCCACGGCGTAGTGCTCTTCGCCGACGACTTGCGGGTCGAGCTGGCGGCTGGACGAATCCAGCGGATCCACGGCGGGGTAGATACCCAGCGCGGCGATGTCACGCGACAGCACCACGGTCGAATCCAAGTGCTGGAAGGTGGTGGCGGGCGACGGGTCGGTCAAGTCGTCGGCAGGCACGTACACGGCCTGGATCGACGTAATCGAGCCGGTCTTGGTCGAGGTGATGCGCTCTTGCAGCACGCCCATTTCTTCGGCCAGCGTCGGCTGGTAGCCCACGGCCGAAGGCATACGGCCCAGCAGCGCCGACACTTCGGTACCGGCCAGGGTGTAGCGATAGATGTTGTCGACGAAGAACAGGATGTCGCGGCCTTCATCGCGGAACTTCTCGGCCATGGTCAGGCCGGTCAGGGCGACGCGCAGACGGTTGCCGGGAGGCTCGTTCATCTGACCGAACACCATGGCCACCTTGTCCAGCACCTTCGACTCTTCCATTTCGTGGTAGAAGTCGTTGCCTTCGCGGGTACGTTCGCCCACGCCTGCAAACACCGACAAACCGCTGTGCTGCTTGGCGATGTTGTTGATCAGTTCCATCATGTTGACGGTCTTGCCCACGCCGGCGCCGCCGAACAGGCCCACCTTGCCGCCCTTGGCGAACGGGCAGACCAGGTCAATAACCTTGATGCCGGTTTCGAGCAGCTCGACCGACGGCGACAGTTCGTCGAAACGGGGAGCAGTCTGGTGGATGGCGCGCTTTTCGTCGGCCTGGATGGGGCCGGCTTCGTCGATGGGACGACCCAGCACGTCCATGATGCGGCCCAGCGTGCCGTGGCCCACCGGCACAGAGATGGGCGCGCCGGTGCCCACGACCTTCATGCCGCGGCGCAGGCCGTCGCTGGAGCCCAGCGCAATGGTACGCACCACGCCGTCGCCCAGCTGTTGCTGCACTTCCAGCGTGAGACCCTTTTCGGCGAACGGCGAACTTTCGTCGGCCAGAGTGAGCGCTTCGTAGATCTTGGGCATTTGATCGCGGGGGAACTGAATATCCACCACGGCGCCGATGCACTGAACGATGGTTCCGTTGCTCATGTCGATTCCTTGCTTGATAGCTTTTGACGGGATGCAGGCTGCTTAGACGGCGGCCGCGCCCCCTACGATTTCCGAAATTTCCTTGGTGATCGCCGCCTGGCGGGTCTTGTTATAGACCAGCTGCAGGTCGCCGATAACCTTCTTGGCGTTATCCGACGCTGCCTTCATGGCGACCATCCGGGCCGACTGCTCCGAGGCCATGTTCTCGGCCACGGCCTGGTACAGCAGACCTTCGACGTAACGCTGCAGCAGGTCGTCGATCACGCTCTTGGCATCGGGCTCGTAGATGTAGTCCCAGCTGTAGTTCGACTTGACCTCAGCGGTCGATGCCAGTTTTTCAACGCCCGACTGGAAGGGATCGTCCAAGCCGCTTTCGAGCGGCAGCAGACGCAGGAACACCGGCTCTTGCTTCATGGTGTTGACGAAGCGGGTAGCCGCCACGTACAACGCATCGATTTCGCCACTGAGATAGGCGTCGAGCTGCACCTTGATGGCGCCCAGCAGGCGGTCGAGGTCGGGCTTGTCGCCCAGCTGCACCTCGTGCGAGACCAGATTGGCGCCAATGCGAGTCAGCAGGCCCAGGCCCTTGTTGCCGAACGCCGTGGCCTGCACGCGGATGCCGCGTTGCTCGAAGTCCTTGAGCTTGGCCAGCGTCACACGGCTGATGTTGGTGTTCAGGCCGCCGCACAGACCCTTGTCGGTGGTGACCAGCACCACGCCTACCGCCTTGATATCGCGTTCGATCAGGTACGGATGGCTGTACTCGGGGTTGGCCTGCATCAGGTGCGCAGCGATCTCGCGCACTTTGGTGGCGTACGGACGACCCGCGCGCATCCGGTCCTGCGCCTTGCGCATTTTGGATGCAGCGACCATCTCCATCGCCTTGGTGATCTTGCGCGTGTTTTGCACGCTCTTGATCTTGGTTCGGATTTCCTTGATTCCGGGCATTGCGCTTTCCTGTTGTAACGGCTTGGCGGTTGCGGCCGGGGCTCGCCCCGCCCTACCGTAGGGCGGGCACGCGGCCCGCCACTACGCCGGACATTGCCTTAAAAAGCACCGTGCTTCTTGAAATCCTGGATGGCGGCAGCCAGTTCGGCTTCGTCGTCCTTGGACAGTTCCTTGGTGTCTTCGATGCGCTGGATCAGGCCGGCGTGCTTGGCCTTGAGCTGATCTTTCAGCGACTTTTCGAAGGCCAGGACCTGCGCCACGTCCACGTCGTCCAGGTAGCCGTTGTTGACCGTGTACAGCGTGACGGCCAGTTCCCACACTTGCAGCGGCTGGTATTGCGGCTGCTTGAGCAGTTCGACCACGCGCTTGCCGCGCTCGAGCTGACGGCGGGTGGCGTCGTCGAGATCGGATGCGAATTGCGCGAAGGCTGCCAGTTCACGGTACTGTGCCAGGTCGGTACGGATACCGCCGGACAGCTTCTTGATGACTTTGGTCTGGGCAGCGCCACCCACCCGCGACACCGAGATACCGGCGTTGATGGCAGGACGAACACCCGCGTTGAACAGGTCGGTTTCCAGGAAGATCTGGCCGTCGGTGATCGAGATCACGTTGGTGGGCACGAAAGCCGACACGTCGCCTGCCTGGGTTTCGATGATCGGCAGCGCGGTCAGCGAGCCGGTCTTGCCCTTGACGGCGCCGTTGGTGAACTTCTCGACGTATTCTTCGTTGACGCGCGCGGCACGCTCGAGCAGGCGCGAGTGCAGGTAGAACACGTCACCAGGGTAGGCTTCGCGGCCCGGCGGACGGCGCAGCAGCAGCGATACCTGGCGGTAGGCCCAGGCTTGCTTGGTCAGGTCGTCGTAAATGATCAGGGCGTCCTGGCCGCGATCGCGGAAGTACTCGCCCATGGTGCAGCCGGCGTAGGCAGCCAGGTATTGCATGGCGGCCGAGTCGGACGCCGAGGCGGCCACGACAATGGTGTATTCCATGGCGCCGTGCTCTTCGAGCTTGCGCACCACGTTGTTGATGGTCGACGCCTTCTGGCCGATGGCGACGTACACGCAGGTGACGTCCTTGCCCTTCTGGCTGATGATGGTGTCGACGGCAACGGCGGTCTTGCCGGTCTGGCGGTCGCCGATGATCAGCTCGCGCTGGCCGCGGCCGATGGGCACCATCGAGTCGATAGCCTTGATACCGGTTTGCAGCGGTTGCGACACCGAGCGGCGGGCGATTACGCCGGGCGCCACTTTTTCGATGATGTCGGTTTCCTTGGTGTCGATGGGACCCTTGCCGTCGATGGGTACGCCCAGCGTGTTGACCACGCGGCCCTTCAGCTCGGGGCCGACCGGCACTTCGAGAATGCGGCCGGTGGTCTTGACCTGGTCGCCTTCGGACACGCCGGTGTAGTCGCCCAGAATCACGGCGCCGACGGAGTCGCGCTCGAGGTTCAGCGCCACGCCGAAAACATTGTTGGGAAATTCGAGCATTTCGCCCTGCATCACGTCGGACAGGCCGTGGATGCGGGTAATGCCGTCACTCACGGACACGACGGTGCCCTGGGTGCGAATGTCAGCCGAAGCGCCCAGGCCCTCGATGCGGCTCTTGAGCAGTTCGCTGATCTCGGAGGGATTGAGTTGCATATTGACTCCTGGAATCCTGTTTATCTGGCCTTGCGCGTCAGGCAGCCAGCGTATCCCGCAAGCGGGCCAATTGGGCTTTTACGGAAGTATCGAGTACCTGGTCGCCTACCGCCACGCGCACGCCGCCGATCAGCGACTTGTCTACCGTGACGACCGGGCTGAGCTTCAGACCGAACTTGGTTTCAAGGGCGTTGACCAGGTCTTTGACCTGATCGGCGCCGAGCTCGAACGCACTGGTGATTTCCGCCTGCGCCGTGCCTTCGTGTCGGTTCTTGAGCGCGACGAATTGCTGCGCAATGCTGGGCAGCAGCAAAAGGCGGTCGTTGGCCACCAGAAGCTCGATGAAGTTGCGCGCACCCTGGGGCAACTCAGCCTTGACCAGGCTGGTAAAGAGTTCGATGCGCTGCGCATCGCCCAGGCGCGGATCGGACATCGCTTCGCGCACGTCGGGGTGAGCAGCCACATGGGCCAGCTCGCCGACCAGTTCGGCCCAGGCCTGCAAACCGGCCTTGTCGTCGCGTGCCGCACCAAAAAGTGCCTCGGCGTAGGGCCTGGCGACAGTGGAAAGTTCAGCCATGGCGTTCCCGGATTAAAGCTGCGCCTTGAGCTGGTTGAGCAGCTCGGCATGGGCGCGGGCATCAACCTCGCGCTGGAGGATCTGTTCAGCACCCTTGACAGCCAATGCGGCGACGTCGTCGCGCAGCAGGTCGCGGGCACGCTGGACTTCCTGCGCGGCATCTTGCGCCGCCTGGGCGACGATGCGGGCGCGCTCGGCTTCAGCCTCGCGGCGAGCCTGCTCGATCAGCGAGGCGGCCTGCTTCTCGGCCTCGACGATGCGGGCGTGGGTCTCGGATTTGGCAGAAGCCTCGATCAGACTGACGCGCGCTTGGGCTTGGGCCAGATCGGCCTTGCCCTTCTCGGCGGCGGCCAGGCCGTCGGCGATTTTTTGGCGGCGCTCGTCCATCGCCTTCGTCAGAGGCGGCCACACGAATTTCATCGTGAACCAGCCCAGAACGAAGAACACGAGCATCTGGAAAAAGATCGTCGCGTTCAGATTCACGGTCGTTCCTTTAACACCTTACGGCTCCGGACACATGAAGGGCGTCACGGAGCACTCGATACTTGGCCGACATGCACGCAGCTGAAGCTGCTGCCGCCGGCGTCAAGCCCGCCGTTGCGCCGGCGGGCGTTGCCATGAACCGTCGGACTTAGCCTACGAACGGGTTGGCGAAGGCGAACAGCATGGCGATACCCACGCCGATCAGGAACGCCGCGTCGATCAGGCCAGCCAGCAGGAACATCTTGGTTTGCAGCGCATTCATCAGTTCAGGCTGACGAGCCGAAGCTTCCAGGTACTTGCCGCCCATGAGTGCGATGCCGATGCAAGCGCCGATAGCGCCCAGACCGATGATAAGACCGCAAGCGAGAGCAACGAAAGCGACGTTGGTCATGACAACTCCTTGGTTAGAAATCTGAAGTCAAAAATGTAAGAAAACGGTACTGCTTGGAATGCAAGAAAATCTTGCGCCCCTGGGCGCGGGCGGAAACCCGCGCCAGGAATCGGGTTAGTGCCCTTCGTGAGCCTGGCCGATGTACACCAGCGTCAGCATCATGAAGATAAAGGCCTGCAACAGCACGATCAGGATGTGGAAGATGGCCCACACCGAACCGGCCAGGATGTGGCCGATACCCAGGCCCACGCTGGCTGCGTTGAGCCCTGTCCAGGCGCCGCCCAGCAAGGCGATCAGCATGAACACGAGTTCGCCGGCAAACATGTTGCCGAACAACCGCATGCCCAGCGAAACGGACTTGGCGGCGTATTCAATCAGGTTCAGCAGCAGGTTGGCCGGGGCCAGCAGCACGGCTCCGATGCCATGGGCATGGAACGGCGCGGCGAACAGGTCTTTGACGAAACCGCCCGGGTGCTTGATCTTGATGCCGTAGTAGAACATCAGCAGCAACACGCCCAGCGACATGCCCATGGGCACGTTCAGGTCGGCGGTGGGCAGAATGCGATGGTAATACAGCGGATCGCCGTGCTCGTCGCCCAGGCCGGTCCAGCGCCAGATGGACGGCATCAGGTCGACGGGGATGAGGTCGAGCGCGTTCATCAGGACGATCCAGAGGAACACGGTAAGCGCCAGGGGGGCCACGAACAGGCGGCTCTTGGCATTGGTGACGATGCCCTTGGCCTGTTCGTCCACCATGTCGACGATCATTTCGACGAACATCTGGAAGCGGCCGGGCACCCCTGCCGTGGCGCGGCGCGCGGCCAGCCAAAGAACCAGGATGACTGCCAGACCCGTCAGGGCGGACCAGAACACCGAGTCATAGTTGATGACGTCGAACTGGGCGATGACGGACTGCTTTTCGCCAAGATTGTTCAGATGCACCAGGTGGTGCTGAATATACGCGGACTGAGGCGATACGTCGCTGGCAGCAGCCATTTGAACCCTACCCTGTTTGCTGAATGAACGACCCTTGCGAGCCGGACGTTTGCATGATTTCTAAGCAGCTATGACAACTTGCGGAACATTAACAACAGGAGATAGCCCTTGAGCGTGAAGACCAGCCCGAGCAGCACAGCCGGCCATACCAGCCAGTTTTGCGCCACACGCGACAGCAGCCACAACAGCAATGCCGTCATGAGCAACTTGGCCGCCTCGCCTAGGAAAAAAGTAACAGGATTGGCTCGACCCGACTTGAGCACGTTGACGAGCAGACGCAATGCAAACAACGCATTGGGTATGAAATACGCACCCGCCCCCGCCAACGCCGACAACCCGGCCGCCTTACCCGCAATGATCCCTGCAATTAATGCCGCCGCGAGCCCCATGGCCCCCTGCGCCGCCAATGCCCACAAGAGCCCCCGGCAAGCCTGAGCATCGAGCGCCGCGCGATCGGCTTCGGTAAGCACCGGATTGTGTTGCACCAGGCTTTGCATCAGGCTTCCCCGCTCTTGCGAACACACATGCGCGACAGGTTTGCCATGTGTTTTTATCCCGCAAGCGTCAAACCCGTAGAGTATAGCGTGATTCGATTTGACCGAGCAAATAAAGCTGCCGGCCCGCACCAATATTTGGTGCGGGCCGGCAGCTGCGGCAGCGGGGCGCCGGATGACGCCCGGCCGGGGTGTGCCGAGAGTTAGTCTTCCCGGACCGGCGGCGGAGCCCACTGGCCGTCGAGCGCGATGTCCTGGGGCCAATACAGGCGCATGTTGAGCATGAAGTTGCCCTGGTCGGGGGCGGGCAGCCAGTTCTGCGACTTGCCGGGGCCCGGATCGTCGCGCTGAATGTAAATATCGAGCGAGCCGTCGGCGTTGTATTGCAGGGGATCGGTGCTGCGCAGCGCATAGCGGCCCTTGCGGTTGGGCGCCAGGCCTTGTTGGGCGTTATACAAGGTCAGCGACCACGACGCATTGACGGGCGGCAACTGCCCCTTGTCGAAGTGCAGGACGTACTCTTCGTTGCTATCGAGCAGCTCACCGTCTTCGTCCACGGTGGTTATGGGATACAGGGCGTCATGCGGCGTGGTGGCGCCCAGCCCGGCGTAGGCAACCGCGGCCCGGCGCGTATAGTCGGTGCCGTATGAACCGATGCCATGCAGCACGGTGTTCCAGCCGTTCAGGGGCGTGCCCATGCGCGCAACCGCGTCCGCGATGCGGCGGCCCGCCACGGGACGCGCGTCCGCCAGCGCCTGTTGCACCACCGGATCCAGGTTCGAATACACGAAGGGCTGGGGGCCGGCCAGGCCGATGCGACGCAGGCGCGAGAGTATGGCGTTGTCGTTCGCGTGCGGCGGGTTGGCCTGCAGCAGCTCGGAAAACACGGTGAAGAATGTGGCCGGATCCATGGCGGCGACTTGCTGCCCCGGCGTGCCCTGAGTGTCCCAGGTGACCGAGGACGCCGGTTGCACAGGCGCGGGCGGCGGCAGAGCCGACGCCGCCCCCACTGGCGAATACCCCGGGCTGGCCGGGCTCTGGGGCCAGACTGCCGGCTTGGCCGCCCCGGGCCGCGGCGGCGTGGCCGGCGCCGGCGGAGCCACCGGCAACGCAGTGGCCGTCAGCCCCGCCTGGAACTGGTTGACGGCCGCATATTCATGCGGCCCCCCAGCCTGGATGCGCGCGATCAGCCACCCCATGTTGGTGGGGCTGCGCACGACGTCCATGCCTGCGGGCGCGATGCCTTGCCAATGCGGGCCCACAATCACAAACGTTTGCTCGCCGTTGCCCGTGGTGCGGGTACCGCGCGAATCGAATTCGTCGGTCCACATATCCAGCAGCGACAACGCGTAATAGCGGCCGCCCGAGGCGGGCACGCGTATGACCAGGGGCTGCCGGGATACGTCGTACCACAGGCTGGAATACAACATGTCGGTGCTGGGCCAGGCGACGTCTGTGTTGCCCGGATCCGGGAAGACCGTCCGGTGGCCGAACTGGTTCATGGGCGCCTTGCCGGCCAGCGCATGCTGCACCTGGGTCGAACTGCGGCGCGTGGCCTCCATCAAGACCAGCGGATAGGCGTACAGATACGCATCTACTGCGGTATCGCGCAGTTCCTGGGCAGAAAGGGGCGCGCTGGAGGCGGCGGCAGGCGTTTCGGAAACCAGCCGCAGTGTGTGGCGAGGCTCCTGGGCGAGCGCAGCGCAGGCAAAGCAGGCTCCCAGGGCGCCCGCCAGAGTGGCGGTACGCCAGCGGCGGGTGGGAATGGACGGGCGACAATGCATGAGGGGCTCCTTGTTCGTATTGGCAAATGAGCCGGCCGCCTGCTGCCAGGCGGCCACCTTTCAACATAACGCCGTTACAGAATAGGCTCGGACACCGCAACAGTGTGCGACGTAAAAGTTACAGCGCGAAACCGGGTGTGGACCGCGCGTACCCTTGCCCGGGCGCGCCCTGCGCCCGCCGGATTTACTTGTGCTGGAACGCGGGCGGACGCTTTTCGACGAACGCCGCCATGCCCTCTTTCTGGTCCGCCGTGGAAAACAGCGAATGGAACACCCGGCGCTCGAACAGCACGCCCTCGTTCAGCGGCGATTCGTACGCGCGGTTGACGCATTCCTTGGCCATCATGACCGAGGGCAGCGACATCGATGCGATGACGGTGGCGGCGTCAATGGCCTCGTCGAGCAGCTTGTCGGCAGGGACGACCCGCGAAACCAGGCCGGCACGCTCGGCCTCTTCGGCTTTCATCAGGCGGGCGGTCAGCACCAGGTCCATGGCCTTGGCCTTACCTACCGCGCGCGGCAGGCGCTGCGTGCCGCCCGCGCCAGGGATGACGCCCAGCTTGATTTCCGGCTGGCCGAAGCGGGCCGAGTCGGCGGCAATGATGATGTCGCACATCATGGCGAGTTCGCAGCCGCCGCCCAGGGCATAGCCCGCCACCGCGGCAATGACCGGCTTGCGCACGCGTTTGATGGTTTCCCAGTTGCGCGAGATGTATTCGCTGGCGTACACGTCCATGTACGACCAGTCTTTCATGGCGCCTATGTCGGCGCCGGCCGCAAAGGCCTTTTCGCTGCCGGTGATCACGATCGCGCCGATACCGTCGTCGGCGTCGAAGGCCAGCAGCGCCGCGCCCAACTCGTCCATCAGCTGATCATTGAGCGCATTGAGCGCCTTGGGGCGGTTAAGCGTCAACAGCCCGACCCGGCCGCGGGTTTCGACCAGCACAAATGATTCGCTCATGGAAGTCTCCTGGAAAATCGTGTTTGGGAAAGTAAGATACCGCAATGGACAAACCCGTAATTTACCGCCTTGAGCCTTACGACCCCGCCGGCCACCGCTACCGCGTCACCTTGACGGTGCCCGAGCCGGACTCCGCCGGCCAGCGCCTGGCATTGCCCGCCTGGATACCCGGCAGCTACCTGATCCGCGATTTTTCCCGGCAGATCGAAACGCTGCACGCCCGTGCCGGCGGCCGCGCGGTTGCCGTAACCAAGATCGACAACCATACCTGGCAGGCCGCGCCTTGCGAAGGGCCGCTGCAGGTCGAGTACACGGTCTACGCCTGGGACCTGTCGGTGCGCGGCGCGCACCTGGACGAAACGCACGGATTTTTCAACGGCACGAGCGTATTCCTGCGCGTAGAAGGTCGCGAATCGGCGCCCTGTCTGCTCGACCTGGAGCCCCCGCGGGGCATCGATGGCTGGAAGGTCTATACCAGCCTGCCCGTAGCGCGCGGCTACGCCGGCGCGGCACGGCGCCACGGTTTTGGCCGCTACCTGGCTCCCGATTACGACGCCCTGATCGATCACCCCGTGGAAATGGGCACGCCACAGGTGGCGCGCTTTACCGCGCATGGCGCGGAGCACGAGCTGGTGTTCACCGGCGTGGCGCCGCGGCTGGACCTGGCACGCATCGCCGACGACGCCCGCCGCATCTGCGAAGCGCAGATCGCACTTTTTGAACCTCGCAGCAAGCGCGCGCCGTTCCTGGACAGCAGCGACCGCTATGTGTTCATGACCATGGTGGTGGGCGACGGCTACGGCGGCCTGGAACATCGCGCCAGCACGGCACTGATGGCCTCGCGCAAAGACCTTCCCGTGCAAGGCCAGCAAGGCCAGGGCGATGGCTACCGCGGCTTTCTGGGGCTGCTCAGCCACGAATATTTCCACACCTGGAACGTCAAGCGCATCAAGCCCGCCGCCTTTGCGCCCTATTCGTTGCAACAGCCGGCCCTGACGCGCCTGCTTTGGGTATTTGAAGGCTTTACGTCGTATTACGACGACCTGATGCTGCTGCGCTCTGGCACGGTAAGCCTGGCCGACTATCTGCGCCTGCTGGCCAAGACCATCACCAGCGTGGCGCGCACGCCCGGGCGCCACAAGCAATCGGTGGCCGAAAGCTCGTTCGACGCCTGGACGCGCTACTACAAGCAGGACGAAAACTCACCCAACGCGCTGGTGAGCTACTACACCAAGGGTGCGCTGGTGGCGCTGGGCCTGGACCTGACGATCCGCCGCGAAAGCGGTGGGGCGGCGTCGCTGGACGACGTGATGCGGCTGCTGTGGCGGCGCTACGGCCGGGATTTTTATCGCGGCAAGCCGGTGGGCGTACCCGAAGACGCACTGCCCGCACTGGTGCGCGAGGCCACCGGCGTGGATGTGCGCCGCTTTGTGGCGCGATACGCCTACGGCACGGCCGACGTGCCGTTGGCCGAACTGCTGGCGCCACATGGCATCGGGCTGCAATGGAAGGCATCCCTGAACATCCCGTCGCTGGACGTGCGCACGCGCAAGCAGGCAGACTCCCTGGTGCTGACCACGGTGCTCGAAGGCGGCGCGGCACATAAGGGCGGGCTGGCCGCCGGCGATACCCTGGTGGCCATCGACGGCTTGCGGGTCGATGATTCGGCCGGGCTGGAACAGTTGCTGGCCCAGTATCGACCGGGCGACCGCGTTACCGTGCACGTGTTCCGCCGCGACGAACTGCGGGCCTTTACGGTGCGGCTGGCGCCGCCGGCCGCGCTGGATTGTGTGCTGACTGCCAAATAACGGAAGGCGCGGTTTGGGCCGTCCAGCGTCCTGCCCGGCGCACGGAGAAGACACTGCAGTAACGACGCCTTCTGCCCGCCGTCGGTGTCTGACACCCTTCGGGAGTCAGACACTGCAGTAACGGCGCCTTCTGCCTGCCGTCGGTGTCTGACACCCTTCGGGAGTCAGACACTGCAGTAACGGCGCCTTCTGCCTGCCGTCGGTGTCTGACACCCTTCGGGAGTCAGACACTGCAGTAACGACGCCTTCTGCCTGCCGTCGGTGTCTGACACCCTTCGGGAGTCAGACACTGCGGTAACGACGCCTTCTGCCTGCCGTCGGTGTCTGACACCCTTCGGGAGTCAGACACTGCAGTAACGACGCCTTCTGCCTGCCGTCGGTGTCTGACACCCTTCGGGAGTCAGACACTGCAGTAACGACGCCTTCTGCGTGCCATCGGTGTCTGACACCCTTCGGGAGTCAGACACTGCGCTAACGGCGCCTTCTAGGTGCCACCGGTGTCTGACTCCCGGAGGGTGTCAGACACCTCGCGCGGATACGGCTGCCTTTATGCTGCGCCGCGTTCGTGGCGGCGCTGGATGGCTTTGGCGGCGACCACGCCGTCGGCCATGGAGGTCACCACGCACGGATGCATGCGGTTGGCCACTTCGCCTATGGCGTACACGCCCGCCACGCTGGTCTCGGCCGTGGCCGGGTCGGTGTGGATGTAACCACGCGGATCGCGCTGCAGGCCCAGGCCATCGGCGAAGGCGGCTTGCGGCTCCCAGCCGTAGAACACCAGGATCAGGTCGTACGCCTGGCCGTTGACGGTGCGCGCCGCCGGATCGACCACATATTGGCCGACATGCACGCCCTCGTTGCCGGCGCGCGCCACCCATTGCTGCTGGGCGCGCACGGTACGCGCGTACAGATGTACTTCGCGTGCGCCGCGATTGCGCACGTAGACGAAATTCTCGAACGCGTTATCGCCGCCGCCCAGCACCGCCACCGACTGGCCGGTGTAGTCCTGCGCCATGATGGCCGAGCCCGGACCGACCAGCACGCCGGGCCAGGCGGCGTCCGCGGGCCGGCCCGGCAGGCCACGGGCACGCACACCGGAGGCGATCACCAGCGCACGCCCTCGCGCCTGCATTGCCTGGCCCTCTGCCTCGAGTTCCACGTCAAAACCGCCGTCGCGACAAACCACCCGGCGCGCCACCGTGTTCAGCCGCGTGGCCACCCCGGCGGCCCGCACGCTGCGGGCAATATTGGCTGCGACCTGCTGGCCCGTGACGTCGGGCAGCACGGCGATCCAGTCATCGTTGAACGGGTTGTCGTGGGCAAGCCCGCCGGGTTGCCCGGCGGCCTCGACCAGCAGCGCATCCAGGCCCAGCCGGGCAAGCCAGATGGCGCAAGAGGCGCCGGCCGGGCCGCCGCCCACGATCACTGCGTCGTATTGCTGCATGAAACTCGTCTTCCGTAAGGCTTAGCATTGCGCCGCCCGCGGCACATCAGCCCGGATTGTAGCCAGCCGCGCCGCCCGCCTTACAATCCCGTTTCTGTCTTTTAGGTATTCATCATGCCTACACGCCGCATCATCCTTTCCGGGCTGGCACTGGACGCCCGTATCGGCATCCTTGAACACGAACGCCGCGCGACCCAACCCCTGCATATCGACGCCGAATTCGACGTCGACATCACGCGCACGGTCGACGATCACGATATCCACAGCGTGCTCGACTATCGCCGCCTGCGCGAAGCCATTGTCGAAGAATGCACGCAGGCCCACGTCAACCTGATCGAAACACTGACGGAACAGGTGGCGGCGCGCCTGTTGCGCGACTTCGACGAGGTGCGGGCGCTGCGCCTGCGCATCAGCAAACCCATGGCGTTCTCCGACTGCGCGGCCGTGGGCGTCGAAATACAGATCAACCGCTAGGCTCCTGTCATGCAAGACCTTGTCGACACCGCCCCCGTGGCGCGTACTCCCGCCGAAGAAAAGATCCGCCATGAGGGCAATAAGCTCAGCAAACGCCTGGCGCGCGAAACTACCCGCGCGATCTCCGACTACAACATGATCGAGGAAGGCGACCGCGTCATGGTGTGCCTGTCGGGCGGCAAAGATTCGTATTCGCTGCTCGACATCCTGATCAATCTGCGCAAGCGGGCCCCCTTTTCGTTCGACATCGTCGCGGTGAATCTCGACCAGAAGCAGCCCGGCTTTCCGGCCGATGTCCTGCCCAATTACCTGAGTTCGCTGGGCGTGCCCTTTCACATCGAGACACAGGACACGTATTCGATCGTGACCCGGGTCATTCCCGAGGGAAAAACCATGTGTTCGCTGTGTTCGCGGCTGCGGCGCGGCATCCTGTACCGGGTGGCAAGCGAACTGGGCGCCACCAAGATCGCGCTGGGTCACCACCGGGACGACATTCTTGCGACGTTTTTCCTGAACCTGTTCTACGGCGGCAAGGCCAAGGCCATGCCGCCCAAGCTCGTGTCGGATGACGGCCGGCATACGGTGATCCGCCCCCTGGCCTATGTGCCCGAGAGCGACCTTATCGCCTACGCGGCATTCAAGCAGTTTCCCATCATTCCGTGCAACCTGTGCGGCTCGCAGGAAAACCTGAAGCGGCAAGAAGTGGGCCGCATGATCCGCGAGTGGGACCGCCGGCATCCCGGTCGTTCATGGAACGTGTTCAATGCGCTGTCGCGCATCGTGCCGTCGCACTTGATGGACCGCGACCTGTTCGACTTCGCGGGCCTGAAGCCCACCGGAGTGCCCGATGCCGGCGGCGATACGGCGTTCGACCACATCGACCCGTCGGAACCCGCGACGCCGCACGGCGGCGCCGGCGAGGGCTGCGCCGACAATGAACCCGCACTGACCGAACAGAAAGTGATGTTCGAGCGGCGCTAGGCGGCCGCGCCGGCCGCCCCGCCGTCAGGCAGCCGTTACGGGGTTTTTACGCGTTGAGAACGCGTATGGGGTTGCCGGCCATCCAGGCCTGCACCGCTTCCAGGGCGCTGCGGTAGAACACCGTGAAGTTCTCGGGGCTGACATACCCCAGATGCGGCGTAAGCACCACGTTGTCCAACGCGCGCAGCGTATCGGTGGCGGGCAGCGGCTCTTCGGGAAACACATCCAGGCCGGCGCCGGCCAGCCGGCCTTTGCGCAGTGCATCGACCAGGGCGTCTTGATCGACCAGACCCGCGCGCGACGTATTCACCAGGAACGCGGTGGGCTTCATGGCGGCCAGCGCGGCGACGTCCACGACCTGGCGCGTGCTTTCGCTCAGGACCAGGTGCAGGCTGACCACATCCGCGTTGGCGAAGAGCTCGTGCTTGGATGCGAACCCGACGCCAGCGGCCTGCGCACGCTCGGGCGTCAGGTTGGGGCTCCAGGCCAGCACCTGCATGCCGAAGGCCTTGCCCACCTGGGCCACCGCGGCGCCCAGCTTGCCCAGCCCCACCACGCCCAGGCACTTGCCTGCCAGCGGCTGGGGCATGCCGGTCTGCCACAGGCCCCGCCGCATATTGGCGTCTTCGATGGTCAGGTTCTTGAACAGCGCAAGGATGTGGGCCCAGGCCAGTTCGGCCGTGGCCGTATTGGCGTCCGCGCTGCCCGGCGCCCCGCAGACGACCACGCCGCGATCACGGCAGGCATCCATGTCGATGGCCAGGTTGCGCATGCCCGTGGTGATAAGCAGGCGCAACCTGGGCAGGGCATTGACCAGTTGCGCGGGAAACGGGGTGCGCTCGCGCATGGCGACGATGACATCGAACGGCTGCAGCGCTTGCACCCGCGCGCTTTCGGGCAGGTAGTCGCGAAACGACTGCACCTGGACGTTGGCGCCCAGCGTGCTCCAGTCGGCGTAGCGTTCGGCCACGCCGTGGTAGTCATCCAGCAGCGCGACCTTGATGGCATCGTCATTCACGGCAAGCTCCGGTTATTGGCCCAGACGGGCCTCGATCATTTCAAGCGGCGCAGCGCCGTTGAGGCGGCTGCCGTCCTCGAAGAAGATGGCGGGCGTGCCGCGCACCATCAGCTTCTGCCCCAGCGCCAGCACCTGCTGGATAGGCGCGTCGCATTCGGCGCTCGGCGGCGTCTGGCCGCGCAGCATCCAGTCTTGCCACACCCGAGCCTGGTCCTTGGCGCACCAGACGTTGCGCGACTTGGTCGTGGAATCGGGCGTCAGCACCGGATACAGGAAGGTGTAGATGGTCAGGTTGTCGACGTCTTGCAGCGTCTTGTGCAGTTGCTTGCAATAGCCGCAGTTGGGGTCTTCGAAAATGGCCATCTTGCGCGACCCGTCGCCGCGCACCTGCTTGACGGCCATGTCCAGCGGCAGTTCGTCAAACGCCGCCGCACCCAGCTTTTCCTGGCGCTCCCGCGTGACGTCGCGCCGCGTGGCCGCGTCGATGAGCGGGCCTTCCATCACCCAGGTCACGTTTTCGTCGGTGTAGACCAGCTCGGTGCCCAGCTGCACTTCGAAAATGCCATAGGGGGTGCGGCGCACGGCCGTCACACTGAGTTCGCCGAACCGCTGCGCGAAGCGATCTTTGACGGCCTGCGCGGCCGGGTCAGCGACAGAATCGGTGGAATAGGATTTGCCCGCCGGCGCCTGCGCGCCCGACCCGGTGGAATAAACCTTGTCCTGCTGCGCAGCGGGCGCCTGCGCCCACGCGCTGCCCGCCAGGGCCAACCCCACCGCGCATGCGGCGCTGGACAAGACTGCGGAAATTCGGAAGTTCATGAGTACTCCTGGCCCGGCTTAATTGCGCGAGGCCCCGTTGATCAAATAGCGCTTCAGGACGGGCGCGGCGTCCACCCATTGCATGCCTGCATTGCGCAGCCAGGCCAGCGGCGCCGCCCGAGCGCCAAACAGCCGGTAAAGGCCGTCGGTAGCCAACCGCATGGCCAACACCGACTCGGCGCGGGCGCGCTGGTAGCGGCGCAACACCCGCGGGTCGCCGGCCGTGCGGTAGGGCTCGCGCTCTGCCACGATGCGCGCCAGCGCTTCGACATCGCCCAGCCCCAGGTTCAGGCCCTGCCCCGCCAACGGGTGCACGCGATGCGCGGCATCGCCGGCAAGCGCGATGCCCGGCGCCGTCATTTGCGCCTGATCCAGCGTCAGCGGAAAACCGTGCACCTTGCCGCGCAGCGTCAGGCGGCCCAGCCGCCCGTGCGAAGCCTGCGCAAGCATGTCTTGCAGCCGATCGGCCTGTTCTTGCGGAGCCAGCGCCTGCAACGCCGCCGCCTGCGGGTTGTGCATGGACCACACCATCGATACCTGCGGCCCCGCCGACGTATCGGGCAGCGGCAGCAGCGCCAGCACGCCGTCGTCGCGGAACCACTGGAAAGCCGTGCCATGGTGCGGGCGTTCGGCGTCAAGGTGCGCCACCAGGCCCGTGTCTTCGTATGGCACTGATTTGTGCGCAATGCCGGCCGCGGCGCGCAGGGGCGAAGAAGCGCCATCGGCGCCCACGAACAGCTCGGCGCGCAGCCACTGCCCCGAGCTGGTTTCCACCGCGCCATCGCGGTACCCCACGCAACGTTCGGGCAACCACGGAATCGCGAACATGCGCACGGCCTGGATCAGCACGCGTTCGATTTCACCGGACTCGACGATCCAGGCCAGCTGCGGCTGCGCCGCATGCCAGGCATCGAGGTCGACCCGGCCGTCCGCGTCGCCATGGATTTCCATGGCCTGCACCGGCGTGATGCGTGCGGTCGGAAGGGCGTCCCAGATTCCCAGCCCGGCCAGGAACTTCTGGCTGGCCGGCGATATGGCATAGACACGCGGATGATAGGTATCGGGGTCGGCGGCGGGCACCGTCGATGCAGGCGCCAGCAACGCGACGCGCAGCCCGCGACGCGCCAGCGCCAGGGCGCTGGCCAAACCAATAATGCCGGCGCCGCAAACGACTATCTGGTGAGTCATCGCGCGCTGGGCTCCCCTGCCTGCCGGGGCCACAGCACCCACATCTGGCCGCGCTGTTTCATGCGGCCCGCCAGGGCGCCGGCCTCGTCGCCATATCCCCAGTAAAAGTCGGCCCGCGCGGCGCCGCGGATGGCGGCGCCGGTATCTTGCGCGAATACCAGGCGCCGCAGCGGCCGGTCGGAAGCCGGCCACGTCGTGGCCAGGTACACCGGCGCACCCAGCGGCACGAAACCGGCGTCCACGGCAATGGAACGACGCGGCGCCAGCGGAATGCCGTAGGCGCCCTTGGGACCGAGCTCGGGGTCGGTGACGGCCTCTTCGCGAAAAAAAACCACCGCCGGATTGGCATTGAGCATTTCGCGCACGCGCTGCGGGTTGCGCTGCGCCCAGGCCCGTATATTCTGCATCGAAGCCTGGTCGGCGCCCAATTCGCCCTTGTCGATCAGCCAGCGTCCGATGGATGCATAAGGCTGGCCGTTGTGGTCGGCATACGCCACCCGTATTGTGGTGCCCGCGTCCGGCCCGTCGGTCAGCAGCACGCGGCCGGACCCCTGCACCTGCAGGAAAAAGTTGTCGACGGGGTCGTCAACCCAGACGATGGCCGGCGGCTTGCGGTTCGACGACTCAATGGCGGCGCGCGTGTCGTAGGGCACCACCCGCTTGCCCACCAGCTTGCCGCGCACCCGCTTGCCGGCCAATTCCGGGTATACCGCGCCCAGGTCGATGGTGAGCAGATCGTCGGGCACGGCGTAAAGCGGCCACTGGTACACCCCGCCCTGCCGCCGCGACCCGCGCACCAACGGTTCGTAGTAGCCCGTGACCGTGTTGGCGGCCGGGCGGCCGTCGGCGCCGCTCAGGCGCCAGGGCTGCAGATGCGTCTGCACGAATTCCCGCACCGTGGCGGCGTCGAGGGGATCTTGCCCAAGATCGGCGGCGGCCGCGCAAACCGGCTGCCAGACCCGTGGCGCGGCGCGCGCCGGCGCGGCCAGGTTGCCGCTGGTGGGCCGCATCAGCCCCTTGCAGTTGCGGATGAACAGCGGCCACAGCTGAGACAGGTCGTCGGCCGACCAGCCCGGCAGGTCGGCCCAGTTTGCCCGCTGGAAGCGCCCGCCCAGCGCCCGCGCGGGCGTGTCCGGCAACGCCGACAGCGGCGGCACGACCAGCGGTCCGGTCACAGATGGCGCGCCCGGCGAGGCGGCCGGCGCCTGCTGGCCCGGCTCGGGCGGAACTTGCGTCAGGCTGCATGCCGCCAACAGCGGCGGCATGCACAACAGGCTCAGTAAACGCTTCATGTACAAATACGGAAAAATGCCGGCATGCCGCCGTGTCAGTGCAGCGTGCGGGGCATGGCCAGCAGGAATTCGGGGATGGGCACCTCGAACGGAATTCCGTTCTCGCCCACGCAATGGTAAGTACCCCTCATGGTGCCCACGGGGGTGTTCAGCGGACAGCCGCTGGTGTATTCGAAGGTTTCGCCGGGAGCCAGCAGCGGCTGCTGCCCCACTACCCCCAGGCCACGCACTTCGTGGACACGCTGGTCGCCGTCCGTGATGATCCAGTGGCGGCTGATGACTTGCGCAGGGTGCTCGCCGGTATTGGTGATGCGCACCGTGTAGGCGAACACATACTGCTGTTCGGCGGGATCGGATTGCTCGGGCACGAAAACCGGAGCAACGGTGACGGTCAGGTCGTAGGGTTTCACGGGCCTTTCCCGATGAGCGCTGGTAAAGGGAGCCTGCCGCGGGCGGTTGTAACCGGACCGGGCGGCATTCTGGTACGGCAAACTACAATAATGGCACATTATGCCCGCGGAAACCCCGATCATCATGCCTACTGCGTCTCAGGCCGCCACTCGTATCGCGCCCAGTATCCTGTCTGCCGACTTCGCCCGCCTGGGCGAAGAAGTCCGCAATGTCGTCGACGCCGGCGCCGACTGGATCCACTTCGACGTCATGGACAACCATTACGTTCCCAACCTGACCATCGGCCCGATGGTCTGCGCCGCAATCCGTCCGCACGTGCCGGTGCCTATCGACGTGCATCTGATGGTCGAGCCGGTCGACGAACTGATTCCCCAGTTTGCCAAGGCGGGCGCCAACATCATCACCTTCCACCCCGAAGCCTCGCGCCATGTGCACCGCACCCTGTCGCTGATCCGCGACCACGGCTGCCAGGCCGGCCTGGTGTTCAATCCGGCCAGCTCCCTGGACGCCATGGACCACGTCATGGACCTGCTCGACGTGGTGCTCCTGATGTCGGTAAACCCCGGCTTCGGCGGCCAGAGCTTCATTCCCGGCACGCTGGCCAAGCTGCGCGATGCGCGGGCGCGCATCGACCGCTGGACGCAACAGGGCGGCCAGCCCATCCTGCTTGAAGTCGACGGCGGGGTGAAAGTCGACAATATCGCGCAGATCCGCGCCGCCGGGGCAGATACCTTCGTGGCCGGTTCGGCCATTTTCGGCAAGCCCGATTACGGCGCGGTCATCCAGGCCCTGCGCGCCGAAATCGCGAAGGCCGGCACCCTGACCGCGTGAGGCCCGTCATGACCACATTCCACGCCGTTCTGCTCGACCTGGACGGCACCCTGCTCGACTCGGTGCCCGACCTGGCCCATGCCGCCAACGCCATGCGCATCGAATTGGGCATGCCCCCCCTGCGCGAAGACGTAATCGCCACTTTCGTAGGCAAAGGCGTCGACAACCTGGTGCGCCGAGCGCTGGCCGGCTCGCTGCACGATGCCGAACCCGACCCCGAGCTGTTCGCCCGCGCCCGCGCATCGTTTTTCCGCCACTATCACCTGGTAAACGGCGACAAGGCGACGGTATTCGACGGCGTCATCGAAGGACTGAAAGCGCTGCGCGACCAGGGCCTGAAGCTGGCTGTCGTCACCAACAAGCCCACCGAGTTCACCCTGCCGCTATTGCAGCGCACCGGCCTGGCGGGCTTTTTCCAGGAAGTGGTGTGCGGAGACACCTGCGCGCGCCGCAAGCCCGACCCCGACCAGATGCTGTACGCCTGCGAGCGCCTGGGCGTGGCCCCGGCGCAGGCCGTGGCGATCGGCGACTCGGTCAACGACGCACTGGCGGGCCGCGCCGCCGGCGTGCAAGTGCTGGCCGTGCCTTACGGCTACAACGAAGGGCAGGATGTGCACAGCCTGGATGTCGATGGTATAGTTGCCGGCATCGTCGAAGCCGCCCAGTGGATCGCACTCTGGAACGCCGACCGCACCAAGGGCCAGCCCGGAAATCCGGCAGCCGCCCTGGATGGCGCGGCCTCCTGATCCCGGCGCTTTGCCTCCAGCGCAACAAGCAGATTTTTCTCATCAATGATCGCCTGCCCCAAGACCTTCCAGCACAGCGCCGCGTGGCGCTGGTGGCGTTGGTCTTCCGGGTGGCGATGATTCCCTTCCCGGCCCTGGACGCGTTTGCCGACTAGTGCCGAAGCTGTACGAACACAGCGCCTAAGCCCGGACCCATCACTGGACCGGGCTTTTTTGTTGCGTGCCCGGCCCGTAGCCCCCAAGAAACCTGCGAGACCCCCATGACCGAAATTGAATTCAAAGCACTGGCAGCACAGGGATACAACCGCATTCCGCTGGTGGCCGAAACCTACGCCGACCTGGATACGCCGCTGGCCATCTATCTGAAACTGGCCCACAGCGGCGCGCAGGGCGGGCGCATGAGCTGCCTGATGGAATCGGTGGTCGGCGGCGAGCGCTTCGGACGGTATTCGTTCATCGGCCTGCCGGCGCGCACTGTGATCCGGGCCGAAGGCACCACCACCGAAGTGTTGCGCGACGGGCAGGTAATCGAGACGAACCAGGGCGATCCGCTCGCTTTCATCGAGCAGTACCAGGGCCGCTTCAAGGTAGCCGTGCGCCCCGGCATGCCCCGTTTTTGCGGCGGCCTGGCCGGTTACTTCGGCTACGACACGGTGCGCCACATCGAACCGCGACTGGGCCCGGCCACCAAGCCGTTTCCGGCCGGCATGCAGGGCGGCACGCCCGACATCATGCTGATGCACGTCGATGAACTTGTGATCGTCGACAACCTGGCCGGCCGCACCTACCTGATGGTGTATGCCGACCCCTCGCAGCCCGAGGCCTATAGCCGCGCGCAGCAGCGCCTGCTGGATCTGCGCGCCAAACTGCGTCGCCCCGTGGACATTCCCTACAGCCACGCCAGCATGCAGACCGAAGAACGGCGCGACTTCAAAAAGGAAGACTACCTGGCCGCCGTGCGCCGCGCCAAGGAATACATCGCGGCGGGCGACCTGATGCAGGTCCAGGTCGGCCAGGTGATCGCCAAGCCGTTCCGCGACTCGCCGCTGTCGCTGTACCGCGCGCTGCGCTCGCTGAACCCGTCGCCCTATATGTACTTCTGGAACTTCGGCGACTTCCAGGTGGTGGGCGCGTCGCCCGAGATCCTGGTGCGGCAGGAACAGGTCAGCGACAACGGCACGCCCAAATCGCAGATCACCATTCGTCCGCTGGCCGGCACGCGCAAGCGCGGCGCCACCCCGGAACAAGACCTGGCGCTTGCCGAAGAACTGCGCGCGGATCCGAAAGAAATCGCCGAACACGTCATGCTGATAGACCTGGCGCGCAACGACGTGGGCCGGGTGGCCGAAGTGGGCTCGGTAAAGGTCACCGACACCATGACGATCGAACGCTATTCGCACGTCATGCATCTGGTGTCCAACGTGACCGGCGCCCTGAACCCGGGCATGAGCAGCATGGACGTGCTGCGCGCCGCCTTCCCTGCCGGCACGCTTACGGGCGCGCCCAAGGTGCGCGCCATGGAAATCATCGACGAACTCGAGCCGGTGCGCCGCGGCATCTACGGCGGCGCGGCCGGCTACCTGAGCTACGGCGGCGAAATGGACGTGGCAATCGCCATCCGTACCGGTGTCATCAAGGATGGCACGCTATACGTGCAGGCGGCCGCAGGCATTGTGGCGGATTCCGACCCCGAGCTCGAATGGGCCGAAACCGAGGCCAAGGCCCGCGCCGTGCTGCGCGCCGCCGAACAGGTGCAGCACGGGCTTGACGAGCCCATCTGACGCGGCGCCTGCGGGCGCTCGCGCCTGCCGCCGCACGGTGGCGGCAGGCGCGAGCGCCTTCGTTACGCCTTCAGGGCGCCCAGCACTTCGTCCAGCATCTGCTTGGCGTCGCCGAACAACATGCGGTTGTTCTCTTTGTAGAACAGCGGGTTGTCCACCCCGGCATACCCCGACGCCATGGACCGCTTCATCACGATGGAATTGCGGGCGCGCCACACTTCAAGCACCGGCATGCCGGCAATAGGACTGCCCGGGTCTTCTTGCGCGGCGGGGTTGACGATGTCGTTGGCGCCGATAACGATGGCCACATCGGTATCGGGGAAATCGTCGTTGATCTCGTCCATTTCCATCACGATGTCGTACGGAACCTTGGCTTCGGCCAGCAGCACGTTCATGTGCCCCGGCATGCGGCCGGCCACCGGATGGATGGCGAAGCGGACATCGACGCCTTTTTCGCGCAGCGTGCGGGTAATGTCGTTGACGGTGTGCTGGGCCTGCGCCACCGCCATGCCGTAGCCCGGCACGATCACCACGCTCTTGGCCTCGCGCAGCATCTCGGCGGTTTCGGCGGCGCCGATGGGGGTGACTTCACCCTGTTGCTCGGCCGCATCGCCCTTTTTGGCGGACGAAGCGCCCGACCCGAAGCCGCCGGCGATCACGCTGATGAAATTGCGGTTCATCGCGGTGCACATGATGTACGACAGAATCGCGCCCGAAGAACCGACCAGCGCCCCCGTGACGATGAGCAAGTCATTGCTCAGCATGAATCCGGTGGCGGCCGCCGCCCAGCCCGAATAACTGTTGAGCATGGACACCACCACCGGCATGTCGGCGCCGCCGATGGCCATGACCATGTGCACGCCGAACAACAGGGCGATTGCCGTCATTACCAGCAGGGGCACCATGCCGTCGGCCACCGAATCGGCGCGAATGAACTCACGCCCGAACCAGATCACCACCAGCAGCGCGGCCAGGTTCAGCCAATGGCGCGCCGGAAGCAGCAGCGGCCTGCCGCCGATGCGGCCATTGAGCTTGCCGAAAGCGATCAGCGAACCCGAGAACGTTACCGCGCCGATCAGGATGCCGACATAGATCTCGATTTCGTGGATGACTTTCTCGGCGCCCTGGAGCTGCAACGAGGTATCGACGTAGCTGGCAAACCCCACCAGGCAGGCGGCGAGGCCCACCAGGCTGTGCATCAGGGCCACCAGTTCCGGCATCTGGGTCATTTTGACTATCCGGGCGGCGTACAGGCCTATGGCGCCGCCTATGACCAGCGCTGCCACGATCCAGGCAATGCCCGATGCATCGACACGAGGCCCGAACACCGTGGCCAACACGGCCAGGGCCATGCCGAAAATACCGAACCAGTTTCCGCGCCGCGAAGTCTCGGGGTTGGACAGCCCTCCCAGGCTCAGGATGAACAAGATGGCGGCGCCCAGGTACGCCACCGTAGCAAGACTTTGGGACATGATGTTCTTCTCTACTTATTATTTACGGAACATGGCCAGCATGCGGCGGGTGACGGCGAAGCCGCCGAACATATTGACGGCCGTGAGCACCAGCGCAATGAACGCCAGCCAGCGGATCAATTCGTCGGGCCGGCCCGCCTGCCCCGCGTCGGGCGATGCAATCTGCACCAGCGCGCCGATGGCGATGATGCTGGAAATGGCGTTGGTCACGCTCATCAGCGGGGTGTGCAGCGCGGGCGTGACGTTCCACACCACCATGTATCCGATGAAGCAAGCCAGCACGAATACCGTGAAATGGCCCAGGAAGGCTGCGGGCGCATAACTGCCGATGAACCAGAAGGCAACGGCAGCTGCCGCGAAAATGCCCGCCACCGCCTTGGCCGGCAGCGGCCCGGTGGCGCCGTGGCCATGCCCGCCGGGCTTCGCCGCAGGCGCGGCGGCCGGCTTGGCCGGCGGGGTCGCGGCGGGCTTCAGCGGCGGCGCGGGCCAGGTGACTTCGCCCGCGTTGATGACGGTCAGGCCGCGGATCGCGTCGTCTTCCATGTTGACCACTGCCACGCCATCCTTTGCCTTGCACAGCTCTTCGGCCAGGCGCAGCAGGTTGGTGGCATAAAGGGTGGACGACTGCTTCGCAAGGCGCGACGCCAGGTCCGTATAGCCGATGATGGTCACGCCATGGCGCACCACGGCCTCGCCCGGCACGGTAAGCTCGCAATTGCCGCCCTGCTCGCCGGCCATGTCCACGATCACGCTGCCCGGGCGCATCGAGCGCACCATGTCTGCGGTAATGAGCTTGGGGGCCGGCTTGCCGGGAATCAACGCCGTGGTGATGACGATGTCGGCGTCCTTGACCTGCTCTGCATACATCGCCCGCTGAGCCGCCTGGAAGCCCTCGCTCATGACCTTGGCGTACCCGCCGCCGCCCGAGCCTTCTTCTTCGTAGTCGACCTTGACGAACTCGCCACCCAGCGACTTGACCTGGTCGGCGACCTCGGCCCGCGTATCGTTGGCGCGCACAATGGCGCCCAGGTTCGCGGCCGTGCCGATGGCGGCCAGCCCGGCCACGCCGGCGCCGGCGACAAACACTTTGGCCGGCGGAACCTTGCCCGCCGCCGTGATCTGCCCATTGAAGTAGCGCCCGAAGGCGTTGGCGGCCTCGATCACGGCGCGGTAACCGCTGACGCCTGCCATCGAGGTCAGCGCGTCCATTTTCTGTGCGCGCGACAAGGTGCGCGGCAGGCTGTCGATGGCCAGCACCGTCGCCTTCCTGGCGGCCAGCTGCTGCATCAGCTCCGGATTCTGGGCCGGCCAGATAAAGCCCACCAGCATGCCGCCTTCGCGCATGAGCGACACTTCGTCGGCGGTGGGCGGGCGCACCTTGAACACGATGTCGGACGCGCTCCACAGCGCGGCAGCCCCGTCAATAATCTCGGCGCCCGCCTCCCGGTAGGCGTCGTCGCTGAAATTGGCGGCTTCCCCCGCCCCGGATTCCACCGCTACCTGGAACCCCAGCTTGACCAGCTTCGCGACGGCATCGGGCACCGATGCGACGCGCTTTTCGCCGGCAAAGGTTTCGCGCGGAATCCCGATGCGCTGCGCCTGCGGTGTCGATTGAGCTTGCATACACAACATCCTCAAGAATTGCATGGCATCGCCCACTGCCACAGGCGAGCCGATGCACACAATGCCGCATGGGATGCGACGTTGATTGGTATTTTGTTGATTTTCGGTGGATCGATGACTGCGGACAGGGACTTCCGGGATCGCCGGAAACGACACGCCAGCCGTACTGTGTTCAGCAGCAGAAGCTTACATGCTTATGAGGCTTCCGCGCACCAAAATCGCGCATGATGACGCAACTTGCGAGTCCCGTGGCAACTTGCGCGCAGTCGTTCCGCGCTGCGGAAACCGGCATGCATTCGAGCAGGGCCGGATGTGCCGGAGCGCGCCACGCATGGTAATATTCCCCTCACTTGTGGCAACTTGCCGCAACCAACGAACATCCGGTCGGCCATGACCCGTATCACATCGATCAATATTGCTAAGTGGTGGCGCTTCCAATAGGAAGCGGCACGTTGCTGCGGTTCCCGAACCGCACCTTGCCGCCGTACCGGCAGGCAAGGTTTAGCAGAATGGCACTCCGGCACGGCGGCTCCAACACCCAAGGAGACCTGCCCAATGCCCGTACTCTTGTTCCCCGCAGTCACCCATGATCGCCCCTTCCCAGGGTGGCGCCGGGCGGGTTCGCTCGCGCCCAAACCCTTGAAATTCCACAACAAAACACTCCCGCTCTCTGCCACGCACAGGAATCGCCATGTCTAGATTGCTGATGATCGATAACTACGATTCCTTCACGTACAACCTGGTGCAGTACTTTGGCGAGCTGGGGCAGGATGTGCAGGTCGCCCGCAACGACCAGATCACGCTCGACGAAATCGCCGCGCTGCGACCCGACCGCATCTGCGTGTCGCCGGGCCCCTGCTCACCGGCCGAAGCCGGGGTGTCGGTGGCCCTGATCCAGCGTTTTGCCGGCCAGGTGCCCATCCTGGGGGTATGCCTGGGCCACCAGGCCATCGGCGCGGCCTACGGCGGCGACATTGTGCGGGCCCCCCAGATCATGCACGGCAAGACCGTGCAGATCACGCATCGGGGCACCGACATTTTCGCGGGGCTGCCCTCGCCATATACCGTCATTCGCTACAACTCGCTGACGATCGCGCGCGATACGCTGCCCGACTGCCTGGAAGTGACCGCCGCCGCGCCCGATGGCGACATCATGGGCGTGCGCCACAAGACACTGCCGGTATACGGCGTACAGTTTCACCCCGAGTCCGTGCTGAGCGAGCATGGGCATGACCTGCTGCGCAACTTCCTGAACATCCAATAAAAGGAACCGACACCATGTCCATCTCGCCCACCGAAGCCCTGACGCGCTGCATCGAGCATCGCGAAATTTTCCACGATGAAATGCTGCACCTGATGCGCATGCTGATGCGCGGCGAAATGTCGCCGCAGATTGCCAGCGCGCTGCTGATGGGGTTGCGGGTCAAGAAAGAAACCGTCGGCGAAATCACCGCCGCCGCCCAGGTCATGCGCGAGTTCGCCACCCCGGTGGTCACGCCCAATCCGCAAGACCTGCTCGACATGTGCGGCACCGGCGGCGACGGCAGCCATACCTTCAATATTTCGACCACTGCCATGTTCGTGGCGGCGGCCGCAGGCGTGCCGATCGCCAAGCATGGCGGCCGCAGCGCGTCTTCCTCGTCCGGCAGCGCCGACGTGCTGGAAGCCCTGGGCGCGAACCTGGCGCTCAGCCCCGCCGAAGTCGCCGAATGCATTCAGGCCACCGGTATCGGGTTCATGTTCGCCCCCGCGCACCATAGCGCCATGAAGAACGTGGCGCCCGTGCGCAAAGAGCTGGGCGTGCGTACCATTTTCAATATCCTCGGGCCGCTCACCAACCCCGCCAACGCGGCCAACCAGCTGATGGGCGTGTTCCACCCCGACCTGGTCGGCATTCAGGTACGAGTTTTGCAGCGCCTGGGGTCGCGCCACGTGTTGGTGGTGCATGGCAAAGATGGCATGGACGAAGCTTCGCTGGGCGGTTCCACCATGGTGGGAGAGCTCAAGGATGGTGAAGTGCGCGAATATGAAATCCATCCCGAAGACTATGGGTTGGCAATGGTGTCTAATCGGGGCATCAAGGTAAGCAACCGTGAAGAATCCCGCGAGCTTGTCATCCAGGCGTTGGACAATGTCGACGGAGTTGCCCGCGACATCGTCGGGTTCAATGCCGGCTTGGCCATTTATGCCGGCAACAAGGCCCCCACCATTGCCGAAGCCCTGAAATTGGCTTTTGAAACGATTGCTAACGGCGCGGCGCGAGCCAAGCTGGAAGAGTTCTGCACATATACCCGGAAATTCCTGAAATGAACGACATTCTCGCGAGGATTCTCGCCGTCAAGGCTGAGGAAGTCGCAACCGCGCGCCAAATGCGCAGCGAAGCAGAGCTGCTGCGCGAGGCGCAGGCGCGCCAGGACGTGCGCGGTTTTGCCCAGGCCATTGAAGACAAGATCGCCCAGGGCAAGGCCGGCGTCATTGCCGAAATCAAGAAAGCGTCGCCCTCCAAGGGCGTGCTGCGCGAAAACTTCGACCCGGCGGCCATCGCGGCCACCTATGCGGTGCACGGCGCGGCGTGCCTGTCGGTACTGACCGACGTGCAGTTTTTCCAGGGCTCGCACGACAATCTGCGGCGCGCCCGCGCGGCTTGCCCGCTGCCCGTGCTGCGCAAAGATTTCATCATCGACCCCTACCAGGTCATCTCCGCGCGCGCCATGGGCGCCGACTGCGTGCTGTTGATCGTGGCCGCCCTGACACCCACCCACCTGCGCGAACTGGAAGCCGTCGCGTTTGAACTGGGCATGGATGTGCTTGTGGAAGTGCACGACGCCAAGGAACTCGACGTCGCGCTCAGCCTGCAGACGCCCTTGCTCGGCATCAACAACCGCAATCTGCGCACCTTTGAAACCAGCTTGCAGAACACCCTGGACCTGCTGCCCATGATCCCCGCCGGCAAGCGGGTCATTACCGAAAGCGGCATTCTCTCTCCGGAAGACGTCCAACTGATGCGGCGCCACAACGTAGACGCCTTCCTGGTTGGCGAAGCGTTCATGCGTGCGGACGATCCCGGAGTGGAACTGGCGCGGCTGATGGAGTGAGTCGTACGCCGGCGTACGACAGCCCGCTCCAGACTCTCAGGAGACCATCATGAAATCTCGTTTACATTGGCTGACCCTGGCCGCCTGCGCCCTGCTGCTTTCCGGCTGCGCCGACGGCCCGCACCGCGCGGGGCCGCCCCACCCGGGCGCCGTCAATCCTTACAGCACCGGCGGCTTTCATGACGCGGGCCCCGACTACCCCAATACCGGCCGATAGGCAGTGGGGCGCGCAGGGCTACTTGCCGCCCGACACCTCGATGAACGAGCCGGTGGTATAGCCGGCCTCTTCCGAGAAAAACCACATCACGGCGCCGGCCACTTCGTCGACGGTGCCGCCGCGCTGCAGCGGAATCGAACTTGCCAGGCGATCAACCCGGCCGGGCTCGCCGCCGCTGGCATGCATATCGGTATATATCGTTCCCGGGCGTACCGCGTTGACGCGGATGCCGTCGGCAGCCACTTCTTTCGACAGCCCGATGGTCAGCGTATCCAGCGCGCCCTTGGACGCCGCGTAGTCGACGTATTCGCCCGGCGAGCCCAGGCGGGCGGCCACCGACGACACGTTGACGATCGCCCCGCCCCGGCCGCCGTGCCGGGGGGCCATGCGGCGCACCGCCTCGCGGCAACAGACCAGCGCGCCTACGACGTTGGTGGCCAGGATGCGCGAGACGCGTGCCGCATCCATGTCCTCTACGCGCATCTGGGTTTCCAGCACCCCCGCATTGTTGACCAGGGCGTCTACGCGCCCCAGCTCGCGGTCTACCGCCTGGAACAGCTGCACGACTTGCGCCTCGTCGGCCATGTCCGCTGCGACGGCGATCGCCTGGCCGCCTTCGGCGCGGATGGCCGCCACCACCTCGTCGGCCGCGTCGCGGCGATGGCGATAATTGACGCAGACGCTGTAGCCGCGCCGGGCGGCCAGCATGGCGACAGCCGCGCCGATGCCGCGGCTGGCTCCGGTGACGATCATGACTTTCTTGTCGGTAGACATTGTCGATCTCCTGTTTAACCGGGCGGCAGTTTCAAGACCCGGCCTTGCGCCCGCTTGCAGCCCATTGCAAGGCATCTTCCAGACGGTCGTTGCCCCAGAACATCTCGCTACCCACCATCAGGGTAGGGGCGCCGAAGATGCCCAGTTCGCGAGCCCGGTCGACGCGGCGTCGCAAGGCCTCTTTGGTGGTTTCCTGGCGAGCCTGCTCCACCAGGGCGGAGCCATTTACGTCCAGGGCTTGCAGCAAATTGCGCACGACGGACTCGTCCTGGATGTCGAGATCGCCGGCAAAGTTGGCGCGAAACACCGCACGGCAGAACCCGGCGCCCCAGGGCTGCTCTTGCCCCAGCAATGCCACGCGCGCAGCCAGGACACTCATGCGCGGAAACTGGCTGGGTCGCTGGTAGGCAATGCCGTACTTGTCCGCCAGGCGCGCGACGTCGCGCATCATGTATGCGCCCTTGCCGGGAAACAGGCGAAAGGGCGAATCGTTCCACCCCTGCGCCTGGAAAATCGGACCAAGCAGAAACGGCCGCAACACGACATCGACGCCGGCCTGGCGAGCCAGGGGCTCGACGCGCTCGACCGCCAGGTAGCTATAGGGGCTGGCGAAGTCGAACCACAATTCGCAGGGCAAGGCAGTTGCAGTCATGACGTAGGCTCCAGGAAAAGCGCCACCCGCGCGTCGGGCAGCCCGCTCATCACAATATCGCGATTGCCGCGCAGGCGCACGGTGTCGCCGGCGCCAAGCACGTAGTCGTCGCGGCACCGATATTCCGATACCCATGCCACGCCGGCCTGGCAAAGAATACGCAGGCCCGGCACGCGCCGCACCCGCACCGGATCGCGCGTCAATGCCATTGACATTCCCGTTGCGCAATACAGGCTGATCGGTTCGCCGGCCATCGAAGTTCTCCGCCGCTGCATGGCGGCAGGGTTCCGCGCCACGCATGTGTTGATCCAGTACGCCTTATTGAACGCCGTCCGGGTATGATTGTTCAACCGATTTCCACGTCGCATTCGCATGCGCTACAGGAATGTCATATCCCCTTTCCAAGCTGCCTCCCCTGGACTTGATACGCGGATTCGTCGCAGTGGGCCGGCGCATGAGCATCACCGCCGCGGCGCGCGACCTGCACCTGACGCAGTCGGCCATCAGCCGCCAGGTGCGCGCCCTGGAGGCGCACCTGGGCGTGCCTTTGCTCAAGCGGGGGTTCCGCTCCGTGGCATTCACGTCCGAAGGCGCCCGGTTGTTCCACATGGCCGACCCGTGGCTGTCTCAATTGGGGGAACTGGCGGGGCAATGGCGCGCCCCCGAGCGCCGTATTCCCGTGACGGTCACCACCACCATAGGGGTGGCCTCGCTGTGGCTGTTGCCCAGGCTGGGTGAATTCCAGGCACAGCATCCGGCCGTCGATGTGCGGGTCGCTGCCGATAATCGCCTGCTCGACATTGAACGCGACGGCGTAGACATTGCCATCCGGTACACGCCCCGCGATGCCGCGCCCGAAGGCGCGCAATGGCTGTTTGGCGAGGCGGTGGCGCCGGTGGCGCACCCGTCCCAGGGTATCGGCGCAATCGACGCCTTGAGCCTGCCGCGCCTGGTGCTGCTGGAGTTCGATGATCCCACGCGCCCATGGTTGCAATGGGCTGAGTGGCTGCAGGCCCACCAGCTGGGAAGCGTGCGCCCCAAAGGCATGCTGCGTTTCAATCAATACGACCAGATCGTGCACGCCGCGCTGGCCGGCCACGGCGTCGCGCTGGGCCGCCAGGCACTGGTCGAGCCGCTGCTGGCGCAGCAGCGGCTGGTGGCCGTGGGCCCGCCGCTGCAAAGCGCGTCCCGTCATGCCTACTTCATGATGCGCGGCGCGCATGCTCGATCGCCCGACGTAGATACCGTGGCCGACTGGCTCGCCGCCCAGGCGCGGGCCACGGCGCGCATGCTGCCTTGATTCGCGCTATCCTCGACGCACCTACGGCCTGATTCAACGGAGCTATCTGTCATGCGTTTTCCGGTCTGTTTCCTGCCGCGCCGCTTGCTGGGCGCATTCAGTCTGGCTGCAACGGCCCTGGTGGCCGGCGCCGGGGCCGCACTCCCCGCGCACGCGGCCGCCCCGCTGCAAACGGCGCAGGCCCCCGGCTTTTATCGCATGGCGCTGGGCGATTTCGTGGTAACCGCCCTGTATGACGGCTATCTCGATGTCGATCCCGGCCTGCTCACCGGCGCCACTGCGGCCGACATCCAGACCCTGCTGGCCACCATGTTCGTGCCGGCTGACCCGGGCGTACAGACTGCCGTCAACGCCTATGTCATCCAGAACGGCAAACACCTGGTGCTGGTGGACACGGGCGCCGGGCCTTGCATGGGCCCC
Source organism: Bordetella genomosp. 7 (assembly GCF_002261415.1). Lineage (NCBI taxonomy): Bacteria > Pseudomonadati > Pseudomonadota > Betaproteobacteria > Burkholderiales > Alcaligenaceae > Bordetella > Bordetella genomosp. 7. The sequence goes on along the minus strand of NZ_NEVI01000001.1, from coordinate 4,178 downwards.
ACCGCCGGCGGCCTGGCCGAAGGCCTGCGGGCCGCGGGCTTTCAGCCCGAGCAGATCGATGCCGTAATGCTCACGCACTTGCACCCCGACCATGCCTGCGGGCTGCTCACCGCGCAGGGCACCCCCCGTTTTCCCAACGCCGACGTCTATGCTGCGCGCGCCGACGCCGACTTCTGGTTGAGCCAGACCGTCGCCGCGCAGGCGCCCGCCGATGTCCAGCCGTTTTTCAAGATGTCGCGCGACGCCGTTGCGCCCTACCAGGCTACCGGCAAGTTTCTTACTTACCAGCCCGGTGAAACGCTGCTGCCCGGCGTACGCGCCGTGCCGACACCGGGCCATACACCCGGCCACACTTCATACCTGTTCACGTCCGGGCGCGAGAGCCTGCTGGTATGGGGCGACATCGTGCACAACCATGCGGTGCAGTTCGCACGGCCTGAAGTCGCCATCGAATTCGACGTAGACAGCGCCCAGGCCATCGCCAGCCGCAAGAAAGTCTTCGCCGACGCAGCGCGCGACAAACTCTGGGTGGCAGGCGCGCACCTGCCGTTTCCGGGCCTGGGCCACGTGCGCACCGATGGTCACGGTTATGCGTGGGTGCCGGCCGAATACGCTCCGCTGCAGCAGCGCGTGCGCAAGCCGTAGCGCGCGGCTTACCCGCCGTAGCGCTCGAACCAGTCGAGCATGCGTCGCCAGGCGTCTTCGGCGGGCTCTTTGCGGTAGCTGGGCCGGTAATCGGCATGAAACGCATGGGGCGCATCTTTATACAGGCGTATCTGCGATTGCCTGGCTGCTTCCGAGCCTTTGCCCAGCGCCTCGCGCATCTGTTCGACGTCCGCCACCGGAATGCCCGCGTCGGCCTCGCCATACAAGCCCAACACCGGCGCGTTCAGGCGTCCCGCCAGCGCGATGGGATCTTGCGGCTTGATCGGGCTGGTGGTGTTGCGCACATGGCCATACCATGCCGCGCCCGCACGCAGGTTGGGGTTGTGCGCCGAATACAACCACACGATGCGGCCTCCCCAGCAAAAGCCCGTGATCAACAGGCGTTCGGGGTTGCCCCCATTCCCGGCCGCCCAGGCCGCCGTGGCGTCCAGGTCGGCCATGACCTGCGCGTCGGGCACTTTATCGATAATTTCGGCGCGCAGGCGGGCTATTTCGGTGAACTTGGACGCGTCGCCCTGCCGCGCAAACAGTTCGGGCGCAATGGCCAGGTATCCGGCCTTGGCCAGGCGGCGGCATACATCCTTGATGTACTCGTGCACGCCAAAGATTTCGCTGATCACCAGCACGGTGGGCAGCGACTTGCCGCCCTGGGGAGCCGCCCGATACGCCGGCATATTGCCGCCGGGCACGGGGATCTGGACTTCGCCTGCCTGCAGGCCGTCCGCAGAGGTGCTGATGGCGGTGGATGCTGCTGCATGACCGGTGGCCGCGGTAAAGCCGGTGGCCAGGGCCGTAACCACAAAGGCGCGCCGGTCCAGCCGCAGAGGCGGCAGCAGGCTGTCGAACTGCGAATCTCGGGACATGAGGAATCTCCTTGGGTGGGCCGCCCGTACACGGCACGCAGGCCATTATGCATCCGCAGACCTGCGGCGTCTTGCACAATCGATGACCCCGTTTCGTGGCTAGCGCGACAAGTTTCCTCCCGGCGCGGCATGCACGGATTACCATGATGTTTTGACATCCCGTGTGCGAGCCATGCAAGCAGACACTGCAAGCCACCAGCTTTCCATGACCATCCTGATGACGCCCGATATGGCGAACTTCTCGGGCAACGTCCACGGCGGCACCATCCTCAAGTACCTGGACCAGGTCGCCTACGCCTGTGCGAGCCGCTATGCCGGCCATTATGTGGTCACGCTCTCGGTAGACCAGGTCATGTTCCGCCAGCCTATCCATGTGGGCGAACTGGTCACGTTCCTGGCGTCCGTCAACTACACGGGCCGCACATCGATGGAAGTGGGCATCAAGGTAATTACCGAAGACATCCGCGCGCAGGTCGTGCGGCACGCCAACAGCTGTTTCTTCACGATGGTTGCCGTGGACGACAGCGGCCAGCCAACCCCCGTGCCGCAACTGCAAGTACACACGCTTGAGCAACGGCAGCGTTATGAGGCCGCATTGCAGCGCCGCGAACTCCGGCAAGCCATGGAACGCCACCACCAGGAAATCAAGCGGCGCGCGCAGGACCCGGCCGACAGCCCGGCCAGCTAGCGTTCTGTTGCGGCACAGCAACGTACATACCGCCAAATTTCTCAGGATTTTCCCTAGTATCTGTATGCACGCCTGTGTATTGGCTGGGTATCGGACGGGCGGGCAGCGCTCCATGGATGCATTGATGCCGGCAGCAAGAACGCCGTGGCGCCAACACCCGCGCCGCGCCTTCTTGTCCATTCCGTGGACAATGTGCAAACGCGTTACATCCATGTAATTGTTTAAAGAATTCGACGTTGACGACGATCTGATAAGAATTATTTGTCGTTGTCGGAAAATGGCGTCCCCATACCCGATGCGCCGCCGCCCGCCCGTTATGCCGGCGCTTTGCGCATGCACAGCAACGAGAGCGGCAAGCGTCCTGCTCTGTGCGCCGTAGCGGCCAATATCGAAAGTCAGGGTGACACGTGCCCGGCAAGCGCATCGCCCTTTTATATCTGACACGCTGCAAGAGTTGACTTTGTCTGCCCGCCACGATCTACGGCCACTTGCGCGCCGTTCGAACCAAGAGCGTCCACGCACGCCCGAACCGAGGGAAATCCCGTGTCCGCAAGCGCCATTCCACGATATAAGACCAGGGGAATCTGCGTGGATTCACCAACAGAATTCCGAACTACATCGTGATACGATCCACCCGACTTGGACTAAGCGTGCTGGCGGTGCGCTCAGTGTCCGGACGCTTGCAGAACCCGATATGGCTCGCTCCGCCGTGCCATATTTTTTTTATATGTTTCATGTCCAAGCCTCTTGCGTCCCTCGGCCCTGCGTCTCCGCCTTACAGGTCTACCCACCTGGCACGGCACAATACGGAGACCTTCTATGCAGCTAAGGAATAAACAGGATTTCTGGTCAGGGGTGATGTTCGCCCTGATCGGATTGGGATTCGCCTTCGGGGCTACCCAATACAGCATGGGCACCGCCGCCCGGATGGGCCCCGGCTATTTCCCGTTCTGGCTGGGCATCTGCCTGGCCGTGCTGGGCGCAGTGGTCGCGCTGGGCGCGCTTTCCCCGAAAGCCACCGCAACCACCGTCGATCGCTTCGACTTCAAGATCCTGTTCATCATCATCGGCTCCGTCGTGCTGTTCGGCCTGTTGCTGCGCCCCCTGGGCCTGTACCTGTCGATCTTCCTGCTGGTGGTAGGCAGCAGCATCGCCAGCTTCGAGTTCAGCTGGCGCGTCGCAGTGGTCAACGCCATTTTCCTGGTGGTCTTCTGCTGGCTGGCATTCGTCAAGGGCCTGGGGCTGATCTTCCCGCTGTGGCCGACGTTTCTGGGCATGAATTAAAACCAAGGGGAAGACAACATCATGGAATTGCTCGAACACCTCGCGCTCGGATTCTCCGTCGCGGTCACCCCTGAAAACCTGCTGTACGCGTTGCTGGGCTGCATCCTGGGCACGCTCGTCGGCGTGCTGCCCGGCCTGGGCCCCGTGCCCACCATCGCCATGCTGCTGCCCATCACCTACGTGCTGCCGCCGGTGGCCGGGCTGATCATGCTGGCCGGCATTTACTACGGCACCCAGTACGGTGGCTCCACGACCGCCATCCTGGTCAACCTGCCCGGAGAAACCTCGGCGGTGGTCACCGTGCTCGACGGCCACCAGATGGCGCGTAACGGCCGCGCCGGCGCGGCGCTCTCGCTGGCTGCCGTCGGCTCATTCTTCGCCGGCAGCGTCACCACCATGCTGATCGCCGCCTTCGCGCCCCCGCTGGCTGAAGTGGCCTTCAAGTTCGGCCCTGCCGAATACTTCTCGCTGATGACCCTGGGCCTGATCGGCGCCGTGGTGCTGGCCTCGGGCTCGCTGCCCAAGGCCATCTGCATGATCCTGCTGGGCCTGCTGCTGGGCATGGTGGGCACCGACGTGAACTCCGGCGTGGCCCGCTACGACTTCGGCATTCCCGAATTGCAGGACGGCATCGACTTCGCCATCGTGGCCATGGGCGTGTTCGGCTTTGCCGAAAT